>JANLTH010000078.1:0-49255 GCA_031362865.1 Burkholderiales bacterium | reverse complement strand
TTGGCCGCGCGCTGGTGGTGGAGCCTTTTTTTGCCACGGCGGTGATGGGCGTGGCATTTCTCAAGCTGGCCTCTGAAGAAGCGCACCAGAGCTTGCTCTCCAAGATCGTAGGCGGAGAAGCCAAGCTGGGCGTGGCTCTTGGCGAGCCACAGTCGCGCTACGAGCTGTTCAATGTGACCACCTCGCTCAAAGAAGGCAAATTGAATGGCAGCAAAACCGTGGTGCTGCACGGCGCTGAAGCTGACAAGTTGATCGTCTCTGCCCGCGTGAGCGGCGGTACGCGCGACCACGCAGGCTTGGCGGTGGCGCTGGTCGATGCCAAGGCCGCTGGCGTGGCCATCAAGTCTTACCGCACTATTGACGGCATGCGGGCTGCCGACATTACGTTTACCAATACACCGGTTGAGGCAGTGCTGGGCACCGCTGGCGAAGGCTTCGCATTGATCGAGCACGCCGCCGACATCGGCATTACCGCCCTGTGCGGCGAGGCGGTTGGCGTGATGGCGGTTGCCAACGAACAAACGCTCGAATACCTGCGCACCCGCCAGCAATTTGGCAAAGTGATTGGCAGCTTTCAGGCGCTGCAACATCGCGCGACTGAAATGTTCATGCAGTTGGAGCAAGCCAAGTCGCTCACCTACTTGGCCTCGGTGAAAATCCACTCGACTGACCGCACCGAGCGGCGTCGCGCCGTTTCTGCTGCCAAGGTGCGCGTGGGTCGCGCGATCAAGGTGGTGGGGCAAGAGGCGATTCAGATGCATGGCGGCATGGGCATGACCTGGGAAATGCCGATCAGCCACTACTTCAAGCGCATGACGATGATCGACCAAACCTTGGGCGATGTCGATCACCATCTGGCCTTGTTTGCCGCGCTCTAGGGTGCTTGGACGGTGATTTATTTTGAGGATTTCAAGGTAGGCGACCAGACCGTGCTTGGCAGCATCACAGTCGATAAAGCAGAAGTCATCGAATTCGCCAAACGCTACGACCCGCAACCGTTTCACATCGACGAAGCCGCCGCTGAAATAACCATGTTCGGCGGCTTGATCGCCTCAGGCTGGCACACCTGTGCGATGGGTATGCGGATTTTGGTCGACAGCTCGTTGGGTCAATCGGCCAGCTTGGGCTCGCCGGGAGTCGACGAAATTCGTTGGCTCAAACCGGTGCGCCCCGGCGATGTGCTCACCTATCACCGCACGGTGCTGGAGACCAAACCCTCGCAAAGCAAACCAGATCGTGGCGCGGTGAATTCGCTCACCGAGGCGTTCAATCAGCACGGCGAAATTGTGATGACGATGAAGGGTTGGGGGCTGTTTGGGCGGAGGGGGTAGAGGGAAGGGCAGCTCGCCGACGCAGCAGCGCCGGATGTCGGATGCCACTTCCACCCCGTGTGCGACGACGCAAACTCGACGATTGCGCTTACGGGCGAAGATTCATAGCTGAAGTAATCATGAAAATGAAGAGCGCTTGGCTTATCACGTGGGAGTGGCTCGGTGACCACGCGGCTGTAGAAGAAAAAATCGTCGCATTTGTCAACTATCGAAAGCCCTCCAGCTAGGTCAAAGACTTGATGGAACAGCTATACATAGAGAAGACTTCGACTGCCGATGAAAAAGCGATCTATGCGAAAAACAAGTGACTGATTCCCCACCCGACGCTCTATGCGGCATTGAATGGAATCTCTTGGCAGGGCAGAATGAGGTGCGGACACAATCCCCATTTGTACGGTCGAATGGTGAGCAATATCCGGGTGGTAGATTGCGAGGGTCGTGCAACGGTTTTGTGGGATGAGCGTCCGGTTCCTATGCCTCCGGCAGATTGAAATGTTCTCACCTGCCATCCCACACACCTCGGACATGACGCAAAGTTCTATCGAAAAATCCGCTAAGTGCTGCGCCCGCAGGTTCTTTCGAAGCATCGCGGCTAGCTTGTCGCACGCGAACTGCGCCAGCTTGCTCCAAGCATGAAACTACACCCGGCGCGGTTGGGTGCAGATATTTTCTCTTGGCATATTCTTTGACCATCGGGAGACCTTTTTGCTCCCATTAACCTGATCCAAACTCATGAAAATCCACCTCCCCCTAGGCGTAGTCGTCACCGACGTCGAAAGCACCACCTTAAACGAACGCGACGTCACCCGCCTGACTCACCCACAGGTAGGCGGCGTGATCCTGTTTACGCGCAACTTCACCTCCGTTACGCAAGTCGCGGCGCTGTGCCGCGAGATCAAGGCCCTGCGCGAGCCGGAACTCTTCATCGCAGTCGATCACGAAGGCGGTCGGGTGCAGCGCTTTCGCGATGGCTTTACCGCCATTCCGCCGATGCGCAGCCTAGGCGCGCTGTGGAACATCGACGAAGATGCGGCGCTCAAGCGCGCCCGAGATTTGGGCTTTGTCCTGGCTGCTGAGTTGCGCGCCACCGGGCTTGACTTGAGCTTCACGCCGGTGCTCGATGTCGATTTCGGCGAATCGGGCGTGATCGGCGACCGGGCGTTTCATCGCGACCCCAATGCGATTGCCGCACTGGCGGCGGCCCTTCAAAAAGGCCTGTTTGAAGGTGGCATGGCAAGCTGCGGCAAGCATTTCCCAGGGCACGGCTATGTGCGCGCAGATTCGCATTTAGCAGTGCCGGTGGACGAGCGCAGCTATGCCGAGATCGAAGCCACCGACATGCTGCCCTACAAGCAACTGATCGCCGCAGGGCTGACCGCCGTGATGCCCGCGCACGTGATTTACCCGACGGTGGATGCAGAACCGGCGGGCTTTTCGAAAAAGTGGCTGCTGGAAATTTTGCGGCGCGACTACCGTTTTGACGGCATTATTTTTTCAGACGATCTCTCGATGGAAGGTGCGAACTCGGGCGCGGGTGCATCGGGCGGCGTGCTCGCCAAAGCGCGCGCTGGGCTCGATGCGGGGTGCGACATGGTGCTTTTGTGCAACAACGGCATTGGTATCGACGAGCTGTGTGCCGGGCTGGCCGCGCAGCAACAACCGCCGGTGAACGCCGCGCGCATTGCCGCCCTGAAGAAGCCCGCGCCTGCTGCCTCTCGTGAGGCATTGGCCCAGAATGCGCGCTACGCAAGCATCTTGGCGGCATTGGCCTGAAGAGGCTTATCTATAGCCATTCTTCAGCAATTGCTATGAAGAAAATCCGCATTGCCATGGTGGCTGGCGAGCCATCAGGCGATCTGCTTGCCGCGCATTTGATCGGCGCTCTTAAAGCGCGCATACCCGATGTGGAATTTTTCGGCATTGGCGGGCCGAAGATGGCGGCGCAGGGCTTTGCCGCCTGGTGGCCGCATGACAAGCTCGCCGTGCGTGGCTATGTGGAAGTGCTGCGCCACTACTGCGAAATCATGGGGATTCGTCGCCAACTGAAGGAGCGGTTGCTCGCCGATCCGCCTGACTTGTTTATCGGGGTCGATGCGCCAGACTTCAATCTCAATCTCGAAATCGGCTTGCGTGAAACGGGCATTAAAACGGTGCATTTCATCAGCCCGTCGATCTGGGCGTGGCGGCCTGAGCGCATCCATAAAATGAAGCGCGCGGTCGATAAAGCCTTGCTCGTGTTCCCGTTTGAAGCCAAAACCTACGCCGCGCATGAGGTGCCGCATGCCTACGTCGGCCACCCGCTGGCCGACGTAATCCCGATGCAGACCGACACCCAAGCCGCGCGTGATCGCCTGCCACTCGATGCCCCAAGAGGCATGCTGGTAGCTGTTCTTCCGGGGTCGCGTGTTTCAGAATTGGAGTTATTGGCGGACATTTTTACCAGCAGCGCCAAGGCGATGGCTGTGCAAAGCCGAACGCCGCTCACCTTTATTGTGCCGCTGGCGTCGGCCAAATTGCGCACGCTGTTTGAAGCCTCGATTCGCCGCACCGGCGCTAAAAAACTGGATTGGAAGCTGATCGATGGGCGCTCCCACGACGTAATCGCCGCGTGCGATTTCTGTGTGTGCTGCAGCGGCACTGCCACCCTTGAAGTGGCGCTCTACAAAAAGCCGATGGTGATTGTGTACCGTTGGGCTACGCTGACTTGGATGATGATCCGCCGCAAGCTGATGATCCCATGGATCGGTCTGCCCAACATCATGGCGGGCAAATTCATCGTGCCCGAGTTCATTGGGGCCAACGCCCAGCCCGATGCCATTGCTGCCAGTGCCGTGCGCCTGATGCACGACCCGGAAAACACTGCCAGTTTGCAAGCGTGGTACACGCAAATGCACCAGGAGTTAAAGCAAAACACGGCGGAACGCGCGGCTGACGCGGTGTTGCCGCTACTGCCTTCTCAGTAGAATCGACGCATGAGCGATGCACCCTGCGCCCTTGAGTTACTCGGCCCGCGCGAGCTAAAGCGAGCTGAAGCCGCCGCCCGTCGTCGCGCGGCGCAAAAGCTGCAAGAACCGCCGATCAAAATTCCCAAGGGTTTGCTCGTTTGCGGAGTGGACGAAGCCGGGCGTGGGCCACTGGCCGGGCCGGTCTACGCGGCGGCGGTGGTATTGCCGCCAGGCAAACTGCCGGCTGCGCTCAACGGTTTGGCCGACTCCAAAACTCTGACCGAAACGCAGCGCGCCAAGCTCTTCGTGCCAATTCAGCAGTACGCCATGGCATTTGGCATTGCCAGCGCCTCGGTTGAGGAAATCGATCGCCTCAATATTCTGCAAGCCACGTTCTTGGCGATGCAGCGCGCGGTGGCAAAAATTTTGGTGTCGCCTGACGAGGTGTGGGTGGATGGTAATCGTTGCCCGCAGTTACCAATGCTCACCCGTGCGGTGGTCAAGGGTGATGCACGGGTCGCGGCAATTTCCGCCGCCTCGATTCTGGCCAAAGAGTCGCGCGACGCTGAAATGCGTAGCTGGCATGTGAAATTTCCACAATACGATTTTTTGCAGCACAAGGGCTACCCCGTGCCTAGCCATTTAGTAGCGCTCGCGCGGCACGGCGTCTCACCGATTCACCGCAAGAGTTTTGCGCCGGTACGCCGGGTGCTCGAAGCGTTACAAACCAAACTTATTTAAAGGAAAAACCCCGTGCTGCTCAAACTCTTGCTCTTGCTCCACCTACTGGGCGTACTCGTATGGGTTGGCGGCATGTTTTTCGCCCACTTCGCCCTGCGCCCAGCGGTTGCCACGTTGCCACCCCCGGAGCGTTTGAAGTTGATGGAGGACGTGCTCGGGCGGTTTTTCCGCTTGGTCGCCATGGCGGTGCTGGTGATCTTGGTCAGCGGTTTTTGGATGATCGGTGAGATGGGTGGCATGAAGGGCGTGGGCCGCTATGTGCATTGGATGATGCTCTTGGGCCTGGTCATGACTGCGCTTTTCGGGCACATCCGCTTTGTGCTCTACAAGCGCTTGCAGCAGGCTGTTGCCGCTGCTGACTGGCCCTTGGCTGCCACTGCACTGGGCAAAGTGCGCCAATGGGTATTGATTAATTTGGGGCTGGGCGTAGTGACCGTGGTGGTGGCGCTGCTTCGCCTGCCAACTTAAAAAGAGATTATGGGACCATTAGCCGGGCTGAAAGTACTTGAACTGGGACAGTTGATCGCTGGCCCCTTCGCCGCCAAAACTTTCGCCGAATTCGGCGCAGAAGTGATCAAAATCGAATCTCCCGCCGACGGCAAGGGCGGTGGTGGCGACCCGATCCGCACCTGGCGCAAGCTGCACAAAGGCACTTCACTATGGTGGTTTTTGCAGGCGCGCAATAAAAAATCGGTCACCGTGAATTTGCGTGTGCCCGAGGGGCAAGAAATCATCCGCCGGATCGCGCGCGATGCGGACATCGTGATCGAAAACTTTCGCCCCGGCACGATGGAAAAGTGGGGCTTGGGCTACGAGGAATTGGCCCGCGACAACCCCGGCCTGATCATGCTGCGTATTTCTGGCTTCGGGCAAACCGGGCCTTTGCGCGACCAAGCGGGCTTTGGCTCGATTGGCGAATCGATGGGAGGCCTGCGTTATGTCACAGGCTTTCCAGACCGCCCGCCGGTGCGGATGAACGTATCGCTGGGCGACGCAATCGCCTCGCTGCATGGCGTAATCGGCGTGCTGATGGCACTGCACCACAAAACCAAAACCGGCTTGGGCCAAGTGGTGGATGTGGCGCTCACCGAGGCCGTGTTCAACCTGATGGAAGGCGCGCTGCCTGAGTACGACAAAACCGGCGAGATTCGCGAGCGCGTGGGCACCAGCCTGACCGGCATCGTGCCATCGAACACCTACATATCTATAGAAGGCACCTACATCGTGATCGGCGCGAATGGCGACTCGATTTTTAAGCGCCTGATGACGGTGATTGGACGTGACGATTTAGGCAACGATCCGACCTTGGCCGACAACGCCGGGCGGGTCAAACGCGTGGGCGAACTGGACGCCGCGATTGGCGCATGGTGCGCCGCCAGCCACGCCACCGAGATTCTTGCCAAACTCGATGCCGCGCAAGTGCCAAACAGCCGCATTTACTCGATTGCCGATATCGCCAAAGACGCGCAATACCTAGCGCGCGGCATGATCGAAACGCATGCCTTGCCGGATGGTGAATCCGTGAAGTTGCCAGGCGTAGTACCCAAGCTCTCCCGCACCCCCGGCGGCACGCAATGGGTGGGGCCGCCGCTCGGCGCGCATACGGAGGAGACGCTGCTTGCAAAAGGGTTTAGCGCGGCGGAGATTGCGAAGATGCGGGCGGCGGGGGTCATTTGATTTGCCGCACGATGAAAAAGATCATCATCATCGCTGGCCCGAACGGTGCAGGCAAAACCACTTTCGCCCGGGCGTTCTTGCCGCACGAAGCCCATTGCCCAAGGTTTATCAATGCGGATTTGATTGCGGCGGGACTCTCGCCGTTTGCGCCGGAGGCCGAGGCACTTAGGGCAGGAAAGTTGATGCTGGAGGAAATTACGCTCGCCGTGAAGAGCGAAGAGAGCTTCGCCTTCGAAACGACTCTCTCCGGTCTTTCTTACCTCAAGCACATTCGCGCTTGGCGCGAGAGTGGCTATCACGTCAGCCTGTTCTTTCTCTCACTACCATCGGCAGACCTTGCGGTTGCGCGCGTCGCCGAGCGCGTCAGGCAGGGGGGACACAATATTCCCGAAAACGTGATTCGCCGTCGATTCGAGGCCGGTAAGCGCAATTTCGAGAACCGATACCGCGCTATTGTGAACGCATGGGCTTTCTACGACAATACCGATGCTACCCCAATCTTAATCTCAGCAGGAGAGAACTCGTGACGCAAGAAGAGTTAGGCCAGTTTTTGAGAAATGCTAAAGACCCCGATCTGTTCGCGTCATTGGCTGCGATGGAGCGAGCCGCAGTGATGGCTAGGAGTGTCGCCATTCAAACAGGTACCGCGATTGTCGTGGTCGAGAACGGTCAGATCGTGCGACGAACCGCAGTGGAGTTGCAGCGCGAGCTGCCGCGCTATCCACTCTAAACGGCAGTCAGGGTAGAAGTGCGCGGCTCGGGCCGGGAGTGCAGGGATGGTTGCTACAACGAACATGGGAGTGCGACTTGGCAGAAAATCAACCCCTTTCACTTGAAGAGGCGCACTGGGTCAGAGTCTTCGAGCATCAATGCTTGCAGAATAGCTCTGGTGGCGGGTCTTCAGATATATCGACCCTGGCCCCTTAGATTCCCGACGATATTGCGTTGACCGAGGTGTTGCCCGCCAATTCCGGTCGGGAAGACACGGCGATCCGCTTGTCAGCAATTCAGGCGCAATTGCGCGACACCGATGGCTCGGAAACCTTGAGCGTGCACCTCAACGCCCTGCCGGTGGGCGCACGCCTAAGCGACGGGTTGCAGAGTTTCACAGCCACCGCCGGGAACACGAGTGTGGACATCACGAACTGGAACCAAGCAAACCTGTGGCTCACGCCACCGGCGAACTTTGCGGGAACCCTGAATCTACAAGTCGTTGCCACGGCAACCGAAACTGCCACAAACACCTCAGCGACCACGACTGCGACGCTGGCGGTGAAGGTGTTGCCGGTCAACGACGCACCGATCGCTCTGGATGCGACCGTGACGGTGCGGCGCAACAGCGAGGTGCGACTGGACTTTGCGAGGTTAGTGAGCGATATAGACGGTAATGTGCTGACCTTAAGCTTTGCGAACCCGATGCACGGCAGTTTGGTGCGCAACCAATCAAAGGGGCCGGGGTTGATATATCTGAAGACCCGCCACCAGAGCCATTCTGCAAGCCTTGATGCTCGAAGACTCTGACCCAGTGCGCCTCTTCAATTCACCAACAAAAACGCCGCCAGAATTGGGCGGCGTTTTGCTGTTGCACTCTCGGTTTTGACGATCACCAACCGTGCGGCTTAAAACCTCGCACATTGGTCACCGCCACCGTATCGCCCGAAGGCTCGATAACGAACATGCCTTTGCTGATGATGTAGTCGCGCACCGAAGGAACCAGGGACACGGCTGCGATCGCGCCGTAGAGCTTCACCTTCGCCAAATGCGGCAAGAATTCACGCACTTTGCCCATGCGGGCAATGTGCTCGTCCACATGCGCCTTCGCAGCGCGGCTCTTGCACTCGATCAACACCGCTTCCTTGCCATTGACCAAAAGCACATCAATTTCAAGGCCGCCGCCACCGGCCTCCAGAGGACGACTCACTTCAACCGAGCGCTGCATCGTTTTGATTTTGATGCCACGTTCGACAAACAGGCGGACCGCTGCGGGGGCCACCAAGTCTTCCACCCACTCGCCGAAGCGATTGCCTAAGTCGCCAATCTGCTTGGTGACTTCTTTGATCTTTTGATCGGTAGCGGCGGATTGCTCTTTCAGGAAGCGCTCGGTTTCTTTGGTGCGTTCGGAAGCTTCCTTGGAGCGTGCGTCAGCTTCCTTCGCTTGATCCTTGAGCAAGCGCTCAGTCTCACGGGACTCCTGAGTAAGCTTCTCGATCAAACGTTCAGTCTCTTTCGAGCGCCGATCCGCCTCTTTAAACAGCGCAAACACATCATCAATGGTGACCGCAGACATGGCAATTCCTGGTGGCAATTTGGAGCGAATGCGTCATTCTACAAACGCACCGTTTCATTGTCACGTTCCGTGAAAGCACTTGGTGCTATTGCCTCTCCGGCCATCACCCACGAAGAGCCAATCCCAGAGCGCCTCTTCAGGCATGCCGTGTCGCAGTTTATACGCCCGTAGCACCTCCAACGCCGCGCTTCTGAAGCGCGCCCCGCTGCGCGGCGCGAACCGCCGCATAGCCACCGCCGCTACCCACTCGCGCCTGCGGGCACTCCCAAAAGCAGCACCTACCAATACGGCCAAGCCGGGCGCTTAACCCGCTTCGCCGAGTCTGGCCCAAATCCGGCCCCCGGCATACCCGCTACCAGCCACACCAGCAGCGAAGAGCGCTACACCTACGACATCGTCGATTAACAATCAAGGACCGACCACAATTAAATCGTGACACCTAATTCCATTTCTAAATCATTACGATATGTCGTTGCCCCTTCCTAGCCGTGCTACGCGCACTGTCGTCGTCGGTGCGCCTAATCTCGTAATGATTTAGAAATGGAATAAGAACGCGCTCGAATCAACGAGATGGGGATTGGCATCAGTGAGCGTCGAATCGACGTGCTTGATAAGGCTGGATCGGCATGGGGCAGGCCTTTTCCGCCACCAAATCCGCCACCACCCGCCCCGACACGGCCCCTGCAGCCAGCCCCACATGCCCATGTCCAAAGGCATGCAGCACATCGGCACAGCCACTCGCCGGGCCTAGCACGGGCAGCCCATCCGGTGTAGACGGTCGATGCCCCATCCAGCGCTTGACCGTGCTGCGGTCTAAGCCTTCCGCCAATTTGGGATATGCCAGCAGCGCGCGTTCCAGCAAGATCTCGGCGCGCCGCCAATTCGGTGGCGCATCCACATCGGCAAGTTCCACTTGCCCCGAAGCGCGAAACCCGACCGTGGTGGAGGTGTTGGCCATCTTGCCGTCGCTAGGCATCACCGGCACTTCGAGATGGATGCCAGGCTGCGGGATGGCGATGTGATAGCCGCGCTCCGCTGCGAGTGGAATTGCGTCGCCCGCCGCCCGCGCGAGTGATGCGGAGCGGATGCCAGCGGCGATCACGGCGCGGTCGCAGGCGATCTCGCCTTGGTCGGTGCGCACGGCGTGCAAGCGGCCTGCCTGAAGAGTGAAGCCAGTGGCGGTTCTTGGGGCAATCACCGCGCCGCGTTGCAGGCTGGCCGCGACGGTGGCAGCGACGTATTGACCGGGGTTGGCGCAATGTGCGCCTGCGCGCACGTAAGCGCCGAATTGGTAGTTTGGCCCTAGATCGGGCACGAGTTGTTCTAAACCTGTGCGATCCAACTCTTCCCACACCACGCCGTTGTCGCGCCGCAAGCGCCACGCCAGCGCCTCGGCCGCGAATTCGGCGCGACTGGGGTAGGCGTAAAGGAGGCCGTTGCGCACGATTAGCTCGGGCACGCCCACTTCTGTGGCGAGGGCGGCGTGGCGCGCGGGCGCGTCGTGCAGCAGGGCGGAAAGGGCGCGCGCCGTGGCTTCCACTTTCGGCACGGTGGCACCGGCGCGCATGAAGCGCAGCAGCCAAGGCGTTAACTCAGGCAAATCACGCGGGCGAATGGTGAGTGGGCCGCTCTGGTCGAGCAGGTAGCCCGGCACTTTTTTCCACAAGCCGGGCATCGACATTGGCACGACTGACGAGGGGCTGAGCCACGCGCCATTGCCATAGCTCGCGGCCTGCTCGCCGCCCGGCGTGCCGGGCTCGATAATGGTCACGCGATGCCCGGCTTTGAGCAACTCCCAAGCGGTGCAGGCCCCGATAATGCCCGCGCCGATGACCGCGACATGCAAAGGCGCGCTCATCGCAAAGTCATTTCGGTGATGCTCGCTACTGCCGCTTCGTCCACGCTGATTCCCAAGCCTGGCCCGGCGGGCAGGTGGCTCGCGCCGCCATGCAGGTCTACCGGCTGGTGCAGTATCTCAACGCCGAGCACATAGTTGGCGGTGTAGAACTCGGCCCCCAAGCACACATTGGGCGTGGCGCAAACCATGTGAATACCCGCGGTGATGGCGATACCGCCCTCATACATCGTGCCGCCGTAAGCGGCGATTCCGGCGGCTTCGGCAATCGCGGCGATCTCCTGCGCGCGGCGCATGCCACCGCATTTCATCAGCTTCACGCTCACGCAGTCGGCAAAGCGGCTGCGCGCCATTTCGATGGCTTCGGCGGGGGTGAATACGCTCTCGTCGGCCAACAGCGGCGTATCGAGCGCACGGGCCAATTCAGCCATCGCGTCAGGCCGGTCGCGCGGCACTGGCTGCTCGATGAAGTCGGGGCGGAAGGCTTCGATATCGCGCAACTTCGGCAGCGCGTCCCACGCATTGAGGCCCTGGTTGTAGTCCACCCGCAAGGCGGCATCGGCGGGCAAGATGGCTTTGAGGCGTTCCAGGCGGCGCAAATCGTCGGCGTGGGTGCTGAAGCCAGTTTTCACTTTGAAGAGGCGAATGCCCTCGGCAAGCCGCGCAGCGGTGAACTCCAAGTCTTCGTCAAAATCCGGGTTGGCAATCGACACACTTAAGGGGATAGATTCGCGAAACACGCCACCCAGCAGCTCCGCTACGCGCACGCCGCGCTGCTGGCCCAGCAGATCGTAGAGCGCCATTTCGAGCGCGGCTTTGGCTTCGGGGTGGCCCACCAGCGTGCGGTCGGCGGCGCGCATGATGGTTTGAACGTTTTCCGCCGCTACGCCCAGCACCAAAGGCCGTAGATACACATGCAACCCCTGCGCGCAGGCTTCGGCAGTGCCGGAAAAAACCGACCACGGCGCAGCCTCACCCCAACCGATGCGCCCCTCGCTCGTGGTGAGCTTGAGAAGCACGCCGGGCATCGCGTGCTCCACGTCGCCCACGCCGTGGCGGCGCTTCATGCGCAAGGGCCAGCGCACCAGGCGCACTTCCATGTGGCGGATCACTTCAGCCATTCAATCGCTCCAGCAGCAATGCTTGGGAATGTTTAGTGCAACTCTGGGAAATGCCTGAAGAGGCTTATCCATAGCCATTTTTCAGGCACTAGCTGAGGCGGGCAATTTTGCTGGCAGCACGATCAGCGCGGCCAGCAACGCCACTTCAGCTGCGATGCGCCACCAAATCGGCAAGCCATGCGCGAGCACCAGCCCCAAGCCCGCCACGACAATGAGCGCGCGCACCGCCGTGCCGCGATCACCCCGAAAGTAGCCGGAAAGCCCGGCGGAAACCAAGGTCAGCCCCAGCAGATTCACGAGCAGTTGCGCCACAATGTCAATCGCTGGGCCTTGCAGCAAGAGTGCCGGACTGTAGAGGTAGGAAAACGCGACCACAAACCCGGCCAGCCCCAGGCGGAATGCGGCCACGCCGGTTTTCATCGGGTCTGCACCCGCGATGGACGCGGCCGCGTAGGAAGCAACTGAGACCGGTGGCGTCGCGTCGGCCAAGATCGCAAAATAGAAGATGAACATGTGCGCGGCCAGCAAGGGCACGCCCATCTTGACCAAAATCGGCGCGCCGATGGCGGCACCAATGATGTAGGCCGCCGTGGTGGGCACGCCCATGCCCAAAATCAGCGTGAGCACCATCAACAGCACGCCGGAGATGAAGAGGCTTTTGCCCGCCAAGGCAGTCACCACGGATGAGAACGAAATCACCATGCCGGTGACGGTGAGCGCGGCAACAAATAGCCCAGCTCCGGCACAGGCAAGCGCCACCATTGCCATGTTTTTACCGCCATTAATGAGCATCGCCAGCACCTCACGCGGGTAAAGGCGCGTTTCACGGCGCAGCCACGAAACCGGCAGCAGCGAAACGGTGGCGCAAAAGCACGAAAAGGTGGGTGAGTAACTCATCAGCATCAAGCCTACCAAAACTGCGACGGGAATCAGCAGATGCAGGTCTTTGATGACGTCGCTCCACGGCGGTAGCTCTTCTGCTTTGCAACCTTCCAAGCGCAGGCGTTTCGCTTCGAAATGCACCGAGATCAGGATCATGAAAAAGTAGCAAATCGCCCCAAGAAGGGCTCCCATGGCGATTTTTGCGTAAGGGATGTTGGTCATTTCAGCCATCACAAACGCGCCCGCACCCATCACCGGCGGCATGATTTGCCCGCCGACTGAGGCGGCCGTTTCTACGCCTGCCGCAAAGTGGCGCTGGTAGCCCAGCTTAATCATCGCCGGAATGGTGAACGAGCCGGTGGCGTACACATTGGCGACAGACGAGCCGCTGATCGTGCCAAACAGGGCCGAACTGATGACTTCCACCTTGGCGGGTCCGCCCGAGTAGCGCCCTGCCACCCGCATGCCCACATTGTGGAACAGCCGCCCGATGCCGCTGCCTTCGATGAAAGCACCAAAGATAATGAAAGTGGCCACCATGGTGGCCGAAATTCCGGTGATCGAGCCGTAAATGCCCATGCCATTGAGCAGATAGGCGGTCTCGACAATCTCGTGAAACGGCATGTTGCGGTATTGCAAAATGCCCGGCATGTGCTCTGTGAGAAAGAGGTAGCCGATGCCCAACGCCACCATGCCCGCCAGCACCGGCGTGACCGCGCGGCGCAGCGCCTCAAGCACCAGCAGCACCAAGAGCGCGCCCAAGGCGAGTTGGCCTTGCGAGATGGGGTCCACGTTTTCCATGCGCATGTTGATGGAATTTGCTTCCACATACGAATAGAGATTGGGCACAAACGCCAGCCCAAAGAGCAGCCAGTCAAACCCGCTCGGGCGGTCTTGGGGGGAGCTTGCGCGCGCCGGAAACATCAAAAAGATGATCGGCATGAGCAGCAGCAGGTGGATCGAGCGCTGCTGCCGTGGCTCGAAAAAACCGAAGCCTGCGGTGTACAGGTGAAACAGGGCGGCGCCAAGCGCGACCGCCCCGACAATGATGGCTGGTAAACCCGTTAGCTTGCGCATTCCCGGGCCTGCGCCTAGCGTAAAACGCTTAGCCCTGCACCCAACCACGCTCTTTGTAGTATTTCAACGCGCCGGGGTGCACTGGTACCGGCCGCACCTTGATGGCGGATTTGCAGTCAAAGTCTTTCAAGCTGGCATGCACCTTGGGCAAGTCGGCCTGGCTCTCGCACAGCGCTTTGGTCACCTTGTAAACCACATCTTCAGGGAGATCGCTCGAGGTAATCAGCGTGGTCGCCATCGACATCACTGGGATGTCTTTATTTTGGTATTTCGGATAGGTTGAAGCCGGAATCACGCCCGTGCCCATGCCGTATTTGGCGTAGATCGCATCGGTCAGTTTTTTCGGAAATTCGAGCAATTGCGCGTCGCGCCCAGTGCTCATGTCGATCACCGATGCGCCCGGCAAGCCTTGGGCGAAAAACACGTAGTCGATTTGTTTGTCTTTGAAAGCGGAAGCCAATTCAGAGTAGTCACCCTGCACAAACTTGTAGCCCTTGGCGCGCAGGGTGTCGTAGGTCTGGCCGTAGTGCTCCATCACCCAGCGAAACGCGATTTCATCGGTCGCGCCGGATTTGACTACCCCAATCTTGACATCTTTGCTGGTCAAAATTTCGTCGAAACCGAGCTTTGCATCGGCTGCGCGAATCATGTGATACGGCGTGTCGCCCAAGCTTTGCCCGATCATCATCAGCTTGGGGTGAGGCTTGCCGACATAGGTGCCGCTGCCGTCGCGCGCCATTTTCGCGAAAATGTCGATGCTCATGCCTAACTGGCTCTGGCCGTTTTGCACCTTGGTTGGGTTAGCCGCGCCGCCGCCAGGCACGGCCTTGACGGTCAAGCCCGGCGTTTTTTCTTCAACCATTTTGGATACACCCGAGACGATGGTGTACCAACCGCCACCCAATTGCCCGGCGGTCCATTCGATGGTTTGGGCAGATGCGGTGGTGGGCAGCGAGCTTACGGCAAGAGTCAAGCTGAGGCCGACAAGTAAGGCAGTGCGCTTCATGTTGGTGTCTCCTGAATGAGATGGTTGACGACGGACGACGACGGGCCACGACGAACGATTTCGAGTTTACTGATTTTCAGGGGGTGTGCGGGTTGGCTTTTCAGGGCCGGTCCCATAGCGTCAGCAAGTCAATCACCGGCGGGTTGAAGAGCCGAAACGGCAGTGCCGTTTCACCCAAGCCACTCGTTACAAACACCGGCGGGCCGTGGCTCAGAAGCGGCGGCGCATGCAAGCCGCGATCAAACGGGCCGCGCACGGGCAACACCAGTTTGTAGAGCCAAGGGATGCGGATTTGCCCACCGTGGGTGTGACCGGCCAGCAGCAGCTTGACCGATGTGTCGCGCAGCTTGTCATGGGTATCAGGGTTGTGCGTGAGCGCGATCAAGGGCTTGCTGCCGCGATAGGCTTGAATGTGGCGCACGTCTTCCTCACCGCTCCAGCGGTCGCCAATCCCGGCGATGGCAAACCCGCCGCAGTCCACAATCTGGTTTTCAATCAGCGGCAAGTTCGCTTGCGCCAGGGCGGCAGTAACGCGGCGCACCGCCTCTGAAGCCACCGGGCGGTGCTGCCCGTGCTGCATCAGTTCGGTCGAGTCATGATTGCCGTTGACCACGTAGGCACGATGCCGCAGCGTTTTGTAGGGCGCAAAGAGCTGTTCGAGCGACTGGCTGGTACCGTACAGATGATCGCCCGCGATCAACACGCAGTCGAGCTCTTGCTGGTTGAGCTTGTCAACGACGCGCTGCAAAAAAGCCGCGTCTTTGTAAGTGCCTTGATGCGCATCGGAGATCAGCGCGATCCGCGTGGGGCGCGCGGTGCTGCCGCCCAAGCTGATGGTGGTGTTGCTTTCAACGATCCAATTGGGTTCAACAAAGCGCGCCCAGACAAAGGTGAATGCGATCAGCAGGCGCGCTGCCAGCCCGAACTTGCCAAGTCGGCTGTCGCGCCGATGGCCACGCTGACTACGACGCAGCTTGCGATATCGCCAAATCGACCATACGATGAACGGCCAGACGAGGTGACTACCGAAGAAAAGGCATTGGTAGGCTAGTAGGTGCAGGTCGGGCATTTATGCCATTTCCAGGTGATTGAAAACCTTGTTCAGTCATCAAGCCGTCATTCCTGCGTGCGCAGGAATGACGGTGCGTGGGGAATGAAAATTGCAATCGATCAGAGTCCGAATTAGGGCTTTACCTGGCCGCCCCGCTGTGCGTCAATCAGCCGCTCCCAATGGGCGAGCATGGCGGGGCTGGCGGCCATTTGGGGGGCCGACGGTTCGCGTTTTTCCTTCAATTCACGCGCCGTCACGATCTCGCGGGCGGCGGCAAATGCTTTATCGAGCAGCAGGTATTGCGGCAACGCTTCGTCAAAAAATGCTTTCCCAAAGTAAGTCCAATCCGCTTCATTGGTGCAGCCGAATGAGGCTTTGTCGGGTGCGGCTGCGGCAATCACCACCGTGTGCTCGTCTTTCAAATCGTTCACAAACCCACCCGCGTAACAAGCTGAAACGACCACGACACGCCATTTGATCTTGGCGGCATCCAGCGCAGCGCGCACGGTTTTTGGGGTCATGTCGTTGAATTGCAGGGGCGGAAAATTCAGCGAGAATTTATGGTCTTTTGAGCCATGCGAAGTCATGTACAGAAACAGAACGTCTTGCTCGCGATTCATCACCTCACCGATCCGCTGCAAGGTGGCAGCCAGCGTCGTGCCATTGGCGAGCGGCACGTCGGTGATCGTTTTCGGGCTGTTGAGCAGCATCACGGTGCGCCCATCGGTTGCGAAGTTGGCCTTCATCCAGCCTTCAATTGAGCGCACTTCCTTTAAAAACACCTCTTGGGTTGCGTCGCCACCCATGCCGACAAAATAGAGCTGCGGTTTGCCAGGTGTGGTCGGGTCGCTTTGAATCTTCGCAAGCGCGTTCCGCAGCAAAGTTTCTTGGGAGTACAGCACCGCCTCAGATGCGGGGTTGGCCGGTCGCGGGCCATTCCGGGCGGCCGCTAGGTCGGGGTCGTAGCGAGGTTGCCAAAGCCCAAGTGCAACGGTGGCAAATGGCTGCATCACAATAAAGACGATGGCGCACAGCATCAGCGCCACCAACGCCGCCCCGGACGAGAATTTGAGCACTCGCGTCGCGAGCTTAACGGCCGCAGCGCTCCACCACAGCGGGACGAAATACCAGATTGCATCAAACGCACTGCTGCGGTGCAGCAAGGCTTGGTACACGCTGGGCGATTGCAGCCAAGTTGCAAGCAGGGTCATCGGAATCGCGCTGGCCAGCAAGGCCAAACTGAGGACACCGAAAACTTCACCGGCGGAACAATCGGCTTGCCCGGGCCGGAACACGGCCAGCAGCGCGGCCACCAACAGCGCTACCGGCACATAGGTGGTGCCGTATTGCAGCATTGACCACTCGGCTTGGCCGTCCCACCCGAGGCGTGCGATGCCGACCAATAGCCCAAGCAACAGATTGATCACGACGAGCGCGATGCCCAACCAAGGCACGAGATGGCGCAGCGCTGGCATCGGTTTAGCCTCCGGCGCTGGTGACAAGGGCATGAAGAGCAAGACGCGCATCCCGGCGCTTAGCCAAAAGCGCAGGCTTTGCCAGGCAGTGGCCGTTGGCGAAGCGGGGAAGAGTGCCAACGGCAATTCCAGCTCCGATTCCAGCCCCGATTCCAACTCCGATTCGGTTCCCGGCCCAGTATGCGCTTGCGAAGAATCGCCCGCAGATGCCGCGAAGACTGCCTCTGGTATTGCTTCTTGCGAGTGCATGTCTGAAGAGGCAATACCAGAAAGCTTCTTGGAGGCGGCAATCTGCGCATTTGCCCACGCGATCAACTGCTGGCGTTCCGACACATTCCGGAAGCTCGCAAGCGGCACTGCTTGCGTGCCGACCAGCGACTGAAACAGGACCAATCCGTCTTTTTCGACGACTGAACCATATTCAACCCAGCCGAAATCATGCGCACCCGTTCGCCAGGTTTGCCTTACTCCGACTTCAGAAAATGACAGGTGGATCGGCGCACTGCGGGCGTGCGCAGAAGCCGCAAAAAACATCGCACCCGCAGTCTGCCAATATTTTCGGATATAGACAAACAAGGCCACGATTGCCAGCGCTATACACACCAGCAGCCCGATGGTCTGGGTCGATGCCAATCTGCCCAGGTCGCGCAGCAGGCTTGCCTGCCAGATCAAAGCCACCGTGGTGGCGATCACGGTTGTTCCCAGCCAAGTCGTTACGCTGCTGTGGTCCATTGCCTGCCGTTGAAGGCGGCTATTGGCATCCTTCCAAATGGCAGCGTATTGGGCTGCCGTGAGCGTGGCTTCCAGTTTGAGCTGCGAGGGATGAGCGACCCTTGGGGTCGCCTCGTCAGTCATAGCGGCGGATGGGTGGAGATGCCTTAAACCGTCGTCGCGTCAATCAACCGCCGCGCAATCGACAACCGATGCGGCAACTGCGGCAGCGCATCGAGCGGGAACCACTGCGCGTCTTCAATCTCGCCTTCCTGGCAGACAATTTCGCCGCTCTCATAATCAGCCACAAAGGCAATCATCAGCGAATGAGGAAAGGGCCAGCCTTGGCTCTCAAAGTAGCGAAGATTTTTTACCCGCACGCCGACTTCTTCAAACGCTTCACGGTGGATGCAGTCTTCGATGGATTCGGACGGCTCCACAAAGCCTGCCAACGCGGAATACATCTTGCCCGGAAAGCGGCCCGAGCGCGCCAAGAGCAATTCACGCCCCGTGGGTAGATCACGTTTGATCAGCACCATCATCGCTGGGGCCACGCGCGGGTAAGCGATTTCGCCGCAGCTGGGGCAGCGCAGCGAATTGCCGTTTTCGTGCGCCGCCGTGGGTGTGGCACACGCCCCGCAGAAGCGATGGGTGCGGCCAAACTCGATCATCTGCACCGCACGGCCAGCCACGGCGAGGGTTACGTCGTCCACCCGGTTGAAAAGGGCACGCACTGGCTCGAAACGGTAGCCCGGTGGTGCTTGGTCGCTCTCCACTTCAGCGGCAAAACAGGGCAGGCCATCGAGCGCGCCAAGGTAGCGGCGCGCCTTGATGCTGCCAGGTGCGATCAACTCTTCAGCCCGCGCAATCGAGGGCAATTCGGGTGTGCCGCCGGATTCATCTGGCGAGGTAACCAAGAGCTTGGCGCGGTGAAAAATGTACCAGGCGGCAGCCTGGTCGGTGGGGGTGCGGTCGAATGGCAGTCCAGGGATGAAGTTTGAAGGCAGGATCATGAATGAAATGGATGGACTGAGGTGTTTTTTGAGAAATGAGTAAGCGTGAAGCCAAGTCTAGCAATATCATCTGCCTATGGACAAAGTGATTCTCTATGCCACGCCAGTCTTCTTCCTCCTCATCAGTGCCGAGCTGATTTGGGGAGTCGTGCGGGGCCGTAACACCTACCGCCTGGCCGATACGATCACCAGCTTGGGGCAGGGGATTTTGTCGCAGGTGTGCGGTGTGTTCACACGGGTCTTCCGGGTGGCTTTGTACACGCTGGTGTTCGAGCACGTCGCACTCTGGAAACTGCCTGAAGAAGCGCTCTGGGTTTGGCTCTTCGGCTTGCTCGGTTATGATTTTTGCTACTACTGGGTGCATCGGTCAGGGCATCGGGTCAGCGCCTTTTGGGCCTCGCACGCGGTGCACCATTCGAGTGAAGACTTCAATTTGGGCACGGCCCTGCGGCAAACTTCCACCGGCTTTTGGTGGACCTGGATTTTCTATTTGCCACTGGCGGTGCTGGGGTTGCCGCCCAAGGTGTTTGCGGCGGTGGCGCTGATTGATTTGCTCTACCAATTTTGGGTCCACACCGAGCACGTGGGCAAGCTGGGTTGGTTTGACCGCGTGTTTGTCTCGCCCTCAAACCACCGCGTGCATCACGGCGTGAACGATGCCTATGTAGACAAAAACTACGGTGGCGTGTTGATTCTGTGGGACCGGCTGTTTGGCACTTTTCAGGAAGAGCGCGCGGCTGAACCGGTGGTGTATGGCACGCGCGCGGCGCTCGCAAGCTGGAACCCGTTTATCGTTTCCTGGCGACTCTACGGCGAGATGATTGCGGCCTCGTGGCGCACCACCGCCTGGGGCGACAAGCTGCGGGTGTGGACCAAGCCACCGGGCTGGAGTGCGCCCGATGCAGCTGCGCATTCACCCTTTGCGCTCTCGACCTTCAAGCGCTTTGAAGCCCACGTATCGCGCCCGATGCAGGCTTACACGCTGCTGCAGTTTTTTGGGGGCTTGGCGATGGCGGCGCACTTCGGCGCGATTCAGGCCAAGCTGGCTGTTCCAGCACAAGCAGCCTATGCCGGATTAGTGGTTCTGACCTTGTTCTGCCTCGGTGGATTGCTTGAAAACCGGCGCTGGGCCAAGGTCTTGGAGGTGTGCCGGGTGGTTGCAGTAGCGTTTGGCGTGGCGTGGTTTGGGCGCTGGTTTGGCATGTGAGCGTGCAACACTACACTAACGCATCCACTTCCCTGATTTTTGCAATTCCAGCCAGCCTCGCAGCGTCGTCACTTGATGCCGCTTGCGACCTTCGGCTTCGGTGATTTGCCACAGTTGGGCTTCGGCCCAGGCATCGCCCAGGGCATCGTGGCGCGCGGGGTGAACAATGCGAAAGCGGTCCAGCCAAGCGTCCAGCCCGTCAATGCCGCGCGAATCAGCCGTATCAAACACCAAGGGGCAGAGCACGGCTAAATCGAGCCACTTGCGTTTGATCGTAGCGCCCAAAGTGTCGGCCGCAGCGCGTTTGAAAATCGCCGCATCGAAAGGCGCGTGATACGCAATCAGCGGTGCTTTGCCGACAAATTCCAGCAAGCGCACCAGTGCTTCGACGGGGTCTTCGCCGCCTAACTGGGTGTCGCGCCCGATGCCGTGAATCAGCACTGCCGGGCTTTCACGAACCTGTTTCTGGCGCAGCACGGACTCGAAGGGTTCGCCCAAATCGAGCGCGCCATGATGCAGTGACACCGCGCCGATCGACAGCAAGGCATCCGTCTTGGTGTTTAAGCCACTGGTCTCGCAGTCGTAGACCACGGCACGAATTTCGCGCATGTCGGTCGCGGTGTCAGGCTCAGGCAAATCAACCCAGTCCGCCAGACGTTTCTGGTCTTTGCGGCTAAGAGGAGATTCGGCTTTAAACCAGGTGCCCAGCATGCCGCAGTCAAACCTGATAATCCAATTCAAGCCGCGATTGCAACTTGCGCGCTTGACGAAACGATTCTTTCAAAATCCGCCGGTCCAGTGTGTTCAGGCTATTTGGGTCGATACGATTGGCGTGTTCCAGCGCATGCTCACCCGCCGCCGGGTCACCGGGGTTGAGCTGGTGCTTGAGACGCAAACCCTGGATGAAGTGGAAGGCTTCGATCATGGCGGCCGGGTCGTCTTGTTTGGGCAAGGCGGTTTTGAGGCGCTCGCTGGTTTGAGTGGCGGTTACGCCCTGCGCCAAGCTCAAGAGGCGCGCCGCGTCAACAAAAGGGCGCGCACCATAGAGCTTCAAATCGAGCTTGCCTTCTTCCAGCTCAAACTTGTCGTGGCCGAACCACGTGGCGGTGGCTGGGGGCAGGGTGGCGAGCGCGTTTTCGGCCATCGCGCGCAGGAAGCTTTTGCGCTTGGCCTGCCCCGCGAGCCAGGCGCGCAGATCGGAGGCGCCTTCGAAGGTTGCGCCCACCGAGTGCGCCAAGGGCCGAAAATCAAAGTAGATCGAGGCTGCCAACAGAGCTTCCGGCGTGGGCGTGTGAATCCATTGGTCAAAGCGCTCTTGCCACTCCGCTTGGGTGAGGCATAGCTCCGGGTTTGAGGCCATGATGTTGCCGCGACACAAGGGAAATCCTAGCCCGTCCAGCGCTTCATTCATATGCCGTGCCAGCGGCAGCAGAATGCCCCTAGCCTCAGTGGCACTCATGCCCGCTGGGGCACTAAAGAGTATGCCGTTGTCTTGATCGGTCGAAAAAGTTTGCTCCATCCGGCCCTCGCTGCCAAACGCCAGCCAAACAAAGCTGATGCCATGGAGCGCGGCATCTTTCATCGACAGCTCCAGCGCACGTTCGGTAATCCCGTCATTGAGCGTAGCGACAAACTGGGTGAGTTGCTCGACCGCCACGCCCTGCGCCATCATGTTGCGTGTAAGTAGCTTCAAATCACTGGCGGCACTTTTCAGACGCGAGAGCGAGCGCGCATGGCGGATTGCGGCGCTGACCTGGCGCAAGCCCACTCGTGTGAGCGAAAACAAATCCCGTTCCGAAATCAGCCCGGTGGCGCGTGCTTTGGTGGGTTCGCCTTCGGTAATCACAATATGGCGAATGCTGTGCCGCGCCATCGTCATCGCCGCGTCAAATGCGGTGGCGTTGCCGGGCAGGGTGATCGGCGGGCAGGAGGCGATTTCGGCGATCGGGCTGCCTAAATCGACCTGCGGAAGGATCACCCGGGCGATCAGATCACGCTCGGTGAAGATGCCCACCGGCAGCTCGTTTTCATCGATCAGCACAATCGAGCCAATCTTGCGTTCATGCATCAGCGCCAATGCCTCGCGCACCGGCGTGGTGGGCGAGCAGGTGACGGGTTTGCGGCGCGTGAGCGTGCTCAATAGCGAGCTCATGCTCTGCGCCTGGGCCGCCTGGCTGGCCGCCAGCTCGAGCGTTTGGCGACGCGAGTCCTGCAACAAATGGGCGATGCGGCGGCTGCAAAAATCCCGGAACACCGCGCTTGAATCGTAGAGCGCGGTGAACGCGGTGCGCGGAAACTCGTAGCAAAACGAATCGCCAAAAGCCCAGTAATCATTGACCGGGGCACGGCCTTCGATCAAGGCCCCCAACGGAAACGCCTCACCCGCATGGAGCGCAATCGCGTAGTCGTGGGTCACGTCGTCGGCCCCGGGGCGGGCGCTGCGCACCTCACCTTTTTGGACGATGTAAAAGGTCGCCGGGTCGCCCGAATTGGCCGAGAAAAGCTGCGTGCCTTTGGTGTGGTACGACAGTTTGGCGGCGCGCGCCAGAGCGATTAAGGCGGGCTCTTCAATCTGCGAAAAAGGCGCGTGCTCGCGCAAAAATCCCACCGTATGGCGGATCGTGATTGGCTGCTTCTGTAACGAATGTTTGTGCGTCAGGAGTGACGCGGGCGCACTGGGGCCGACGCTTACAGCGGTAGTAGGGACGCTAGTGGCAGGAGGCATGCCACATTGTCGCGCAATCCGGCCTGGTGATTCGCCGCATTGGCACCTACTTGGGGGCCTGCATGTGCTCCGACACCGGTCGATACACCGGAAACTCGCCCGAAATGACCGGCTCCAGCGCCGGGATGGTCGGCAGCGACAGGGTCTTGCCCAGTGCATCAAGCTCGCACATCACTACCCGGTTCCGCCCCAATGACTTCGCCCGGAACATCGCGGCATCGGCGCGACGCAGCAGCGTGGCACTGTCCGCGCCATGGCGGATGGCGATGGCGACTCCCAGCGAAGCGCCGATTTCTATGGTGTGCTCTCCCACCTTGATCGGCGGCAACAGCGCCGCGAGCAGCTTGGCGGATGCGGTCAAGGCATCTTCGTCGCTCTTCAGTGCGGTAATCACCGCCACAAATTCGTCGCCGCCATAGCGTGCCACGGTATCGGTTTCGCGCAGGGTGGCAGTAAGGCGGCCCGCGACTTCGACGAGCACCGCATCGCCAATGGCGTGACCGCGTTGGTCATTCACGGGCTTGAAGTGGTCCAAGTCAATCATCACGATGGCGGCCCGCTGCTGGAGGCGGCGCAACTGAACAATCGCGCGTTCGATCCGGTCGTCCAGCAAGCGGCGATTGGCCAAGCCAGTCAGCATGTCGAAGTTGGCGTTACGATCGGCTTGCGCTTCGCTCTTTTTCCATTCGCTGATGTCGGTGTCGAGAATGACGCGCCCACCAGTAGGCGTTGCATGTACATCGCGCTTGAGCCAGCGGCCATCACTCGCGGCGATGATGTCGGCTTTCAAGTCGCGCAGGGCTTTCAGTCGAGTCGCAATCCAGCGCTTGCCGTCGCGCCCAAATTCGGCGGGTGTTGGGTTACCGCGTGCCACCCAGCCGATCAGCAGATTCTCGAAAGTGATACCGATCGGGGTCGCGTAACCCGTTTTGGCGAATTGGTCTAAAAATGCCTGATTGCAGGCCTGCACGCGTTCTTCAGCGTCGAGTAGGGCCATTGGCCCAGGGATACTTTCCACCGCGTCGCGCACGTGATCGCGCGCCCGCGCCAAAGCTTGCTGGGCGCGGATTCGCTCGGTGACATCGGTTGCCGCACCCTGAAAGCCGATAATGCGCTCTCGCGGGTCTCGCATCGGGGAGATGGTGATGCTCAGATAAACCTGCCTGCCCTGCGGTGTGTGGATTTCGCACACCAGGTCGCGGATCGGAGTGCCTTTCCAAAGGGGCGCGAAGCGCATTCGCGTCTGTTTCGCATCGGCGGCGGCAAACATTTCGCTCAATTGCCGCCCCTCCAGTTCGGCAGCGCTCATCCCCAGCACTTGCTGGGCACCGTGTTCGCTCACAAAAACGAAATTGCTTTCGCGGTCGGTGGCGAAGATCATCGAGGGGCACGAATCGACCAAATTTCGATAAGCACGCTCGCTATCAAAAAGTCGGTTTTCGATGTGTTTGCGGCGGCTGATGTCGGCAATAAACAGCAAGGTCGAGGGCCGCCCTTGCTCGTCCGTCGCGCTTTGTGCTTGCACCGAGCACCAGATTTGATCACCGTCCAAGCGGCGCAACTGCAATTCACGCGATCGGGCGGGCGGCGCTGTCGTGCCTGCCGATGGTGCATGGATCTCACGCATTAATTCATGCAGGAGACGCAGATCATCCGGCCCTGCCAGCAATTGGCGGATCGACTTTGCCTCCATCGCAGCACGGTCAAAACCGAGCAATTGCAAAAAATAGCTGTTGGCGCGAATCACCCATTCGTCGCGCAGTGCAACGATCCCGACCAGCCCATTTTCGAGCACCGAAGCTTGGCCGACGAGCGCCTGCTCATACTTGTTGCGTCGCACCAGGGCGCGGATTGTGCCCACGCTAGCGCCGTGAAAAATGCCCAGCACGACCGCCAATCCGGTGAGCACCAGAAAATACAGGCGCGGGTCGCTGCGTACTGACACCGGGCTAAGCGCGACCAGGCTGATAGCCTCGATCAAAAGCATGGGTAATGCAAATGCCCCGAAGGCCTTGCGGCTGGCCGAGAGCAGTGGCACTGAGCATACACACACCGCCACCACTGCGAGTGGGATTGCGAGCGCCCATGGCGTGCTGCCGAGCGGAAAGATGAAGCCGGGTAGACCCCAGAGCACGCCCATCACACCCAACAGCAGCACGCGCTGGTCTTCGAAGTGGAGCGCGACTTCGCTGCTCGTAGCGCCAGCTATGCGCGCCGCAGCGGGGCGCGCTTGGTAGGCCAGGGTCGCCAGCGGCAGCAAAAATGCGAGCAGCCAGGCGACAAAAGCGGGTGTCAACGAATGCGGCAGCAACAGAAAAAACAAGCCCGCCGCGCCAAACAGATTGATAGCCGCAAATCGTGCACTAAAACTTTGAAGAAGGCGAACACGCAGTACGTCCAGACCTGCAAGCACCACGCTGCTTTGCGCGAGCGAGACCGGCAGGATCAAGGCTTCTAGCGATTGCGAGAGAGCGCGCGGCGGTTTGATTGACACGGTAACGGCTTGCGCTGAAATGCACGGTTGGGAGGCAACTGGCATGTTACTTAGGAGAGTCGAACGCAGGCGACGAGAAATTGTGCGCTGAAACAATTGTTTGCAAACGATGCACCTGGTGACACAAGAGTGCCTGCGAAGCGCTGCCCGCCTATTGCGCAGGCTTGAGCGCGGCGTTCAGTGTGGCACCTGAGTCATCCGCGAGCGCGGCGTCGATCCATCGTGCGACCTGCGCGCCGGTGGGCGCGCTTTCGTCCAACCGCGCCATGATGCGCTGAAAATTGGCCAATCCACGTGCATGGGTATCGCTATAACCTTTGACCAAGCGCGCGCATTGCACAATTTGTGCGGCGAGCGCCGAATCGTGGCTTTGGGCAGCCTGAACGCGCGCCAGCCAGGCATCAATCCGCAGTTGCTCAACTGTGAAGCGGCGCGAACGAGGCCGAAACCGGCGCAAGCTGGCAACCAGATACAGCTGCAAAAATCCGCGCACACTGTTGGACCGAACGATCCGCCCCTGGGCCCGATTTAAGCCCAGCAAGGCCTTGGAGAAGCTTGCCAGTAGGCCTTCTTCAAGAAATAACCGGCCCAGAGTTCGGGGCAAAACATCGGCAATTTCGGCCGCGCGCGGGTGAAAATATTCGTTCACTTCGAGCAATTGCTGATCTTCCAGCCGCACTTCGTCGGCTACCCGCGCAAATCGGGTGGCGCGGCATTTCAAATCTGCCACTCGCACAATGTCTTCATACGCCATCCACAGGGCGAGATAGCGCGCCGCCTCGTTGGCAGTTTCGCCGGGCCAGTCGGCCATGGTGTGCAGTCGTTCGAGGTAGTGACGGGCGTAGGCTTGGTCTTGATAATCCGCCAGGCGCGCCACACCAAGACTCGCCACGGCTTGGAGCGCGACGGGCAGGCGGGCTAACTCAGCGCACAGAGCTTGTGGTACGGCTACCGGCAGCGTTACGGTTGGCGAATGGCTAAGCGCTGGCCCAGCGACCTCGGCAAACTTGGCAACCTCGGCGAAGCCACGCGCAAATCCAGCGATTGAGGCGCGCACGCCGATCCCGGCATCAGTGATGGCGGTTTCGAATTGGTTGCGGGTAAATGGCAGCACCTTCGAGCCTGCCAGTGCGCCTAGTAGCACGGCGGTAATGGTGCTCTTCTCGGTCGCGGCGAGCACAGCAAAATCGGCCAAAATCGCGCGCATGGCTTGCTGGCGGGCGGTGTCGATCAAGGCCGCGCTATCAACCCGCCCGTCGCCCATTGCCGTGCGTTCGGTCATCGAATAGACCCGGTGCGTCGAGGCAATGAAAGTGGTGCGCGCGGGTGTGACCAAGCCGCGCTGCACAGCACGTCCGGCCTCCATCAATTCGGAGGCTATCACTATGTCCACCTCACCAGGCGTGGGCATCAGCGCCAACACCGGCGGGTTGACTTGCTGCGGGTCTTTTTTGAACAGCTCCAAGTAGTAAATCGTGGCCCCCGTGCGCTGCGCAACCCCTGGCACCGAGGTGGTTTGCGCCCAGTAGCCATTGGCCTCGGCGAGCGCTACGAGCCAGTCGGCCAGCACCCCGCCACCTTCGCCACCCATCGCCAAAATCGCAATGGTGATGGGCTTGGGCGCCCCGTCAAAGCGCCGTGGATTCATCGATTCCATGCCTGAAGAGGCAAGCTGGGCGGGCATTTCCGGCATGCTTGTCGTCAAGTGAAGTCAGGCCTTCTCAGGCCAAGCGCAACGCCAGCGCGGCGGCTTGGCGGCGCTGGAAAAACCCGATCACCACCGTGCGCAGGCGCGCCGCGACGCGCTCCCAGCGGGTTGGGTTGCTGACAATATCCGCCCGGTAAAACGAGGGGCACAACACCGCCGCGTGCGAAACCTCGCCGCAAACGCCACAGCCTACGCAGGTGTCGAGCACGGTGGCCACCGGGTCGCGCCGCAGCGGGTCGGGGTTGTCTTTGATCGAGAGCGAAGGGCAGCCCGAGAGGCGAATGCACGAGTGGTCGCCGGTGCAGGTATCGCTATCGACCCCGAAGCGTTCACGCTTGACCCGCTCACCTGCGGCGATGGCTTTTTGCATCGCAGGGCGCACGCGGCGCTGACGGTTCAACTGGCATTCGCTTTGCGCGATGACGACTTTGGGGCCTTTGATTTTGCTGGTGAGCGCCTCGCGTAACACCGCGCGCATTTTGTCCACGCTGTAGGTGTGGGTGACAGTGCGAGTCCAGCCCACGCCAACCCCGCGCACCGCGGCTTCAATCGGGTGGTTGGTGGAGCGAATCGCCGTGCTAGCCCGTGAAGAAAGCAAATCCTGCCCGCCAGTCGCTGCGGAATAGCCGTTATCGACCACTAGCAGCACATTGTCGGTTTGGTTGAAGACGGCATTGCCGACACCGCTGGTCAAGCCATTGTGCCAAAACCCGCCATCGCCCATGATGCTCAAGGTGCGTTTGTCGGTTTGCTTGCTGTTGAGCGCTGCCGCGCCTGCCCACGCTAGCCCATAGCCCATGGTTGAGGCACCCACATTGAAGGGCGGCAAGATGGAAAAGAGGTGGCAACCAATGTCGGAGGAAACGTGATGTGGCCCGATTTCTTTTTCCAGCAATTTGATCGCAGAAAAAATCGGCCGCTCCGGGCAGCCGGTGCAAAACGAAGGAGGGCGACCATGCACGGTTTTGGCCAGCGACTGTTGCACCGGCGCGGGCAGGATGGGCATGGTGCTGGGTGGTGCGGCATCCAGCCAAAGTGGTGCGGCCTGGCGCAAAAATTCGCGCACGCCGTTTTGCACCACCAAGCCGGTGTATTCACCCGCCATCGGCAATACGTCTTTGCCGAACACCTTGGTTTGCAAATCGCCTTTGCGCAGAATGGCGTGCAGCGCTTGCTCAATGAAATCCGGCTGGCCTTCTTCCACCAACAGCACAGCGCTTTTGCCTAAACAGAAGCGGCGCAATTCGTGGTCGCACAGCGGGTAAGTGACGTTGAGCACGTAGAGCGGCACGTCGGTTTGCCCGTCGGGCGCTGCCAGCCCGAGTGTTTGCAAAGCGCGCAGCACGGTGTTGTACATGCCACCTTGCAGAATGATGCCAACCGGCAAATGAGGTTTGCCGAATACCTCATTCAAACTATTCTCTTCAATGAATTTGACTGCGGCGGGCCAGCGTTGGGTGATTTTTTCTTGCTCGTGCGCGTAGCTCATCGGCGGCAGCACAATGCGGCTGGTGTCGCGCTGCGGGCGCTCCATGGCATCGGTCAGCTTGTAGCTCGGGCGCACGTTGTCGCGGGCAATAAATTCACCATGCACGTGACAAGCGCGAATCCGCAATTCGAGCATCACCGGTGTGCGGCTTGCTTCAGAGAGCCGAAAACCGTCATCCACCGCCTTCACGATGGAGGGGAGATTCGGGCGTGGGTCGAGCAGCCAGACTTGCGACTTCATCGCAAACGCATGGCTGCGCTCTTGCATGATGGAGGAGCCTTCGCCGTAGTCTTCGCCCACAATAATCAGCGCGCCGCCAGTCACGCCGCCGGACGCTAAATTGGCGAGTGCATCGGAGGCGACGTTGGTGCCCACAGTCGATTTAAACGTGACCGCCCCGCGCAAAGGTGTGTGGATCGAGGCGGCGAGGGTGGCGGTGGCGGTGGCTTCGGAAGCACTGTGCTCGAAGTGAACGCCGAGCTCTTCGAGAATCTCGTTCGCATCGGTCAGCACATCCATCAAATGCGAAATCGGCGCGCCCTGATAGCCTGCCACGTAGGAAACGCCGGATTCAAGCAGGGCCTTGGTGACGGCCAGAATGCCCTCGCCACGAAAAGTTTCGCCCACGCCCAGTTTGAGCTTTTGAACTTCCTCGGTGAAGGAGCGCTCAGCCATGGCGATTGCAAGCCCGCACGCTAGTCATTCGCTCGTCATTCCCGCGCGCCTGGCAAACAAGGATCGGCGCCTGAACGATTGGCTCGCAGCGTGGGCCATCACGCTGCTACATCTTGCACTGCGACACAAACGCATCAGGCGCTTGCGTAAAAATTGTGCCCATCACGCGATTGGTGGTACGGCCTTTGGCATCTTTGCCGATCACGCGCAGGTAATAATCTTGAATCGGGAAATGGTTTTTGTTGAACTTGAACGGGCCGCGCACGGATTTGAAATCGGCGGCTTCGAGCGCTTTGCGCATCGCCTCCTTGTCACCCAGCTTGCCTTTGGTTTTGCGAATCGCGCTGTCGATCAAAAGGGCGGTGTCATAACCTTGAGCGGCGTACATCGAGGGCAGACGCTTGTATTCACGCTCAAAATCAGCAACGAATTTCTGGTTCGCCGCGTTGTCCAAATCATGCGCCCAGTGCGCCGAATTGACCGTACCCAACAGCGCATCGCCCACCGGTTTGATCGTGTCTTCATCAGCCGAAAATCCTGGCAGAAAGAGCTGCGTTTGCCGCCCCACGCCCGCGCCGGAGAACTGTTTGATGAAGTTGATTCCCATGCCACCGGGCAGGAAGACGAATACCGCCTCCGGTTTTTTCGCTTGCACTTGCGCCAGCTCAGCGGCGTAGTCGAGCTGGCCCATCGGCGTGTAAACCTCATCGACAATCGTGCCTTTGTAGAAGCGCTTGAACCCGGCAATCGACTCGCGCCCACCGGCGTAGTTGGCCCCAATCAGAATCACGGTTTTGATGCCGCGATCAGTGACGAATTTGCCCATCGCGCCCGGAATGTCTTCGTTTTGCCAGGCAGCGGCATAAAAGTAGGGGCTGCATTTCGCGCCCGCATAGTCGGCAGGCCCGGTGTTGGGGCTGATGTAGACCGTTTTGCTCTCCAAAATCGGCGGCAGCATCGGCAGCAAAATGTTGGAGAACACCACGCCGGTAATGAAGTCGGATTTGTGCTGCTGTAACAGCCGCTGCGCGCCCTGCACGCCAACATCGGGCTTTTGCTGGTCGTCGATTACCTGCAAATCAACCGCCAAGCCACCCAGCTTGCCGCCCCCGGATTTGATCGCCAGGTTGAAGCCATCGCGAATATCAATACCAAGCGCACCGCCAGGGCCGGAAAGGGTGCTGACAAAGCCGATTTTCACCACGCTGGCGGTTTGCGCCGCCACGGGTAGCGTGAAGACACCAGCAGCGAAGCCTGCGGCAAGCAAACGAACGACGGAATTCATGTTTTCTCTCCAGTGATGATGGCCAATTTAGACCCAAACCTGTAGTACGTAATCGTAAGGCGCTTGCCCGTTCATCATGTCAACCCGCTGCAACTTTACGCGCAATCCAGCCTTGGTGCGCAGCAGCGTGTGACGATAAGTGCCACCGAAATGGCGCACCGTGTCGCGGCGCATTTCCATCATCTGAAAGCGCGAGCGTAGGCTGATTTCTTTGGCACTCGCCGACTCGATCACCACGTTGCCAACAATGTGGTTGGTGCCCCAGGCCGGGGCCTGCGACCACGCATTGGGGTGGCTCACGCGCCCCATGCGAATCTCCATCATCAGCTTGTCTTCGGCAAAAATCGAAGGCTGCGCCTCCCAGTCGGTTTGCTCAGGCGTGACCGGCATCCAATACACGCCCTCCGGCGCGAAGAGGTCGATGTAGTCTTGCCAGTATTTGCCGTCGAGCAGCTCGGCTTGGCGGTACAAAAATTGCTCGACTTCGTGCTGCAAGTCGCCCTTACTCAACTTCGCTTTGAGCAACGCGGCCGGCGCGCGCGCCACCCCGCCATGGCCGCGCGGCGAATGCTCAGGCGCGATCCGTTGCGCGCCGGTAATCGCGGCCAAGTCAGGCGCGGCTGCAATCACAATGTCTTGCTGAAGACCGGCCACTGGCGTGGCTTTCCGGGCGGTTTTAGAGGGAGATTTGGCGATTTTCATAGTCATTTCCCCACCTTGAATGTGCCGCCCGTCATGTAGGTTTTCCACGCCCGGAACTGGCTGCGCATCACCGCTTCGGAGGTGCCTTGATTCGAGTAAATCACGCCGTCTTTTTCGGTATCGCGACCATACTCGCGGTGAAAGCTCACCCATTCATGCGCCTTCGATTCCAGCCCCCACTGGCCCTTGGCCCAATTCTCCAAATCGTCGGCGTTAATCATCGTCGATGGCGAATTGACCAGGTTGTAATACCAAAGCGAGCGCCGGTAAATCGCCTCGGGTGCGCCTTTCAAGCGGAAATGCCAAATTTCGGAGAGCGTTTTGTTCGCCGCAATCGGTCGCAGCACGCGCAACTGTTGCAGCGGCGATTGCACCGAAAGATAGGGGTAGACCAGCACGTGATGAATACTGCGGCTTAAGTATTCCTCGGTCTTTTCTTTGCCATAGGCTTTTACCAGCAGTTTTTCGTAAGCCTGGCTTTCCGGGTCTTGCGGGCGCAGGCCCATGTAGGCCTTGAGCAAACCGTGCCCGCGTGGGTAATTGATGGTTTGCACGCTGTCCCACTGCTCAAACGAAGAGGCAAAGGTGGACAAATAGTGATAGTAGAGCGGCGTGGCGCCTTGCTCCGCCTTGACCCGCTTTTCCACCCTTCCGGCCGCGATGCCAGTCGATTGATGGGTGACCGAGGGATGCAGCGAGTCGAGCTGATTCTCCATAAAAAACTTCCAGTTGGAGTGCTGGATCACGCGGTGACACACGGGCACCACCTCGACCTCGCCTTCGGGCGAGCGGTCGCACATGTCGTCAAAGGCAATCTTGGCTTCGCCGAGAAACTCGGTGAGCGTGGGGCCGTCAGCGGCGAGCGACGCGAACACAAAACCGCGATAGCTCTCCACCCGCGCGGCGCGCTTCATGCTGCAATCCGGGTTGTCCGGGGTCATGCGTGTGCCGTCATAACCGCGCTTCAAAGGGATGCCTTTGATACTGCCGTCCAGATGAAAACTCCACGCGTGGTAGGAGCAGACGAACGAGCGCCCGGTATTGCCTTCGCGGCTGCCGCACACCTGCACGCCCCGATGCGGGCAGCGGTTGTAGAGCACTTTGATCGAGTCATCTTTGTCGCGCACCATAATCATCGGCTGGCGGCCAATGTCAAAAGTGGCAAAGTCACCCGCATGCGGCACTTGCGATGCATGTCCGCAATAAACCCAAATCTGCTCAAAAATCTCCGTCATTTCGCGCTCAAACAGCGCCTCATCGGTGTAGACCGTGCGGTGCACGCGGTCTGGCTCGATCAATTTTTTGATTTGGCTGGCAACTGGCATGAGAGCTCCTGCGGGTAACGGTGGAGGGGAATGGGGTAGCGTTTCGCAAACAAGCCTGGACACTAGCGACTTTAACGCCACAGCGCACGTTCAGGGTCGATTCGGTGCATCACAAGTGGCACAAGGGGCACGGATGGTCAATATTCAATCGGCGCGGACACTGATCACGAGGCTTTGCGCTGCAATCACGCGAATCGCACAACGCCCGCATCGTGCTACGCTGCGCAACACCCCGATGTCTGTCGGTCGGGCATCATCACCACTCGAGGCACCGAACGATGCACGCCCTGCGCTCGCAACACCTTTTCACCCTCGTCCTCAAGGTCAATTTCGCCGGGATGATCGATATCGGCCAGTTGCCGCACGGCAGGCGGCGCATCGCGCCGGTCGAGGGCGGCACGTTTACCGGGGAACGCCTGAATGGCACGGTCCTGCCCGGCGGAGCAGACTGGGTGTTGATCGGCGCGCAGGGGGCGATGCGGCTCGACGTGCGCTTGGCACTCAAGACGGACGATGAGGCGATGATTGACCTGCGCTACCAAGGCCACTTTCATGCGGCTCCCGAGTTGGCGAAACGCTTCCATCGTGGTGAACCGCTGGCCCCGTCAGATTTCTATTTGCGCACCAGCGCCCAGTTCGAAACCGCAGCCTCGCGCTATGCCTGGCTGAACCAGATCATTTGCGTCGGGAGTGGGGCGCAAGCGCCCGGCGGTGTGGCTTACGAGATGTTTGAGGTGCTCTGAGAGTTTCCAGTTATCGCCTGAAAACCCGCTCTGGAATTGGCTCTTCAGGCATTCAACCGGTGCTGATTGGGGCCCTCAACCCTTGCGCGATGCCAGCTTGATATGGCAATGCTGCGCCAGCATCCGTACCGTTGGGTCGAGCAGCGTGCCGCCGCCGTCGTTGCCGACCAGCAGCTCAGAGCTTTCCAAAATCAGCCCTTGCACTACCTCGGGCAGAAATTCCTCTTCCCAGAGCGCAATCAAGCCATCGATCATCTGGTGCGGTGCATTGCGGTAGATGAACTCGGGCACACGCCGCAGCGACTCATTGTCGTCATGCAAGTCGGGCAGGGCGCACAGAGCGCGGATCGCGGCTTTGGCTTCCATCGCGCCGATGGTCGGCTTGGGCGGTAAGCCAGCGGCAATACACAAAAATACCGTATTCATCGAGTCGGTATCGGTTTTGCCTTTGGTGACGGTTTGCCACTCATCGGTTACCAGCGCGGCGTAGTCGTCGATCTCTTGCAGCCGCGCAAACGCGGAAAAGCGCGCGTGATACTCTCGCACCAGATTGTCCAGCGGAGTTTTTGGGTCGGCAATGCGCGGCAAATCGGTTGCGAAGAGTCGCTTCAAATGCTGCTCGCACACCGCCCGGTGCTGCTCGGGCACGTCTTCCAGCACGGCGGGGTTAAGCCGCAGTTTGCGCTTGGCGCTGCGCACTTTTTTGAGGAAAGCTTTGAGTTCAGCGGCATCGAGCAAGCCACCGGTTGTGCGGCCCGCGACGCGGGTGAACAGCCCTGCATGCAGCAAATGATCGGCGGCCTCGCCGATCAAGCTGTCGTGCGGCATTTCGAGTTGATCGGCAAACCAGAGCGCTGCCTCAATCTGCGCTTGAAACGCTTGGCGTTGGGCCAGTTCGGTGCGGTAAGTAGGCACGCTCCAGCGCCCGCTAGCGTCGGTGCGGGCGCGCAAAAATTCCTTCACCTCAGCTTCTTCAGGCGGCTCATCCACTGTCGGGCTGGCGGGCAGCGCGAAAAGCCGTTTGAGCATTTCTGAGCCGCCCCGCGAGTGCGACAAAAAGGTGTTGGCCTGCAAAGACCGCGCCGCCCGCGTGAGATTGCCTTCTGAGGTGTGTTCGAGATACAAACTGGCCAATGTCACCATGCGCTCTATCGCATCGTCCAGATTCGCGCGCAGGTGGGCGGTACCAAAATAATTGGCGATTTGCACCACGCCTTTGGCCCCGTCGGTGCGTATCGCGTCCAACGTGGGCGGCTCGATGATGCCATTGGCCAAACCGAAATCGAGCGCCCGCGCGAAGTAGGGGCGGGCATCGTAGGCGGCAAGCGCGCTGCTTCCGCCACCACCATCACCACCGGGTGCTGCGCTGTCGGTAGTGGCGTTCAAAGCGCCGACTCGTCTTGCGGGGCCGCGCCGGGGCCGCGCTTGGTTACCACGGTGTCCTCGCCATCACCTTCGTCTTGAGCGCTGGCGGGCTTTGCCGTTGGGTGCGGCCTGCCCGCGAGCGCTTCGTCGGCGGCGCGCTGACGACCTTGAAGAATCTGAAAAACGTGAAAAAACTCGTCTGGAAAATGGTGGCCCAAGCGCCACGAAAGCTCCATCCAGTCGCGGTCGCGAATTTCGTCTAAACCAACTCCGCCGGGCGGCATTTGAAACAAGTCGTCGCGGTCATCTTCCGCATGATGCCCGCCGCGCTGATCTTCATCTTCCTGCTCTTCGCGCGGGGTGCGTTCCCGCTCGCGCTCGCCTGCAGCAAAGCTGCCGTGGCGTTTGAACACAGTCAGTTCATCGAGCCTTTCATCCAGATAGTCCGCCAATACCTCCAGGCCTAAATCCTTTTCGACCAAGACTTCAATAAAGTCATCTGGGTTCACATCGTCGCGAAAAATCACCGAGTTGACCATCGCCCGCAGCCGGTCGCGATTCGGCTCGGCGTAGAGCCGCTCCATAATCACCGCATCGGCAAACTGCTTGGGGTTCACCAACAAACCCACAACAGAAGGCTTGGAAGAGTCGTATTCGCGAATGATCGCCAGCAGGTCTTTGGGCGGCAGATCGTCGAGCACCGCAACCAGCGCGTGGTCGCCTTCGGTGTCGACGACCTCATTGAGTGCAGCTTCAGCCGCAATGATGTCGCCCGCATGCACCAGGGCAGAGGCTTTCAGGATGGCGGGGTGTTGAGGCATAGTCGAATCTCGGGGAAATGTGCGGGGCAGGGCGCAGATCAGATCAGGTACGACGGTCAAAACCTTGATCGCCCAAAAATTCGTCGCCCGCCTCACCCAAATCTTCTTGGTCGTCTTCTTCTGCGGGGGGGGCATATTCCGCCTCACCGGCGGCACCGCTCGCGCCCAAACCGGTGAGCACGAATTCCAGACCAGCGGCCACCAGCATGAATTCCTCGCCGCCAGGACTTGCTAGGGCGGTTTGCGCCAGTTTTTCGGCCCAGGGCTCGATTTCAAGCGTGGCGCGCAACTCTTGCCACGAAGGAAAATCGTCCGGATTGGCCGCCACCAAGGCGTGCGCGACATCAGGCGAGGTGAAGTGGAAGGCGCGATGAAACGCGGGAGCCACCATCACTGGGTCAGATTCGATCATCATCAACATGCCGACAAACTGCTCGCGCTTGACGCGCAGGCGCGATTTGAGCACGTCGTCGCCGGCCGAATCGTATTTCAAGTCTTCGATTTCGTAGGCGTACGCGGATGAAAGTTCGCGGAAATGGCGGGAAAGCTTCATGGGTGGCAGACCTTAAGTGAGCACGTTTAAGTGAGCGCGTTTTTCAGGTAGGCGCTCCAAAGTTGGCGCGCCGTATCCAGCGGGTTTTCGATCAAGCTACGACGGCGATTGTCGTCATAAGCCTGGCGTTTGAGCGCATCCGACAGCACCGCATAGGCTTCTTGCAACTCTTGAAACGCGGCATGCGCTTGTGCAGAAGGATTGCGGTCTGGATGCAGCGTGGAGGCTTGGCGTCGATAGGCGGTTTTAATGTCAGCCAGGGTCGCCGTGGGCTGCAAGCCCATGATTCGATAGTAGTCTTTCAATGCAGTCTTTCAATGCAATCGTTCAACGCAATCGCGGTGGCCGTTCTGGCGAGCGGGCATTGTGGTGGGTGGCAAGTTTACGCGCTCAGCCGGGTTTTGACTGGTGATTCCGCAGACATCTCTAATTAATTTGACATAATACAAATTGTAAATGTAATAAGAAGATAATGGGGCATCTGGAAAACTCGGCACGGCCTACCGTTTAACTCCGCGTTGCCTAAAAACCGCGACCACGGGTTGGTGCCCACGTTCGGATGCGATCATCATCGCGGTCTTGCCTGCCTCATTCGTCACCGACGGGTCTGCGCCTTCTTCAAGCAGCACGTGCACGGCATCTACATGTCCCGCGCGTGCCGCCATCATCAGTGCGGTCAGGCCATTGGGCGAATGCTGGTCGATGTAGGCAGAATTCTCGATGAACAACTTGACCAACACCGCGTGGCCCTCGGTTGCCGCGTAAATCAAGGGTGTCCAGCCGGGATGATTGACTTCGGCTTCTTTTGCGATCAGCGCTTCGGCCACCGCCAAATGGCCGCGAATCGCGGCCAGCATCAAGGGCGTTTCGCCAACCGCGTTGCGTGGGCTGTGCTTGGCCCCGGCGGCTAGCAACACTTTTACGACTTCCACGTGGCCCTCAAAGGCGGCCAGATGCAGCACGGAACGACCACTCGGTTCCAGCGTGTCAGCACTCATACCGCGGTGCAGCAAAGCGGCAACCGCGCGCGGATTGTTCATGCTCACGGCTTGAATAAAGTCTTCGTAAGCCCCGGCGCGTGCCAAGTCTGAGAAGCCCATCAGCGTCAACATTAATATGTTTGTTATCAATAATTTAAATCGCATAATTAATGTCTTAAATCAACTGCGTTTTCCAAGCCTGGAGGTCGAAACAGTGTCATAAAGTTCGCCGTGGTTGCCTCACAAACCGCGTTAAACGAGATCCCGCGCAGCTCGGCAATATGTTGGGCGACGTGCTTCACAAATCCGGGTTCGTTCTGTTTGCCTCGGTGCGGCGTGGGTGCCAGGTATGGCGAATCGGTCTCAACCAGCATGCGATCCAGCGGCACCCGTCGCGCGACTTCCTTCAGCTCTTTGGCGCTTTTGAAGGTCACAATGCCCGAAAACGAGATGTAGAACCCCAAATCGAGGGCTTGTTGCGCAACTTCCCAGCTTTCAGTGAAGCAATGCATCACGCCACTTACTGTGTCAGCACCCTCTTCGCGCATCAGCCGAATTGTGTCAGCAGATGCCGATCTTGTATGAATAATCAAGGGCTTAGCGCATTTTTTTGCGGCCCGAATGTGCGTGCGAAAACGCTCGCGCTGCCATTCCAGCTCGCCTTCGAGGCGGTAGTAATCCAATCCGGTTTCGCCAATCGCGAGGATTTTTGGGTGTTTGGCGGCTTCAACCAAACCTGCGACGCTCGGCTCCTCGCCTGCAAATTCGCGATCCGCTGCATCCGCACCTTGGCCCGGAATGTAATCGGGATGAACACCAACCGTGGCGAACAGATGTGGATGCGCCTCTGCCAAGGCCAGCACCCGTGGAAAATCGGGCAGGCGCACGCTGATACACAAGGCGTGCGTGACCTGATTAGTGCGCATGGTCGCCAAAATTTCAGGCAGGCGGTTCGCCAAATCGGGAAAATCGAGATGGCAGTGAGAGTCGATCAACATAATTTTAATGCCTGAAGAGGCTTATTGGTAAAGGCTCTTCGAGACAGCCACCTGAAAAGCCAATACCATAGCGGGTCTTCAATTGGTGCAGGTGAAGATGCTTGATCAGAGCCGCGCTTCACATTTTTCAAAGGGTATGGGTGGCACGGGTTGAAGTCAGATGCCCGCCCAGCAGATTTTCAATTTTCTTGCGCGCGGCCTGCCCCACCTCACTCGCATCAAAATGGACGCCGATGCCCTGCACCTTGTTGCCATGGGCATTGGCCGGCGTGATCCACGCGACCGAGCCCTGCACCGGTAGGCGGGTGGGGTCTTCAAGCAAGGTGAGCAGCATAAACACTTGGTCGCCCAGCTTGTAGACCTTACTGGTAGGGATAAAGAGCCCGCCGTTTTTGAGGTGCGACATGAAAGCGGCATAAAGCGTGGACTTTTCTTTGATGTTCAACGCCAGCATCGAAGGCCGGGGTGCAGCGGGCGGCGCGGCGGGAACTGTAGATGCCGCAGGCGCTGGATTTAGAGTTGCCATAATTTAGACCCGCGCGTGCAGTCTCGCGTAGCTGATGAGCACATCTTCAAGAAACAATCGTGCATTGAGTGGATGATTGGCGATGCGTTGCTTGCGTGCCAAATCACGTAGCGCACGGTGCAGATCTGCGACACCTAAGCTGCGCGAAAAACGTTCAATCACCCGCGCGTTTTCTGGATGATAGCGTACCGTCCCGGTCTGCGCACTCAAAATCAAGTCGGAGACCCAGCGCATCAGCGCGTTGACCAGATCGGGCAGACCTTGCTTTGGTGCCTCATCACCCCTGTCAGCTTTCTCGGCGGCTTTGCCGTCAACCATCTTGGCCAACACTTCGGCCAACGCAATCGGGTCCATCCGCCCGCCGGCACCCGCACTCTGCGCCAGCGCTTCGGTCAGCGCTTGAGCAGCAGTGCCGCTGCGCTGGGCCGCCTGGGCCGCCAGTAGGGGCCTGCCGCCGGAGGCGGATAACACCGCCGCAGGATGGCTGATTTTCTGCTCGACCAGCCACGCAAGTGCTTGATCTTGCGGCGGTTTTCCAAAACCCAGCAAGGCGCAGCGGCTTTTGATGGTAGGCAAAATTCGGTCGATTTTGTGGGTCACCAAAATAAAATGGGTGTTGGCTGGTGGCTCTTCGAGCATTTTGAGCAACGCGTTCGACGCAGGGACATTGATCGCCTCGGCCGGGACCACCAGCACCACTCGCCGCGTGCCGCGATGGGTGCTCACGTTCATCAAGGGTCCCAATTGCCGCACCTCTTCAATGCGGATTTCTTTTGACAATGCTTTTTTCTTGGGTCCAGGCTCGGCATCGCTGGCTTCAGCTGCGGGCTTCGCATCGCCGTCACCCTCTTCCTCGGCGCTGCTCGCGGCGAATCCCAAGGGCCGACGCAACGCATCGGGCATCAACACCCGAAAATCGGGATGATTGCCGTCGGCCAACCAGCGACAGCCACCGCAGGCGTCGCAAGGATTTGCGCCGACTTGCAGGTTTTCGCAAAGCAAAGCATTCGCCAAATGGCGAGCGAAATCGAGCTTGCCGATGCCCTGCGCGCCATGCAACAACAAGGCGTGGGGCAGCCGCGTGCCCGCAGCAGGGGCCGCGATTTGCGCGGCGAGCTGCTGCCATTTTTCGGCTTGCCAAGTGTAGATCATTATTTAATAATCAAATAGTTGCGATAATTTGTTGAAGTAATTTCTCAATATTAGCAATCGTCCGGCTGCCATCGATAATGCGCATTCGGGTCGGTTCTGCGTGTGCTCTTGCCAGGTAAGCCTCGCGCACCCGGGCGTGAAAGGCGACCGCCTCCGCTTCAAAGCGGTCTTTGCCCTCACGGTTGGCAGCGATGCGTGCTTGCGCGGTTTCTAGTGGCACATCAAAGAGTAAGGTTAAATCTGGGTTGGTGTGGGCATGCACCCAGTGCGCCAAGGCCGCCACTTTTTCGACACCGAGCGCCCTGCCCCCGCCTTGATAAGCGAAGGTGGCATCGGTAAACCGGTCGCACAGCACCCAAGCGCCGCGTGTCAGCGCTGGTTCGATGACATTGGCCACATGTTCACGCCGGGCGGCGAACATCAACAGAGTCTCGGTTTCCAAATGCATCGGTGTGGCGAGCAAGATGCGGCGCAGTTCTTCACCCAAGGGCGTGCCACCAGGCTCACGGGTGACAACCACAGTTTTGCCCCGTTGCCGAATGAGTTCGGCCAGGAAAGGAATGTGCGTGGACTTTCCGGCACCATCCAAGCCTTCAAAAGTGATGAACTTTCCGCGTGCTGCCATTACTTGCCGCCTCGCTGGTACTTGTTGACCGCGCGATTGTGCGCTTCCAGCGTTTCAGAAAATTCGCTCGTCCCGTCGCCGCGCGCGACAAAGAAGATCGCTTTGGTGGGGGCTGGATTGAGCGCCGCCGCGAGCGACGCCAAGCCTGGCATGGCAATCGGTGTGGGTGGCAAGCCACCGCGCGTGTAGGTGTTGTAGGGCGTATCGGTTTGCAAATCGCGCTTACGGATATTGCCGTCGTAAGCCTCACCCATGCCGTAAATCACCGTCGGGTCGGTTTGCAGCAGCATGCCTTTGCGTAGGCGATTCACGAACACGCCGGCAATCGTGGGCCGATCACTGGCGCGCCCAGTCTCTTTCTCCACAATCGAGGCCATAATCAGCGCTTCATAGGGCGTTTTGTAGGGTACGCCCGAGGCGCGTTGCTCCCACGCTTGGGTCAAGTTCTTTTCCATTGCGCGCCAGGCGCGGCGCAGCACCTCAATATCCTTCGATTTCTTGGCAAACAAATACGTGTCCGGGAAAAACATGCCTTCTGGGTGAACAAAATCGAGCGTTTTCTGCTCCGCATCGGCGAGCATTTGCAGCACTTGGCGGTCCGTTAAGCCAGCAGTCGTATGCTCCAGATTGGCATGCTTGTCGAGCGCTGCACGAAATTGGCGAAAGGTCCAGCCCTCGATCAAACTGACCGACGCCATCGTCACGTCGCCCTTGCTCATTTTTTCGATCAAGTCCAGCGGCGTGACCCTACCTTCGAGCACATAGCTCCCGGCCTTCAAATTGGTGGCGCTGCCTTGCAATCGCGCCAGTAGCGCCAACGTGTCGGGTTGAACCTTGACCCCAGCGGCACTCACGTCGCGCGCGATTTGCCGCACGTTGGAGCCGGGGCGCACGGTGAAATCAACCGATTTGGTGGGTAAAACCAGCGGCTCATGGGCGTACCACCACAAGCCGCCAACGGCCGCCAACCCGGCAATCAGTGCCAGCAGAAATAGGGATTTAATCAACTTGAACACGCGACGCTTCTTATAATGAAGTGGTCAGAAATAACCGAAGATTTTAAAGTGAGAAATGGCATGACTCCCCAGAGTAAACCGTGGTTTGCGCAGATTGCCGGGCCAAGCGAGAGCGAAGCGCCCTCCCCCTGCGGCATCATCAGCGTGACCGGGGCTGATGCCGTGAGCTTTTTGCACAACCAACTCACCAACTCGGTGGAAGGTTTGCAGGCGGGCGACTTGCGCCTCGCAGGCTATTGCTCTGTCAAAGGCCGCTTGCTGGCAGATTTTTTAATCTGGCGCGACGATTGGGCTGGCGTGGAAGGTGCGGAGGGCGTGCCGCGCATCCTGCTGCTGGTCAACCGCGAACTGCTCGCGCCGCTGCAAAAACGCCTTTCTATGTATGTGCTGCGCGCCAAAGCCACTTTGGCCGATGCGTCGGCCGAGTTTGCGGTGCTGGGCTTGGTTGACACCCCTCAAACACTGCCTCAGAAGCTCCCGGAGAATTCTCGAAGAATGGCTCTGGCGGCTGGTCTTCAGCATATCATCGGCACAGCCAGCGAGCTGCCTGAAGTGCGCGCCGCATTGCTAACGACGCACGAAGAAGCCCCCGCCACCGCGTGGGAGGCCCATCGCATCGCCCAAGGCGTGCCACATCTCCAACTCGCCACCCAAGATAAATTTGTCCCTCAGATGGTTAATTTTGAGCTCTTGGGTGGGATCGACTTCAAAAAAGGCTGCTTTCCCGGCCAAGAAGTGGTGGCGCGCAGCCAGTATTTGGGCAAGATGAAACGACGCAGCTTTTTGGGCAGCGTCGGTGACGGCCGGGAAGGCGGCAGGGATGGCAGCGCCGCGGCCGCACTCGCAGGCGCACCGCTATTCGCAGTCGGTGGTGAAGAAATTGGCAATGTTGTCAACGCTGTAGCGGCTATCGGCGGCGGCTTGGCGGTGCTCGCCGAATTACCCACCGACGCAGCGACAGAAGGCGCAGTGGCGCTTGGCCGCCCCGATGGCCCGCACCTGAACTTTTACGCCCTGCCCTACGATATCCCCGTGCCAGCCCCGATGGTGCGGCCCAAGCTGTAAAGCGTCCGTCGGCTCTCATCGCTCCCATGGTTGATTACTACGTCTACTACAAAGTCCCTGAAGCCGTCACCCAAGGCGCGGCCAGCGACTTTCTGCCGGTATTGATTGCGATGCAGTCAGAAGTATTGCGCCTATGCGGCGTGCGCGGACGGCTCAAAAAGAAAGCCGGGGACCATGTCACGTGGATGGAGATTTACGAAAGCGTACACCAGAGGCTTTTGTTTGAAGCCACGCTGGCCGACTGCGTGGAGCGTTTTGCGTTTAAGCGGTTTTTGGCAGAAGGTGCGGTAAGGCGAAATGAGGTATTTTCGGATCCGGATTGAGAGCCTGTGAAGACTGTGCCTGAAATTCGCGCACTTCTTGAGGAGCTGACTGGGCATCGCCACGCCTGAGGAACGTGTTGCGCATTTGTTGGTGTGGCAAGCTTAAGCGTGGCGGCTCTCATTCTGGGCACCCAGTCGACTCACCGAGGAAGCCCAAGTTTGGATCGCCAATGAGCGACTGCGCCTTAATCTCACCAAACCGGACCCGACACTTTTCCCGCATCCCCCATGACCCCATTCACCGATCCCGCAGTCGAAGCGCGCTTCGCAGCTTATCCGCCGGCGGCGCGAAAAAAGATGCTGGCCCTCCGTGAGTTGGTTTTCACCACCGCGGCAGAAACCAACGGCGTTGGCGCACTGCGCGAGACCTTGAAATGGGGGGAACCTGCCTATCTCACAGCGGCCAGCAAGACCGGCAGCACCGTGCGAATGGACTGGAAGCCCAAGCGCCCGGACTGCTACGCCCTGTATTTCAACTGCAACAGCGGACTCGTGGAGAGCTTCAAAACCATGTTCCCCGACGATTTCAAATTCGAAGGCAAGCGCGCCGTCGTCTTCAAGCTGGACGAACAAATTGCCGAGGATGCCTTGGCGGTTTGCCTCGCGGCGGCGCTGACTTATCACGCCCGGAATCGGACAAAAGTCACTGGGGGCAAGGCACGCCGTGCGACTTAACGCGACGCTGCGCAAAATGCCGGTGCTTGAACCAGCTCGCTTACTCTGATTCAACCACCGAAGCTTGAAGGTTTTTTGCCAATTTCGCTTGGCAAACACGGATTGCATCGAAAATCAGCAAAGTTCGCTCGCGCTTTTCCTTAGGCAACCCTCGATCACGTCGGAGGCACCCTCACCATGAAGAAAACTTACTCAGGTTCCTGCCACTGCGGAGCCGTACGCTTTGAGGCCGACTTGGATCTCACGGCCCCCAGCTACCGCTGCAACTGCAGCATCTGCCGGCGCAATCGCTTTTGGGCAGCCGTCGCCAAAGAAGGCGAATTCCGCCTTTTGCATGGGCAGGAAAAACTAACCAAATACCTCTTCAACACCCGAAAAAACGAACATTACTTCTGCCAGGCGTGCGGCGTAAGAGCCTTCGGCATTGGCACGGAAACTCCGATTGGCAAAATGATCGGGGTCAACCTCGGCTGTTTGGAACAGGTGTCCGAGGCTGAGCTTGCGGCTGTGCCCATCACCTACATTGACGGGCTGCACGACCAGTGGCAAAGCGAGCCCGAGTTCTTGGGCCATTTGTAGCGCCGCTGGCGCCCGCTCGCTTTCGCTCCCCGATACTCCGATGAAGTTACTCCCAATTTTGCTTGCCGGTTTCGCCTACTTCGCGCTCGGCGGCTTGTGGTTCACACCCCTGTTTGGCAAACATCTGGAGATTTACGCTGAAATCTGATGCGCGGGCCTGATTGAACAGTCGATGTCCCGGCCAGTTTTAAAATTCGCGAAGCGCCGCGCCGTTGGACGCGTCGCTTGATTCACCTGCCGAATTGGGCCGTCGCTGCTGCTTCGGCGATATCAGCCAATCCTAACCTTGGTCCTATTCAGAGGATACCCATTCCCATGCAAGTCGAAGCCCGTATCGACATTCAAGCCCCGCCCGCAGCCATTTTTGCGGTTTATCAAGACGTGGCGCGCTGGAATACTTGGGACCCGGACACCAAGTCATCTTCCATTAACGGCCCATTTGAGGTTGGCACCAAGGGCCGTTTGGCACCTACCAAGGGCAGCGAGATCGCGATTGAGCTCACCTCTGTGGTACCAGGGCGCTGGTTCACTTGCGCCGGTGGCGTGCCGATGTTTCGCATGGTTTTTGAGCACGAGCTGCTGCCTTGTGGCCCGTTTACCACGGTGGTGCATCGCGTCACGTTTTCGGGGACGCTCAGTTTCATCCTGGGCCGATTGGTCCGAGCGCAACTCCGTAAAGGGCTACCAGTTACGTTGACATCACTCAAACGTTTGGTGGAATCCAAGGCGTGAGGCTGACTGCAACCGCCAATCAGTCAACTTCAATTAGTTAACTTAAAACATTAGATAAATTTCATAAGATATTGATTTTTAATAACATTATGAAGGTTTTCGTTGATTATTGCCGACAGCACCGCCACTACTGACTAGCGCACCCGCACCGTCCGGTCGTCGTCAAACGAAAGACCGAGGTTTCTTTGTACCAATTCGCTTTCGACCAAGGGGCCGAAGAGCGCTACCAGGTTGGTTACGCCCATTTTCGTGGCGATCGATTGAACCGTTCGGCGGCCATCAACCAGTTTCAAGGCTTCGCGTGATTGCGCTGGGAGGCTGGAGTCGGCCTGGGCCAGTTGCGCCACACCCTTTGTGGTCTTTTCAAAAATGATGTCGCTGTCCATACGTTTCCAATCAGTGATGAGTTCGCTTGATGTTATTCCATTTCTAAATCATTACGAGATTAGGCGCACCGACGACGACAGTGCGCGTAGCACGGCTAGGAAGGGGCAACGACATATCGTAATGATTTAGAAATGGAATTACGGGTTTTCGCGGGCCACAGATGCAGACTCTGGTTGCGAGAAACAAATCGGGGATTCACCCGTCGGGTGTTTGCCGTGATGCCCGGCGAACGCGGCTTGAATCTGCGGCAAATCGATCGACGGCTTGCCGCTCAACTGTAAAAAGCCGACCACGCCGATCTCTTTGTTCGGGAAATCGAGGTAGGCCATTGCCAGCGGCAGATTCGCCGCTACTGCGAGATGATAGAAGCCGGTGCGCCAATGCGCCAGCCGCTGGCGCGTGCCTTCCGGCGAGAGTGCGAGCCAGAATTGCGGCTCGCTTTCGATCACACGCTTAAGCTCAAGAACCGCGCCAGAGGCCACTCTTCGGTTAACGGGCCGCCCGCCAATCCAGCGAAACCACCAGCCCCAAAGCCCGCGAAACAGCGATTCTTTGCCGACAAAGCGGATCGGCTCATTGACGATCCACTTGGCGAGTATGCCGATAATGAAGTCCCAATTGGTGGTGTGCGGGTAGACAATCAGCACACCGCGCGGGCCCGCCAGCGCGGTCAACCCGGCGTAGCGCAAACGCCAGCCCAGCGCGCGCAGACCCAAGTGGGCGAGCCGCGAGCGCCAAGCTGACCCGACACCGGGCACGTAAAACGATGGTGGCTCGAACGGGGTGGGCGCGTCCTTGGCTTGCCGGATCATCGCGCGTTTTCGAAAAAACTACTTCCAGTACCCCGGCTCGGGCAATTCGTTGAATACTTTCTTCAACTGGTCGGCCCATTTCTCGCGGATCGAGGCGAAATAGGCATCTTTGCTGTCGATCAGCTTGTGCTTGGTCACGCGCAGCGAATCGGTCTCGTAGCACATCAAATCGAGCGGCAGGCCAACCGAAAGATTGGATTTGATCGTTGAGTCCATCGAAATCAGCGCGCATTTGGCAGTTTCATCGAGCGATAAATGGCCGCCGACGACCCGATCCAAGATCGGCTTGCCGTATTTCGATTCGCCAATCTGGAAAAACGGCGTTTCCGGCGTGGCTTCAATGAAATTTCCGGCCGAATAAATGTTGAAGAGGCGTGGTTCTTCGCCTTTGACCTGCCCACCAAAAATGAGGTTGACGTTGAATTCCAGGCCATGCTCTTTGAAGTAAGCTGCGTCGCGCGAGTGCACCTTGCGCACCGTGTCGCCGACGATTTTGGCTGCTGAAAACATATTGGGCGCGTTGGCCAAATTCTTTTCGGCCTCAGTCGAAATCGGGTTACGCACCAGCACCGATTCGCCGCCATCAAGCGCGCTTGCCGCCGCCATTTGCACTTTGAGCGACGAGGCAACGGCCTGACTCACCGCCAGATTGCCGGCGGTCAAAAGCACCATTACCCGCTCGCCAGGGGTTTCGTAGATGTGCATTTTGCGGAAAGTGGAAATCTGATCGACACCCGCATTGGTGCGTGAATCGGAAAGAAAAACAAGGCCGCTTTCCAGGCGGATGCCAACGCAGTAGGTCATTTTTGGGGCAGGAGGGCTGAAGGGTGAGGAGTGAAGAGCGAGGAATTCGGGTGGCGGAAACTATTCTAAATTGCGGCGGCGGTGTTCCTCAGATCTCAGTCCTCACACCTCCGCCCTCACGCGCGCTAATGCTGCCCCACCTGCACTAGCACCTCAAGCTTCTCTTCACCACCGCCACGCCGGGCACCGCGGACGGGTGAAGCGTCCATATAGTCGCGGCCTACTGCCAGGCGCACGGTTTGCGCCCCGGCGGGTCGGGCGTGGGTGATGTCCACCGAATACCAGCCGCCGGGTTTGCCGTTAGCCCCTTGCTCAACCCACGCTTCGGCCCAAGCGTGCGAGGCTAAGTGCCCTTGGTCGCCGGTAAAAAGATAGCCGCTCACGTAGCGCGCGGGAATGCCGACGGCGCGGCAACAAGCAATGAAGAGGTGGGCGTGGTCTTGGCAAACGCCCTGCCCCTGCGCTAAGGCTTGAATCGCGGTGCTATGAACGTCGGTCGAGCCGGTCAGGTAGCGAACTTTGCTGAGGATATCTTCGGAGAGCCTTATCAGGCTTGCCTCTTCAGCCACAACTGCCTGAAGATGCGCGCTGGATAAGGCTCTTACGGCATCGTTTGCTTCGGTCAAGGGCGTGGCGAGCGCGAAGGCGACCGGCGGCACCGCCGATTCGTGAGGAATCAAGCCGGTCGGGCCATCCTGGGTTTCAACCTGACCGCCGACGATGACGCGAATTTCGTGGTGTGGCTGGTCCACCGTGAGCACATCGACGGTATTGCCAAACGCATCGCGCTGCACCGCGCGTCGGCCCGGCGATTGAATCTGCCAATGCAGCCGCCGCTGCGCGCCGTCGGTGCGCGGCGTGAGGCGTAGGTATTGAATGCTGTGATTGACCGTTGCCGCGTAGCGGTAGGTGGTTTCGTGGTGGATGTCGAGTCGCATGGTGCGCTAGTCTCTTGGCTATCTCTTAATTGGTAGAAACCAGAAAGTCGCCCGAAATACGCGCTCCCAGGTCTGCGGTCGACCCCAAAAACTCGGTCAGATAGTGATGCAGGCCAACTTGCAGAATATCTTCAATCCGCCCGAATTGAATGCGTGAATGAATCGCCCCGGCGCGGCGTTCAGTTTCTGCCGAGCGGTTGTTGCTGATCTGACGCAAGATGGTGTGGACTTCGCTCACGCAGGCGGCGATTGAGCGCGGCATTTCGCGCCGCAGAATCAAGAGCTCGGCCACCCGCTCCGGCGTGATCGTGTCGCGGTACACCTTGCGATAGATCTCAAAAGCCGAGACCGAACGCAGCAACGCGCCCCACTCGTAGTAGTCCGCGTTGTCGTCGCCGTCGGCCACGCCCGAGCTGGTAGGCGCCAACTCGTCGTAGCGCACATCCAAAATACGTGCGGTATTGTCGGCGCGCTCCAAAAAAGTGCCCAAGCGGATGAACTGGAACGCTTCGTCTTGCAGCATGGTGCCTACCGTGACACCGCGCGAGAGGTGCGAGCGGAACTTGACCCATTCGAAAAATTTAGACAGTTCGGCACCTTGCAGCTGCGACTCATTCGTGGTGCGCGCCTCAATCCAGGTGGTGTTGAGCGTCTCCCAAGTCTCGGAAGTGAGCGTGCCGCGCACCGCGTGGGCGTTTTCGCGGGCGGCTTTGAGCGAAGCGAGAATGGACGAAGAATTGTCCAAATCGAGCACCATAAAGCGCACCACGTTTTGTGCGGTAATGCCGCCCTGATCGGCATACCTGGCCAGAAAAGCTTCCTCCAGCCCGGTGATGCCCAGCGTGGCCCCCCAAAAGCCCTGCGGCGCACTCATGTGGTGCGGCAGAAAGGACATCTTGTAAGTGACATCGAGCATCCGCGCAATGTTTTCCGCCCGCTCGGTATAACGGGCCATCCAGTAGAGGTTGTCAGCGGTGCGCGAGAGCATGGGGCGGTGGCTTCTGAATGGTGATGAATCCGAAGGATACGACATCACTGAGCAAGTGTGATGCCTGGCGTGGCGCGTCCCGCAACTATTCGGGCCGTCGCAAGCAGAAAGCGTGGAAGCTTTTCGCTGAGTGCATCAAATTGACCGACCTGAACAAAAGAATTCGACCCTAGCCGTTAGTTCCGCTGAGTTCCACGATCCTCATCATGTTTCGTCATGCTACCAACGTGTTATTCCATTTCTAAATCATTACACTAGTGTCCGGTCAAAACTCGAACAAAATCAATTGGTTAGCGAGGGGTAGTTGGTTGAAATTGTAGGCGATACCTGAAAAGGCTTGCTGGATATGGTTTTTCTCGAAAACGGACACCGACAAAACCTGTAGAAAAGT
>JANLTH010000157.1:0-71150 GCA_031362865.1 Burkholderiales bacterium | reverse complement strand
CAGCGCGCAGGGCGGCAAAGTCTTTGATGAGCGAGTAGTTAAGATTGGCGTAGGAAACGCCGACCTTGGTGCCGTAATACCACACCGGGGTTTGCCAGGCGATGCGGCCAAAGTTGGTGTTGCGGTTGTTGGTGGCGATTTGCCCGCGCAGGCTCAACAGGTCGCCATAGCCGGTGAGGTTGTTCACGGCCAAGTTGCCGCCAACCCGCCAATCACCGGTGAAACGGTTGCCCCAGTTGTCAAGGTCAACGCTGCCGGTCACCACGCCACCAGTCCATTTGGAGAGAAAGCCTTCGTCATCAAAGGCGGTGTTTTGGCCAATGTCGGCAGTGAGGTCGGCGGTGCCAACGCCAGCGCCAGGGCCGATCACGGATTTAACGGTGGCACCGGGTGTATCGTTGATGAGCAGCAGCGGGCGCTCAAGGCCGGTCTCGGTGATCGCTTGGCCCGGCTTCAAGTGGGCTTCAAGAATGCCTTGGGCGAAGGACTCGCGCAGGCGGGCATTTTTTTGCGCACTGGCTTTCACTTGGCCAATGTAGCCTTCAAGCACGGTGATTTCGACCACGCCGCCCGTGACATCTTGGCGCGGCAGGTAGGCTTGCGTGAGAAAGTAACCTTGAGAGCGGTAGTGCTGGCGCACCTTGGTGGCGACTTCGTTGAGCTGCTCAAGCGAAAGGTCTTTGCCAACCGAATCTTGAATCACCGCAGCCAGTTGGTCGCCGGTGAAGAGGGTGTTGCCACTGAACTTGAAGCTCTTGACCCCGACGCTCGCGCTAGGCAATTTGTCTAGCTGCGGTTTGGGGGCAAAACCCGAGGGCAGCACATTGGGCTGCGGGCGCGGGGCCGTGACCGGTTGCGTGCCTTGCTGTTGCAACGAGGTGCCGGCATCGGGCCGCGCTTGCTGGGCCAACACGGGCCAGGCGAATAGTGATGCAACGCTCGCCGCGATGACCGAGAGGCGCAATGGCGGCAGATTGAACGTGAGGCGCGTGGTGTGGTTGACTTTGGCAGGGCGCATGGAGAGTCCGAAATGTGGGGTGCAGAGAGTGGAGATTCGGAAAGCTTGAACAGGATTTTTTAAACCAACAGGGGAAATCTGTGTGGCTGAAAAAATCAGGCCAAGGGCAATGATGCAGTTCGCGCGATCTTAGCGGATATCGCACTTTTTTGCATTGAAGGCACGAATGATTGGGGCACAAAAATGACGAAAACCACATTCCTGTGGTGCGCAAAGTGTTGCGTTATGCCATTGACATGGTCAGGCTCAACAAAATGCTTGAGCGACTTGCTGAGAGCCTGAGAAAAATTCGCTCACGCCCGCTCGTGCACCCAAAATGGCGCTGCTTTTCGTTGCAAATGCTCGTCATAGCTGGGGCTATGACTGTGCTTTGCGCCTCAATCAGCACCTTTTTGGTTACCCGCTCGGGCGCGCTCGAATTCTTCCCAGGCTCTGATTCCCGCGCGGCGGCAGGCTATTTGAGCTTCTTCACCTGGGTGGTGTAAGCACGCAAAAAATCGCGCTCGAACAGGCGGTCGAGGTGGTCCACCATGTCGGCATCGAGCTTTTCGTAGTAGGCCAGATACGCTTCCCAGAGCTTGGCGTTGCGGTTGGTGAGCAGGCCACCTTTGATGTTTTTGGCCAGTTGTGGCTCAAGCTGTGCGGGGGAGAAACGCTTGAACGCGCCTTCGACTGCCGCGCGGGTGCCCGCTACCAAACCCATTTCATGCGCGCGAATGTCGGCGCAGGCATCGTCCACCGCTTGCACCGGTGGCAAAAATTTGCCGAAAGCACGCTCGCGCGCATCGAACAGGTAAGAGAGCGCTTCGCTCGGGTCCGCCATCAATTTGAGCGGGTTGTTGTCTTGCGAAGAAAGCATGGTGCGGTCTTCGGCACGCAACTCTTTTTTGACTTCGCTGCGCGCAACCAACAGGTTGATGATGCCCGCCACCGAGGAGCGCGTGATCTCGCCGGCCAGGCGCATGAAGGCTTCTTCTTCACCGGGTTTTAGTTGCAGGTGCTGCAGGCCGATGCCGTCGAGAAAGGCGTCAAGAAGCGCAGTGGAGGCGGCTCTTGCGGCATCACCCGGTGGCGCGGTAGGCTCTGCGGCGGCAGCTGGATGGATACCCGCGAAGCTTGGCATCGGTTGCGCAACTGGGGTTGGCGATGCTGCAACTGAAGCCGTAAAGGTTTGAACAACCGGGGGTGCAGCTGGCAGTGCGGCCGGGCGCGCTTGGATGCCGGGAAACGTGTCTTCGGCAAAAATGTCGTTGAGTGCGGCGAGCGGGTCCGGCGCAAGCGGCCCACTGGGTGTCACCGCGCTTGCAGGCGCGGCTGGTATCGCAGTTAGCGCCCGCGCCGCAGCGTCAGGCAGTGGCAGGCTCAGATCGAAAAAAGCGCTGTCGTCTTCATCGCCCGCAGCGAACGGCCGGATGGCGACCGGTGCGGGCGCAGGCGTTTTTTTGGGCTGCGAGGTGCTGTCGAGCCCGGCCAGAAAGTCGTCGATTTCACGTGGGCCTGCCGGGCCAGTAGTGCTGCGCCCGGGGGGGCGACTGGCACTACCGGATGCAATTGCTTCGCTCTTGGCGGTAGGCCATGGCGCTGCCGGGGCCGGCGCGGATGTGGGTGGCGCGGATAAGGGTGGCGCAGATAAGGGATACGCAGGTAAGGGTGGTGCAGCGAACGGCAAATTGACGTCGTGCACATGGTCAGCTGACATGCCGCCCGACGCGCGTGCATGGCCGCCAAAGTCCACCAAAGGCGACGCGCCCGGACTCACTGAAAGCGGCTTGGGCGAGTTTCCACCGCCCAAACCCAAAATCCCGCTGCTGAGACCGCCACTGCCACCTGAAGTCGAAGGGCCGCTCAGCCCGCCCAGCAAGTTACCCAAGCCCAGCGGGTCGGCCCCGGAGCTGCCTGCGCCGCCCAAGAAAGCATCAATCGAGCTCACCCCAGCGCTTGGCCCAAACTCCGAGGGCGCACCCAGCGGCGTGAAGGCACCGGCCTGCATCATGTCCATCAAAGGGCTGGCGGGGCGGGGCAGAATTGCGCTGATCGAGAGATCAGTCGGGCCGCTACTGCCGACACCGCTGACCAATTGATGCGCCGATTGCGGTTTGGGTGTTTCTGCGGCAAAAGGGTCGGCAGAAACCTTGGGTGGAAGCAGCCCGGCCCGCCTCTGTAAATCGGCCATGCCGAGCGGGTCAATGACGGCGGTGCGCGAAAAATCAGTGCCTGGTGCAAACCAGTCTTTCGCGCCCGGCTTGGGCGCGCCGGTATAGGCGGGAACGGCGGCGCTGGGGGCGATTCCGGCGAGCCGAGGTTCGACGCGCGACGCTGCGGCGCTGGCGGCGGCGGGCGGCGAGCTTGGTGCGGAGCTGGTTTGCGCAACGCGCAACTCAAACGGCGGCAAGCCAATCTGGTCGCCACTCTGGATTTGGGTGGTTTGGCCGAAGCGAAACGGGCGACCGTTCACCAGCACATGATTGACCTTGGAGTTGATCGTAAGAAAGTAAGCCCCGTCGCGCTCGTTGATCGTGGCATGCACGCGCGAGACATGCTTGGTGGGGTCGTTCAAAATCACGGCGCAACTGGCATCGCGCCCGATCGTGCCGACTGCGCCGGTTACCTCGAAGCGCTTGCCTGCGCCGTCGCCTGATTCAATCGTGATTGCCAAGGCCATGTTTGCGATTTCTTGTGTCTAGCCGCCGATAATCACGGTGGGGTGTCCCATCACAATGACACCGCCGTGCGCGGTTTGGTCGCCGATGCGCGCGGCCATCAAATTGTTGATGAAAACCGTGGCCGAGCCTTTGACAATGACATCGGGCGGGCCAACGCAAACGCATTGGTCGGTAACGCGCGCGGCGAGCAAAAAGCCGATGATGGTGTTGAACGAGCAAGGCCCGATCACGGGGCCGCCAACGTGCGGAATCGGTGGTACACCCGGGGTGACCATGGGGCACACATGCATGTCAGTGATACGCGCGGCGGGTGGCATGGGGGATCTTTCGTTGGAACACTTTTGGCGATTATCGCTGTTGCTGCACCAGTGCGCCGTCAGCCAGCGACATCAACATGCTGCTGCCGGGCTCCTCGCCTTCCAGCACGTAGCGCTGCACCGGGCCGAACAGTTTTTTCAGGTGCGCCGCGTCGCAGGTTGGGGCAAAACTGCGTAGCACGCGCGGGTCGTAATAGCGAAAGTAGAGTGGATTGTTGTCTGGCCCATTGACGATATTGAGCTTGCGAAAATGCAAGCGGGTTTCACGAAACGGGGTGGCGGCAATCGCGATCAAGCCCCAGTGCTCGCCCCAGCCGGAAAGCGCCCACTCGGCAAACGCACTGCCTGCATCGAGTGTGGCGATGTAGGGTGCCACTTCAGCCATGTCGTCTTCCAGATCGCCCCGATAGAGGCACTCGAATTCAGGGCGTACTTCGCCGTAGAGTTTGTCGAGCAGCATGGGGCAGGAAGCGCCGTCGAAAAGCATGAAGACATGTTCTTCGGGGTTTTCCCAGAGAGAGTCGATCACAGTGCGAGAGGGGTTGGGCATGGCTTTTAGTTTATGGCAGTTCAGCCGGTTGCAGCGGCAGGATCGGCGATCCCCAATGCCGCGATTCCCAGTCCTGTCAGGTCGCAGCCGTTGTCGTCGCTGATGGTGCATTCGTAGTTGGCGAGCAGCCACTGCGCGAAGCGGCGCAGCAGCGCGTGGTCGGCGGCGCTGCCGCGTAGCCCGAGGCTGATTCGTTGCGGGCGAACTACCGCAAGAGCCGCACTGGGCAAGCGTCTTGGGGCAGCCTCCCGCTGCTGGCTGGCCCATGTGGCGCTTGCTTCGTCGGCACAAACGATGAAATAGGCGGGCAGGCTGGCATCTTGAAACGTACACCCAAGCCCTGCCAGCATGGCTTGGCAGTGCATGCCAAAGAGGGTGCCGGTTCCGGCTGGGTCGAAGTGGATGATGTCGCTCATGATGCGCTGGGGGTCACTTTTTTGTCACGATGCCAGAGCGCGATGCCCGGCATCTTGCGCCAAGGCGCGCTGCACCGGCCCGCTTTCGACCGGTGGCTTGGCCTGGGGATTCGGGTCGCGTAGCGCAAGGTGGTGGGCGCGGGCAGGCACCGGTGCACCGGAAGCATCGACCAGAAAGGCGATGGTCTGGCTGCCATCCAAACTGTCGTCAGGCCCGGCGGGGTCGGCTTTGACGGCAATCGTGTAGGTGGCCACGGCAAACTCGGCGTTCGGTGAAAGATAGATGTCGCCGTGTTCTCGATAGCGCACCAAGGTGCCGTCGGTGAAGGTGTACTTGATCAGCGTTTGCTTGCCCGCTTTCCAGGGGCGGTTAAGGGCGCGCTCTTCGCGAACACAGACGGGGCCGACCAACGCGTCGAGGTGGGTGAGAAACGCTGCGCGCTTGAGTGTGGCAAGCACCGGGGCGAGTCGTTTGGCCATGACGCCTTGCGCTGGTGGCTCAAAAGCGTAATTGCGTAGCGCCGCCTGCGCGGCCTCACTCAAGTTGCTCAACTCAAACGGGTAAGGGCCAATCGCTGGAACAGCAATGATTGCCTGCACGGCAGGGTCTTGTGCCGCTTGCGTGAGTGCGGGAGCTGCAGGCATGAGCGCAAATGCGGGCAGTGCCGCTGAAATCGTTTGCTCCGGCGAACTCCCTGCGATCAGCGTTGGCCGCAGTCGCAGGGTGGGCGCACCGGCTGACATCGGCGAAACCGAGTCTTCGCCTTGCGCGCCACAGGCGGCCAGCCGCCCGGCGGCATAGGTGCGCATGGCATCGCGTAGCACGGCTGACTGGTCGCCGCCTTGCGCTTGCTTTTGCAAGATGGTGCGTACCCAGGGGTGCAAGGGGTCGCGTGCGACCGCATGCCCGAGGTAGAACTGCAGGCAGGCGAGTTGCCCGGAAAAGGCGTTGGGCATTCCCTGGGCGACCCGCTCGGCGGCACTTTGGCACAGCCAATGGCGCGTGGTCTCGCTCGATGTTGTCCACAGCCCCGCGTAGAGGGCCTGGAGCACATCGGCCACCCGCGCACCAATCGGGGCTGAGGCGCTGAAAGCGCGCAAGGGGTCGAAGCTGGCCAGGCGCTCCAGCGCGCGCAATTGGCGCTTGCCATCAGTGCCAGTGACGCGCAACCAATGCGCGGCCAGCGCGCTGTGGCAGGCTGCCGTTTGCGACGCTTCACCCAAGGCGGCACTTTGACTAAAGGTAGCCGGGAACCACGCATGAAACGGGTCGGTCGCAAACTGGCTGCCAAACTGCACGGCCAACTCGGCGTAGAAACGTACACTGCCGCGCGAACGCCAGCCCAAGCTGGCGGCATCCTGCAAGGCCGCTGTGAGCGCAGCTTTGAGCGTGCGGTCGTCTGCATGGGCTGTACCGGCAGCCGCGTTGCGGCGCACTTCGGTGAGCAGCTCATCAACGGTATTGACGGCAACGTCGCTGTGAATACGCGCCATGTGCAACGCGGAAATGGAGAGCATGTGGGCGGTGCGGGAACGGGTCTTGGGGGGCCAACGCCTAGCGCCGGTAAGCGGAATTTGGCATGCAACACTGCACTAGTGAGCTTGGACCGCGACAAACGGCGTACCGCGCTTGGCGGCAAGCTTCATGGCTTGCGCTTGCGGGCTGTATTTGGTTGCCTTGTTCGGGGTTGGCATGGGCGGCTGCTTGCCGGGTTTGCCATCTTCCACGGTGGTGGGCGCTTGGGGTGCCTGTGGCGAAGAACCGGAACCCGACAGGGCGGCCCCACCGCTGTTGATCATCACCATGGTGCCTTGAATAAAGATACCAGCGGGCAGCATGGTGATGAAGTTGCCACCTACTTTGAGTGAGAGTCCGACCCCCGCTTCCAGCACCAGCGTCGTGCCGGCCTTGAGATGCACTTCGGTGCCCGCTTGAGCGGCAAACTTCATGCCGCTCTTGAGCTGAATGTCCATTGAGCCGTTGAGCGACACGCCACCGGTGACTTTCTGGTTCGAGTCGCCGCTAATCTCCAGGTGCGCATCGCCCTTGATCTTTTCTTTGCGGTCGCCATCAAGGGTCAGGTGCTGGTCTTTGAGCACCTTTTCGAAGCGACTTTCTTTGATGTAGGTGCGCCAATCTTTCTGCGCCCGAAAGGCGATGACCTCAGACCCGGACTTGTCGTCAAGTTGAAATTCGTTGTAGCCGCCACCGCCTTCGGAGAGCGTCTTGATGCCGGTGACGGTCTTTTTTTGCTGGGGATCGAAAGGGTGTTTAGTGTCCGCGTTGTAGACCCGGCCGGTGATCAGCGGCTCGTCAGGGTCGCCTTCGAGAAACGACACCACCACTTCTGTGCCCTTGCGCGGATGGGCGACGAAGCCGTACTGGCCGCCCGCCCACGCTTGGGCGACGCGAATCCAGCAGGTGTTGTTGGTGATTTGATCGGTGCGGTCCCAATGAAAACGCACTTTGACGCGGCCATGCTCGTCGGTAGGGATTTCGCTGTCGCCCACGACAATCGCGGTTTGTGGGCCTTGCACCACCGGCTTTGGGGTGATGCGTGCCGGGCGAAACTGCACCTGCTCTTCCAGTGCGGTGAAACTTGCGCGAAATTCGGCCGCGTTGTCGTTGGAAGACTCCAGGTTATTGCTGATGTCGAGCGACACCGAGCTCAAGTAGTAGGTTTTGTTTTGCGCCGAGCGCGGATGACCGGCCAGGAAAAACCGATGCCCCATGTGGATGCCCCGAACGTTACCCGCACCGTGGGCGACATCGCGGTTGCTAGTCATCTCATGTACCCGCACCTTGGCATAAGCCATGCCTTCGGCTTTTTTTACGTACTCGCCGGGAAAATCGTACATTTCATAGCCGGAGAGCTTGTGGCTGGCGACGTTTTTGGCGATAGCATTCATATCGCCGCGCGGGTTTTTGAAATCGAAATCGTTGAGCGCGTAGGAACCGGGGTGGATTTCAGCAGTGCGACTCCACGAGGTGATTTGCTCAGATGCCTCTTTTGTGCCACCGACGGGGCCAAAGTTCATCGAGCTGAAACTGCGGTACGTCTCGTGGCGGCCGGTGTCGTCGCACAACACCACGGTATGGCTGCCATTGGTATGCTGGTAGTAGTAGTAGATGCCTTCTTGTTCGAGCAGGCGTGAGACGAAATTCAGATCAGTCTCGCGATACTGTACGCAATACTCCCACTGTCGATAGGAAGCGGTGAGCTGCACTTCAAGGCCACCCAGTTTGTGTTCGTTGAGTACTTCCCTGACGATGTCGGGCACGGATTTATTCTGAAACACTCGAGTCGTGGAGGTTTGCGAAAGAAACCACAGCCACGCGTGCGCTGTCATGCGGTAGCGGTAGGCGACACCTTTTGGGGCCAACTGCGGGCTGGATAGGCGGATCTCACCCGCATCGGAAAAACGCGTGATGTAGGCGTTGAAATAGCGCGGCTCTCCCGTGGGCATCTCGAGCGCCCAAGTGACGTTGGTGCCCAGGAGCGTCATCGGGTTCACATTTGGCTGGTCGGAGATGACTTCGAGTTCGTACTCGAATACCCGGCCCAGGGATTCATGGCCGGAAACATGCGCCAGCTCGGAATTGCCCGGCATGGCGGATTTGAGGGAGAGGAGGCGGGGCATGGTTAGTCCTACATTGGTCTGTCTGGATTAAACGTTGGCTCAAACCAGAGTAGCTGGCGCAAGACTGCTGCGAGGTGACGCGGCTTCAGGAGAAAACAGCAAAATTGCATCGTAGCCCTCTCCGGCAATCATTACACGAGAGGGAAGGATATCGCGCTTGCAACTAACGGGGGAGCAAGCGTAGCTTACTATTTCGAAGGCGGGAGATCGGTTGTTCCGAGTCGATTGACTAGATTTTCGTTCGATGACCGTGAGTGCAATTTCATTTCTGGACTTCGATTTGTCAATGAATTCGCATCCCGCCCAGTAACCGAAAAAGCGGTAAGCGATTCGCTCCTTGCGCGATGTCTGCTTGACTGGTAGCCAAATAATTGTTGTCCAGCGCTGCGCGAGACCGCTACGGCCCGTGCCCCCGTGCGTGAATTCGACGCACGCGCCAAGATCGCGCCCCGATGCGTCTTTGATTTCGTATGCGGCGAGAGGGTGCAGCGCGCGCAAGACCTCACCGGCTTGCGCTCGACGAGGAACTCGGATCGCTTTTTCGTTGGCAAAGCGGATTCGAGTTCCCCCAGCGCTGACAGCCAAGCTTTCGAATCTATGAACGCATTCGCTGCCGGTACAACCCATTTCTCGTGCCAGTTGGCGAATTACTAGGCGATTCGTAGGCCCAACCAACAACTGATGCAGTTCCTGGCGATTAGATGCGCTCGCCTGCGCCGTCGCTGATACTGGCATAAGCCCTATCAGCAAGCCGACTAGCAGTGCCCGAGCCGGAGACCTGTTGCCGCAGCAGACCAATGACAATATCAGCATTGCTTTGAATTGAACCTAGTCGTGCGGCTTGTTGCCGCTCGCCTTAATAAAGTCATCGGCGTATTTCCAGAAAATCGTCCCTCCGAAGGCGGCGGTTGACAAAAATTTGTATAGCCACTTGCCTCTGCTTTTGATTTTCTTGCCTTTTTTGTCGTACCACCAAGCTTCGCCCGGAACTTCTTTCTCGTCAATCGAGTAAATATTGTGCGCCGACTTAGAGAATTTGATGCCGTCCCGCACCTTTGAATGAGCCTTGTAGTTCGTCTTAATGTCAGCGCCGTCCCAGAAGTAGGCCCCGTTGGAGTGGTCAATTGGGCTTGATGCCAGTGCGTTCTGAGCGCCTCTCACAGCAGCCTGCATCCCAGCATTCGCCCAGATTTTTTCGACGCTCGTCTCCATCAACTTTGCATACCGCTGATTGCCGTCATGCGCGGCGAACGCGAAGGTCCTATCTTGGTTCATGAAACGTGTGATGCTTGCGTGTCCGCGTGCCTTTTGTTGACGCACCAGGACGTTGGCGATGGCCGCTAGCTCTTCGAAGACATCGCCCGTGGAGCCCTCGCCGTAGGCTACCGCCGCGAGCATCCGAGTAGCCTCAGAAATTACCTTCGGCGTTTCAAGCCAAGGTGTCGCGGTAGGCCCAAAAGGGCTGAATTGCACCGCGTAGCACATGTTGATCGAATTTGTCACCCCCGGGGACACTCCCGCAGAACGCGCCAGCGTGCCGTCCAACGGCCCACTAGAGGCAGTCTCGCCGACGAACTGTTTCACCGAGCCCATGGGGAATTTTCAATCGTACTGATACGAAAAATCCGCATCCTTGACCCCAATCGTCACGCCCTGTACCGGATTTCCCTGCATCATCCGCGTCAAAAACTCGCGGCTTAGCGTCGGCAAAATGGTATTGGTGAGGATCGCATCAATCATCCGGCCGCCGCTCTCAAGCTCGGTGCAACGGCTGGTGATGAGTTTGATGACTTCGTCGTCATACGCGAACGGCACCCCGTGGTTAGCTTCGACCCGGCCTTTGACGCGATTGAGTTGCAGGCGGATGATGTTGCCGAGCATTTCGTCTGACAGCGGGAAGTAGGGAATCGTGACCACACGGCCCAAGAGCGCGGCTGGGAATACCTTGAGCAGCGGCGCGCGCAGGGCATTGGCGATGCCCTCGGGCTCGGGTAACAGCTCGGGGTCTTTGCACATGTTCATGATGAGGTCAGAGCCGACGTTTGAGGTCAGGATGATGACCGTATTCTTGAAGTCGATATAGCGGCCTTCACCGTCTTCCATCCAGCCTTTGTCGAAGACCTGGAAGAACATTTCATGCACGTCGGAGTGGGCTTTTTCTACTTCGTCTAGCAATACGACAGAATAGGGTTTACGGCGCACGGCTTCGGTCAAAATACCGCCTTCGCCATAGCCCACGTAGCCCGGTGGTGAGCCTTTGAGGGTGGAAACGGTATGCGCTTCCTGAAACTCACTCATGTTGATGGTGATGATGTTTTGCTCGCCACCGTAGAGTGTTTCTGCCAAGGTGAGCGCGGTCTCGGTTTTGCCCACACCCGAAGGGCCGCAGAGCATGAATACGCCAATCGGCTTGTTCGGGTTGTCGAGCTTGGCGCGCGAGGTTTGAATGCGCTTGGCAATCATTTCCAGGCCATGCATCTGCCCGATCACGCGCTTGTTTAGGGTCTCGGCGATGTTCAGCACCGACTCGACCTCGTTTTTCACCATCCGGCCCACCGGAATGCCGGTCCAGTCTTGCACGACCGAGGCAACGGCTTGTTCATCGACCGTCGGCAAGATCAACGGCGAGTCGCCTTGCAGTTCGGTCAACTGGGCTTGCAGACCCTTGAGTTCGCCCAACAGTTTGGCGCGATCTTCATCCGTGAGCGGCGGCATTACGGCCGCCACTGCGCTGGCAGCCGCATCCGCGGCTTTCTCAGCCGGGGTGCCGGTGCCTTCGACATGCTGGGCCACGCCGCGCAGCTTGGCGCGCAGGTCCAGAATCTGATCGACGATGGTTTTTTCGGCCTTCCAGCGCACCTCCAGCACCACCAGTTTTTCGGCATCAATCTTTAGTTTGGCTTCGACATCGACCTTGCGGTTGCCGATCTCAATGCCAATCGCGTGTTCACGCCCGATGATGCCAAGCTCGGTGTTGAGTGCTTCGATGCGGCGCTTGGTGTCTTCCACTTCCGGCGGGGTGGCGTGCTGCGAAATGGCGACGCGAGCGCAGGCCGTGTCGATCAGGCTCACGGCTTTGTCTGGCAACTGCCGCGCCGGAATGTAGCGGTGCGAGAGCCGCACGGCGGCTTCGAGCGCTTCGTCGAGCAGTTGCACGCGATGGTGTTTTTCGAGAGTGGATGCTACGCCACGCATCATCAAAATCGCTTTGTCTTCGGTCGGCTCCAGCACTTGCACGGTCTGAAAGCGGCGGGTGAGGGCGGGGTCTTTCTCAAAGTACTTTTTATACTCCGCCCAAGTGGTGGCGGCTACGGTGCGCAGCTTGCCGCGCGCCAACGCTGGTTTGAGCAGATTGGCGGCGTCGCCCGTGCCCGCCGCGCCACCGGCACCAATCAAGGTGTGCGCTTCGTCGATGAAGAGGATGATCGGCTTGGGTGATGACTGCACTTCGTCGATCACTTGGCGCAGGCGATTTTCAAACTCGCCTTTCATTGAGGCACCGGCTTGCAAGAGGCCGATGTCGAGTGTCATCAAGCTCACGTCTTTGAGCTGGGGTGGCACGTCGCCCGCCGCGATGCGCAAAGCAAAGCCTTCGACCACCGCCGTTTTGCCGACCCCGGCTTCGCCGGTGAGAATCGGATTGTTTTGGCGACGCCGCATCAAAATGTCGACAATCTGGCGGATTTCTTCGTCGCGGCCAAGCACCGGGTCGATTTCGCCTTTGCGGGCTTTTTCGGTCAAGTCCACAGCGAATTTTTTGAGCGCTTCCTGCTTGCCCATTTGCGCAGGTGCCATCGCGCCACTGGCTTCGCCAGGGGAAGCGCCACCGCCGACTGCACTGCCGTCTTTGGCGACCAATGCGTCTTCAGGCGAGCCACCGACGATGCTGCCGAAATCTTCAGTCAGCGTGTCAACTTTGACCTTTTGAAACTCGCGCGAAATGCCGAAGAGTTGATTGCGCAGGTTCTGCGTTTTGAGTTGGCCTACCACCAAGTGGCCGGTGCGCACCGCGCCCTCGCCAAACATCAAGGTGCCATAGACCCAGCCACGCTCCACCGAGTCTTCAATGTGCGAAGAAAGGTCGGAGATCGAGCTTGCGCCGCGCGGCAGCGCATCGAGTGCAGCTACAAAATCGGCGGCCACCTTGGAGGCATCGAGATTGAAGTGCTTGATGATGTGGTGGAGATCGCTGTCTTGCAATTGCAGAATCTGGTGGTACCAATGCACCAGCTCCACATAGGGGTTGCCGCGCAGTTTGCAAAATACAGTTGCACCTTCGATCGCCTTGTATCCCAGCGAATTGAGTTTGCCAAACAGTTTGCTACGGTTGATTTCACTCATGGTTATTCTCTGTTGGTGGAGTTTCGAATGGTTCAGGCAATCATTGCACCGGATTTGGCAAATACGTTCAAGCCATTCTCCATGATGCGTGCCAGCATGTCATCTTCCGGTACGGGCAAATGATTGGCTTGCAGGAAGGCGCGCATTTCTGCGCTGAGTGCGGCACGATCTCGAGTGCCATCGAGCAGGCTGGCGAAATGGCGGATCGGCGGGTCTTCAGCGTTCACCGGCTTGCCAGTGAGTGCCAGGCCAGTGCCGGTATCGGCGATGGCGACGCGAGTAAAGGGGTGCATGCAGGGTCGCTCGCCTGGTGTGAGCGTGAAGAGCTCGGGTTCGCAGTGCAACTCGATCATCCCCAGCGCGACGCCGCGCACTAGCGTTTCACGCAGGTTCGCCCGAGTGGCATCCGTGTCAGCCAAAGCGGTCATCATCAGCACTTCCCTGAACAACTCCTCGAATTCGTAGGAAGCAGGCGCGCGTCGGCTCACCAAGGCGAGTACACATTTGACGAGCGGCTCGTCGGTGTTCATTGCGCTGCCGGAAATTCCTTTGAAGTGGACTTTGGTTCGGCTAGCCAGCATCATGTCGTTCGCAACCGTGAAGCGCGCGTCGCCGCTGATGCGAAATTTGGGCACGTCGGTATCGCGAACTTCTTCGGAAACGGTGCGCCCGGCATGCACCAACAGTGCGGAGCGAAAAGCGCGCCCCACGCTGAAATCGAGCCATTGCTCCCGCTCCAGCCGGGTGGTGGCAAAGCCGTCGCTGGTTACCGAGGATTGGGTGAGCGAAGCAGCGATGGCACTGTCGCCCAGCTCGGCATCACCTAAAAATTGCAGCCCCTGACTTTGCAGGGCGGTCGCGAATTCGTGAAAGTAGAACGACTTTTGGAAGGGCGCAAAGTCGTCGTGATACAGCAGGTAGTCGGCAGCTTCGGTCACGCGCTCCAATTGGGACTGCATCACCGAGCGATAAAGCTCATCGCTGCGGGCCGACTCAGTGACTGCCTTGAGCGCCGCCCGCCCGCGCGCGATCTTCTCTTCCGGGCTCGTGGCATCGCTCGCGCCCACGCGCATGATCTCGCGCGCGATGTCGCGAAATGCATTTTCGGGCTTGGTGTTAAAGCTGATGTAGGCCACGCCATTTGGGCTCAAATTGGTACGGCAGATGCGCAAAATTTGTTCGCGCACCGGGTCTGGCACCCATGAATACAAGCCATGGGAGATGATGTAGTCGAACTGGCCAAACCTGACATCGATTTGCATAACATCGACTGCCTGAAGAGTGGCGTTGGATAAGCCTTTTCGGGCAATGGCCTGAAGACCCTTATCCACTGCGGTTCTTGAGAGGTCAACTCCGACGCATTGCGCGCGCGGCAAGGTCGCGGCCATCCACGCCAGGTGCGTGCCGTCGCCGCAGCCCAATTCGAGAATGCGCGCGGTCGCAAGCGTTGGCACCTCGAGCCCCGCCAATTGCGCGATGACGGCCAGACGGTTGGCGTGCGCTTTAGGAAAGGCGGTGGTCTTGTACGCGAAGGTGTCGTATTCGGTTGGAATCATCTGGCTGCGCTATAGAACTCTACAGACCCATGGATGCCAATCGCCGACGGCCAGCTCCGCCTTGGTTTGCGGGTCGATCGGTCGATAGGGTTGCGGTACGCCGGTCGCCGAGGTCACCAGTTCCTGAATGCCGTAAAACGGATCAAGCACGCGGTAAGTATTGGGCTTTTTGGTCAGCGCGCCGGCTACGACCACGTAGTGCAAGCTGCCATCTGCCCACTCGACCACGGTGACGGCGGGCTTCTTCAGTGCAGTCTGAGCAGGTTGAATCACGGTGAGCTGCGCTGGGTCTTGCACTTGAGGCTGGGGTCGCAGATTTTTCAGTGCTGCTGGCACCAACCAGGTGCCGCCGCCGCCCGCTCCCCAATCATGCACACCGTCGGACGACACCGCGCCCCCTGTGCCCATGGACCCGACATAGGCCATGCCTTCTTCGGCAGCTTCTACATACTGGCGCAGGATGTCTTCGCCCAACTCCGAACCGTTGACGAGCTTGTTGACGATGCGAATCGAACACGGGCCACAGGAATACTCTTTGTTTTGTGCAGGAATCTCGAACCATTTGTCGTCCGCATCCTTCTGGCGCAGGATGTTGCCAGTACCCAAAATCGCGACAACCGGCGCCGTAGCCGCATTGAGATAGGCGTTGAATTCGTTTTTGTAAGCGGCATTGAGCAGGAACACGTCGTCCAATAAGCGCTCCACTGTGCCTTTGTTACCTACCTTGGTGGTGTTGCGGGTGCTGTTGCGCCAACCGTTGCCTTTTTTCTGGATCCAGGCCAAGAGCGCGTTTTTCAGAGCCGTGAGCTTGATCGTGCCACCTGCGGGGGCGGTGTGATAGCTGGTCAGCGCAGTGCCGATGGCCTTGAGTAATTTGCTGCGTGGAGTAAAAAAGCCACGAGTGGTTTCATCTTCCCAAGTTTTTAAGGACATCATTTTGGGTTCTTCGCTTTCGTCATTTAAGTGGGTGGCGGATGATCGGCATACGGGAAGCGGGGTTCAAACCACCGCGCCCAATTGCCGGAATCCGTTACGAGTCTCGTCTTGCACGTGGGTTGGCTTAGGCTTGGCAGAAGCAAAATTGCGGTCTTGCAACTCCAAGTCGCTCGCATCCGATTTGCCCAAGCGCACGCCCAGCCAAGAGCTCCAGCCCAGCCAAACCGAATTGCCCAGCCATGCGTAGGGCACTTCGTCTTTTTTCAAAATCAGGCGTACCTGCCAAGCCAACTCATGACCGATGTAGAGCCGCACAAAGTCGCGCAGCTTGGGGTAGCTCTTGCCTGAGGGCAAAAAGCGCTGGTACTGCGCGTAGTCGAGCGGGCCGATCACGATGGTGAATTTACTTTGCCGGTCCCAGACCCGCTCGCCAATCACTGCTTCTTGGCCCAACATGGCGAAGCCAGTCTTTTTGCCAATGCGGGTCCATTGACTTTCGGGGATGCGCATCCAGTGCTCAGTCCATTGCTCAATCGCGACATCGACCGCGAAAAAATTTGCCAGCACCACCCGCAAACCCTCAGCGCTTTTGACATGCCGCGCGAGCGCACCCGCGTGGGCCAGCTTGGCGAAATCAGGGACGGAATCGCGGTCATGCAGGGTTTTTTGCCCAACCCCCATGAGCGCACCGATGTAGTCGCCAAAACGGTCTGCACCGGGCCGGTCCAGGCTGACCACCGGTTGCGAGCTGCGCCAGCCACGATAGAACAGTGAGATCAGGCGGTGGTGGAAGACATCGGCAAAGCGCGCCAGGGTGGGGTCAGAATAATTGCGCTGCCGGTCACGCACATGCTCCGACAAATGCAGCGGCATCGGGCCATTCGGCCCAAACAGGCCAAACACGTGTTGGCGCAGGCGCGGCAGGGTTTTACGGCTGGTGGGGTCAAACCCGGCAATCGAGGAAGTGGCGAACGCGAGCGCGACCTCTTGCGCGAAGCGCACTGGCTCGTCACGCGGGCGCTTGGCTTCGCCGATGCGCGCCTTGTCAGGAAAGACGCTTTCAATCAGGCGCATCGCCTGAAACAGGTCAAAACTGTACGGGTTGCGCTCCAAGCGACGAAACAACAACTGCGGGTTGTTGTTGCGCGTGCGCCCAAGCAAGGTGCTGTCTTCGTCCGGCTCCGGGGCCGCTTCACGAGCTGCCATGCGCCGCGCGATGATCGCGCGCAAAGTCGCCAACACCGTGGCCCCGTGTGGCGTGGACTCCATTTTATCGAGCAAGGCCAGCGCTGCAGCGTGATCGCCGAAGGGCTGATCAGATGCCGCATCTGAGGCAGGGGTCGCGGTGATAGGGTCCATAAAGCGGCCTACAGAACCGGGCGCGTGCCAAAGCGGGCTGGCCAGCGCATGATTTCGCCACGGCCTGAAACCCGCAAGGCCATCTCGGTGAAGGCATTGAGCGAAGCGTGCCGCGCGAAAAACTCTTCCAGCACGCTGGCCATCAAAAATGGGCTGGCACCTTCAAAGGCACGCTCTTCGATTTGCAGCACAATTTCAAAGCCGCGCCCGAAAGTCACCGGCCCGCGCGAGGGCAGGCGGCGGATGATTGGTTTGATTTCAGTGGAGCGAATGCCTTCGAGCTGGCGGCGCATCGCTGATTCGTCGTCGACACCGTAGAGCATCAGCATTTCACGCAAGGCGGCGGCACCGGCTTGCGGCGTGGTGTCCGTGAGCGAGAGGTAGTTGAGCGACAAATGGCTGATGAGTCGCCAAGCGGCCGAACCATCAAGAACTGGTGCGATCGGGCGGGACGGGCCTTTGAGGCAAAAAACCGCGGCCACCGGGGCCGATTCGGTCATCGTAAAGTCACCGTCCAAGCGGCCCATCGGCATCAATATCGGCAGATCGCGGTTTGAGCACAGGGTGTCGATGGAAAGCTGCTTTAGATCGTCAGAGAAGGGCGCGGCATCGGTTTCAACCAAGCTCAGGTAAAGCTCGGTGCCGATATACGACGAGCGTGAGCCAGCCCGTTTTTGCTTCGCGGAGAGCGCGCGCGGTGTACGCCGCAGCGTGTAGAACGCTTCGCCCGCGCCGTCGTGCTCGTCGATCGTGGCGTAGAGCGCACGAAAGCGCCGCTCGCTCTCAGTACCGGTGCCAAAGCCATCGACATTCTTGACCGAGTAGATTTCAAAATCCATCGGACGCGTGCGATCTGGCACGACATGGTGTTCGAAGGTTTGATTGGTAATGTGGATTCGATCCACCGTTTTGGCGAAAAGGTTGATCGCCGGTGCCGCATACAGCGTGAAATTGGCCGCGTCAACCACGCTTTCAAGCGCTGTGTCGGTGCGATTGAGCAGCACGTAAAGATCAATTTCACGTTCATTGCAACGCCGAAATGCCGGGCCTAAGCCGGGCAGCGTGAAAAACATGAAGCGATGCGGAAAAGCCGCGTATTCACGCAGCAGCCGGTAGCCGCGAAACGAGCGCGAAGGTGGCGGCAGTAGTGCCTCTTCATCTGAAAAGCCAACCTTCTGTGCTGGGCCATCGGCATATTCAAACCAGCGCGCACCCCGCTTGACCGGCATGGCGAGCGTGCCCAGCGACGCCGCCATCAGGTACTCATACACCTTGAGCGCGGTGGCATCATCTCCCGAAAGGTAGAAGGTGAGCGACTCGGTCTTGAGTTTGTCGAAAGTGGGCTCGCCCACTGTGCGAAGACGCAGGCGCAGCGCGCCTTTCAAGTCATTCGGAACATTGAATTCGCGCGGTAATTCGGGTGGGTAGGCAAGAAATTTGGCTTCCACCACTTGAATCGGCCAGAGCGTGACATCGTGAGCGGTTTGGAAATCGCAGGCGCTTTGGGTATCCGGCGCAACCCGCCCGCGCAACACCGTGCCACGCTTCAAGGTGCGCCCTGCGACCAGGCCCTGTTCCTTGAAGTCGGGCTCAAAGCGTGCAATTGTCATCGACGGCACGGGGGCGAGATAGTCGGGGTAGACCACTTCAGCCAAATGCTGGGTGAAGGCCGGGAATTCGCTGTCGATTTTGAGCTGCACCCGCGCGGTCAGGAAGGCGAAACCTTCGAGCAGGCGCTCGACGTAGGGGTCAGCACATTCGATGCCTTCGATTCCCAGTCGCGCGGCGATTTTGGGGAATTCCTGCGCGAACTCAGCCCCCATCTCGCGGATGTGGAGCAATTCCTGGTTGTAGTAGTCGAGCATGCGCGGATCCATTACGCGCCTCCTTCGACGACCCGAGCGCCACCGCCTTCGAGATTGAGCTCGCTACGCACTAGCAGTTCAATCGGCGCAGGCACGGCCCAAATCTGCGCTTCGATGCGGAAAGAAATTTGGTTATGGTGGTCCAATTCACGCTCATTAAAGTCGGTATGGACACGCAGGGTGTCGGGCAGAATGCGCGGCTCAAAATCGACAATCGCCTGGCGGATGGCACGTTCCAGGCCGGGCATGTCTACCTCTCGGGCCACCAACCCGGAAAGTGCCGGAAGGCCGTAATTCACGACCGCGCGGGCGACTTCGGGGTGGTCATCCAAATCCACGGACGAACTCAATTGGGTGGCGTTGAAGAGCCAATTGAGGTCACGCAAGACGCTGGCGCGCAGTTGCGATAGCGAAAGCACACGAAACTCGCGCGCTTCGGCGTTTTTGTCCGGCTCGTTGTCGGTCAGGCGATCGATCAGGCTGGGGATCAGCCGGTCCTTGAGGACACTGTCAGCCATGGGTTGAACTTAAGCGACGGGCGTTTGCAATTTGATCAAGCGTGCATCGAGCAGCGGGGTTTCGTCGGCGCTGGTCGCAAAGATGCGCTGCCCTAGTCCCAAAAAGGTTTCAGCGCCCACATCGCGCCACTCAGTGCGGCGGGAGAGGCGAATCGCGTCTTCTTCCGACGCTTCGCTACCCGGGTAGCGGCTGGGGATGAACGCGACCTGCTCTCCGCCCGACGCAAAGGTAATTTTGGCGGCGGCCCAAACCAAGTCGCGCAGGTCAACTGGCGCTTCCACTTCGACCGCGCTTAAACGGTCAAACGGAATCCAGCAATATTTGCCATTGATGATCGCTTCAAGCACTGGCCCTAAGCGCGGATCGGCATCGGCAATCCAGTCAAATGGCGTGTCATTGAGTGTGCCTGTCACTGCTGGCGCGAGATCAAACGCGGCAGCGCGCAGATCGGCGGCGTGTTGGGCGTGGCCTTGTGCATTGAGTCGCACTGCCTCAATCACCTTGCCAATCCAATCGGCTGGCTCGCCGATGAAAAGCGGCGTTTTGGTGCCGGCAAATACTTGGGCACGAAAGTTTTCGCAGCGAATCACCTCGGTATAGGTTTTCACCATGGACGACGATTCTTCGTCGGCATCCTTGAGCACGTTGAGCTGGGTGAGCGCACGCTCCCAGTTACCGGTTACGCACATCAGTTGGAACAGTGAGATTCGATGGCGCATCCGCGCCGGCTCTTTGCGAATACCTTGCTGCGTTTGATCGATCAGTTCACGCAGTGTCAGGTTGTTGGTACCGCTGCCGAATTTGGCGCTGACTTCCATGCTTTGATCCTCTGATTGAAGCACACTGAAACGCGCGAGCGCTCTGTGTTCACACAAAACCAAAAGCCCCCCGGACACGGCAGCCGCGTCGGCGGGGGAGCGTGACTGCGATGACGCAGCTTACGCCTTGTTTTCCTTCAAGCTCCAGTTAGCCTCAGAGTAGGCATCGAGGCCACCTTTCTCTTTCTGTACGGCGTATTCGATCTTGATCTTGGCGTAGTTGAGCGAGACGTTTTCTACCGGAACGCCCGAACCTTCGGAACCGCCGGTTGACACTGACGAGACGATTAGGTCGGTCAGAGTGATCTTCATGAAATCGACTTGTCCTTCGGTCTTGCCGCCTTGCTTGCGCCCGAACAGCGTGGCCTTGGTGATGTGATTGCCGGAGGCGCAGTGCTGCACCAAGGCTGTCGATGCCTTGTCCATGTAGTGGGCAAAGCTGATGTCTTGGAACGAGGCCTTGCCCGATCCCATGCCGGAACCGACCGCCGCCGATCCAGCATTTGAAACGCCCCACGACCAGCTCAATACCTCGATGGTAGCGGGATGCTTGCTGTCTTTCGACTCACCTTTGATGCCTTCAATTTCCAACAGAAAATCTGATGCCATGATGTTCTCCTATTAATACGGTTAAAAAACTTCGGTGCAGCGTGACGGCGGCGCAATGCGGTTGCGATCAGCCACCTTTGGCCGATGGCAGTTTTGAGACCAAACGCAGTGATACAGACAAGCCTTCCAACTGGTAATGCGGTTTGAGGAAAAATTTTGACGTGTAATAGCCTGGGTTGCCCTCGACTTCCGAGACGATGACTTCTGCCGCAGCGAGTGGTTTGCGCGCCTTGGTGTCCTGCGTCGAATTGGCGGGGTCGGCATCGACGTACTGAATAATCCAGCGCTGTAAATCAGCCTGCATTTCTTCTGCCGATTTAAATGAGCCGACTTTGTCGCGCACGATGCACTTCAAGAAGTGGGCGAAGCGGCAGGTAGCAAACAAGTACGGTAACCGCGCACCGAGATTGGCGTTGGCGGTGGCATCCGGGTCGTCGTACTCGACCGGTTTGTGTAGAGATTGCGCACCAATGAAGGCGGCAAAGTCGGAGTTTTTGCGATGGATCAGGGGCATAAAACCGTTGGCAGCCATTTCCGCCTCGCGCCGGTCAGAGATCGCAATTTCGGTTGGGCACTTCATGTCGACGCCGCCATCGTCGGACGGGAAGGTGTGCGACGGCAGGCCTTCGACCGCGCCGCCAGACTCAACACCACGAATTGCGGTACACCAGCCGTATTGCTTGAAGGCGCGATTGATGTTGGTGGCCATCGCGTAGGCGGCATTGGCCCAAGTGTAGCGCTCGTGCGCTCCGCCTTCGGTTTCTTCTTCGAAGTTGAATTCTTCGACCGGGTTGGTTTTGGAACCATACGGCAGGCGTGCCAGAAAGCGCGGCATGGCCAAGCCCACATAGCGGGCATCGTCTGATTCGCGCAGCGAGCGCCAAGCGGCATACTCGGGGGTTTGGAAAATCTTGGTCAGGTCACGTGGATTGGCAAGTTCTTGCCACGAATCCATCTGGAGCAGCGTGGGTGATGCGCCGGCAATGAATGGCGCATGGGCTGCGGCGGCTGTTTTGGCCAGCTCCGCCAGCAGTTCCACGTCTGGCGGGGTTTGGTCAAAATGGTAGTCGCCGACCAAGCAGCCGAAGGGTTCTCCACCGAGCTGGCCATATTCGGCCTCGTAGATCTTCTTGAAGAGCGGGCTTTGATCCCACGCCGTTCCCTTGTAGCGCTTGAGGGTGCGCGACAAATCGGCTTTGGAGATGTTCATGACGCGAATCTTCAACTGCGCGTCGGTCTTGGTGTTGTTGACCAGATGATGCAAGCCGCGCCATGCGCCTTCGAGCTTTTGCATGTCGGCATGATGCAGGATCAGATTGATCTGCTCGGTCAATTTTTTGTCGATTGCAGCGATGATCGACTCGATCGACTTAATCGCATCATTCGAGATCAGTTTGGTGTCTGAAAGTGCTTGCTGGGCAAGCGTCTTGACAGCCGCCTCGACAGCGCTTTTGGCTTCGTCAGATTTCGGGGTGAACTCTTTGTTAAGCAGGGCGGAAAAATCGTCCGCTTCTGTGAAAGCACCTGCTGCACCTGCTTGTTTTTGGGTTTCGGCCATAAATTTCCTCGCGTCTATAAGTTGAGTGTTGGAGGGAGCGCAATCGGTTCCGGTGAATCGTGGTCGGAACGTGAACTATTACGCATCTTTCGGCGCATCATCCTGGGCAGCCGGGGCCGCCGCAAGTGACTTGAGCAAGGCGGGATCTTGCAGCACTTTCGCGATCAGGTCTTCAGCGCCAGTTTTGCCGTCCATGTAGGTCAGCAAGTTGGACAGTTGCGTGCGCGATTCGAGCAGTTTATTAAGCGAATCCACTTTTTTGGCGATTGCCGCAGGCGTGAAATCTTCCATGCGCTCGAAGGTGATATCAACGGCGATATTGCCTTCGCCGGTGAGCGTGTTGGGCACCGAAAAAGCCACGCGTGGTTTCATCGACTTCATGCGGTCGTCAAAATTATCGACATCGATTTCAAGGAACTTGCGATCAGCCACGGCAGGCAATGCAACAGCAGGCTTGCCCGACAGGTCAGCCATCACCCCCATCACGAACGGCAACTGCACTTTTTTCTGCGCACCGTAGAGTTCGACGTCATACTCGATCTGCACACGCGGGGCGCGGTTGCGGGCAATGAACTTCTGACTGCTGGCTTTAGCCATGATGCTCTCCTTGGAAAATGAACAATCGGCAATGCGACAAAACGAGTTTGATGCTGACTGAGTTGATGAAAAATTGGTGCGACAAGTAATAGGTAAGGTAAATCGGGTGAATCGTTCCTGAGGCAACTGCGGTGATGCCTGTGCAGTGGCTTGGCTTAGTGGGTTTTACTCGGCAGGGGCATCGGCGGCGACACCACCCAAATCATGGATGCGCGCCAGTGAATCCGGTGCCATGTCTTTGATGATATCGATGAAACTCATGTCGAGCAAGCGCACCGCGCGGCGCACGAACAGGGGGGCTGGGTGGCCGGGTTCGGTGCGCTCCAGAAATTCGCAAACCGTCTCTAGCGCGCGCTTGGCATCGGCGCGATTGCGCAAACGCCCAGGGCCGCCGGTGCCACCGCCGACATCGTCGTCTGTACCCGTCGCCTCAGCATTCGCCGATTCTGCGGGTGTTAAGGCGAGAGCCTCTGCGGCCAACTTGGCGGCACGCTTGAGCCCCGCCAGCAGCTTGTCGAAATCGGGCGAGCCGTTGCCTTGACTCAAAAACGCTGCCGTCGTGGCTTCCAGGTCGGCAATGGTTTGGTCGAGCGTTGGCAAAAGCTTGGCCGTGATTTCAGGGTCGCCCTCTTTGAGGGCACCAGCCAACATGGCGGGACTGGGCGATGTTTCGCCTTCGCGCGGCGTGATTGCCCCGGTCGCCAGCGCGACCTCGCGAAACGTGAAGCGGCCAACCGCGCGTGCTTCGGCAAATACGGCCGCATTGAATTGCTTGAGCAAGCCGGAATCTGCATTCAAATCAGCCAGGCGCAGCACCCGAAAAGGATCGTCCGCCCCTTCCAAGCGCGGATGGCAGCTCTCCCAGTACTGCTCGACCAGCCCACGAATCAGGCTAATGCCCTGCGCCAAACCGTCGAGGCCAGCTCGTGCGGTGAGTGCTTGGGTGAGCGGTACCGCGAGGCGCAGGTCTTTGCTGCGCGCGAAGAGTTCTACCGCTTCTTTTTCAACCGCGTTCCAGTCAGGGTCTTCGGCAGGGATGACCTGGTCGCCAACGCCCTGCTCCTGCTTGCCAACCGCTGTGGCATTGACAAAAGTGGAGTACGCCACATCAGCGTCAGCATCTAAATCGGGGCCAGTGGGGGAATCGCCCTCCAGGGCCTGAAGCATCTGGGCTACATCGATCATGGGGAAGATTCGGTCCAGAATTCGGAGCCTATGATGGGTTTGCGGGCAGCGGCGAACATCAATAACAATATAGCCTATTCAATCCAGCGGCAGTAGTCTGTTTGCGGCTGCGTGTGAAATTTGCCACGCCCGTCGCGTGGCACTACAACAACTGCCAGCCATGCGCTGCCCACTGCTCGTCGATCAAAGCGGTAAAGCGGTCGCCATTGGGTAAACCCTGCGACACGTGAATGGATTGGTTGGCCGACTCTGGATCGAGGGCGCTCCACAAACAGGCCGGTGGCAGCGTTGAGCGTTCGAGTGCACCCAAGCGCAGCGCAAACCCTTCGTCCCCCCATTTGCCGACGAAGCTTTGCCGCAAAAATTGCTGCGTGCTACGCGGCAGCGGCACAGTGGAGTCGTCGCTGTTCGGTTTGGCGATGGCGCGCGCGGGCGGCAGGGCGGCCAACGCGGGGTCAATTTTGTCAAACGAGGCCGAGGGCTTGAGCAATTCAAGTGCCGCAGCTTCGACATTTTCAAACCACAAAGAAGAACTGCTAAAGGTGGCAGCCATATCGGTGTTTTCGGGCAGCGAGGCAGCGATGGTGAGCGGGAAGTAGCGGCCGACTCGGTCCACGCTGGGGACCAGCACGCCCATCCAGACTTCTCCGCCCAGAATCCCGGCACCTGCGCAAAAGCGCCACATTGGCATGCCGAGATATAGATCGAGCCAACGATCACCCAGCCGTTCGCGGCTCACCAGCAGCGAGTGTTGCAGCCATGTGTCCCAGTCGGCAATAAACATCTTGGGCAAGCGGCGCGAGATAAAGTCGCCCAATGATGGGACTTTGCCATACAGACCGATCCCGCCACGCCCCAGCGTGGTGGTACTCGTCAAGCTGTGGGTTATGGTTTTCCCGGACATTGGAAGGCTTTCAATTGCTTGAGATAGAACGGATTGAGCACAGACTCGCCGCGCAATTCGAGGGTGATGCGTTTACCTTCAATCTGATAGGACAGGCGAACCCGGTTGCCATTGACCTCGGGCTTGCCTTTTTCGACCAAACGGAACAGTGCCCAGGTGCCTTCGCCCCCGACATTGCCACCATCGACCGTGAGCACCGCCTTGGCACCGGGCCGTTGCGCAGGCCATTGGACGCGCAACGCGGCCCCCGCTGACAGCTTGACGTTTTGCCCGTCGTACTCGAATTGCGCTTTGCCACTTTCGTCTTCCAAAACGGCCAGTTCGACTTGTGCGAAGGCGTTGCGTGCGCCGCCCTTGAAAAACGCATCGCGTACCGCCGCCGCATTCTGGAATTGTGCAATCGTCGCGGCACTCACCGGTGCTGCCAACTCACCTGCGGAACGGGTACGCCAGGTCGTGCCAGAGGTGTCAATTGTGGCCGCCAGATTCTTCTGGAAAAATTCATCCAGGTCCCCGCCGGGGGCAAAGACCTTGTTAAAGTCTTCAAGCCCGATGTCGGCCGTGGTTGCCACGCCGGTCACCGGAAACTTCTTCATGATTGCTTTTTGGCAATGAGCGGCCGCCCCGCCCATTGCCTTTTCCACGTTGTCTTTGGTCGCTGCCGCCGCTTCTTTTGCACCCGCGCTAATGAGGCTCTTGAGCACGTTGGACAACGGCGCGGGCACACGATCCGCTTCAGCCCGCAGGCGATTGATCGAGGGCAGGCTTTGCATGCCGCCAATGACACCACCGCTCGAATTTTTGAAGGTGACCAATTCTTTGTAGAACTCGTCAATCAAGGCGATGATCGGATCAATCGGCAGCGGTGTATTCGGCTGTGCGGCGGTGACCAAGCGGCGCAATGGTTCGAATTGCTCATCGACGACCGCCTCAGGAGGCTTGGCGGCGAGCGGGTTGGCGATTGATGGTGTGCCCGCAAAGGCGCGCTGGGCCATGGCCTTGAGGGAGTCGGTCAGCGCTTCTCCAGCTTTCTCTTTCGCGGCTGTGGCCAGATCGGATTTGATGAGCGTGGTTTCTTTGGCCGCAGCGATTGCCAGCTTTTTGAGCGGTGAGTCAGGCGCTGAGAGAGTGCGCGCGTAAAGCAGCATGTCGTCCAAGCCTTTGGCGGGGCGTAGTTGAATGTCCTTAAGCAAAGTGTCCCATTCGCGCGCATAGTCGGCCAGGTAGCGCTTGCGGACTTCGTCGACTAATTGGTTGCCTGTGAGGTTTTTCAGGCCGGTGGCAAATTCTTTGCCTAGTACCCACTCTTCTTCAGCAGCAAACTGCTTGGCAATTTTCTCGCTCGCTCCACGAAAGCCTTTGTGATAGCCGTCGTAAGTGAATAGGCCGGGCAGGTTGGTCGAGAGCGGCAAGCCGCTAGCCCGCACAAACACCTGGGTGGCAGCCGGGCCTGCAACATCGGTGAGCTTGAACGGCGCGACATCAGCACCAACTCCCGCCGTTTTCAGGTACGAATACACCCGCTCTGGCAGGGGGGCCGTGGCCATCTGCTTGCGTACTTCGTCAACCAGTGCGTTGTCGCGTGGCAGGTCGCGGATCAGAATGGGTCGCTCTTCCAGCGCGGCTTTGAGATGCCCCGCCAAATCGACCCGCAGGGTGCGAATGCTCTCGCCGGTTAACTCGCGTTCCCACGCTGGGATCAAAATGGCCTCTAGCACCGCAGGGTCGAGATGCTTGTCGTCAAACAGCATCAAGTAGGCTTTGAGCGCGCCGTAGCTGACTTCGGGTTGCTTCGCCGTGCGCAGCGTATCTTCCAGCTTCAGCACGGCGCGATTGAGCAAAGCATCATGAAGTACCCGTCGGTAGGCCTGTACTCCTTGAGCGCCTAGCTTCTGGCCCTGGAACAGGCCCAAACGCATGCCGCCGTCGGCCTCGCGCTTTTGCTCGGCATAGCCAAACGGCAGGTCGCGCAGCTCGTTTAAGGGGCCGAGTAAGTCGGCGATGTCACCGGTTTTAGGCTGGGCGATCTTGCTCACTTTTTGCTGAGCGGCGGCGACTTTTTGCGCCACCTCCGTCACCAACTGCTGGTTGCGATAATAGCTGTAGCCCCAGCCGCCCAACAGGCCCAGCGTGAGCGTTGCCAGCCCGGCGTAGGCGGCGATGCTAACGGTGCGCATCAGCCGTTCGCGCTTTTGATCGACACTCCCCAAGCCCGCTTCCGGGAACACCACCTCTTGCAGCAAACGGGTCAGGAAGAAGCTCTTGCCGCTGGAAACCGATGGGGCCAGCACCTTGCGCTCTAGATTGAAGTTGCGCGACAAGGCACCGAGCACGCGGTCAATCGGTGTTCCTTCTTGCGTGCCGGAAGTGAAGTACACGCCCCGCACCAGCGGCTGCTGGTCAAAGCGCGAGGCTCGCGACATGCCGTCGATAAAATGCGCTACTGCTGGGCCGAGCGCTGAAACCTGCGCCGGAAAGCTATAAATCAAGGCGCGGCGTTCACGGTCGCGCTCGTTTTGCAGGCGATCAACCAAGCGCGCATTCAGGCGCTTTTCAAGCTGCGCGAACTCTTCGCGAAACGAAGCGGCGAAATCAATCCCCTCACCGCTCTGCGCTTTGTAAGCGAAAGTAGTACCCCACACTTGCCCTCGCTCCTCGCGGCCCAGGCTGGCATAGAACTCGTTGAACCCTGCCAACAAATCGGTCTTGGTGACGATCAAATAGACCGGAAAGCGCACGCCCAGCTGCTCGTAGAGCTCTTGCAAACGCAGGCGAATCGTTGCGGCATACTTGTCCCGTTCGACCTCGGTTTGCGCCACCAAATCTGAGATTGACAGCGTAACCAGCGCGCCATTCAACGGGCGTTTCGGGCGGCATTTTTTGAGGAGGTCGAGAAAGCCAACCCAAGCTGCTTTGTCGACCTTTTCATCGCTCTCCTGGGTGGTGTAGCGCCCTGCGGTATCAAGCAACACCGCCTCGTCAGTAAACCACCAGTCGCAATTGCGCGTACCACCCACACCTTTGAGCGCTTGTACATTGCGCCCTTCAGCGAGCGGAAAGCGCAAGCCGGAATTGACCAGCGCAGTCGTTTTTCCGGAGCCGGGCGCTCCGATAAAAACGTACCAAGGCATTTCATAGAGATACTGGTTTTCGCCGCCTTTGCTTTTGAAGCGGGCTTTTTTGAGTGTCGCCATGCCTTCTTCAAAGCGCTTTTTCAGGGTCTCGACTTCCTCCGCCGACCGTGTGCCGCTGTCGTCCTCTTCGGCAATGCCGTCGAGCAAGGTTTGATTGGCACGCTTGGCGCGCCAAACCCGCAGGCCTTCATACAGCCCCCAGAGTAGAACGAGCACTGCCACCGCGATGCCGCGTGCGAAGCTGCTGCCAAGTGGGCGATAGTCTGCGAAGGCGAGCAAATCGCCGACAAACCAGACCAGCAAACAAAGCGCGAGTACGCCGAGTGCCCCAAGAAAATACCGGTTGGTGAACAATTTCTTCATTGGGCCACCATCTTCAACATAATTTCGACGCGGCGGTTGCGGGCACGCCCGTCGACCGTGTCATTTCCTGCCAGCGGGTAGGCATCAGCCATGCCCTCCGCTTTGAGCCGAGTGGAATCTTTGAGCTTGCCTTGCATCTGTGTCATCACTGATTGGGCCCGCTCTTGGGAAAGATGCCAGTTCGACGGGAAGCGCGCCGTGCGGATCGGTTGATTGTCGCTGTGCCCCGTCACCACCACCGGCCCGGGGAAGCGGTTAAGCTCCTCGGCGATGCGCTCAATAATGCTCGCGTAGTTGGCGCGCAGGGTTGCCTGGCCTGGATCAAACAGTCCATCACCGCGAATACTGACCAAGCTGATCTGGGCATCTTCACGGACTTCCACCAGGCCTTGCTTGATCTCGGCTTCGAGAAATTTGGAAATGCGCGGCGCGACCGGCGGTGGCGGCGGTGCAGCTTTGACCGGCACGGCTTTAGGTGTGCGAATCGATGAAAAGGCAATCGCATCGGAAACGCCGTTGAGGGAATAACTGAACCAGACATAAGCCCCGAGCAGCAGGATCGCGGCGACCGCCGTACTCACCCATAGCGGCATCCAGGTGCCGATCGGCTTGATCTTGGTGACTTCGCCACGCCAGTGTGGCGACAGTTCTGCCTCCACATCGCCCCGCGTGCGGCGGATTAGCTCGTACAATTTTTCGCGCACTTGCTCCAACTGCGCGCGGCCATTGTCAATGACGCGAAAGCGTCCCTCAAACCCCAGGGCGATACACACATAAAACAGCTCGAGCAGATCCACATTGGTGGCTGGGTCTTCGGCCATCTTGTTGAGCAGCTGAAAAAACTTTTCACCACCCCAGTTTTCTCGGAAGAGCGAAACCAGCAGACTGTTTTGTGCCCACTGCGCCGTGCCACCCCATGGGGTTTGTAGGGCTGACTCGTCGATCAGGGTGGAGAGCGCGTATTTTGCGATGGTGACACGATCAGCGCCAACGCTGCTCTTGCGCGCGGCCTCTTCAAACTGGCCGATCTGGCGCAGCATGGTTTCGCGCAAACCAGCGGGGTCGGGGTGCGCGACAGTACTGCGGATGCGAGGCGCAGCGGCCAGCAACTGATTGGCTGCGGCCACAATCGGGTTCAGGCCAGCCAGAGCTGCCAAGTCAATCGGTGGCAGGTGGCCGGTGGCACCAGCCGCAGCAGCGGGCGCGCTGGTGGCAGTACCTAAAGGCGACTTTCGTCGGCCCGGCGTGGGAATGATGACGGTTGAATCCGCATCAGAGTCAGATGGAACTTCTTCGGCCATAGCTGCGTTTCCTTATTCAGTTTGTCGCCGCAAACGCGGATATTGACTGATGCCGGGAGCTAGTCACGAATCGCCCAAAGCTCCAGTTGAATTCCTGGGAACTCACCGGCGATATGCATCGCGATCACTCGCGAAACCTCGAGCCCACGCCAGAATTCACTTTTGCGGTCAAGCTCAAAGTAAGCGAAGCCTGCATGATAGGGAATCTGCCTTGGCGCGACTGGCAAAGCGCGGGTGACGATGCCTGGCAAATGCGACATAACGAGGTCGCGAATTTTTTCAACCGAGCCGATTTTGACCTGCGTTGGGAAATGAACCCGCAAGTGCTCGGCCGGCAAATCAGCGTTGACGGCGAGCACGAAGCTTGCAGCGCGCAGCAAATTGACATCCGGCACGGTGCCCACATAGACACCGCGCCCACGGTCTTGTAACGGGATGGCGATGGCTGTTTGGTCGAGCACGGCCGTGAGCGCGCGGCGAATTTCCTCCAACACCGGCCGAAAAGTGGCTTCAAGTTCTTCGTGGCGATAAACCTCAAATTCGGCTGAGCGACGGTCTTTGCGCCCAAAAGTGCCAAGCTCACCCGCCAGGGCAATCGCTTCGCGATAGAACAATTCGGGGTGCAGCAATTGCCGTTGCGTCAGGTGCGCAAATAGCGGGCCGGCGCGGTTGCACAGTTGAAGCAACAGAAAATCCGCAAAATCAGACACACCCTTGCTGCCTGGTTGTGACACGCGCTCGGCCAAGGCCAGTGCACGGTGCTTGACCAAGCCTTGAATTTCTTTGAGCATGTCGTAAAGCTTTAGGCTCACGCGGGTATCAAGCAGGGGCGGAATATAGGTCTCTTCAAGAATCACTTGGCCGTCGGCGCGGCGCTCGCGAACGCGCACAAAACCGATAGCGGCGTAGGCTGGGGTGACCTCGTTTTGAAATTGCAGTTTCAAATTCAAGCCGCCCACCTTCATGCTGGCCGAACTGTCCATGTCGAGCACCGTGTCGGGTACTTCTTGGTCTGCAGCCAGATAGCGCACCAGCGTGGCGTTTGGCGCATTGTTGAAGGCTACGTCAGCCATACCCGGGCGGCGCAGGGGTAGCGTGAGCATCACCACTTCATCTTTGATATCGGCGGGGATCTCGAGGGGGGTCGGGATCGGCGCGTTTTCGGGCACGTTAAACGGCGTGCCATCTTGCATCAGGCCCTGGGCGCGTGCCAAGCCTACCTTGCCCAATTTCAGCAATTCCTGGTCGAGCACCAACTCGGTAAAGCCATATGCGTAGACCACTGCGTGCGCGAACTTGCTGTCTGCGTACTTTTCGAGATAGCGCTCGTTTTGCTGGAAATGCTGTGGTCGAAGAAATAAACCTTCAGACCAGACGACCTTATTGGAGTGGCTCATGCGCAAGGGATACCGGAAAAAAGCGAAACGGGTATTCAGTAACGGTTAGCGCTGCAACGGCTGATTTAAAGATAGTAGCATCGCCCCGGAGGTACGCTTTGCGCGATGCGGCCCTCGACTCTCAGATTAGTCCGCGCGCCGCCATCGAAGTGATTCGGTCTCCGGCCACGACGAAATGGTCGAGCACTTTGACATCGACTAACTTGAGTGCCTCTTTAAGCAAGCGGGTGAGATCGACATCATGCTCGCTGGGTTCGGCAATGCCAGCTGGGTGATTGTGCGCGAAAACGACAAAAGCAGCGTTGTGCGCCAAGGCCGCGCGCACCACCTCCCGCGGATACACCGAGGCGTGCCTGAGTGAGCCGCGCGCCAGCTGCTCGGAAGCTTGAAGCCGATTCTGATTGTCGAGCCAGAGCGCGTGGAACGATTCGTGGGGCAGGGCACGTAGGGTGAGGCGCAGGTAGTCTTTGAAAGAATCTTGGTTGGAGAGCATTGGCGTTTCTGCCATCGATTCGCGCAGCGCACGGCGTGCCAGTTCGATCACCGCCTGCAATTGAGCATATTTCGCGTCGCCAATTCCCGGAATCGCCGACAGCTCTTTGGCCGACGCGCCAAAGAGGCGGTTGAGCGAGCCGAAATGCGTGACCAGATCGCGTGCGAGATCGACCGCGCTTTTGCCACGGATCCCGACCCGCAAGAAAATGGCCAGCAGCTCCGCGTCGCTCAGCGCTGCTGCGCCCTGTGCCAGCAGTTTTTCACGGGGGCGTTCGTTGGCTGGCCAGTCGGTGATTGGCATGGAGAGGTTGTGAGGGTGACTCGCCGCACTGGAGCGCGGGCGCTACAATGCTTGGTTCAAGTTCCAATATTCTGCCACGCACCGCAATGACTCAGTTCCAGACCGTAGCCCCGGATTCATTCGTCACCTTGCGCTACCGCTTGTGTCTGGCCGACGGCACGCAGGCGGTAAGCACCTTTGGCATGAACCCTGCCACGTTGATGCTTGGCACGGGCCAGTTAAACGAGAATCTCGAGCGTTGCCTGATCGGCATGCGCATCGGCGAACGTCAAGAATACCTGCTTGAACCAGAGGGGGCTTTTGGGCTGCGCAACCCTGAGCTCGTGCAACGAGTGGCCTTAAGCAGCCTGCCGCGCGAGTTGGAAGAGGAGGTTGGCAGTATGGTGAGCTTTACCGATGCGAGCGGCAAGCAATTTGCGGGTACGCTGATCGAAAAAGCGGAGTCAGCTGAAGGTGTTGCGGTCTTCGATTTCAACCATCCGCTGGCGGGAAGAACCGTTCGCTTTGAAACAGAAATCGTGGGGATTACCTAAAGCACATGGCCGAAAGTGACGAAATGCAGGTTTTGCTGGCGCAGCCGCGCGGCTTTTGCGCAGGCGTCGAACGCGCGATCGGGATTGTGGAAAAAGCGCTTGAACTCCACGGCGCGCCGATTTACGTGCGCCACGAAATTGTGCACAACAAATATGTGGTGGACGATCTGCGTGCGAAAGGTGCCATCTTCGTCGAAGAGCTGACCGAGGTTCCCGCTGGCAACACCCTGATTTTCAGCGCGCATGGCGTTTCGCAGGAGGTGCGGCGCGAGGCCGAAGGCCGAGGCTTGAAAGTCTTTGATGCCACTTGCCCCTTGGTGACCAAAGTACACGTCGAAGTCGCGAAGATGCGCCGTGCGGGCAATGAGATCGTCATGATCGGGCATAAGGGCCACCCCGAAGCTGAGGGCACGATGGGCCAAGCCGAAGCTGGGATGTTTTTGGTCGAAACGCTTGAGGATGTCGCCGCACTGAGTGTTGCCAAGCCCGAGAAGCTCGCCTACGTGACCCAGACGACGCTCTCGGTTGACGATGCGGCGCGGATTGTTGCGGCGCTCAAAGGTCGTTTTCCGTTAATTCAGGGCCCCAAGAAAGACGATATTTGCTATGCCACACAAAATCGCCAGGACGCCGTGAAGTTCATGGCCCCGAAAAGCGATGTCGTGATTGTGGTGGGTTCGCCCAATTCATCTAATTCCAATCGGCTGCGCGAAGTGGCGCAGACGATGGGAATTCCAGCTTACATGGTGGATGCCGCCGAGCAATTGCAGGCTGAATGGGTCGCTGGCAAAAAGCGGATTGGGGTCACGGCTGGTGCGAGTGCACCGGAGGTATTGGTGCAAGACGTGATCGCGCGCTTGCAGCAGTTGGGGGTCAAGCGGGTGAGTCAGTTGGAAGGCATTGAGGAGATGGTTAAGTTTCCGATGCCGAGGGGATTAGTTTGAACGAGGCGGTGGCGCGATCAGGCGCTCTGGTATCGCCGCTTGTCTGAATCCTCGGGCCTTTCGTCCTTGAGTAGTCGAACGCATAAACGGAGTTTGCGAAAATGGGAACTGTCAAATTGTTGGTATCCAAGATATCTCTAACCATGAAAATGCCTTCCCTTCACGCGAACTTTCGCCCCCAGGCGCTTGCGGCAGGCTTCACGATTATTGAGTTGATGGTGACCGTTGCCATTGTTGGCATCATCGCATCCATTGCAGTCCCGTCATTTTCGCGATTGATTCAGACCAATCGCCTCGTTACGCGTACCAACGATTTTGTGGCGGTGCTCAACTCGGCGCGTAGCGAAGCAATTCGACTGGGGGGGGCCGTGACCGTGCGGTCGACCGATGCGGCCGGTGATCCGGTTAATGGAGCACACCTGTTCAATCTTGGTTGGGTGTCGTTTCGCGATACCAGTGGTTCCGGTGCCAACGGCACTCTCGATGTCGGGGAAGTTACTGTGCGGAAAGCCGATAGCGGGGCGGGGACCACCGTCTTGCAAACCGTTACACGCACTGGCACTGCTCCTTCGTTTGTTTATACGCCGGACACGTCGAGTAGCAATCGCATGTTCGTCACCTTCGACTACAAGGGCGCGTTGTTTAATCGTGCAGGTGCTGTTTTTTTTCGGCTTTGTGACTCGGCTGACGCGACTATTCCAGGACGGATTTTGTCGGTGGGACTGTCCGGACGGATTGCTCTCGACTCCAACTCGGCTGCCTGCTAGGGGATATTTATGACCACTTTTTTCCCTCGCAAGCAGCTTGGTGCCTCAATGATCGAGGTGCTGATCGCCATGGTGATTTTCGCTGTTGGAATTTTAGGCTTGGTGGGTTTGCAAGCGCGCACCATTGCCGCCGGGCAAGCCGCACTCTTGCGGTCGCAAGCAACCATGCTAACCGACGATATTCTTGATCGGATGCGCGCTAATCGGCCGATTGCGCAAGCGAATACGTATAACACCGCGCTTGCGTCTGATTCCAGTGCATATAGTTCGACGGGAACCGTAGCCCAGCGTGACCTTAACGCTTGGAAACTCCAGATCGAGACTCTGCTGCCTGCTGGTAAAGGTGGCGTTGCCCGCGATGGCGGGGGTGTCAATTTCATCATCACGATCGAATGGGACGATAGTCGCGGTCGCGACCCGGCGCAACAATTTCAGACTGTTACGAGGCTTTGACATGCCATTCCAGCCCAAGCCAAATACACATCGCCTGATTTCGGGAAGGTTTTCCCCGTTGGCGCGATTCCAGTCCGGTCTTTCGTTGATCGAGTTGATGATCGCGATGGTGATTGGCATTTTTATGAGCGGCGCGATGATCGCATCTTACGTCGCGAGCAAGGACTCTTTTCGCCGCAATGAGCAGTTGGCGGGCTTGCAGCAAAATGCGCGCATCGCATTTGAGTCGCTGAATTTCGACACACGAAGCTCGGGCATGCTCGGGTGTTTTACGGGGCGGACGACGCAAGGCATCAACACGATCGCAGGTGTCGGGACAGTGGCGGCGCCAGGCGACATTCGATCGCGTTTTCTAGTGAGTGACGGCGCTGCCAATGTGACAACCTTTGGCATCGAAGGTTATGATTTTGATCAAGCCAGCCCTTACACACTGTCGAACTACCCCACCCTTTCGACGACCGCAGCCAACTGGCGTACCAACGTGGCAGTCGGTGGGGTGAATACAATTCCTATTGCGACTATTAACGCACTCGGCGCGGCCCCTGGCAGTGACGTACTTGTTCTTCGAGGTCCTTCCGGAGGGCCAGTGCGACTAAGCGCCGTGTCCACCCTGACCAATCTGCCTTTGCGCACCGAGGCACAGTCAAACGTGAACTGTCCTTCTGGTGTGGCGAAGCAATCTGGGCTGTGCGTAGGTAGCTATGCGGTTGCCGCTTCCTGTGCGTCGGCGCGTGTTTTTCAAGTAAGCCAGGTTGTGTCAACGGCGGTCACCGGCCCTCCACCGTACAACACGACGGATATCGAGCATGCGGGCACGGGCAACGACGGTAGTCTTACGTCGTGGGCTGAAACCTATGACTCTAACGCAGAAGTTTTTCCGCTCCAAACCGTCTTCTACTTCGTCGCGCGCAGTTCAAACTATGTTAGTACAGCATCCAACGCGAATTCGCTGAACAACGGGATGTCACTGTACCGAACCATCGTTTCGGGAGACCCCGCGACGCTCACGCAAGTCCAGGAGTTGATTGAAAACGTTGAAAGCATGCAGATTACCTATGGGCGTGACACGACCGCCATACCTGATGGAGTAGTGGACGACTACGTGTCAGCACATCAGGTCACGAACTGGGGACAGGTCGTTTCGATTCGCATGGGCTTGCTCTTGCGCAGCGCTGATCGAGAGGTCAACACTGCTGTGGGCACTAGTGCGACGGTAAACGGGCAGCAATTTACGTTTGCGAGCACGGCTTCCGATCGACAGTATGACCGACGCGCATTTACGACCACCGTCGCTCTTCGCAACAAAATCCAATTCGTCGCGCCATGAAAAATTCTGCTCGCCTGACTCCCTGCCTTGCCCCTCGGTTTCTGCGCCGGTCGTTCACCTTGCGGCCTGCAAGGCAAAAAGGATTTGTGCTGTTTATTGCACTCATCATGTTGGTATTGATCACGATGGTGACGATTACCAGCGTGCAGACGGCGGGCATGGAGGAGCGCATGGCCGGCAATGCACGTGAGCGCAATGTCGCGTTCCAGGCGGCGGAAGCTGCCGTGCAATTCTGTTTGGTGCAACTCAAAACGGATTCGGGCGTGTCTGCAGGGCTGAATATTCTTGCCCCCAATGGTTACACGCTCGCCGCCAGGTGGGATGTGGCCTCTACATGGACCGGAGCGGATTCCACCGCGGTTTCACTTGGCGCTGTCACTGTCTCGCGACTTACAGCGGATCCGCGCTGCTTGGTGGAGCGCTTGGGTGCTGCTGGTACCACCAGTTTTCGGGTTACCGGGCGTGCTGTGGGCGGATCAGGGGACGCAATCGTGCTGATTCAAGCCACGATGTCGCCCGAGTAATGCGCTGCATGCGGCTGACATCCGTTCGCATTTGAACCGAATTTGTAAGGAATTTCCATGACCGCATTTACCCGTACTCTCAAGAAATCCGCTGCTTGGTCGCTGGCGGCACTTCTGATCTGGCAACCGGCGTTTCCTGTGTTAGCCGAGATAGCGCAAACCCCCACCTTGCTCAACGTGCCGCCGCCTGTGAATATCGTATTCACCTTGGACGACTCGGGCTCGATGGCTTCCGAGACGATCCCTGATTCCATCTATCAAGAGAATATGTGGAACCGGGGTACCGCGAACGACATGCGGCTTTCGATGCTGTCAACCGACAATTACTGGCGTTATATCCGCTCGGCGGCGGGCAATCCGATTTACTACGACCCCAAATCGCGCTATGAGCCCTGGCCTAACCCGGTTAATGACAAAGTTCCGTTGGCGGCCGCGATGCCGGCTGCTGCTTGCTTTTTGGTAACTGATGGACGCACCTGTAGTCCGCTCACGGCCGCCAACTCTCGCAATCTTGCCGCCCGCGTTCCCTCCGTGGCCCCGGTCGCGCTCGATCTGGGAACGGAAGCCACCGGCTATTGGCCCGCGACTTATTACGTTTACACCGGGCCGGCTGGCATGCCCTATGGTAATACCGGCGACGCACGAAATATCGTGGCGAACTTTCAGAAAGTGCAAATCCAGCCTGCGGTGACGATCTATACAAAGCATCCGGACAGAGCCGACTGCACGGCATCGCCCGGCATTTGTACCTACACGGAAGAATTGCAAAATTTTGCGAACTGGTTTCAGTACTACCGCACTCGCTCACTTTTTGCCAAAGGGGCCGTTGCGTTGGCATTCTCCAAGCAAGGTCAGGTAAACGATGACATCGGCAAAGCACTTCGGATTGGCTATGCGTCTTTGGGAGGCGCGACGCGAACTGTCGACGGATTTGCCTCGACAACCATGCGACTTGGAGTGCGACCGTTCATCAATGGGGCCACGGCTGCTACCAAGTATCGGGAGACGTTTTTCTCAACCGTTTACAGCACGCCTACGGCAGGTGGCACGCCTCTGCGGAAAGCAATGGACGAAGTCGGCCTGTACTATCAGCGTTCCGGTGTAGGGAACCCCTGGGCCACCGATCCGACATCTGCTACGGTAGGCACCGAGCACACCTGCCGCAAGAGTTTTCACATCATGAGTACCGATGGATATTGGAATGGCGCGGCAGCAGGCGGGGTACGCGACACCACTAATCAGGACACTTTCTCGGGCGTGACTCCGGCTCGACCCGATGGCACCACTTATCCTTTCTCCAATACGCTTCCCGTTAACCCCCTCGATCCAGTATTTGGGGTAGATCCGTTCAGAGATCCGGGTACAGGACCCTGGACCGGAACGCTAGCGGATGTTGCCGCCTATTATTGGAAAACTGACCTGCGGCCTGATTTGGCAAACCGAGTTCCCTCGTCGGCGCGCGATCCCGCGTTTTGGCAGCATGTCTCCACGTTTACGGTGGGTCTGGGGATTGCCGGAACACTAGGCATCAACCAGACGGCGATCGACCTCGCAATCGCAAATCGTACGCCGATTGCTTGGCCGCAACCCACCGCAAATGCAGCGACTACCGGTGACGACCTGATTCATGCAGCAGTGAACGGTCACGGGCGCTATTTCTTGGCCACCAACCCAAATGCCTTCGCTGCCGATTTGTCCGCCGCGATTCGCGAAGCAGGCGATCAACCGGTTTCGTCATCAGACGCTGAGGTTAGTTCGGATGCGGTCGGCCCGGGCGGGCAGGTCTATCTCGTCTCGTTTAGTCCGGCAGGCTGGTATGGGCGGCTCTTTGCGTACAACCAAGACCCTGTCACCGGCCTGATCCCGACGCCGCAGACGGCGAGCAACGCCGCTTGGGAGGCTTCGAAAGTGATGCCGATTCCGTCAGTCCGAAATATTTTGACGCTCGACACGTCCGTCCTCCCCGCAGTCGGAAAAAATTTCCTGTGGCCCGATTTGAACGCGGCGCAGAAAGGATTTCTGAATAACGATCCCTTGCTGCTGGATTTTCTGAGAGGTTCTGATGCCAAGGAGGCACGCAATGGCGGTACCTTCCGGAATCGGATTCGCAATACGGCCACCGGCGGCGTATTGGGTGATATTGCAGGATCCTCGCCGATTAAAGGCCCGAATGTCGGCTCTGGTTACGACCGCTTGCCCTCCGGACGACCGGGGCAAAGTAGCTACGCAGCTTTTGGGGGCGTAGGTCAGCTCGCGGAACAAACCAGAACGCTGTTTGCGGGTGCCAATGATGGCATGCTGCATGGTTTTTTTACCGGTACGGGTGTGGAGCGATTCGCTTACGTTCCTAACCAGCTATTCAACGTTCCACGAACCAATAGCGACGGTACGGCATTAAAGAAGCTGGCGCACCTGGGCGACCTGGCCTATGACCATAAAGCCTATGTGGACGGCCCGGTGAACTTTGGCGATGCCTATGTTTCCGGCAGTTGGAAGACCCTGACTGTGTCTGGCTTGGGTGCGGGTTCGCGCGGCATTTATGCGTTAGATGTAACCGATCCGAGCGCCATGAATCCAGCTAAGGCGATGTGGGAGTTCTCTGAGGCCAATGATTCTGACATGGGCTATGTTTATGGTCGGCTCCCCATCGTGGCGCTTAAAAACGGGCAGTGGGGCATTCTTGCCAATAACGGTTACGACAGTGTCAGCAAGAAGGCCGTGCTTTTCATCCTGAATGCTCAAGACGGTACGGTGATTCGCAAGTTCGAGCTGGAGACGACTGGGGGCAATGGATTAAGCACCCCAAATTTTGAAGTCGATGCGGTCACCGGCGAAGTGCTCACGGTTTACGCTGGTGATTTGAAAGGCAATCTGTGGAAGGTCGATGTGAACCACGCGAGCCCGGCCAATTGGAAGGTCGCATTTGCCTCCAACGAACCGCTGTTCAAGGCGATTAATTCTACCGGCGACGCGCAGCCAATCTTTGTGCAGCCAGACTTCTATCCACATCCCCAAGGCGGCTTTGTGGTGCTGTTCGGAACCGGCAAATTTTTTGAAGTGGAAGACACACTCTCGACGCCTGCAAACGTGAACCTCAAGCAGCAGAGCCTGTACGGAATCTGGGACAAACCCGCGCAGACTGCTGGCATTACTGCGGCGCGCGCCACGGCCCTGCAGATGCAAGGAAGAGTTGTAGCTGGGCCCGCCAATTTTGGCGGCGGCACGCAAAACACGGTGGATTGGACGACAAAACGAGGTTGGTTTTTCGATTTGACGGCAGGTACTGGAGAGCGTATCTACATTAAGCCGAAAGTCTTCGGGCAAACGGTGGTTTTTATCCCGAATACCCCCGTACAGGACCCCTGCTCGGCAGGCGGCACATCGGCTGAAATCACGGTTGACGCGGTGACTGGTCGCGCACCGTTATTCCCGGTGCTGGACGTGGACGGTGATGGCCTGTTTAACAACAATGACACCTTTGTGATTGGCAGCGGGCCGACCGCTTCGCGCGCCGCGATCATTGAAAAGAAGTATGACAAGCTTTCGTCCGCGCCACAATTTCAGGGTATCGGTGGTGCCAGTTCCGTGCCAGCCGCCGACGGTCGTCGCGCGCTATCGGTAGACCGGTTGGACCCTAATGCTCGCCTGGCCGCGTACGCTGCTGGCGGACTGACGGGGCAGGGCGGTGCATCCTTGGGTGGAAACGCACTGACCGGCAACTGTACCGCCTTGACGACCATCGCGCAAACTCAGGGTGCGACTCAATCGCTGCGCCAAGGCTGTGTTGCGGGTGGCGGTCGCGTATCATGGCGGCAGCTCAGGTAGAAGGCTGGGCCCGCTCAATTTTTCCGGAGAAACCATGAATCGAGTTCAATTGCGTTGCCGTGGATTTACCCTGATCGAGTTAATGATTGTGGTAGCCATCATTGCCATTCTCGCTGCGGTTGCGATCCCCAGCTACAACGAGTCTGTTGCAAAGTCACGCCGCAACGATGCCAAAGGTGTGTTGACTGAGCTGGCACAAATTTTGGAGCGCCAGTACACGGTCTCAAACAAGTACAACACTAAAGCGGACGGCACGACGCTGGATACAGCGGCACTGCCGATTAAATTTTCGCCCCGTGAAGGATCGTTGACCACCGGGTTTTACAAGATTGGCATCGTTGCCGCCGCTAATACTTACACCTTGACCGCGGAGCGCATTAATGGCAATGCCAACGACAAATGTGGCGATTTCACCTTAACGCAGGCTGGTGTCAAGGCACTGGTTAGCAACACGGCCGGCTATGACAATGCAAAGTGTTGGTAAGAGCGACGCTGCGGCGACGCTGGGTCATTTTGTGCGTGCTCATCTGACGGAATTTCGTGGACTCTTGGCCGCCACTCTGATCGTCGGCTCGGCGATGCCCGTGTATAGCCAGCAGAGCCTTTTCAAATGCGGTGCGACTTATCAGGATAAGCCGTGCAAGGCGGGTGACAAGCCGATTGGAACGGTTGACAACCGCGCCGCCGCGACGAAGACTCTCGGTGTGGTGCCCGGTGTCACCAAAGTCGCTCAAATTTCGGGATCGACGGCGGTCGGAAAGTCAGAGGTGGAGCCTGCCGCAGCTGCGCTGTGCAGCAACTTGGCATCGGATATAGCCACTTTGAAAGGTCGCGCACCTGGGGCGGAGCGCGATCGGATATTGCAGGCGAATGAATCTCAGTTCGCCGCTTCAGGATGTGGGGCCGCCACCGCTGCGGCCGCAAAGTGATGCCAGGCGCTCGCTAAGCGCACTCTTTGCTGATCGAGGCTTTGGTTTGCTCGGCCTCTTTCTTGCGCGTCTCGTCGTCCACCACTTCGCGTTCGCCGCTTGCGTTGGTGCGGCTGATCCGATTGCCGCTCTCAAGGCTTGCCAAGTAGGTGCGCAATTGACCACATCGCTCCTGTCGCACTCGCTCGACTTCCGATTTTTCAGCCGATTCCTTCGCTTTTTCCGTAGCGCTTTTATTCGCTTTCTTGGATTCCGCGTCGCGCTCGGCCAAGGTCAGCGGGCCTTTCTCTTTTGCATCTGTACCGGACTTGGTTCCGCTACTCGCGACCGAAGGTGAGGGTGCAATGGGCGTGGGTGGCGCTTTGCCGATTTGATCGATACCCTTGAGAATCTTTGCGCGAGGCACCGATACCGGAGGCGGATTGTCACTATAGACCTTACGCCCATTTTCGTCGGTCCAAATGAAGCGTGACTGCGCCATCGCAAAACTCGCGCATGCGACCAGCACGAAGGCGACACCAACTTTGAGGGATTGTTTTTTCATCATTCGACTTCCTTCTGCAAAAGAGACCGCCGACCGCTAACGGACATTAGTTTAAGGGGTTTCCCGCCCAAAGCGCCAATACTTTGTAACCGTCCAAGCCATCAAAGTTGCCGCTGAGCCGCGTCGAAATCGCCGCCGTTTTATAATCACCTTTTGCCCGGAGCTTTCATGCGCCTCAGTACTGGCATCCCCAAAGCCCTAACCTTCGACGACGTTCTCCTCGTCCCTGCCCATTCGGCAGTCCTGCCGCGCGACACTTCGCTGCAAACTCGCCTCACCCGCAAAATTCGCCTCAACATCCCGCTGGTTTCAGCCGCGATGGACACCGTCACCGAATCGCGCTTGGCCATTGCCATGGCGCAAGAGGGTGGCATTGGCATCATTCACAAAAATCTTACTCCCGCCGAGCAGGCTGCCGAGGTTTCCAAGGTCAAACGCTTTGAATCTGGCATTTTGCGCGACCCGATGACCGTCGCTACCGGCACAACGGTACGCGAGCTGTTGGCGTTGACACAAACGCATCGCGTTTCGGGTTTTCCGGTGGTCGAGGGCACGCGCGTGGTTGGCATGGTCACTAACCGTGACTATCGCTTTGAAACCGATTTGGACGCACCAGTTGCCGCGATTATGACTCCGCGTGAGCGGCTCATCTTCGTCAAAGAAGGCACCAGCATTGAAGCCGCGAAGGCTCTGCTGCATAAACATCGGCTCGAGCGCGTGCTGGTGGTCAACGACGCGTTTGAGCTGCGTGGGTTGGTCACCGTAAAAGACATTCTGAAAGCCACCGAGCACCCTAACGCTTGCAAAGATGAGCATGGCAAGCTGCGCGTGGGCGCGGCGATTGGTGTCGGCGATGGTACTGAAGAGCGCGCCGAGCGGCTCGCTGATGCGGGCGTGGATGTGTTGGTGGTCGATACCGCGCATGGGCACGCGCAAGGCGTGCTAGAGCGGGTGCAGTGGGTCAAAAAGCGATTTCCGAACGTGGAAGTAATCGGCGGCAATATCGCCACTTCCGCTGCGGCCAAAGCCTTGGTTGACCACGGCGCTGATGCCGTGAAAGTAGGGATCGGCCCCGGCTCAATTTGCACCACGCGCATCGTGGCGGGGGTTGGCGTGCCGCAGGTTACGGCCATCAGCAATGTCTACGAAGCGCTGCGCGATACCGATGTCCCTTTCATCGCTGACGGCGGCGTGCGCTACTCGGGCGATATTGCCAAGGCACTCGCAGCCGGCGCGCATACCGTGATGATGGGCAGCATGTTTGCCGGTACGGAAGAAGCGCCGGGCGAGACTATCCTCTTTCAGGGCCGTTCCTACAAGCTTTATCGTGGCATGGGCAGTGTAGGTGCGATGCAACAGGGGGCGGCCGACCGCTACTTTCAGGACCCGGCGAACAATGCCGACAAAATGGTGCCCGAGGGCATTGAAGGGCGTGTGCCCTACAAAGGCACGGTGCTTGCCATCATCTATCAGCTGGTGGGCGGAATCCGCTCCTCGATGGGCTATTGCGGTTGCGCCACGATTGAAGAAATGCGTGAGAAAACCGAATTCGTCGAAATCACCTCGGCGGGCATGCGCGAAAGCCATGTACACGACGTGCAAATCGTCAAGGAAGCGCCGAACTACCGCGCCGACTAACGTGCTGGTGTCGGTTCCAGGGTACGCTCGGTAATGGAATTCCTCTTCGACACCCGCAATCTCTCGTATGTTGGCGCAGGCATGGCGCTGGCCGCGTTCCTGATTCTTTTGCTCTGTGCTTGGCTGATCAAGCAGCGTGAGTGGGGTTTTGTACTCTGGATTTGGGGTGCGGGGTTCACGGTATTCGGGCAGATTTTCGGCAGCCTGCGCGCCGCCCTTGGTTCCTCTTTTGGCGCGGTTATTGCGAATGTGTCCTTCGTCTTCGCGATCATCATGGTCGTGCGCGGCGCGCGTTTTTTTGCCGGGCAAGATACTTCTTGGCGTATGCACCTGAGCTACGTGGGCATCATCGCGGCAGTCTCACTCGCCACCCTCTATGCAAGCTGGCCAGACGTTTGGCGTCCGGTGGTCTTCGCAGCACTTCAAGCGCTGCTGTTCGGCGAATTGTTCTGGGTGCTGCTCCGGCGCATGCCGCCCGCATTGCGTACCTCGGCGCGCCTGCTTGCCGTGGCGTGCGTCGCGATGATCTCGACTTTTGGCTGCTATGCCTGGGCGGCAGTGCGCCTGGCACAGAATCCGCGTGATCCACTGGCGGCAAGCTTGGTTTCCGGATCGTTTTTATTGGCGAGCAGCCTACCGCTCCTCCTCGTGTTGGGGTTTGTTTTCATGCAAAAACAATCGCTGCGCGCCAAAGCCCCGCCCATCTGACAAGTCATCATGGCCCACGACAAAATTCTCATTCTCGATTTCGGCTCACAAGTCACCCAACTGATCGCGCGGCGCATCCGCGAAGCGGGCGTGCTGTCCGAGCTTCACCCGTGTGACGTGAGCGACGAGTTCATCCGCGCCCAAATCGCGAGTGGCGATGTCAAAGGCATCATCCTTTCGGGCAGCCACGCCAGCACTTACGAAGCGCACGATCTGCGCGCCCCGCAAGCGGTGTATGAAGCTGGCGTGCCGGTGCTGGGTATCTGCTACGGCATGTTCACCATGGCCGTGCAACTAGGCGGCACGGTGGAGGCGAGCGACCACCGCGAATTTGGCTACGCAGAGGTGCGGGCACGCGGGCACACCACGCTTTTCGACGGCATTCAAGATTTCGCCACCGTTGAAGGTTACGGCATGCTCAAAGTCTGGATGAGCCATGGCGACAAAGTGACCACACTGCCATCGGGCTTCACGCTCATGGCTTCCACCGCCAGTTGCCCGATTGCCGGTATGGCGGACGAAGCACGGCGCTTCTACGCGGTGCAGTTTCACCCTGAAGTCACACATACGGTGCAAGGCTCGGCAATCCTCAGCCGCTTCGTGCGCGACATTTGCGGCGCAAAAGCAGACTGGAACATGCCCGACTACATCGCCGAGAGCGTCGCCGCGATCAAAGCGCAAGTGGGCGGCGATGAAGTGATTCTGGGTCTTTCTGGTGGGGTCGATTCCAGCGTTGCGGCGGCGCTGATTCACCGCGCCATTGGCGAGCAGCTCACCTGCGTATTCGTCGATCACGGGCTCCTGCGCTTGAACGAAGGCGCGCAGGTGATGCAAGCCTTCGCTAAAAACCTTGGCGTGAAAGTCATCCACGTCGATGCCAGTGCCGAATTCATGGGCAAACTGGCAGGTGTAAGCGACCCCGAAGCCAAGCGCAAGATCATCGGTAAAGAATTCGTCGAAGTCTTTCAGCGTGAATCCGCCAACCGCCCACAAGCAAAATGGCTTGCCCAAGGCACGATTTACCCCGATGTGATCGAAAGCGCGGGTGCCAAAACCGGCAAGGCCAAAACCATCAAGTCGCACCACAACGTAGGCGGCTTGCCGGATACGCTGCACCTCAAGTTATTGGAGCCGCTGCGCGATTTGTTCAAAGACGAAGTGCGCGCCCTCGGCGTAGCACTGGGCTTGGCCGCCGAGATGGTGTACCGCCATCCTTTCCCAGGCCCCGGCTTGGGCGTGCGCATACTGGGTGAAGTGAAGGCGGAATATGCTGCGCTGTTGCAGCGCGCTGATGCCATCTTTATCGAAGAGTTGCGCAATACCAAAGATGCTGAAGGCAAAAGCTGGTACGACCTCACCAGCCAAGCCTTCGCCGTTTTTCTTCCAGTCAAGTCGGTAGGCGTAATGGGCGATGGCCGCACCTACGAATACGTCGTCGCGCTGCGCGCGGTGCAGACGCAAGACTTTATGACAGCGCTTTGGGCGCACCTGCCGCACGAGCTGCTAGGCCGCGTTTCAAACCGCATCATCAACGAGGTGCGCGGAATCAATCGGGTGGTTTACGACATTTCGGGGAAACCACCGGCTACGATTGAGTGGGAGTGAGGGTTCAGAGAAAGTTTATATAAATCAACATCTTAGCGTTGACAGGCGATGACGTGATTTGGATCGTCAACCAATCATCCAGCGTCGATAAGTGCTTGTTTTGTATGATTTTTTCCCCGCTAAAGATTTTCTGATTGCTGGTTGCTCGGATTCCTAGCGTCGATTTTTGACGGTATTTGACGCGGTAATTCGCTATACAAATTTGTGCGCCTTCCTAGCTTCTCGCTGTGCTGGACACCGTCTAGCGAATTCCGGCTGCTGCGTCCAGCGAAACCTCGAAGTACGACCCGAACTGCGCCATGCTTGCGCCGCCTCGCGGTCTGAAAATCCCAGACACTGCCTGGAGAATACTAGCTGCCGGGCGCATCATCTTCAGCCTTAGGCGCTGCCGAGCGGGCTGGCTGGTGGCAGGGGCATTATTCTCTTGACGGAATATTCTCTGCGGGCTATATTTGAGCATGGCTTGGGAAGTTGAGTACGCAGACAAATTCGGCGATTGGTGGGTTTCGCTTACAGAAGCGGAGCAGGTTTCTGTGGCGGCTTCGGTCGGCTTACTCGAAGCGCGTGGTCCGAATCTTGGGCATCCACACAGCAGCGGGATCAATGGCTCCCGCCACGGGCACATGCGCGAATTGCGCACTCAACATGCGGGAAGACCGCTACGAACGTTGTATGCCTTTGATCCGCGTCGCATGGCGATTTTGCTGATTGGCGGCGACAAAACGGGCGATGACCGTTGGTACGACGTGCATGTCCCCATCGCTGACCGCCTGTACGACGAGCATCTTGTTCAATTGAAGCGTGAAGGAGAAGAGTGATGTCCAAGAAATTTTCTGAACTGCGAAGCGCGATGACACTTGCGTCACGCAAACAAGCCGAACAGCAAACACAAACAATGCTGGCAGAAATGCCCCTGCACGAACTGCGCCGGGCACGCGGTCTCTCCCAAAAAGTGCTCGCAGAGACACTTCATGTGCAGCAGCCGTCCGTTGCAAAAATGGAGCGCCGCACGGATATGTACATCTCCACCTTGCGTAGCCACATTGAGGCGATGGGCGGGGAGTTGGAGGTAGTTGCTAAGTTTCCGGATGGCGTGGTCAAGATCAACAATTTTGCTGAGTTGGCCTGATGGTGTCCCTGTCGCTTCCACACCATGCTCAGTCAAGCAGCGCGGCGGATGCCTCAAGATTGCGCAGACAGTGTCTGCGCTTTTGGTGTACCGCACAACCGTGCTCGCAAGCAGTCGTACAGTGACGGTAAAACTGACGGTCTGGACGATCATGGACGTCGCGAAGCAATCGTCCAGACAAGCGCAATGCGATGCGATGTGGTCCGACTTTTTTGCGAGTTGACAATTGAGTGGGAGTGAGGGGTCTAAAAAAGTGATCTTGCCCAGTTTTTATTGAATGATTGAGCACACTATCTAAAAATAAGACGAACTCACCGCGCGGTGTTTTTCCAATGCCTGTTGTCGTGCTTGCTTGGGAGAGAGCTGGAACCAGCGTTGACATGCGCGGTAAAACGTACTCTCTTCGGCGAAGCCGAGCAGTGATGCGATGGCCGCTAACGGCACCTGCGGGTCGCGCAGATAATTCTCGGTGAGTTGTTGTCGCAAGGCATCCAGCTCTGCTTGAAATGAAGTGCCTGCCTCGGCCAGTCTGCGTTGCAAGGTGCGGTCACTCATGCACAGATCGCTGGCCACATCGCGGCGCATTACTCTTCCGCTGGCCATGCCGCGCACCAGGCTTGTGGCTAGTTGCCTCTCGATGCCCGTAGGATGCAGTTCCCGCACATAGTCTTGTACAACGCGGTCATGAAGTTGGCTCAATGCCGCATTGGCTGTGGGCAGGGGTAGTTGCAGGTCTGCGTTGCGCAGGAGCAAGGCATGGCGTGCCGCGTTGAAGCGTGGCGTGCAAGAAAACGCGAGCTGGTGGCGTTTCAGATCGAATGGCGCTGGATACGCAAGCTCCACACCCAGCGGCACGATGTCGCGGCCCGTTACCCAGCGACAAAAAGCCAAGAAAGTCACGATGGTGTAGTCAAGCCGCGAAGATCGGCCGGGCTGGGGTGGCTCCATCGGCGTGACCTCAATGCGGCAGCCGTCAGAGGTGACGGCAACACGCAAATCCACCGCATCAGAGACGACTGCGCAGTACTGCACAAGGCGCTCAATGGCCTCAGCCAAGTTTTGACAAGACATCATCGAGTAGGCCAGCATATCAAAGCTCGTGGGCTTGTCTGCGGTAGTACAGCTGAGCGCCACAAAAGGCTGCGCGCTGCGCTGCTCCGCCAACATCCAGAGGCGATCCACTTGCTCTACGGGCATTCTGCTGCGGGCATGCTCCAGATCGCGGATATCGAGCCCGGCCTCCCGAAAAAGCGCGGGTACATCCAGCCCCTGCGTGTGTAACAGATCCCCCACGCCGCGCATCCAAGCCGACGCGATCGTCCATTGCATACGGTTTGAACTGCGAGGCCGAGCTGTCGCTTCGCTGGGGAGGGTGATCATGTGGACATCTTAATTCAACGGCTGTTACATGACGAATGCGGCTGTGGGCAGTGCAGTTGGCATCGTGAAGCCAGTAAATTGGCCACGCATGCCATTGTGGAGACGAACTGCGCCAAATACCATTTCATGCATTGAATCCGCCAATCAACCCAAGGAACCGAAGCGATGAAAACCCTATTGAAAGCCAATCTCCAATGCATTTTCAAAATTTCTCTGGCCGCAGCCGCCTTTACGCTGGCCGGCGCGGCGCAAGCATCCAACGACTGTGCAAACGTTAACTCCAGCATCCGCACGACTGCGTTCGCCACAAAAACCATGTTGGCAAATGATGGCCTGTGCTTGCGCTCGTTTGCATGGCAGCCTGCGCAGATTCCTGTGCGCGGCGTCGTGGTGATTACCCATGGCATTCGGGATTACGCTTTGCGTTACCAGCGTTTTGCCGAGCAGCTCACCAAGCAGGGCTTTGCTGTACTTGCCCAAGACTTGCGCGGCCATGCCCATTCAGGTGGCGAGCGCCAGCGTTTTGATTCCATGGCGCGGATGGTGCAAGACACCGACATGATCGTCAATGATGCCAAGCAGCAGTACCCCAACGTGCCGATTTATGTGTATGGCCACAGCCTAGGCGGTTTGATCACAACCCGATATGCACTCGACCATGCAAACAAATTGAGCGGTGTGGTTCTGAGTGGCGCAGCACTGAAGCGGCCGCATAGCGTCTCAGGCTTCAGCGCTGGCCTAGCGCAAATCGTCGCATCAGTGGCACCGGGCTTGAAGGTCGTTCAAGTCGACGACAGAGAGTTCTCCAGAGACAAAGCCGTTATGGCTGCCTTGGCTATCGACCCAATGGTGAGCCGCGACAAACTGCCTGCTGCTACCGCTGCCGCCACACTCAAGGCGATAGCTGATGCGCAAGAACGTATGAGCCAATTGAAGCTGCCGCTATTGGTTATCTACGGCACAGCGGATAGCGTCAATCCCGTTGAGGGAAGCCAAGCGTTCGTTCAGGCCGTAGCGAGTACGGACAAAACCTTGAAAGCTTACCCCGGTGTATACCACGACATGCTCAATGAGCCAGAGCGTGATCAGATTGCGGCGGACATCATCGCCTGGCTAGTTGCTCGGACGAAATAGATTCGTGCATGGTTCTTGTAACGCTAAGCGTCTGACGGTAAAGTTGACGGTATGGGTGACTTTGCACCCTGTGCAACAATCGTCCGACCAAGCGCCACAGCGCGCGATGAAGTTCAAAACTTTGGGCGGGTTGACAATCGAGTGGGAGTGAGGGGCCATTCACTCAGTGATCAAGCCGGTAAAAGTAAGGTCTGCGCCGCGACCTTTGCACAGTGAGAGACTATCGCCACAGGGCATACTTTTTGAGGCCGGTTCTATAGACGGTGATGCCAGTTTGCAGCATTTGCAAGATTTGCAACAATCAGGAGATCTCCCAATGTCTGCACCACCCCGCATTGCCATCGTCTTCCCCGCCGACGCTCAGGAGCTTGCCGCCACGCGCGTCGAAAACACCCGCTTGGCAGGCATCGCACAATCTCTCACCCGTGCCGGCGCACACGTGGTGAGCGCACCGTTCAATGACGAGATCGCCAGCGAAATCGAAGCCCGCCTCGCCGACGTCAACCTCGTGTTGGTGTGGTTCAACCCCTTCGAGGGTGAGCGCGACCGGTCACGCTTGAACGCCATGCTCCGCGCGCTCGCTGGTCGAGGCGTAAAGGTGAGCGCCCACCCGGATGTGATCGACAAACTTGGCACAAAAGATGTGCTCTACCACACGCGCCACATGCCGTGGGGCAGCGACGCGCGGCGCTATGAGGATGTGGACGCGATGCGCGCAGGGCTGCTCGATGCGCTCAATCATGGCCCGCGAGTGTTGAAGCAGATGCGCGGCCAAAGTGGCGACGGCATCTGGAAAGTGAGTCGCCAAGAACCTCAGAAAATCTCTGATTCGCCCACTGTAGCGGTGCGCCACGCCAAACGCGGCAGCCCCGAAGAGATTATGCCGCTCGACGATTTTCTGGCGCGCTGTCGCCCCTATTTCGCGCATGCCGGTGCGATGATCGACCAGGCGTTTCAACCGCGACTCGACGAAGGCATGATCCGGTGCTACGTGGTGGGCAACCAAGTCGCGGGCTTCGGCGAGCAATTGGTCAACGCGCTCTATCCCGCACCCGCAGGCCGCCCGGCAAGCGAAGCGCCGCCCCCAGGGCCCAGGCTCTACTTTCCGGCGGATCGGCCCGACTTTCAGGGTTTGAAACGCAAGCTGGAGCAAGAGTGGATGGCGCAAATGGGCGAGGCGCTCGGCCTTACGCCCGATGACTTTCCGATTTTGTGGGATGCCGATTTTTTGTTGGGGCCAAAGTCTGCGAGCGGGGAAGACAGCTACGTGCTCTGCGAGATCAATACCAGTTCGGTGTATCCCTTTCCGCCTTCGGCAATGGGGCCTTTAGTGCGGGAGGCGTTGCGGCGGTGTCAGAGCGCTGCATAGGATTCGCCAAGACCTTTGCCAGGAGCGGTTCTTCGGGCATGACCAACGAAGAGCGTTTACAGATAAGGTTCTTCGGGCATGCTGTGCGGTATTTATCCTCTGCATCCGCACCACCCTAAACGGCGTCGGTTGCGTAAAGTGACTGCGCGTGGGCACTTCGACTCTGGCGGCATCGCATTGGCGGTTGCATCAAGAATCGCCGTCTGTTTGTCCAAAACGTCGCGCGGCGTTTTGTATTTGATAAGCATTTCGCACTGATGCGCGCGTTCGGATCACCAAAAATGCCCCAACCACCGCTGGTTGGCGAAAGCCGGAGAAGTTGTGTGCATCTTGCAGGCGCCGTTTTCGTTTGCGTGAATTTGCCGTCCAAACACGATGCCAGCTTTTTCGCACTACCGTAAACCTTGAAGAGCGCCTACACACGAGGGCCTCCAGCGATTTACCTCAAATTGCTATCCGCTCGTTTTCCGGAAGACCCAAATCCTTTTGGTGCGCAGTCAAGTTCACGTATTGAGAATTTGCTGGACGATTTTTCTCCCGGCTTGACCGTCGCCATAAATACCAGTGGGCGTTGCGGCACGATCGCGTTGAAGCCCACGCAGCACTGCACTCATCACTTGGTGCGGGTCCACCGGCGGAGCCAGTTCGTTGACTCCAATTTCAACCAGTTCCACCCATTCCGTTTCATGCCGCAACGTTACGCAAGGGACGGCATAGAAATAGGCTTCTTTCTGTACGCCGCCCGAGTCCGTCAAAATCAGCTTCGCGTGTTGCTCGAGCATCACCATGTCGATATACCCCAATGGGTCGACGATTCGGATATCAGGGTGCTTCAGCCGCGCCAGCAGGCCCATTTGGTCCAAGACTCCGCGCGTGCGCGGGTGCAGCGGGAGTACCACGGTGATCTGCTTGGCAAGCCGACTGAGCACTTCTGTGATTACCTGCATTGCGGTCGCCGAATCGGTGTTTTCTTGGCGATGAATGGTGCTGAGCACGTACTCTTTGGATCGAACATCCACGGTATCGAGAATCTTGCTCTGCTGGGTGGCCAAGTCGGCATAGAAGCGCGATGCATCGAGCATGACATCGCCCACTCGAAAAATCTTCGCCGGGTCGATGCCTTCGCGCAGTAGGTTCGCCAAGCCGGTCGGGGTTGGCGCGAAGAGGAGCGAAGCCGTATGGTCTGTCAGTACCCGGTTGATTTCTTCTGGCATGCGCCGGTTAAACGACCTGAGCCCTGCTTCGACATGTGCCACCGGGATGTGCAGCTTTGATGCCGCGATTGCGCCAGCCAAGGTGCTGTTGGTGTCGCCGTAAACCAACACCCAGTCTGGTTTTTCATTGAGCAGCACTTGCTCAATTTTCTCGATCATCTGGCCGGTCATGGCGCCGTGACTCTTGCCGCCGATGCCCAGGGAGTGGGCCGGGTCGGGAATCGCCATCTCCCGAAAAAAAACGTCGGACATCGCCGCGTCGTAGTGCTGCCCAGTATGGAGAATTTGCTCGGAGATCTCTTCGCCCCAGTGGCTCTTGATCTCCCTGGACACGACTGCTGCCTTGATGAATTGCGGGCGAGCACCAACCACAGTCAGAATCTTTTTCATGTTTAGCGACCAATCAATTTGAGGATCGGGCGAATCCGCAGTTTGTAAGCCAGCGGCAGCGCTTCCCAATGTCTAAAAAGTGTCCCTCGCATGCGCGAGGTGAGGAGAAAGCGCTGCAGTGTGTTGGCCAGGGCTCGCTGTAGCGCGTAGCCCGGATCGAGAAGCCGCATCAGATAAAACTGCCAGAATTTCAACGGTGTGGTACGACGCGGTGGCAGCCCTCGCATTCGGGCTAGGCACGAGGCCGCGAATTGGTCCGCGAATGCCTGATAAGAATACTTCGGGTTGCAGGCAATTTCCCGGTAAGCGCGGTCCGCTAACTCTTGCAGAGCGACTTCATCTCTCAGTTGAGTTAGCACTTGCTCGAAATTGCTGAAATCTTTCTTCAGGACGATGTAATGCCGTCCGGGTTGCAGCACGCCGGAATAGCTTCCCTCAAACAGAACTAACGCGGTGCGCAACGCAACCGCTTCGAATAGGCGTGGCGAGATTGGGTTAATTAGAATTTTGCCGTCCGAGTCAGGAAAAAAGCGCGCACGCACGTCGCTGAAGCCAGCCTCGGGGTTGTCCTCCACATATCGATCTACTTGCCGGCGGAGCGAGCCATCAAAATCCACCACGCTCGCACCGCTTTCCACTCCCAAAGTTGCTTTGCAAGCCGCTAGATGCTCAATCCACTGCGGGCCGTAGAGCCGGTCGGCCTCGTCCGGGGAAACGTCATGGACCAAAGTTGTGCCCGCCACTCGGCGGCAAAACTCCTCTGCAATAAAAACCTTTTCCTGAGCCAGCGCACCCAACCAGAATTGCATGCGTCGCGCGCGGTAGCCAACCGTGATGGGCCGTGCTGCGATGGGCATCACCTTGCGTCGCAAAAGATAGTCGGGAACGTAGCCTGCCAATGACGATTCCACCTTTAACCCTGGTAGCTTTGCGCTGGGATAGAGTTTTTCGATCTCTCCTGACGGCGCAATGGAAAAAAGCAGGTCGAAACGCCCGCGACGCAGGCGCTCCCAGGCCAGATTCACGTTGCGATACTCGTCTTGGATGAAGATCACTTTCAGGCCTGGGCTGACTGCGATGCGGTCCAGCGAGGCATCGTCAAGAAAATGCCCGGTCTCCTCGCCCAACTGCAAGGTGTAGTGGACAACGACGATGTCAAAGCGGGCAAGGCTGAGCGTGCGTGGGATACGACCCACCATCGGCAACTCGAAAATCCGGAAGCCGGTCAGCCTGAATGCATCTAGGTGGTCAGAAATGGTGGCTGCATTCGAGCCCGGAACCGGCCGGTTGCACACCAGCAGGAGCGATTGTTGTACCGATTGCGGATTGGCTTCCACGCGCGCGGTTTGATGGTGCAGCGTTTGAGGCAGGTTCAGCCGCGCAGCATTCCGAGGTCGCGCAAGCGTTGCGTGACGCGCGTACACACTTTGTCCACCCCCGCTTCAAGGCCGACTTTCGGAACCACGCCCAACAATTCGCGTTGCCGGTCAAGCGTCGGGTTTTTTGAAAGCGTCATGCGCGAGGGCAAGTCGATCCCTTTAACGAGATGTTTTGGTGCGCCCAAGCGGGTCCGAATCATCTCTGCCAGCTCTGCGATTGGACGGATATCGGGACTGCCAATATTAATCACCGCATACTCAGGCACACGCGCTGCCGCTTCAATCGAGCGGACTGCGTCAGACACGTGGAACCATCCCCTGGAACTATTGTTGTGTACTTCAATTTCTTGGCCCAATGCAAGATTGGTGGCGAAACGGATCATTGCGGAGCGGTGGTCGCCCAAGTCCTCTTCCTCGTCGTACATCATGAAAGGGCGTAGGGTCACAGCCTTGAAGTTGTGCTGGCGCACCTCGTATTCGACCAAGGACTCACTAAGCAGCTTGGACAAGCCGTAACGATTGTTTGGCTGTGGTGTCAAGCGCTCATCCATGACTTCCATCCCAGGGCCGTAGACCTCGGAGGTGGAGAAGTAAACCATTTTTGCACCGACCCGCTTGGAGAGGTCCAGCATGTTTTGCACGCCAGTCAGATTGGTGTCAATCGCGAGCGAGGCGGCCTGTTCGCAAGTCACCCGGCTGACCATTGCCGCAAGATGAAAAACCACATCGGGCTTCCAGTCGAAGACCGGCAACAAATCGCTGACATTGCGGATATCGGCCATGAAATATGACTCGCGCCACGCGGGTTTGACATCGGTTTCGAGTACCTCATATCCCAAGCTGCGCAGATGCTTGCACAACGGTTTGCCAATATTTCCTTCGGAGCCGGTAACGAGTGCTTTGGTCATGATGTGGGAGTTACGTCAGAGTTGAGGTTTATGGAAAATAGTTGAGGCCGACAGATTGGCAACGGTTAGCGAACAATGGACTTGATGAAGGCTTTAAGCGACGGCGGAAGATAGACTGCCCAAGATTTGACGCGACCGGCCAACCCGGGCGCTGCAATGCCGATTCCGTGCGGATTGCTTACTGGACGAAAACCATACCGTACGTGAAACCGGGTCGGTGAGACCAATGCTGTGAAATCGGTCTCGGGAGCAAGCGCATCGCGCTTAGCGGGCGAGGCATCTGCCGGTCCCGTTACTCCCAATTCCATTCTCAGCCGCTCATGGGCGGGTGGCCGGTGTCGCGCTGCACCTGACAGACGCGCCTGACATTCTTCGCTCAATATGTCGTCGAATCCGTTGACAAACACGCGGTACGAGTATTTGGGATTAAGCGCGATTTCGGCATAAGCGCGAGCGATCAGCTCCGCCAAGCGCACGTCGTCTTTGAGGAAGCTGGCGATCTGCGCGAAATTCGATAAGTCTTTTTTCAGCGGCAGGTAGTGCCGCCAAGGCTCAAGCACGCCGGAATATGACCCTTCATAGAGCACGCACGCGGTGCGCAGGGCGATCGCCTCAAAGACACGTGGCGAAAGCTGGGCGATCGGGATCTGATCTTCGACGTTGGCAAAGTACAGGGCCCGCAGAGAATCGTAGGGAGCATCCCGTTTGCGCAGCAGTGCTTCCATCGTCTCGACCTTTGCGGAAATTTCGCCAGTGAAGTCAAAAACGCTTGCCCCGCTCTCGACCCCCAATACCGCGCGGGAATTTTGCATCAGCGACACCCAAGCTGCCCCGTAGGCGCGCTGGCTTTCTTTGTGCGAAAGATTTACTTTCAGACCCAAGCTGCGCGCCGCCTTGGCGACGGCATCAGAGATTTGCCATTTTTCCAACCCAAGACGGCCGTGCCATGCTGGATACTTGCGCCCGCGATACGAAATATGGTAGCGCCGACGCGCGAGCATTTTCGGTCGATATTGGGTCAGTGCGGTCGGCACGAAGCCAGTCAGGGTGTTGATTTTGCGCAAGTGCGGAAGGCGTTCCGGCGGATAGACGGCATCCATTCCCTCCTCCGGAATGCAGGTGAACAGCACGTCAATCCCCAGCTTCGCCAGCCGCTCGGCCGTGGAATCGACAAAGCGGTATTCGTCCTGAATGAAAACGACCTTGAGTCCTTCAAATGCGCCTAAGCGAAGCAATGTGTGATGATTGATGTAGGCATCAATCGCCAGGGCGATGGAGTAGTGGACGACGACCACATCGAACATGTTGAGGTCGATATCTTCGTCTAACTGTCCTTGGTTCTGCACGAGAGTGGTGTGAACAAAAACCTGGTGACGGGAAAAATGATGCAGCGCAAATATGTGATCGCTCACCATCGCGGCTTCGTGTGGGCGGTAGTTGCACAACAGCAGGACACGCAAAGGTCGTGGATTCGTCATGGCGAAAGTGTTCCGTTGTAGAAGGCCAGTGCGTCGTCAATCGTCCCCAGATAGCGAATCTCTCCGTCAGCCATCACCGCGCCTTTGGTACAGAAATCCCGCAATACCTGCGGCGCATGCGAGGCAATCACGACAATGCTGGCATCGGTCAACGCCTCGGCAAAGCGGCGGCTTGCCTTCTGCAGAAACCTGGCGTCGCCAACACCGATGATTTCATCAATCAAGACGATACCGCCGAGCTGTGCGGTCGCGATTGCGAATGCCAGTCGGACGCGCATGCCGGTGGAAAAGGTCCGAAGGGGGCGAAAGAGCGCCTCACCTAATTCGGTGAACTGGGCAACTTCATCGGTCATTGCGCGAATCGTTGTCTCCTCGAACCCTAAGGTGAGGCCGGCGATGCGAATGTTTTCGAGGCCGGAGGCTTCGTCGTCCATCCCCAAGTACAGATCGAACAAGGTGCTGATGCGTCCTGATCGAGTGACGACACCGCGAGTCGGCAGGTAGATGTCAGCACAAACGCGCAACAGTGTGGATTTGCCGGCGCCGTTGGGGCCGATCAGGCCCAGCCGATCGCCTTCATCGAGGGCAATCGAGATTCCGCGCAGTGCATCTACAGATTTGCATTCGGGACGGTAGGCTTGTCGCAGCAGCCCGGCGAGGGCGCGGCGCATCGACAGCCCGCCATCCGTGAAGATCGGGTACTGCAGATGAACGTTGTCCAGAGCAAGGTGTGCCATGGCTCAGAGCCAAAAAATCAGACGACGACGGTAGCTCGTCGCGACGCGAACCGCGATCCCAAGGGCGATTACCGTCAGCCCCAAACTGACAACCCAGTTCAGTGTGCTCGCGGCGTGCCCAAGAAACGGTTCGCGTACCAGCGCGACAAAGTGCGTGAGCGGGTTCACCTCGGCGATGAAACGGCGATTTCCCAATACGTTTTCTGACCAAAGCACTGGTGTGACCAGAAACGCGCCCGGGAGGATGGCATTCACCAATTGTGAAAGATCGCGGTAGCGCGCACCGAGAAATGCCATGATGGTAGCCACTCCGGTAATGAAACCGCAGAGGACCATCAAACCTGTGAACCCAAGTGCGATCTCGGTCCAAGAAGGCGTGTGCCCGAGTACTGCGAATAGCACCACAACAACGATCGCATTGTGCAAAAAGATGATGCCATTGCGCGCCAGCATTCGGGCCAGAACCCATTCGGGCTTGATTTGCATGTTCTGAAAGAGATGCTTGTTCGTCGTGAAGACCCCCGTACTTTCCACAAGCACGGCTGAAATCAAATTCCAAATGACGATCCCCAGTGCGACGAAGGGCAAAAATTCTCTCAGCGGGATTCTGAAAATTTCGCTGTAAACGAACGCCAACGCCCCGATCATCAGACCGGATGTCAGCACGATCCACCAAGGACCGAACATCGTGCGCCGATAGCGCCCGCGAATATCGAGCCAAGCGAGGGTCAGCCAAGCCCGCAGCTGATGGGAGATCATGAGTTAAGACGCAATGGGATCGGCCGACAGATCGAGACTTCAAACGCAAATCTGCAAGTCGGCGCTTGTGCACGTTTCTGGCAGCTTCTGGCGAGATGGTGTGGATTGCGGAATAGCTGAACGACGAGCATCTTTGGGGTGACTCGAACTAAGAATGGTTGCCCAATGATGGACGGAAAATTGACCGGGGAGCGTATTCCACGCGGTGCTTGCTATCCCGCAGGCTGGGGAAAGCCTGCTGCGCCACATTTAGGCACGGGTTGATTGCATTCACGTGGCGCATCGTCAACCTTCAATTTTAAAGGATTGAAAGGCATCAGCCTAGGCGACGTGCCTCATAAGCGCAACGGTCCGCCATACCCGGTCAGTTCCCAATACCCGCGCCCAATGCGCTGAGCATTGGCATTTGCGCCATCAAATGCCGTCACAGCACCCTCCCAATAGGTGTTGCCCATGACCGCTGAATGCAGTTCCTGTGCGTCAAAAAGCGGGCGCAGCCAGATTGTTTTTGTACCAGCCAGAATGCGTGTTTCCACCGGATAGCGCCCTCCGCGTGGTGATGCCCAGTGGCGCTGCGGCTCGAACAGGATTTTGCCCTGGCCGGGCTCCAGCACCGCGCCATCTGATTGGCGCAGCTTGGCTACGCTCCACAGCGGTTTTCCGCTCGACAAGTCGCCCGTGCCGCGCATCTGAAAGGCCATTAAAGCGCTGCCGTCGTCGAGGTTAAGGCCAAGCCAATCCCACCCGGCTGCGCCTTGGGGTAGTAGGGCGCTAGACCATTCGTGGTCGAGCCAGGCAGTGCCGGTCACGATTTCCCGTTTGCCGCGCACCGTGATTTCACCGCTCACCGCTAACTGCGGCATGCTGTAGTAGCAACTGGCGTTTTCTTGGGCAGGACCTTTTTGGCTGAAGCCTTCCTTGCCTTGCAGGAGAAAAGCTTGTGTGGGGCTGATGCGCAATTGCAGCGCAAATTCGCGGGAATGGACGTTTGCTACATAGTCGGCGAGTGCGCCGTTGCGCGGTGAAGCCGTCTGCCGCAGTTGCCAATCGCGGATCCACACTGCGGTTTGGTCTAGCGCGGCTTCGGCCAAACCAAAACCGGCCCGCGCGGCACGCTCCTCGTGCAAGATATGGCCCACCTGCGGGTCGCTGATTGCTGCGTGCGCAAAGAGCAATTGGGTTGCCGTGAAGCGGCTTTTTCCCGCTGAAATCGGTGTTCGTACCCGAAAAAACGTGACTTGAAAGCCGCAGGATGGGGCGCTCTTGCGGTCGAGCCAGCCCGTGACATACCACCACTCGATGCGATGGTCTGGGTGCGCGCCGTGGTCCCGGGGGAATTGCAGCTGCGTGCCCGGCAGTACCGGCGCGTAAGGAAATTTGGCATCCTGCGCGGTGACCGAGTTCGATCCGAAAGCGTTGCCCGCAGTTGGCAAAGCACCCGCGCTGGCGAGCGCCAACGCCCGTCGCATCCAGTGGCGGCGTTGCATATTGCTCACCAGTCTTCGCGCACCGAGCGCACCAGGTCTTGGCCGCCAACCACGCGGCGCGCCGCCAACCACGCGGCTCCGGCCGCGGCGGCAATCAGTGTGAGCGAAAAGCTGCCTAACTGGACCAGCGGAATGCGGAAATCCATGCTCCAACCGAACGACTGTGGGTTGATCACAAACACCAGCACCGCTGCCAATACCAACCCCAACAGATGCCCAAGAACCGCGCCCAGTGCGGCTAACGCGGCACCTTCGAGTGTCAGCATGCGGACCAACTCGCTAACTGTCACGCCCAAATGACGCAGCATGCCAAACTCCCGGCGGCGCGCCACAATCAGGCCCATGAAGGCCGCTGCCATGCCGGCCAAACCAATCAACACCGCGACTGCTTCGAGCGCATAGGTGACCGCAAAAGTGCGGTCAAAAATCGACAGGCTCATCCGCCTGACCTCGGCGGTTTCAACGATGTGCAGTTCCATGCTGGGGCCTAGTCGCGTTCTGAGAATTGGGAGCACCGACTTGGCATCGCTGGCTGGCGCGTACCAGAGCGCTGCGTCTTGCATGCGCGAGTCGCCGGTCAGCCGCTCAAAATCATTCGCCTTAAGCAAGAGCGAGCCGTGCTGGCGCGCGTAGTCGCGCCAAATGCCTGCCACGCGCAACTGCACGCTGGCTACAGCGCGCGGGTTGGTGGGCAAGGGCAACGCAAATATGCTACCGAGCGCCAACGCGTAGCGCTCGCGATAGAGGTCGAAAAACGACTCCGAGACCCATACCTGAATTGCATCTCCAGCTTGCCCAAGCACCAGCGGATCGGTGCGGGCCACGATTGGCAAGCGCTTGTCCGGCTGATCTTCGGCTTTCGCGCCAAACTCACGGATCACCAATGCCACTGGCGGGCGGGCCGGGTCTAGCAGCAAGGATTCAGTCCGGACAAACTCCACATGAGCAACGCCAGGGGTGGCGCGAATCGCGGCTTGTGCGGCTGCATCAAAGAAGCGTTCTGAGCGTGGTTGTGAGGGCGGCGCTTGCCGCAGATAAGCTGGGGCGGGCAGCACCTGCTCAAGCCAGTCTTCGACCGAATGACGAAATGAGGTGACCATGATCGCCATCGCGCCAGCCAGACTGACTGCGGCCAATACCGAGGCTAGGCTAATGCCCGCCTGTGCTGGCGCGTTTGCCAAACGCGTCAGGGCCAGTTGCAGCATTGCCGGAGGAACCGGCAGGTAGCGCAGCGCGTGCTGAGCGGCGCGAAACAGCAAAGCGGCCACCGCCGGGGTCAGCAGAATCGTGCCGATTAGCAAGGCGACGATGGCGAGGTAGCCAAACAAGGGAATTCCGCGCACGGCCGGCGCGAAAGCCAGCGCCACGCCGCAGGCGATCAGGCCCAAGCCTGCACCTGGCTTGATCCTGGAATCGTAGGAGTCATGCAGGGCCCCACTTTTGAGTGCCTGCGCCGGTTGCGCCCGTGCGGCTTCGCGACTGGGCAACCAGGCACCTGCCAATGCGGCGGCGCAGCCGAGTGCGACAAAAAAGAGCGTCATGCCCGGTGCAAACGGCAAGGCCGGGCGCGAACCGTAAAAGAAGCCTGCCCCCAAGTCGCCACCCAGCACCTGCAAGGCGGCCCACGCCAACGCGTGACCCAGTATCGCGCCCAGTAAAGCCCCAGCCACACCCAGCAACAAAGCCTCAAACAGCATCAAGCCCACCGTGCTGCTTGCGGTGACGCCCAAGACGCGCAGAAACGCCAGTTCGCTGCGTCGCTCTGCCACGCTGAGCATTTGCGTCGAGAAGACCAGCAAGCCGCCGGAAAAAAGCGCGATCATCGCCAGCATCGTCAAATTGACCCGGTAGGCGCGCGACATGTTGGCCGCTTGCGCTTCGCGCACCTCCGGGGCAATCGCTTGGACCCCCGCTGGGAGCAAAGTGGTCAGCTCCTGCACGAAGGCGGCGCGATCCACACCCGGTTTGAGTCTGATATCCAAGCGGCTCAAACGGCCCAACATCCCTAGTGTCTCTTGCGCCAAGGCAATATCCATCACCCCTAAGCGCAGCCCTGATTCGACCCCTGCCAGCGTGCCTGCAATTTTGAGCGTGCGCGGACCTTCGGCGGTGGTCAGCGTGAGTTCAGCGGCAGCACTCGCGTCAGCGCGCAGCCATGCCAGCGCAGCTGGTGACAGCGCAAGCTGCGCGCGCCCGAATTGCGCCAACGGATCATTCGTCGTGCCCCCTGGGCGCGCCAGTAAATGCGAGGTCAGGGTGGCCGAGGTGAAGGGGTCGATGCCGACCACCTTGAGCAACTCGCGCCGACCGGGCACGGCAACTTCCGCCTCAATGATGGGCGCGATGACCTCGATCTCGGCGCGTGCGCCCAAGCTTGCGTAAAGGCGTTCGTCGAGGCCGCCCCCGCTGCCCTCGCCACCACTGCCGCGATAAACCGCTTCAACGCGCACATCAGCCTCACCAGCCACGGTGCGAAAGGCCTGCTGCATCTCGTTTAAGGCCGCATCGTTGACCAGGTTCACGGCCAGCCCCAAGGCCACGCCAATCGCAATCGCCAGTATCGCCAGCACGCTGCGCCACAAGCGCGCGCGTAGAGAGGCCAGCGTCAGCGCTTGCAGGAGCGCAATCACGCTAATCCCGTGGCGCTTAAGCGCAGGGTGCGATGGGTTGTGCGCGCGGCAGCTTCGGAATGGGTGACCAGAATCCCAACCGCGTTTTCGCGTTCAATTGCGGTTTTGAGCAGGGTCAAAATCTCCGCCGCACGCTCGGGGTCCAAATTGCCGGTTGGCTCATCGGCCAACACCAGCTTGGGGCGGTGAATTAAGGCGCGCGCCACCGCCACGCGCTGTAATTCGCCGCCAGAAAGCTCGCGCGGAAAGCAGCGCCCACGGTCACCCAAGCCCACCGCATCGAGCATGGCTTGGGTGCGCGTGTGGCGTTCAGCCGCAGCGATGCGCAATAGCAGGAGCGGTAGGGCCACGTTGTCTGCTACCGACAAATGTGGCAGCACGTGAAACGCCTGGAACACAAAACCCATCCGCGCCCGGCGCAGCAAAGTGCGCGCATCGTCGCTCATGCTGGCCAGGTTTTGGCCATCCAGCACGATCTGACCACTGTCGGGAATCTCCAAGCCAGCCAGCAAGTTGAGCAGCGTTGATTTGCCTACGCCCGAGTCGCCGGTGATCGCCACATACTCGCCAGCGGCAATGGAAAGATTCAATTCCTGAAAGACCACGCGCGGGCCAAAGCGCTTGGTGAGATGGCGAACTTCGAGCATCGCCGCAGTATAAGCCCGCCCTCGTGAAGTCGCCGCTCATGGCTGGTCGGTGTCGCGATCCGGAAATGTGCGAACCAAATGCCCGAAGAGCCGCGTTGGATAAGCTTCTTCGAGGCATTTTCGATTGCCTCAGTCGTGCCTTAGGCGAGTGCTGTCGGGCGCACCTTCGCTGCAACTGGCGCGGTGAAGTCCTTACGCAAATTCGGCAAGTCTGGGTTACAGGCAAACAGATCAGCGACCACCGCTTCAATCACGGGCACCGAGACGGAGTTGCCGAACTGATGGTAGGCATGGGCATCCACCGGGTGGCACTGAAACAGGTCGGGGTAGCCTTGCAGCCTGGCGCACTCGCGTGGAGTGATTCGGCGGATCCGACCTCGATGGAGCACTCCCAGCTTGTGCGCATCGCTCGACACCAAGGTAATCGAAACGCTCGCTGGATCGAGGAATTTGAAGACCTCAAACGACATGTTTCCCGAAACCGGATTGTAGAGTCCGTCGCGTTCCCGCAGGTAGCGCTTGGCGAGCAGCGTAGCGATGATTTTCGGCAATTGCGGGTTTGGGAAAAAGGACTGGATTTGAGCGAGGCTAAGGCTTTTTCCGTCTTGGTGATCGCCGAAGATTTTCTTGCGCCGATTCGCAATCAGTGCGTTCAGAAAGTCAATTTCGGCGGTTGCGCAATCGCCTTTGATCCCAAGCTCCCACGAATGGAACGAATGACCGTTGCGAAAATCGATCAACCGCAGTCCATCGATGGAGAGGTTCTTGGCACGACTGACTTCGCGGACCCGCGCCTGAAAGCTTTCCGAGCAATCATAGAATTTCGGTGCGTTCGAATCCAAGACATCAGCCACGACTGCGGCGGGCCGCCCTTCAAATAGTCCTCGGTCTGCCAGGCGACGTTTGAATTGATGTGAGTCTGAGGCACCTTTGTTCGATTGCAAGCTTAGCTTGGGGTGCGCCCCGAGTACACCGACGATATAGATTCGCACGCGATTTTGCGGCACGCCGAAATCTGAGCTATTGAGCAACACAGTGTCAACACCGTAGCCCAATGCGCGCAGCTTTTCGAGAATGGCGGCCAGAGTTCGGCCACCGTCGTGGGTGGTCAGCCCGCGCACATTTTCCAGCAGAAAACCGCGCGGCTGATGTACACGCAGCAGGCGCTCGATTTCAAAGAACAGTGTGCCTCGGGTATCGCCAAACCCTTTCTGCTTACCCGCATAAGAAAAGGGCTGGCACGGAAAACCCGCCAACAGAAAATCGAAGTCCGGAAATTCGCTGATGCCGTAAATATCGCCCTGCGGACGTTCGCCAAAGTTAAGGCGATAAGTTTCTTGGGCGTGCGGGTTGATTTCCGATGAAAGCACGCAGTGGGTAGTAGTACCGGATCGCGCCAAGGCTTTCTCAAAGCCCAAGCGAATGCCACCGATGCCAGCGAAGAGGTCAACGAAGCGGATCATCGAGCTTCCCGCGGATGAAGTCTGCCAGTAGACGACGACCACTCTGCCGCCAGCCGACCAGCGGCAGATCGAAATCAGCCAACCGGCTAGTGCTGCCGATTTCGCCCTGGGCATTCACCCGTATCTCGCGAATCCTGCCTAGCGCGAGCGAATCCGGTTTGGTGCTACCCATTCGTCCCACTCGGGACCATAGCCGACGTAGCGAACCCGATGGGCATGCACGCCGCTTGCGCTACTGTGTACTTCCAGCACAGTGGCTTGATACCAGCGCCCTTTCCAATAGACCGTGACCGGTGTGTTGGCCTGATGGACTTGCGCGCTGTCACCGGCGGTGCGGCGGTAGATCCGATTGGGTGCGACTGACTCGTCCCATTCCGGGCCGTAGCCGGTGTAGCGCACGCGGCAGGTGACTCCATCGGGGCTGGGGGAGAGTGCTTGCGCCGGATACCACTTTCCCTGCGCGCCTTGGGCTCGCCACCAGACGTGGAAATTTTCGTTTTGGCGGCACACCGGCCCTGCGGTCGCGGCGGGGTCAGACGACGGGTCGGCAGAATGCGCGCTGCCCGTTACAACACAAAGCGCCAGCATGCACCAAGCGAGGCACGCGCCAAGAGGATGCCGGGTTGGGGTCTCATACTTCCGGGAATCTGACATGATGAACTCTCCTTAGTGGATGGCGGCACAATCCTACCGCATTGCGATGCTTGAGGCAAAGACTGGACTGAAGTCATTGCGAGCCTCGCACGCCCGCAGTCATCATTCTGTCATCGGGTTGTCGTAAAGTGGTAATGCAGGAATGCAGTAGTATGGAAAACTCAACTCAGCTCCAACAACAAAAAAGGAGAAAACATGGCTGATTCAAGTTTCGTTTGGTGGTTTGTACTGGGCTTCGCGGTTATCGGCCTGGAATTGCTGACTGGTACGTTTTATCTGCTGGTGATTGGCGCCGCGGTGTTGCTCGGTGGCGTGGCCGCTTGGCTGGGGCTTTCATTTACGGTTTGCGTGACGCTGACTACGGCGATTGCGGTGCTGGGCTGCATCGGTTTGCGCAAAAGCCGCTTCGGCAAATTAGGCAGCGGTGCGCCCTCTGGGCCAAATCTGGATCAAGGCCAGCGCGTCGCGGTGGACGAGTGGCGCGCCGATGGCAGCGCTCGCGCAACCTATCGCGGCACGCAGTGGGATGCAGATTTGGCGGTTGGTGCTTCGCGCGAAGCGCCTTTGTTCGTCAAAGAAATGCGCGGCAACCGTTTGTTGCTTGGCAATTGAAAAAAAATGGAGAACACTATGGGTTCCTACGTCGCAATTGCGCTTCTGATCGTTGCCGTTATCTTCGTTTTCAAAGCGGTCAAAGTGGTGCCGCAGCAACACGCTTTGGTGATTGAGCGCTTGGGTAAATTCCACGCCACGCTCACGCCCGGCCTGCAGATCGTGATTCCCTTCATCGACCGGGTGGCCTACAAGCACGTCTTGAAGGAAATTCCGCTCGATGTGCCTTCGCAGGTGTGCATCACGCGGGATAACACGCAGTTGCAAGTCGATGGCGTGCTCTACTTTCAAGTCACCGACCCGTATGCCGCGTCGTATGGTTCATCGAACTTCGTGTCGGCGATTTCTCAGTTGGCACAGACCTCGCTGCGCTCAGTGATCGGCAAGCTCGAATTGGACAAAACGTTTGAAGAGCGCGAGCACATCAACCGGCTGGTGATTTCAGCTCTTGACCAAGCGGCTACGACTTGGGGGGTGAAAGTGCTGCGCTACGAGATCAAGGATTTGACCCCGCCGAAAGAAATTCTCCACGCGATGCAAGCGCAGATCACCGCTGAGCGCGAGCGGCGTGCGGTGGTGGCGGCATCTGAAGGCAAGCGCCAGGAACAGATCAATTTGGCGACTGGTGATCGTGAGGCCGCGATTCAGCGCTCTGAGGGCGAACGCCAAGCCGCAATCAACAAAGCGCAGGGTCAGGCATCCGCGATTCTCGCGATTGCCGAGGCCAGTGCTGAAGCGATTCGCAAAACCGCCGCTGCGATTGCCTCGCCGGGGGGTGAGGCAGCGGTAAACCTCAAAGTGGCCGAGCAGTATGTGAACGCGTTTGCGCAAGTTGCACGCACCAATAACACAATGATTATTCCGGCCAACATGAGCGACCTAACCTCGCTGATCGCCACCGCAATGACCGTGGTGAAGCAGACAAAAGCGTGATGGCTGATTTGCGGAGGGCTGCACGTGGAGTTTTTTAAACCCTTGCTCACGCTGCTGGCCATCGTCAATCCCTTGGGGGTGATTCCGTTTTACATTCATTTCACCCAAGGCTTTTCTGCGGAACAGCGCAATAAAACGATCTGGATCAGCGCTCTCACGGTTTTCATCGTGATTGCCGTGAGCGCGTTGCTGGGTTTGAAGATTTTGGAGTTTTTCGGTATTTCGCTGGCCTCGTTTCAGGTGGGCGGTGGTTTGCTTTTGCTGACCAGTGCCTTGTCGATGCTCAACGCGCAGCCAGCTGAGGCGAAGTCCACCAAAGAGGAAGTGGACGACGCAGCGGCGCGCGCCTCGATCGCGGTCGTGCCCTTGGCGATTCCTTTGCTCACCGGCCCTGCCACCATGTCTACCGTGGTGATCTTGGCAGAAAAAGCCAAAACCATTTGGCATCTCGGTGTACTTGTGGCCTACGGTTTGGTGATTGCCGGGGCCACGGTGCTGGCGTTTCGCGCGGCGCGCCCGATTGCCAAGCTGATGGGCAAGACCGGCATCAACGTAATGACGCGTTTGATGGGCCTGATTCTCGCTGCGCTCGCGGTGGAGGTGATGGCCGATGGGCTGGTGAAGCTGTTCCCGGGCTGGGCCAAATAGCTTTTTGGGCGAACCAGGGCCGCACTTATAGGGCCGGCACTGAGAAGTCTGAACTATTTTTACTGCTTTTCCCTATGGAGGCATTGGAGAGATGTTCAAACTTCTACCTGCCTGCTCAATAATGACGCGCGTAAATTGATGCACGTTAAGTTCCTCGCGTCTCGCCCGCATCGCGTTGATGTCCATCAAATCGGCCGCCAGGCGCAACCACTAAACTGAGTTGGCAGAGTGCCGCTCTTGGCGGCTTTCGTTGCGTCATCTTTCACATTCGACCAGGCCATCCGCATGGGTTTTCCAGATTCTGCTGCCAATCTCGCGCCGGTTGCGGCGATCTCCGTTGAGTCGCTGAAGCGCACGCTGAAGCTGCGTTCCAAACCGAAGGGGCGCTCGGTTGACCCGGAGGCTCTGGTGGAAGTGCAGCGCCTGCTGGGTGATGCGCCGCGCCGCCGCGATTTGCTGATTGAGCATTTGCATCGCCTGCAAGACGGCCTGGGGCATACTCCGGCCACGCACCTGGTCGCGCTTGCGCGAGAAATGAATCTGCCTTACGCGGAGGTTTACGAGGTTGCCACCTTCTACCACCACTTCGATGTGGTCAAAGAGGGCGACACCGTGCCACCTGCCATCACCGTGCGAGTGTGCGATTCGCTCTCGTGCGAGCTGGCGGGGGCGAAGGATCTACTGGCCAAGCTGCCCGCAATTTTGGGTAGCGAGGTGCGGGTCATTCCGACACCATGCATTGGGCGATGTGAGCAAGCGCCTGCGGTGGCAGTTGGGCAAAACCCGCTCGCTTGCGCGACCGTGGCAGCGGTTGAAATGGCCGTTAAAGCGAAGGCGGTGACCCATCGGAGAGCCGCGCCAGGCGTGGCTTTCGAGCCAGTCTCATTCGCGGATTCTGCTACCTCACCGGGCGTGCAGACCGACGTTGCGCCGCCTGTGACGGATTTCGAAGCGTATCGTAAGGCTGGCGGCTACGCGCTCGCGGCGGGGTGTTTTGCGGGCCAACAGACCAGCGACGGCTTGATCGACATCATGGAGCAGTCTGGCTTACGAGGCTTGGGTGGCGCGGGCTTCCCTGCGGGGCGCAAATGGCGCATTGTGCGCGGTGAAACTGCGCCCAAAGTCATGGCAGTCAACATCGACGAAGGCGAGCCTGGCACTTTCAAAGACCGGACCTATCTCGAACGCGACCCGCATCGCTTTCTCGAAGGCGCGCTGGTAGCGGCTTGGGTTACTGGCGTGGGTGCAATCTATATCTACCTGCGCGACGAATACCACGGTTGCCGGGCGATTCTGGAAGAGGCGGTTGCAGCGCTCAAGGCCAACCCGCCATGCCCATTGCCGCACATCGAAGTGCGGCGCGGGGCAGGTGCTTACATCTGCGGCGAAGAATCGGCAATGATCGAGTCGATTGAAGGCAAGCGCGGCGAGCCGCGGATGCGTCCACCCTATATCGCGCAGGTCGGTTTGTTTGGCTACCCAACGCTGGAGCACAATTTTGAAACGCTTTACTGGGTGCGCGAGATCGTGCAGCGGGGCCCGGCCTGGTTTGCGGGCTTTGGGCGCAACGGGCGCAAAGGTTTGCGTTCCTTCTCAGTGTCAGGCCGCGTTGTCAAGCCGGGTGTGCATTTGGCCCCGGCGGGCATTACGGTGCGCGAATTGATCGCCGAATATTGCGGCGGCATGTTGGCGGGGCACGATCTCTACGGCTATTTGCCCGGCGGCGCTTCGGGCGGTATCTTGCCCGCCTCGTTGGGCGATGTGCCGCTCGATTTCGACACCCTGCAACCGCATGGCTCATTCATTGGCTCGGCGGCAGTCATCGTGCTCTCGCAGCACGACAAGGCACGCGATGCTGCATTAAACGTCATGCGCTTTTTTAAGCACGAAAGCTGTGGGCAATGCACGCCGTGCCGCGTCGGCACAGCCAAAGCCGCCACCTTGATGGAAAGCGCGGTGTGGGATCAAACCCTGCTCGAAGACTTGAGCCAAGTGATGGGCGAAGCGTCCATCTGCGGGCTGGGGCAGGCCGCGCCCAATCCGATTCGCACCGTCGTCAAATATTTCCACGACGAAATCGCATGAACGCTCAGGAGATCGCATGAACGCACCCCTCAAACGCGAAGTCCCGGAAACCGTGATCGAGTTCAAACTCAACGGCAGCACCGTCGAAGCCTTCGATAACGAAACCATTTTGCAAGCTGCCAAGCGCAACGGCATCGCGATTCCCCATCTTTGCTACAAAGACGGCTTGCGCGCCGATGGCAATTGCCGTGCCTGCGTGGTCGAAGTCAAGGGCGAGCGCGTCTTGGCACCTTCGTGCTGTCGTGCGGCGACTTCTGGGATGGAAGTCACCACTGATTCAGCGCGCGCCGTCAAGTCGCAAAAGATGGTGCTCGAACTGCTGCTCTCCGACATGCCGGAGAAAACCTACAAAAAAGACAACGAGCTCGACACTTGGGCGCGCGCGATGGACATTGGCGTGCCGCGCTTCGCGCGCCGTGCGCAGCCGCCTGCCGACTATTCGCACCCGGCAATGACGGTCAACTTGGATGCTTGCATCCAATGCAACCGTTGCGTACGTGCCTGCCGTGAAGAACAGGTCAACGACGTGATCGGCTATGCAATGCGCGGCGATCATTCCAGGATCGTGTTCGACTTGGACGACCCGATGGGTGACTCCACTTGCGTGGCCTGCGGCGAGTGTGTGCAGGCCTGCCCCACCGGCGCACTGATGCCCGCCAACGAAGTGGGCCTGCTGGAGCCGGACAAAAAAGTGGATTCCCTGTGCCCCTATTGCGGTGTGGGGTGCCAATTGACCTACAACATCAAAGACAACCGCATTCTTCACGTGGAAGGCCGCGACGGCCCGGCCAATCATAGCCGCTTGTGCGTCAAGGGCCGCTATGGCTTTGACTACGCGCATCATCCACAACGCTTGACTAAGCCCTTGATTCGCCGGGCAGATGCGCCCAAGCACGCCGACTTCGTGATGGACCCGGCCAAGGTGTTGGAAGTCTTTCGTGAAGCCACGTGGGAAGAAGCGCTCGAAGCGGCCGGTGGTGGTTTGAAGCGCTTGAAAGATCAGCACGGCAACTACGCGCTGGCAGGCTTCGGCTCGGCCAAAGGTTCCAATGAGGAAGCCTATCTGTTTCAAAAATTGGTGCGCACCGGCTTTGGCTCGAACAACGTCGACCATTGCACCCGCCTGTGCCATGCCTCTTCAGTAGCGGCCTTGCTCGAAGGCGTGGGGTCAGGCGCAGTTTCCAACCAAGTCTCGGACGTGATGCACGCCGAGTTGGTGATCGTGATCGGCTCAAACCCCACCTCCAACCACCCCGTAGCTGCCACATGGATGAAGAATGCGGCGAAAAACGGCACCAAGCTGGTGGTGCTCGACCCTCGCAAAGGCGACTTGGCCCGCGTGGCCTGGCGCTACCTGCAGTTCAAGGCCGACACCGATGTCGCGCTGTTAAACGCGATGATGTTCACCATCATCGACGAAGGTTTGGTGAATGAAAAATTCGTCGCCGACCGCACCAGCGGCTATGAAGAGTTGAAGAAGAATGTGTTGGGTTTCTCGCCCGAGGCGATGGCAGCCGTGTGCGGCATTGATGCGACAACGATCCGTGAAGTCGCGCGCGCCTACGCTACCTCTAAAGCCTCGATGATCCTCTGGGGCATGGGCGTATCGCAACACGTCCATGGCACTGACAACGCGCGCTGCTTGATCGCGCTCTCCATGATGGCCGGGCAAATCGGCAAGCCTGGTTCTGGCTTGCACCCCTTGCGCGGGCAGAACAACGTGCAAGGCGCATCTGACTCTGGCTTGATCCCGATGATGTTCCCGGATTACAAGCGCGTCGATAACCCGGAAGCGAACGCGCGCTTCTCGAAATACTGGAACGCAACGCTCGACCCCAAGCCCGGCTACACGGTGGTCGAAATCATGGGCAAAGCATTGGCGCCCGACAGCGATCCGCACAAGATTCGCGGCATGTACGTCATGGGCGAAAACCCCGCCATGTCTGACCCCGACCTGCACCATGCGCGCGAAGCCTTGGCCAGTTTGCAGTGCCTGGTGGTGCAAGATATTTTTATGACCGAAACGGCCTATCTGGCCGACGTGGTTCTGCCCGCATCGGCCTTCCCCGAGAAAACCGGCACCTTCAGCAACACTGATCGCATGGTGCAATTGGGCCGCCGCGCTTTGGATGCGCCTGGCGAGGCGATGCAGGATCTGTGGATCACCCAGCAAATCGCCAAGCGCATGGGGCTGGACTGGAATTACCAAGGTGAAGAATCCGGCGTAGCCGCCGTATTCGACGAAATGCGCCTCGCGATGCCCTCGATTGCTGGCATCACGTGGGAACGGCTCAACGCTGAATCGTCGGTCACCTACCCTTGCGAAAAGGAAGGGGATCCTGGTACTTCAGTGGTCTTTGTCGAGAACTTTCCGACGGTCAGCGGTCGCGCCAAGCTGGTACCGGCCGATATCATCCCCGCCAACGAGCGCCCCGACGCACAATACCCGATGGTGCTGATTACCGGGCGCCAG
>JANLTH010000075.1:0-26265 GCA_031362865.1 Burkholderiales bacterium | reverse complement strand
CGGGAAAACGAGATTTCATTTTCAAATCGGCACCAACTTATTTCGCCTCAAAACCCGCGACAGTATTGGTTCTCCTTGCAATATCCTATCCGTTAACCGGACGCTACTGTAATGATTTAGAAATGGAATGAGGTTGCGGTTACGCTGAATTTCGGACCAGACGCTGCCATCGTGAATCCAACCTGCAGCCAGGCCTTCTTGTAAAGCCTGACGCGGCGTTTGTGTTTGGATGCCTTCCGCTTCCAGGCGCAGTTGCAGCGTCTTCCACGCCATTTCGTAGGTGAACTCAAAACGCTGAATGATGGCATCGCGCACAAACTCATCTTCGGGCTGCTGTAGGGCTTTTTCAAGCTGAGTCACCTCGCTCAAAAAATCTTGGGAGCGTTCTTCAAGGCGGCGAGAACGAGGCGCAGGCGACATGGCGAGAAAGGACAGTCAATCCGGGCGGAGGCCAAGCCACATTATCGCCGGATCGCCTACGGTGGTGGCAGCGTTTCCGGCTTCATCAAATCGTAAGCCTCAAACGGCTGATGAATCCACGGGTTGTCCACCAAGTGATCGGCCCAGTAGTCAGGCAGATAAGCCGAACACTCTTTGCGCCAAATCACGGCAGTTTTGAGCGCTTGCACGCCGGGGTAGCGCTCGCGCAGGTGCTCAACCACTTTCTTCAAGGTCACGCCGGAATCCACCAGGTCATCGACCAGCAAAATCCGGTCGCCCAAGCGCTCGTTGACCTTGGCCAGATGCTGGCCGATGGAGAGGTCGCCCTGATACTCGCCTTGCCCCTTGCCCTTGGAAAAGTAGCTTTGCGTGGCCAGGATTCCCAGCGGCTGATTGAAGATGCGCGATAGTGTGTCGCCGACGCGCATGCCGCCGCGCGCCAAGCAAATGATTTGGTCGAACTCGAAGCCCGAGTGGTAAATCTTGCCCGCGAGGCGTTCAATCGCGTCGTGATAGTCGTTCCAAGAAACATAGAGGTGCCCGGATGACATGAGTTGACCTCTCGATCTACGATTTGAACGGATGGTGGATCACGATGGTTTCATCGCGATCAGGGCCGGTGGAGACCAGCGCCAGCGGCACGCCACAAAGCGCTTCGAGTCGCTTGAGGTAATTGCGGGCGTTTTGCGGCAGCGCATCGAATGACTTGATGCCAAAGGTGGATTCGCTCCAGCCGGGCATTTCTTCATAGATCGGCACGCACGCGGCCACGTCGTCAGCCCCGGCGGGCAGCACATCGACGCGCTGGCCGCGCAAGGTGTAGCCCAGGCCAATTTTGACGCAAGCCAAGCCGTCGAGCACGTCGAGCTTGGTGATGCAAAGGCCGGTAAAGCCGTTGATTTGGATCGAGCGCCGCAATAACGCCGCATCAAACCAGCCGCAGCGGCGTGGCCGCCCGGTGACTGCACCGAACTCGTTACCCTGCTTGGCCAGGTGTTTGCCCACATCGTCGAACAACTCGGTCGGGAACGGGCCGCTGCCCACGCGCGTGGTGTAGGCCTTGGTGATGCCCAAAATGTAGTTGAGCATCTGCGGGCCAACGCCAGCCCCGGCGGACGCAGCGCCGGCCACGCAATTGCTGGAGGTGACGTAAGGGTAGGTGCCGTGATCGACATCAAGCAGCGTGCCTTGCGCGCCCTCAAAGAGCAACTGCTCACCGGTCGCAGCTTTGGCGTATAGCTCGCTGGAAACATCGGCCACCATCGACTCGAGGATGGGTGCGAAGGCGAGCGCGTCGTCGAGGGTTTTCTGGTAATCGACCGGGGCCGCTTTGAGAAACTGCGTGAGAACGAAGTTGTGGAACTCGAGATTTTCGTTTAAGCGCGCCGCAAAACGCTCGGGGTAAAACAGGTCTTGTACGCGCAGGGCGCGACGCGCGACTTTGTCTTCATACGCGGGGCCGATGCCGCGCCCGGTGGTGCCGATTTTGGCATCGCCTTTGGCCGCTTCACGCGCTTGATCGAGTGCTACGTGATAGGGCAGGATCAGCGGGCATGAAGCCGAAATACGCAGTCGCGACTTGACATCGATCCCGGCGCGCTCCAGCTCACCGATTTCTTGCATCAAGGCTTGCGGCGAAAGCACCACGCCATTGCCGATAAAGCACTGCACCCCGGCGCGCAAAATACCAGAAGGAATCAGGCGCAGCACGGTCTTTTTGCCACCAATTACCAGCGTGTGCCCGGCGTTGTGCCCGCCCTGAAAACGCACTACACCGGCAGCATGGTCAGTCAGCCAATCGACGATCTTGCCTTTGCCTTCATCGCCCCATTGGGTACCGATGACGACCACGTTTTTTTTACTCATAACGCTCCCGATGGATTATTTTTTATGGGTATGCGGCAAGGTCTGCACGACCCATTGCCCGCTTTGTGAAACGATTTGACGGTTGCAGCAGGGTTCCCATTCGAGCACATGGTGGCCCGGCAGTGCCCGTACCACAATTTCGCCCGATGCTCGAAGAGCCGCCACCAAAGCGCTTAATGAGGCGGTCTGCGCGGCATCGCCAGCGGCTAAGCAGGGGGCCAGAATGCCCACGCAGGCAGGGCCATCGGCCTGCAAGCGCACCGCTTCGCGTAGGTCAAGTGTAAACCCCGTGGCGGGTCGGGCACGGCCAAACGCGCGCCCGACTTGGTCGTAGCGCCCGCCACGCACAATCGCATTGGGCACGCCGTCCACATAGGCTGCAAACATCAGGCCGCTATGATAGTGATAGCCGCGCAAATCAGCCAGGTCAAACGACATCTGCACGCCAGCGGCGTGGCGCTGCATCGCATCCAGATCGTCTAGCCCTGCGGCGATGCGTGGATCATCCGGCAGAGCGCGCCGCGCCGCCGCCAGTACGGTATGGTCGCCATAGAGCGTGGGCAGCGCCAGCCACGATGCTTGAAGAGCCTTATCCAGCGCCGCTGTCCGGGCTTTGAGTGCAGGCACGTCTTTCGCCTGCAACAAGGCAAAAAACTCCGCGCGAGCAACTCCATTGAGTTCAGAGCGGTCCGCCAAGGCAGTAAAAATGCCCGCATGGCTTACGTCCAAATGCGGATTTTTTGCGCCCAGAATGTCGAGTGAGCGCAGCACCAATTCCTGGATTTCGAGATCCGCCTCCAGCCCGGCGTGACCATACAGTTCGGCCCCGACCTGCATCGGTTCGCGGGTGGCGCTCAAGCCTTCTGGCAGCGTATGCAGCACACTCCCGGCGTAGCACATGCGGGTCACGCCAGCGCGATTGAGCAGGTGCGCATCGATTCGCGCGACTTGCGGCGTGATATCGGCGCGAATGCCCATGGTGCGCCCCGAGAGCTGATCGACCAGCTTGAAGGTTTGCAAATCCATGTCGCGCCCGGTGCCGGTGAGCAGCGACTCCACATACTCTAACAACGGCGGAATCACCAGCTCGTAGCCGTGCAGGCGAAACTCGTCGAGCAAGCGACGGCGCAACGCCTCCACGCGCGCGGCCTCGGCGGGCAGCACGTCAGCGATCGATTCGGGCAGGCTCCAGACGGTCATGGCGTGGATTGGATCAGGCGGGCAAAATCTGCATCGCGGTCACCCCGTTTTTCAGATGAAATTCCCGGGAATCGCGGCGCAGATTTTCAATGTCGGTTGTCTATTCTGCTTCAAACGAGGTGAACGATGGCGAGTGCGCCAACCCCGAGAAGAATCGAAGCCAGCCCGAAGAAGCGGATTTGCCCGTCGCTGAACTGAGTCACCCGGCGAAAAGTTTCGCGCCATGCCGATGGGGCAAGCAAGGGCAGCAGGCCTTCAATGACGAAAACGAGCGCGAACGCCGTCCACAGGGTTTCCATCGTCGTTTTGCGAACGGTTTACGGCTTAAGGTGTGACTACTTGGCAGGAGCGCCTGAGCTCTTCAAATACTTGAAAAACTCAGAGGAAGGCTCGACCACCAGCACGTCGCTCTTGTTCTTGAAGCTGTTGCGATAGGCCTCAAGGCTGCGGTAAAAACTGTAGAACTCGGCGTTTTGATTGAAGGCTTTGGCGTACAAGGCCGAGGCTTCAGCATCACCTTCACCGCGCGTTTTTTGTGCTTCGCCGTAGGCTTGTGCAAGCTTGACTTCGCGCTGGCGGTCGGCATCGGCGCGGATTTTCTCGCCGTCCGCCGTACCCTTGGCACGCAGGTCATTGGCTTCGCGCAAGCGTTCCGACTCCATCCGCCTGAAGACCGAGTCGCTGATCTCAGGCACGAAATCAACCCGTTTCAAACGTACATCAACCACCCGCACGCCAATTTCTTTGGCATCGTCGTTGACCTTAACCTTAATGTCTTGCATGATCTTGTCGCGCTCGCCTGAAATGGCGGCACGCACGGTGCGCTTGCTGATTTCTTCATTCAGCGCAGCACGCACGGTACGGGTCAAGCGGTCAGCCGCCAGTGTTTCATTGCCGCTCACGCTCACCCAGTACTTCTGCGGGTCAACAATCTGCCACTTCACGAAGGAATCGACCAAGACGTTTTTCTTCTCTGAAGTGATGAAGCGGTCGGCATCGGGCGTGTCGATCGTCAAAATGCGTTTATCGAGCGTGACGATATTTTGGAACGGCGGCGGCAGCTTGAAATGCAGGCCGGGCTTGTCGATCACGCGCTCGATCTTGCCCAGTGAGAAGACGATCGCGTATTTGCGCTGATCGACCACAAAAATGCAGGCGGAGGCGAGCATCGCCAAGAGGATGCCGATAAAGGCGAGTGGGAGGAGTCGGTTCATGGTCTGTGCTCCCTTTAGCGCGCTTCGCGGCTGCGCGTTTCGCGGCTGCGCACACCTTGGGTCGGCGCGGCAACGGGTTCGATTGGGGTCAGGGGCGCAGGCTCAACCCCGGCTTGGCCGCTCACGGCGCGCTCAGCGCCACCACCTTGAATCAGCTTGTCAAGCGGTACATAGAGAAGCGGGCTGCCCTGCTTCACGTCCATCATGATTTTGGAGGTATTGCCCATCACCTGCTGCATGGTTTCAAGATACATGCGATCACGCGTAACGCGCGGGGCTTTTTCATATTCGGTAAGTACGGATTTGAAGCGCTCCGCTTCACCGACGGCGGCTGCCACCACCTTTTGTTTGTAGCCCTGCGCTTCTTCGCGCAAACGAGCTGCCGTGCCCTCGGCCTTGGGGATCACGTCGTTGGCGTAGGCTTGTGCCTCGTTTTTGAAACGCTCGCGGTCTTGGCCTGCTTTTACCGCGTTGTCAAAAGCCGCTTGCACTTGCTCAGGCGGCTGGGCATTTTGCAAGGTGACATTTGAAATCATGATGCCAGACTTGTAACCGTCCAGAATATTCTGGATCAAGGTCTGGGTTTGCTGCGAAATGCCTTCTTTGCTCTCGTACAGCACCTTGTCGATGGCTGAGCGCCCGACCACTTCGCGAATCGCAGTTTCGGCCGCTTGCAACACCAGCTCTTCGGAAGAGCCGCGATTTTCAAACAGGAAGAGCTTCGCGTCTTGCACACGGTATTGCACCGCAAATTGAATATCGATGATGTTTTCATCAAAGGTAAGCATCAGCGCTTCTTTGAGGTTTTTGGTCTTGACGTTACCGCGATAGCCGATTTCGACCTGACGCAATTGCTGAAGGTTGACAATTTCGTGCGACTGAATCGGATAAGGCGCGCGCCATTGAAAGCCGTCTGCGTCGGTCATCCGGCGGAATTCGCCAAATTGAAGAATCGCCGCCTGCTGCCCGGCGGGAACGATAAAAAACCCGCTCGCCAACCACAACAGCACCGCCACCACGACAATCAAACCGATCCCACCACCTACCTGTTTCATGTCCGGCGCTTGCATGGGGTTACTGCCGCCAGAATTTCCACCGGAGTTGCCCCCAGAATTTCCGCCACCAGCAGGTTGGTTGCTGCCGGGCTTGCCGGAACCACCGAAAAGCTTGGACAGCTTGCGGTTGAAGTCGCGCCACACTTCGTCCAAGTCAGGCGGGCCCTGGTTGGGGCCTTGCGCCCAGGTCAGAGAGTCACGCTTCGAATCACGCTTGCGCCAAAATGTAAGGCGCGACAGTAGGTTCATGGGATGCTTTGGGCTCAATGGGAAGTGGGCAAACAAAGACGCTCAGGCGGCGATTCGCGCCTGAGCGCTTGGGGCAGGCAGGTCATTGAAATGATTGGTCGATTCAATCAGGGCTTGCCGCAAAAATTGCAAGCCCTCGCCAGTGCGCGCACTGACAAAACAACGCAAAATTTTAGCATCGGCATTTACTGGACTCTGGTCGCCGTCGTCGCCATTGTCGCCATTGTCGCCATCGTCGTTGTCGGATTGACCGCGCTCCAACCTGGCTTCAAGCCCTGCCGCATCGATTTTGTTCCAGACCAGCAATTGCGGCGTATCACCCGCACCAATCGTGCGCAAGACCGCGTTGACTTCATCTACTTGGTCCATCCGCGCCGGGTTGGCGGCATCGACCACGTGGAGCAGCAAGTCGGCGTGAATTGTCTCTTCCAGCGTGGCGCGAAAGGCTGCTACCAGCGTGGTCGGCAAGTCGCGGATGAAGCCCACCGTGTCGGAAATCACCAACTGCCCGGCTCCTTCGAGGTAGAGCTTGCGCGCGGTGGTGTCGAGGGTGGCAAACAGTTGGTCTGCCGTGTAGCTTTGCGCCTTGGTCAGCGCGTTGAACAGGGTTGATTTGCCAGCATTGGTGTAGCCCACGATGGAAACGGAAAATACGCCGCCGCGCGCACGTGCACGCCGCTGCACCTGACGCTGACGTTGCAATTTGTCTAGCTGGTCAGAAAGATGTTTGACCCGGTTGCCAATCAGGCGGCGGTCGCTTTCCAGCTGGGTTTCGCCGGGGCCGCGCAGGCCGATACCGCCTTTTTGCCGTTCCAAGTGAGTCCAGCCACGCACCAGGCGTGTCGCCAGGTGGCGCAACTGGGCCAGCTCTACCTGCACCTTGCCTTCGTGGCTTTTGGCGCGCTGCGCGAAGATGTCGAGAATCAACGCCGTGCGGTCAATCACCGTCGCCTTCAACTCACCCTCAAGATTGCGCTGCTGGCCCGGTGAAAGCGTGTGATTAAAGATCACAACCTTGGTGTCGGTGGCTGCCAGCAGCTCGCGCAACTCCTCGAGTTTGCCTTTACCGACGAAAAATGCAGGATCAGGCCGATCGCGCTTGCCCGAAAGATAACCGGTTTCGACCAAGCCCGCGCTGGAACAGAGCAGGCGAAACTCGGCCGCACTGTCGCCAAAGGCGGCCGCTTTTTCGCCACCCACATTGAGACAGACAAGCGCTACCGGCTCGCCCTTGGCAGCCCGCCGCCTGGCTTCAGATTGGTCAAGCATCTCGCAAGCGGCCTTGAAATTTCGTAAGTATGCTTGAAGAGCCGCTCTGGTCGGGCATCTTCAGGCAGTCACCCAAGAAAACTTCAGGCTGGCTGATCAGACGGCTGCTCAAGATTCAGATTGACCGGGCGCGAGGGCACAACCGTGGAGATGGCGTGCTTGTAGACCATTTGTGTGACCGTGTTTTTGAGCAAAACGACATACTGGTCAAATGATTCAACCTGACCTTGTAGTTTGATGCCGTTCACCAGATAGATGGCGACTGGCACATGCTCGCGGCGCAGCGCATTCAGAAACGGGTCTTGTAGGAGTTGCCCTTTGTTGGTGCTCATGCGAATCCCTTCTTCTTTTGAGTTGATGCTGTTTTGAGAAATCACGATACAGACTGCTATTTTGCGGCAATCTGACAAAAATCAAGTTCATGCCGCTATCATTTATTACGACACTGCGCAACCAGCGGATTCGAGTGTTGGCTTTCTGATAGAGAATTCCGCTCTCGAAAAGGTTCCTAAGCTTTTTCCAATAATTCAGCAAATTCATTCATGGCTTCCAGTCTGCTTGCCCTGCTCGACGACGTCGCAACAATTCTTGACGATGTCGCCATTCTCACCAAGGTCGCTGCCAAAAAAACTGCCGGGGTGCTGGGCGACGACCTCGCCCTCAATGCACAGCAAGTGGCCGGTGTGCGCGCCGAGCGCGAACTGCCGGTGGTCTGGGCGGTAGCCAAAGGTTCGACCCTCAACAAAGCGATTTTGGTGCCCTCGGCGCTCGCCATCAGCGCGCTCGCACCTTGGGCAGTCGTCCCGCTGTTGATGCTGGGGGGCGCATTTTTGTGTTTTGAAGGCTTTGAGAAACTGGCGCACAAGTTTTTGCACTCGCGCGCCGAAGACGCAGCGCACGAAGCCGAGTTGATGGAAGCGCTAACGCACCCCGAAGTTGATTTAGTGGCGCTCGAAAAAGACAAAATCAAAGGGGCAATCCGCACCGATTTCATTCTCTCGGCCGAAATCATTGTCATCACTTTGGGTACTGTCGCGGCCAGCCCGTTTATGACCAAGCTGGCAGTGCTGGTTGGCATCGCCGTCTTGATGACCGTTGGCGTGTATGGCTTGGTGGCCGGAATCGTCAAGCTGGACGACGCGGGCCTTTATCTGAGCCGCAAATCAGGCGCAGCAGCAGCCTTTGGGCGTGGCCTCCTGCTGTTTGCCCCGTGGCTGATGAAATTTCTCACTATTGCAGGCACTGCGGCGATGTTTTTAGTGGGCGGCGACATTCTGGCGCACGGCATTCCGGTGGTGCATCACGCGATTGAAGGCTTTGCAAAATCGGTGCAAAGCATGCCAGGAGGTGCAGTTTGGTCGGTGATCGCCTCCATGACGCTCAACGGCTTGTTTGGCGTGGCCGCAGGTGGGCTGGCGCTGGCGGCTGTGACGCTGGCGAAAAAACTCTTCAGCAAATCAACCAGCAGCTGAGAGCCCTGCGGTCAGTCGCTGGTATTTTTGATACAGCGTCTCGCGCGTTTCGGCGTAGCCTGGGTGTTGCGGGATGCAATCAACTGGGCAGACTTCGCGGCACTGCGGCGTGTCGTAGTGGCCGACACATTCGGTACACTTGTGCGGATCAATCTGGTAAATCTCTTCGCCCATCGAAATCGCGTCGTTGGGGCACTCCGGCTCGCATACGTCGCAATTGATGCATTCGTCGGTGATCAGCAGGGCCATCGTGCGGGATGAGTGAGGAGTTAGAGGTGCGGGCGGGCGGCGGCGCGGCGTTTGAAATAGGCGCGAACCTCACGCCCTACCCTGCTCAATCCACCTTCTTCGAGAGTTTTTCATCAAGCCAGCGCTTGACCGAGGGCGAGACGAATTTGGAGACATCACCGCCCATTGAGGCGATTTCGCGCACCAGGGTGGCGGAAACGAACTGGTAGTGGTCTGACGGTGTCATAAACACCGTTTCGACCTCTGGCATTAGTTGGCGGTTCATCCCGGCCAACTGAAATTCGTAGTCGAAATCAGACACCGCGCGCAGGCCGCGCAAAATCACCTGCGCCTTGTGTTCGTGCACAAAATTGACCAGCAAGCCGCGAAACGCGGCCACGCGCACGTTGGGATATGGCGAGAGTGCTTCTTGCGCCATCGCCAAGCGCTCGTCGAGCGTAAACAGCGGACGCTTTGACTTGCTGTCGGCGACTCCGATGACAATCTCGTCGTAGATTTTGGAAGCGCGGCGAAACATGTCTTCGTGCCCCATGGTGAGCGGGTCAAACGTACCAGGATAAACCGCGCGGACAATCTTGTTGCTCATGGACTACTCCCTTTGAAATAGATGGGCATGCACCGCACCCGCTTTGAGATGCCTGAAGAGCCGCCATGGGTGGGCTTCTTCAAGCACTGTCGGTTGTTCAAGATAGAGCCAGCCGCGCGGTTTGACGAGTCGCGCCGCACCCGCCAACACCGTCGCGCCAAGGTCGGCAGCAAACGGCGGGTCGGCGAAGGCAATGTCAAACTGCTCGGTCACATTGTTGCCATGCAGCAATGTTAAAGCATCTACTTGGCGGACCTCAATCTGCGCGGCTTGCAACAACTCTTTAGCGGCACGCAAGGCGGCCAGCGGCGCGCGCCCGGTTTCGCACAGCAGCACGCGTGTCGCGCCGCGCGAAGCCGCCTCAAAACCGAGCGCGCCGCTACCCGCAAACAGATCCACACAAGTTTTGCCCGCCAAGTCTTGGCCCAGCCAGTTGAACAGTGTCTCGCGCACCCGGTCGCCAGTGGGGCGCAAGCCTTCGACTGCCGGAAACTGGATTAGGCGACTGCGCCACGCGCCGCCAATGATTCGCACGCTTCTGATACCGCGCGCGCCTTTCGCAGCGGTGACGGGTGGCGGCTTCGGCGGGGCGCGTAAACTGTTCATTGCACCGCATCATAGCAACCGGGACTTCATGTTTTCACTCTTCAAGAAAAAAGCGGACGAACCACCACCGCAGCCAATCGCCCTGCCGCCTCTTCTTGGTCCTGCGCCAACTGACCCGCCCGCCCTGTCATGGCGCGAACGCTTGCGCCACGGCCTGTCGCGCACTGGCAAAAATTTGGCTGGCCTGTTTGGCACGATCAAAGTTGACGAAGCCTATTTTGAAGAGCTGGAAAACGCGCTGCTGATGGCCGATGTTGGGGTTGCCGCAAGCGCTGAGTTGATCGAGCGCCTCAAGCTCGAAGCGCGCCGTGAACGGATTGAAGACGGCACTACCTTGAAGCGCGCGCTCGCCGGGTTGATGACCGAGATGCTGCGGCCCTTGGAAAAAACCCTGCCGCTAGACCGGCCAGGCCCGCTGGTGATAATGGTGGCGGGAGTGAATGGCGCAGGCAAAACCACCTCGATTGGCAAGCTTGCCAAATATTTTCAGGGCCACGGCAAAACCGTGATGCTGGCGGCGGGCGACACCTTTCGCGCCGCCGCGCGCGAGCAGTTGAAGGTTTGGGGTGAGCGCAATGGCGTGACTGTGGTAGCGCAAGAAGGCGGCGATGCGGCCGCAGTCATGTTCGATGCCTATCAATCCGCCAAGGCACGCCAAATCGACATTTTGATCGCCGACACGGCAGGCCGCCTGCCCACGCAAATCCATTTGATGGAAGAAATCAAAAAGGTCAAACGGGTGCTGGGCAAGGCTGAAGCGACCGCGCCACACGAAGTGCTGCTGGTGCTAGACGGCAACACCGGGCAAAACGCGATTGCGCAGGTCAAGGCGTTTGACGACGCGCTCGGCCTGACCGGCCTCATCATCACCAAGCTGGACGGCACAGCCAAGGGCGGCGTGATTGCGGCAATCAGCAAAGCGCGCCCGATTCCTTTGTATTTCATTGGAATTGGCGAAGGCTTGGACGACTTGCGTCCCTTCGTGGCGCGCGAGTTTGTCGATGCGCTGGTGGGTGATTGAACGATCTTGCCAAGCCATGATCTCGCCATGATTTCATTCAGCGAAGTCCATAAATCCTATGCTGGTGGCTTGAGTGCGCTGCGTGGCGTTTCATTTGTGGTGGGCGAAGGTGAATTGGTGTTTTTGACCGGCCACTCTGGGGCCGGCAAGTCCACGATTCTCAAATTGATCCCGGCGATTGAGCGACCCAGTAGCGGCAACGTGATCGTGAACGGGCAGAACGTGAGCGCGCTGCGCACCCAGGCAATTCCCTACTTGCGGCGCAATCTCGGGCTGATCTTTCAAGACCAGAAATTGCTCTTTGATCGCAGCGTATTTGACAATGTGGCGCTGCCTTTGGCGATTACCGGTTTTGGCAGTGCCGATGCCGCCAAGCGGGTACGTGCCGCGCTCGACAAAGTGGGGTTGTTGGCGCGTGAAAAAGCCAATCCGATTTCACTTTCTGGCGGCGAGCAGCAGCGCTTGGCGATAGCCCGCGCGGTGGTGCATCGCCCTGCGATTTTGCTTGCGGATGAGCCAACGGCGAATCTCGATTTGAGCCACGCCCGGCAACTAATGGACATGTTTTTGACTTTTCATCAAGTCGGTGTCACCATCATGATCGCCACACATGACACAGCCTTGATTGAGTACGCCACCTCGCACGCCAAGCGGGTGCGCGAGTTGCCATTGAGCGCCGGAGCCTTGGCAGACAAGGCGGCCCCATGAAAGCTTGGTTGGTGCAACACGCCGCAGCCTTGCGCCGTGCGCTGGACATGCTGCGCCATGCAGGTTGGTCGGCGCTTGCGAACGTGCTGGTGACGGGCATCGCGCTGGCGCTGCCGCTCGGGGCTTACACCTTGCTGGTGAATTTGGAGCGCGCCGCGCAGCGCTTGGATGCAACGCCGGAAATCAGCGTTTTCGTAACACCCGATGCCAAGCGCGCCGAAGCCCTCGCCTTGGAAAGCGCGCTCAAGGCGCTGGCGGGTGTCAAGGCAGTGCGCTTTGTAGCGCGCGAAACGGCGCTGGCAAGCCTCAAATCCGCAGGGCATCTGGGGGAATTGGCCGCCACACTGGGAGCGAACCCTCTACCCGATGCGTGGATTGTCACCTTGAACCATACCAGCGGCGGCCTCTTGCAACAGCACGCCGCGAGCATCACCAAAATGCCGCGCGTCGACCAAGTGCAAGTCGATACCGCTTGGGTACAGCGCGCCGGTGCCGCCTTGCAACTGGGCCGCTATGCGGTGCTGATGCTGGCCGCGATGCTGAGCTTGGCCTTGGTAGCGGTGGCCTTCAACACGATTCGCCTGCAAGTGCTGACACAGCACGCCGAGATCGAGTTGTCGCAGTTGCTGGGTGCTACCGACGGCTTTATCCAGCGGCCATTTCTCTATGCGGGTGCGGTCACCGGTGCGTTGGGGGGAGCGGCGGCGCTCGGTATGGTGTACCTGGCACTACAGGTGCTGGCGCAACCGGTGACCGATTTGGCACGCTCTTATGCGACCGAATTTTCGCTGCAATATTTAACTGCGGCCGATGCCGCTACCGCCGCGTTGTTCGCCGCCGGGCTAGGCTGGTTGGGTGCGTTCTTGTCGCTGCGGCAGCAGTTGCGGTAGGCGGTCGCCGAGACAATCAATCCAAGGTCAGGCGCGCCTTTTTCACCAGCGCGGCGTACTTGACCGTCTCGGCTTTGAAGAATTGTGCCGCCGCTTCCGGGCTTTGGATATTGATCGCGTTGCCTTGCTTGGCCATTGCCTCCTTGACTTCCGGGGCATTGAAAGCGGCGACGATCGCGGCATGCAGGCGCTTGACTTCTTCCGCCGGGATTTTTGCTGGGCCAATCAAGCCAAACCAGGCATCAACCACATAGCCTGGCATGCCCTGCTCGGCGAAGGTTGCCAAATCAAGCGCAGGCGTGCGGTTCGCGCCAGTCACGCCAATCGCGCGTACCGCGCCGCTCTTGATATGCCCTTGCACCGAGGGCAGCGCCAGCACGCCAAATTCCACCTGCCCGCCAATAATGTCGGTCACCATTGGCCCGACACCTTTGTAGGGAATGTGCTTGACTTTGACCCCGGCTTCTTCGACAAACATTTCTGCCGCCAAATGCAGAATCGTACCGTTGCCGGATGACGCGTAGTTGTAGGCATCAGGCTTGGCTTTGAGAAAGGCGACCAGCTCTTTGGCGTTGGTGGCAGGAACCTTGGCCGGATTGACCACCAGCACCAGCGGGGTAGTGCCCAAGACCGAAATCGGTGTGATGTCAGCGATCGGGTCAAACGGCAGCGACTTGTGCAAGCTAGGGTAGATCACGTGGTTGTTGGAGACGATGCTCAAAGTGCTGCCATCGGCCGGTGAGCGCACCATGGTTTGCGTGCCGACGATGCCGCCCGCACCCGGCTGGTTGTCAACCACCACATTGACCCCCAAGGCTTTGCCAAACGCTGGGGCCATGGTGCGGGTAATCGTGTCCACTCCTGAACCGGCCCCATTCGGGAGAATGAATTTGACGGTTTTTTCTTGCGCGCCACCTAGGCGCGGCAGCCCCATGAGCGCGGCCGCACTCAGACCTACAGAAAATAGACGGCGGCGCTCTGCATTGGTGAATGTCATGGTGGTTGATCTCCGAAAAATAATGATTTGTCGAGGTGCGCTTCATTGCCCAATGGGTTGCGCACGGATCGATAGATGTTAGCAAACTGGCTTTGCGACGCTCGTCTGCCCTGCCCGCCCTGCCGGTCCTGCCCGCCCTGCCCGCTCGAAGCGATACCAAGGCAGCGCGCGCGTGAGCGACAAAACCTCGCCTGACCGGTCTGCAAAATAGCCGGGCAGTTGCGCCAGGGTGGCTTGCCAGGCAGGGTCCGCCAAATGCGCCCGCAGCGCACGCACGGCTGGCAAGTCCAAGGTCGCTTTGAGACAAACCAGGTAGTAGCGCTCGGTAGCCAATGGCACAAAATCCAGGTCGTAGCGCCGTGCGGCAGCCTCGATCCCAAAACCGGCATCCGCCGCATCGGCAGCAACGGCGGCGGCTACCGCCAGATGAGAAGCTTCCTCCCGTCCATAGCCAAGAATGGCAGTTGTGGGAATGCCTTGCAGCGCCAACAGTTGCTCAAACTCGACCCGTGTGCCCGAGCCTTCAGGGCGGTTCACAAAGCGCGCTGGATGGCGGGCCACATCGGCCAGCGACCGCAAGCCCAGCGGGTTGCCTTGGCGCACCATCAGGCCTTGTTGACGAGCTGCAAAGCCGATCAACTTGTGCAGGCCGGGCTTGAGCAAGCTCTTGAAGGTGCGCGCAGTCAGCGAACCGGCCGGATGGTCGTCACCAACGTGAAACCCGGCCAGTTGCGCCGCGCCAGAACTGAGCGCTTTGAGCGCTTGCACGCTTGGCGCATAGCGAATATCGAGCAGCAAGTGGCGGGTTGCCAACTGGTCGCGCAGCAGCGGCAGCGCCAGATCGTGGCTTGCCACGATATTGAGGAGCTGCGACTGCGGATTAAAAGCCTCGGCAAAGGCGCGCTCCAACTCCGCCTCCAGCGAGAGTATCTGCGGCAAGAGCCGCGCCAGTGCTTGCTCTTCAGCCCATACTAACTTCTCGGCGAAGTCCGATAGACGCGCACTTCTGCCCTTGCCCCAGCGTACCAGCGGCTGCCCGAGCGCCACTTCCCAGCGCTTCAACTCACCCCACACATGGCGATACGAAAATCCCGTGCGCGCCGCCGCACCGCTAATCGAACCCGCTTCATGCACCGCCCGCAACAGCGCAAACAGCGGGTTCTCGAGCGCCGCTCCGGGTGGCTTGTTGGCAGCCACGGTAGCGGGGTTGATGAATTTGTAGTCCAGACCGATGCGCAACATGGCAATAGCCGAAAAGAGGCGGGTCAGTCAGTATAGGGCGGCCTAGTCACTGGCCTATGCAATGGTTTGCCTATTGGCCTTGCCCGGGTTGTTGGCTACCATCGCTCTCCATGCGAACTCCTGCCTTTAGCCTTCCGCGCGTGCAGCCATGCTTGTCCAAGCATTGACCGAGGCCATCAGCCTGCTGCTATCAGGCGATGGCAAGCTGGTCAAGATCATTTTGCTCAGCCTGGGTGTCAGCGGCTTGGCCACCCTGCTCGCGGCAATCATTGGCGTACCTCTGGGCGGTGTGCTCGCGGTGGCACGATTCCCGGGGCGGCGCTTCCTGATCGCCTGCCTGAACGCGGCGATGGGCTTGCCGCCGGTGGTAGTGGGCTTGATCGTGTATCTACTGCTCTCGCGCGCCGGGCCGCTCGGGCCACTGGGCATTTTGTTCACACCGTCGGCCATGGTGCTGGCCCAGGTAGTGCTGATCGCGCCGATCATGGCTGCACTCGCGCGACAGATCATCGAGGATACTCACGCCGAATATCGCGAACAACTCGACGCACTGCGAATCAGCCGTTGGGCGGCGACCGCCACCTTGATTTGGGACGCGCGCTTTTCGCTGGTCACGGTGGTGCTGGCAGGTTTCGGGCGTGCCATGGCCGAAGTCGGTGCCGTGATGATCGTGGGCGGCAATATCGACGGTGTCACCCGCACCATGACCACCACCATCGCGCTGGAAACCAGTAAGGGCGACCTGCCACTGGCGCTGGCGCTGGGCACGGTGCTGCTGGCACTGGTGCTGGCGATCAACGCGCTGGCCGCGTGGCTGAAAGAATGGGCGGTGGCGCGCTATGGCTAAGCTGCCAGTGCTTCGCTTGGAAAACCTGACGGTCGGGTCGCGGCGTGCGGGTATGCCGTCGATCCTCGCCAATGCGAGTCTGTCGTTCGCGGCGGACGATTGCACTGTGATACTCGGGCCAAACGGGGCCGGCAAAAGCGTGCTCCTGCGCGCCGCTTGCGGCCTGCTGCCAATCACGCAGGGCAGCGTTGCTTGGGGGCCTGCCAACCGAGATGGCTTGCCGCCATTTGCCCTGGTATTCCAGAAGCCGGTAATGCTGCGCCGTAGCGCCTTGGACAACATCGTCTATCCGCTGCTGCACGGCACAATCCACCGCGCCGAAGCCTATGCGCGCGCCACGCAAGCGCTGGCGCAGGTTGGCTTGGCCCACTTGGCAGCGCGGCCGGCGCGCGTGTTGTCGGGCGGCGAGCAGCAGCGCGTGGCGCTGGCGCGAGCGCTGGTCACCCAACCGCAGGTGCTCATGCTCGACGAGCCCACGGCGAGCCTTGACCCGGCTTCAGCCGCACTGGTTGAAGACATTGTGCGTCAGGCCCATGCCAGTGGGGTTGCCGTCATCTGGACGACCCATCGATTGGGCGAAGCCAAGCGCCTAGCCAAGCGCGTGTTGTTTGTCGATGGCGGGCAAGTGGTCGAAGACAGCCCCGCTTCACGATTTTTTACCCAGCCTGCCACGCTCGTCGCGCGGGCCTATTTACAAGGAGAAAGCGCATGACATCCCTTTCCAGAACGAGGCGCACAGCCTGTGCATGGCTTACCGCATTGAGCCTGGGGCTTCCCGCCGCTGGCATCGCGCAGGAGAAATTCATCGTGGTGGCATCGACCACCTCCACCGAACAAAGCGGCTTGTTTGCGCACCTGCTGCCGGTATTTGAGAAACAATCGGGCATCAAGGTGCGCATCGTCGCAGTTGGCACCGGTCAAGCGCTCGACCAGGGGCGGCGCGGCGATGCCGATGTGGTGTTCGTCCACGACCAAGCGGCTGAGGAGAAATTTGTCGCTGAAGGTTTTGGGATCAAACGACTACCGGTCATGTACAACGATTTTGTCCTGATCGGGCCAAAATCCGACTCAGCCAGCGCGCGCGGCAAGGATCTCCACGAAGCCTTGCGCAAGATTGACGCTGCAAAAGCGCCCTTCGTCTCACGTGGCGACAAAAGTGGTACCCACGCTGCAGAATTGCGCTACTGGAAAACGGCAGGGGTTGATCTGGACAAGTCGAAAGGACCGTGGTATCGCGACACCGGCTCAGGAATGGGCCCCGCGCTCAACACGGCCGCGTCGATGAACGCCTATATATTGACCGACCGCGGCACTTGGCTGGCCTTCAAAAACCGCGCTGAACTGGGCATTGTGGTCGAAGGGGATACGAGACTCTTCAACCAGTACGGTGTGATGCTGGTCAACCCAGCCAAGCACGCCCATGTCAAAGCGGATTTGGGCAATGCGTTCATCAATTGGCTAGTCTCAAAAGAGGGCCAGGAAACCATTTCCGCGTACAAAATCGGCGGGGAGCAGTTGTTCTTTCCCAACGCAAACAAGTGAATCATCGCACCCGCCTGTGCAGATTTCCTGTAGCGGCCCTGGCGATCACCGTGCTGCTCAGCGCATCCGACGCAAGCCTGGCCGCGGAGCCGGTGCAGGTATTGGCGGCCGGCAGCTTGCGGCAGGCGATGGAGGAACTGGGCCGCGCTTATACGGCTACCCATCACGCTGCGGCGAACAGCAACGCGAACGCCGCTATGGTGGTGTTCCAGTTTGGCCCATCCGGTTTGCTCAAAGCGCGCATTGAAGGCAGTGCTGTCACTGAGGCCAGCGCAGGTGCGGGCGATGTCTTCGCCTCGGCCAACATGGAACATCCGCAGGCGCTGCACGCGGCGGGCAAGAGCCGCGCACCACGCGCCTTCGCGCGCAACCGCATGTGCCTGCTCACTCAGGCGGCGGTGGGACCGATTGCGCCGAATGACCCCGGTGCCGTGCTCGATGCGATACTCAATCCGGCGCTCCGCCTGGCCACCAGTACGCCGCGCGCAGACCCGGCAGGCGACTACGCTTGGCGGGTGTTCGCCCGCGCAGAGGGGCTGCGCCCCGGCAGCCAGCTGAGGCTTCAAGCCAAGGCGTTGCAACTCGCCGGCGGCCCGAATTCGGCTCGCGCCCCAGCTGGAAAAACATCCTATTCTTGGTTAATGGAAGACCGGCAGGCCGACTTGTTCCTGACCTATTGCACCAATGCGGCTGAGGCCCTTTCGCTCGTCCCAGGCCTGCGTCTGGTCGAGTTGCCGACGGCGCTGCAAGTTGAGGCGGTTTATGGAATTGCGGTACTCATTCCATTTCTAAATCATTACGATACGTCGTTGCCCCTTCCTAGCCGTGCTAGCAGCACTGTCGTCGTCGGTGCGCCTAATCTCGTAATGATTTAGAAACGGAATCAGACCCGGTGGGCAGGCATTTGCCGATTTTGTCCTCGGCCACGCAGGCCAAGCGATCTTGCAGCGATTCGGGTTCGCCCGGCCTTGATGCGACCGGGAGACTTCCCAGCATGAAAATCAACAGTAGCCGTTTCAGCGCAATGCTCGTTTTGAGCGTAGCCATGCTCCTCACGCCGGCAGGTGCGCAAGACGGCGCACAGTCGGCGTTGCAGATCGAGGGCTTGGGCCCGAGCATCGCGTTGACGTGGAGTCAATTGCTCGCGCTAAAGCACCAGCGGGTGACCGAGAAGCGCGTCCTCGAACCTGCTTCCGGAAAATCGCAGGAGGTCGTGGCATCCAGCATGACGGGAGCCACCTTGGCGGACGTACTCAATGCCGCGGGTCTGGCCAAACTGGGGCGGCACGATCAACGGCGCGCGGCTTTCGTGGCCGTGGCGGCCGATGGCTACGAAGCCACTTTCTCTTGGGCGGAAGTGTTTCTCAACGAGAGCGGTAGCGGCGTGCTGGTCTTGTGGGAACGCAATGGCTCCACGTTGCTTGGCAGCGAGGGGCCACTGGCGTTGATCGCCCTGAACGACGCGCGCACCGGGCCGCGCCATGTCAAAAAGCTGGTGCGCCTTAAAGTGCTCAACGTAAACAGCGTGAACCAGGTGAACTGAACCTGCCATCCTGACCACGCCCGGTCGCGCATCACCCGCTCGATCAGCCAAAGCGCACGCAAGCCACGGGTGGCAAGCGTACCAGCGGCGCACTCCACGTGTCGCCACCATCCTCACTGATCCACAAGCCGCCGGTGGTCGATGCCATCGCGAGCGTATTGCCGCTTTCGTCGACTGCCAACGCATGCCGGTAGATCAAGTCGTAGCAAGCTTCTTGGGGCAGGCCGGTACGCAGTTGCTGAAACGTTTTGCCGCCATCGCGGGTGCGCAGCACACACAGGGCCAGATCGACCGGTACACGCCGCTCGTCTTTTTGGGCGGGCACAAACCACGCGGTGGCGGCGTCGTGCGGATGGGCGGCCACGGTAAAGCCAAAATCGGCCAGCGGCACCTGCAGCTTTTGCCAACTCGCACAGCCGTCGTGGCTGACGGTCATTTCGTTATGGTGCTGACACCAAAACACGCTGCGATCTTTTGGGCTTTGCACCACGCGATGCGCGTCTTGATGCACCTCGCTGTGCGCGAGCTCTGGCGGCATGTAGGTCGCGGTCATACCTTTGGCGGAGAGCCGCCACGTCTCACCCGAGTCGTCACTGCGCCAAACCCCGCCGGTCGAAATGGCCACGGTAAGCCGCGCCGAATGGTTTGGGTCAACGCACACCGAGTGAATCCCGGGAAAATCATAGCCACCGCCGCCCCATTCAAGCCGGGCCGGGTGGTCCCACAGACTGCGTACCAGTTGCCAGCTCGCCCCGCGATCATCGGAACAAAACAGGCCGCCTGGTAGGGTGCCCGCCCACAGGCGCTGCGGCTGATCTGCACCGCCCGCCTCCAGTGCCCAAATGGAATGCAACGCCCAGACCAGTGGATCGGGGCTGTTGGCGGGTTTTTCAGGAAATGCCGGTGCCGCCAGTTCACGCCACCTTTCGTTGCGCTGATCGGAGACCCACAGCTTAGTGCCGAAATGGCCGGTTGAGAGTGAAGCGTAGAGCTTGCCATCGCGCGCGTCAGGCAGCAGCATCGAGACCGGCTCGCCCAGAAAGTGCGTCTTGCTTACCCGCCAGCCCTGCGCTCCGCGTGCCATTTCAATCAGGCCCTTGCGTGAGCCGATCCAGAGTCGTTGGCTTGTCATCGTGAACCTCCAAGGCATTTTTGAAATACTACCCGCCCGACAGCGCCTGCAACACGTAAACCTTGCTGTCAGCGCACAGCGGGTCGCTCAAACCGACGCGGTCTTTGACGCGCTTACCGTCGGTAAAGATTTCGACATGCTTGCGCAGTTGGCCACGTTCGTCAAGCACATAGGCTTGCAGGAGGGCGTTATCGGCGAACACTGCTGCCAGCGCCTGTTTAAGCGTATCGGCATCAACCTGCACTTCTGGCGCAGGAAGAAAGCGCTGTAACTGCGAGGTGAAAATGAGGGTCGGCATCAACGAATTCAGCTTGCGGCTACTGCCAAAAAATCAGGCGCGCAGCCAATCCATTGGCTGAAAACGCCCGCCCAGTGCGGCTCTTGAAGCATCAGTACCAAGCCCCCACCAGCGCTCGATCACGGTGGCGTAGAGCTGGCGAAATTCAATGTGATGGGCCGGATTGCCGCTGCCGTCCAGCTGTGTCAGGTTGGGCATTTGCCCGTAGATCCCTGACTTGACACGCCCACCCATGGCGAATTGAACGTTGGCGGTGCCGTGGTCAGTGCCTTGCGACTGATTTTCGCGGGTGCGGCGGCCAAACTCGCAATAGGTCATCACCAGACTGGAATCCCAGCGGCCAATTTCGGTGAGCGCTGCTTTGAGGGCACTCAAGCCCTCGCCCAAGTTTTTCAACAACGCGGCATGCGTGCCCAGCTGATTTTGATGGGTGTCAAAGCCACCCAGCGAGAGCCGCAGCACCGCCACACCGCCCCCTTTTTGTGCGGTTTGCGCCGCTATCTGCGCGGCGGTTCGCACCTGATTACCGAAATCGCCGGGCGGAAAACTGGTTTGAAAATTGTGCCGGGCGTTCAGCTTTTGCGCCGCGGTGAGCACATTGCCTTCCACTCGCAAAATGTGTGCGAGCGCTTTGCTCTGGCCCGCGACCGGCTTCTCAGGGTGAATCAACTTGGCGCGTTGCAAAAATTGCTCGGGGTTGCTGATTGCGACGCTGCGGCTGGTTTGTGCGCCTGCGGCCAGCGGCCCCATGTCATTGCCACCTACCACGACACCATCGGCAGCAAAGCCAACCGGCACTGGGGAATGGCCGAAGAGCCGCGCCAGCCAACCATCTTGAAAGGTTTCCTGGGGGTTGGAGGCGGTGTCCCAAATCTCAATCGAGCGGAAATGAGAGAGATTGGGCTGGGCATAGCCTACGCCTTCAATCACCGCAAGCTCACGCGCATTCCACAAATCGTGCAAGGCCTTCAGGCTCGGGTGCAGGCCTTGGCGCTCGCTGAGGGTGAGCACCTCTTCACGCTTGATGCCGATGCGCGGCCGCAAGGCGTAATAGGCTGGGTCGGCGAAGGGAATCACGGTGTTTAAACCGTCATTAGCGCCCTTTAACTCGACCAAAATCAGCAGGCGCTCGAAGGCGGCGGTTGGTTGCGCCAGCACGCTACCCGGCATGGTGGTGGCAGCGCTCCCAGCGATGAGGCCGATGCCACCAAGGCGATGCAGAGTCGCCCGGCGCGCAGCGCAAAAGTGGCTCATTTCATTCCTCTATTTCAGCTGGTAGGCTGGGTCGAGTACCAGCGATTTGAGTAAGGTGAACTGATCGGCATCAGCCTTGATCGGGTGCGCAGGTTCGATTGGCAGCACCGCGCGCCTAACGGCGCTATAAGGTTTGCCAGCGTACTGGTCAAGCCACTTGGGTGCATCAAAACGAATGCTGGCGGCGGCCTGGCGAAAACGCTCGCGGCCCTCTGGCCCCAATTGGCCGATGCCTTGAATCGCGCCGCCATCGTTGGGGCGCATCGCGGGTGCAGTGGGCATCGCGGGTGCAGTGGGCATCGCGGGCGCTGCGGGCATCATCATCGCGACATCGCGCATTTCATCGATCCGAAACAGGCGCTCCAAAAACTGCTTGCGGCCAAGCAGGGTGGTCGAATTGATCCACGCCTCCCCACCCGGCCAGCCCTTGACGTTGGGAGGAGCAAGCAGGTTTTGCCCCAAACCTGCAGCCACCAAGGCAAATGGCAGGGCATCGGTGTACGAAAGTTGCAACTGGCGTGCCGTGCCCACGACCAAATCAACTGGTGACTTGATGAGTGTGCCGCGATTTTCAGCCGCGAAAAATTTAGGGCTGTTGAAGAGCGCACGCAGGGCCACCTTGATGTCATAGCGCGACTCGCGAAACTGCGCGGCGATGCGCTTGACTTCGGCCGGATCGGGTTCGGGTGAGACAAATTCACGCCACAGTTTGGCGACGATGAACTCCGCGCACCCTGGCTGCGCCAAAAGAATATCGAGCACTTGCTCGCCGGTCAAATTGCCGGTTTGCCCGAGTACTGTTTTCACGCCGTCGTCGTGTTGCGCACCGCGGAACAGAAACACGCCTTCGTTTTCGCGGTCGACGCTCCAGCCCGTGAAGGCGCGCGCCGCCTCCTTAACGTCGCGCTCGCTGTACTTGCCTTCACCCAGCGTGAAGAGTTCCATCACCTCGCGGGCGAAATTTTCGTTCGGTGACTGCTTGCGGTTGCCTGCGCCATCAAGATAAATCAGCATCGCCGGGTCGCGCGCCAAAGCGTGTAGCATCTGCCCGAAATTTCCCATGGCGTGCTGGCGCAGAGTCAGGTGCTGGCGCAGCATCAATTGCGCCGCGCGTACTTTTTGCCCAGAAGAAGTGAAATGGTTGTGCCAAAAAAGCGTCATCCGCTCGGCCAGCGGCGTTGGTGTGGCAATCATCTGATCGATCCACCACGCCTTGGTATCGAAGTTGCGCCTGCCGTCCAACTGCAGGTAGTCACGGCGCTCGTCGACGCTGGCGTTGCGTAACGCCGCCGGTTTAATCAGCGGCTCATTGAGCCATGCTGGCACGGGCTTTTTTGCGTGAGTCGTGGCGGCATCGACGAGCTGCGCTACCGCCTGCGTCCGATCCATTGATGCGAGCCTTAGTACCTCGGCTTCGGTTGGAGAAAAGCCAGTGCGCGTGAGGAGAAAGCGCGCATCAACTTCGCCCAGAGGCGCGGCATTCGCCGCCGCACAGCCAACCAAAACGATGAGAAACAGAAGTCGGCTGAACATGGAGCAATGCCTATAAAGCTTAGCGACGCCGCTCGCCATACAGATCACGCCCGTGCTCGTGGATCTGGCGGCGCAATTCACGCCGCTCCTCTGGTGAAAGGCGACCCGGCGGATTCGCCGGGGCAGCTACCGGTGGCGCAGGCGCTACGGGCGGGCCGACCCAGCGTTGTTGCTGATAACCAGCCGGTGGCGTGGCCGCAGCGGGTTGCACTGGCAGCACAGCCTGCGGCGTAACGGGAACGGGCACTGGCTGCGCCGCTTGGTTGCGTTGGATGAAGCGCTCTTGGCGCTGCGCGGCACGCTGCTCCCGACGCTGCTGCCGCTCTTGATCCGTAACTGGATTGGCCACCGCCGGGGCAGCCGCCAGCACCGCAGACCCGAAGGTCAGCGCAATGAGCAGCTTGGCGGCAAGAGAGAAAAAGCGGGGCATGGAAGATGCAAGGCAGTGAGGGACGCGGTGGGGAGAGGTTCGGTGCGACACAGATCGACCACTACAGGTGTGATGGTACGCCGCAGTTGCCTGCACGCCAATCACGCGCGCTTAGGGTTTGTAACAACTTGTTGCCCCACGGCGCTATTCGGGCGCGCTGCAACAACTCCTCACGTTTGAGGGAGCACCGGCCTACCAGTGCAGCCACGCGCCCTAGCTTTTGCCGCTACGATGCGCTCCATGACTTTCGACCGAACCGGTGGGCCAGCCAGATGAGCGACAAATTAGGCGACAAGCACAAAATACTGGTGGTCGACGACGACCAGCGGCTGCGCGATTTGTTGACGCGTTACCTAACCGAGCAGGGCTTCGCGGTGCAAACCGCGATCAACGGACCAGCGATGGACCGGCTGCTCAATCGCGAACTGTTCGATCTGATTGTTCTTGACCTGATGCTGCCGGGTGAAGACGGGCTGGCGATCTGCCGACGGCTGCGCGGAGCGGCCAACAAAACGCCGATCATCATGCTCACCGCCAAGGGGGAGGATGTGGACCGTATCATCGGCTTGGAAATGGGCGCGGATGACTACTTGCCTAAACCCTTCAATCCACGCGAGTTGGTAGCGCGCATCCATGCGGTGCTACGGCGGATTGCCGAAGCCGGGCCACCCGGCGCGCCGCTGGGCGAGGCCAAAGAGGTGACTTTTGGTGCTTATCATCTAAACTTGGCCACCCGCGCACTTACCCGCGATGGTGCCCAACTGGCCCTCACCACGGGTGAATTCTCGGTGCTCAAAGTGCTGGTGCAAAACGCCCGCACGCCACTTTCTCGCGACAAGTTGATGGAACTGGCGCGGGGACGTGAGTACGAGGTGTTCGACCGGGCGATTGATGTGCAGATTTCAAGGCTGCGCAAGCTCCTTGAGGCAGATCCGCAAAATCCAAAATTCATTCAGACCGTGTGGGGGTTCGGATACGTGTTTGTACCGGAGGCGTGAAAGGCCGGGATTGGGGATTAGGGATCGGGGTTCTTGGCTTTCAACGGTCTGTGGTTTTCATCAAGCATCCGTAGCGCAGCAACGCCCAAAATACTAGCTGACTCCCCCTGTACCCCGAGCCCCGACCATGCCCCACTCGCTGTTCTGGCGCACTTTCCTGTTGCTCGTGGCGCTGCTGGTCGCAGCGGTGTTCGCTTGGGTACAAATTTTTTTGCTGGCCGAGCGCGAGCCACGTTCGCAGCAGGCGGCGCGACAAATCGGGGTAATCGTTAATCTCACGCGCACCGCCTTGGTCAGTGCACGGCCCGAAGCACGGCGCGAGGTGCTGCGCGAAATTTCCGATACCGAGCGCATCGAGGTGCATCTGGCAGAACCTGGCGATGTGTTGCTACCGCCGTCGGGGTCACCTGGATTCGCGCGAATTCGTGCGCTGGTGAGCACCCAATTGGGTGGCAAAACCCGCTTCGCCTCAGCGCGCAACGCGGTGCCGGGGTTTTGGGTGAGCTTCTTCATCGAGGAAGACGAGTTTTGGCTACGCCTGACACGCGAGCGAGTTGACTACAACATGCCGCAGCGCGTGTTGATTTGGGGCGCGCTAGCGGCTCTGGCAGCCTTGTTGGCGGCATCGCTGATCGCTGGGCGTTTAAGCAAGCCACTGAAGGAACTGGCGGGTGCGGCTACCGCGATTGGTCGCGGTGAACGCCCGCCGCCGGTTGGTACGGCTGGCGCGCGCGAGGTGCAGCAAGTAGCAAGCGCCTTCAACCAGATGGCCGACGATCTGGAACGACAGGAACGGGACCGCGCGCTGGTGTTGGCCGGAATCTCGCACGACCTGCGCACGCCCCTGGCTCGAATGCGCCTGGAAGCGGAGATGAGTGGCGACACCGTGATGCGCGACGGCATGGTGGCCGATATCGAACAAATGGACGCGATCATCGGTCAGTTCATGGACTTCGCGCGCGACGCGGCAGCGGGCGAAGCGCCACAAGAAATCAATCTCGCCAGCTTGGTCGTGAGCTTGCAAGCGCGCTATGCCCTGCGCGGAACCACGCTTCGATTTGAGCCAGGTGCCGACGAGATCAACCTTCAGGGTCGCGCCAAAGCGCTGGAGCGAGGGCTCACCAACTTGATTGACAATGCGCTGCGCTACGGCAGGCACAACGATGATACCGCGCAAATCGAGATTACCTTGCGACGCTCCGAAGAGGCTGGACTACGCCGCATCATCATCGATGTGATGGACCGCGGGCCCGGTGTTCCAGCCGATCAAGTCGCGCGCCTGAAGCAGCCTTTCACACGGCTCGAAGCGGCTCGTACCGATGTCACCGGGTCGGGTTTAGGCTTGGCAATTGTCGAGCGCATCGTCCGCACTCACGGCGGCGATCTCGATTTGCTCCCCCGCGAAGGGGGCGGACTGATTGCGCGCTTAACATTAAAGGTGTTGCAAGCGGAACGGTGAACCTGATTCCATTTCTAAATCAATACACTAGTGTCCGGTCAAAACTCGAACAAAATCAATTGGTTAGCGAGGGGTAGTTGGTTGAAATTGTAGGCGATACCTGAAAAGGCTTGCTGGATATGGTTTTTCTCGAAAACGGACACCGACAAAACCTGTAGAAAAGT
>JANLTH010000135.1:0-19424 GCA_031362865.1 Burkholderiales bacterium | reverse complement strand
GCGCGTAGCACGGCTAGGAAGGGGCAACGACTCAATCGTAATGATTTAGAAATGGAATTAGGCGTTGCCGTTAAGACAAAGACACCGTTTTCCGATCCAAGTTCCCGCACAGGTTTTGCGCTGGATTAATCCGGGCGGATGGCGATCCGCTATGGTGGTTGAAGCCGCAATGCGATGAACCCAAATTGAGCGACGCTGCGCCGCAAGTATTTCCAACCGTTCTTACCAGCCTGACCGTTCCAACCGCCGGTCAGTGATTTCATAGCCTGCCGATTCACCTGATGCATGGGCCGCCGGAGTAGACTTTTTGTTCGCTGACGACCCATTCGAGGCGAACAACCATCTGCTAGCACAGTCTAATTTCGGGGGAATCAATGAATCATTTGCCTGCACGCCGCGCGCTGCCACTGCTGTTGGTCACCGGGCTTGCCGCCGGGCTATCCGCTTCGATGTGTCTCACATCCGCCCAAGCGCAAGATGCCAAAGCTGCGGCCAAACCGGTAGTCAGCGCGCCTGCTGCCAAAGCTGCCGCCACACTAGCTGCCAAACCAGCCATTCCGCCAGACTTGGTCGAAGGCATGTCGCGCGCCCGATTGGCGCGGATTGCCCCCTCGATGAAAGAGCAGATCGACAAGAACATCTTCCCCGGGGCAGTCACATTGGTGGCGCGCCGAGGCAAGGTCGTTCATTTTGAGACTCATGGCTTTGCCGACGCAGGCAAATCCGTGCCACTGAAAAAAGACGCGCTGTTTCGGCTGGCATCGATGACCAAGCCGATTGTCACAGTGGCCGCGATGATGCTGGTCGAGCAGGGCAAGATGAAGCTGGGCGACCCGATTACCAACTGGCTGCCTGAACTGAAAGATTTGAAGGTTGAAACAGCAAGTGGCGATGTGCCATTGAATCGCCCGATCTGGGTGCAGGATTTGATGCGCCACACGGCCGGATTTGTCTATAGCGGCGCGACCAAGTCGGCGCGCATCAAAGAAGGCTACGAGAAGGGCAATATCGAATCGCGTGAGACCGATATCACGGCCGAAGACATGCTCAAAAACCTCGGGCAAGTTCCGCTGGCGCATCAGCCAGGTGTGTTCTGGGAATACTCGATTGCCACCGACGTGCTGGGCCTCCTGGTCGAGCGGGTCGCGGGCAAGTCGCTTGATCTGGTGTTGAACGAGCTGCTGTTGGGGCCGCTGGGCATGACTGACACCGCCTTTTGGGTGACACCGGACAAAGTGGGCCGACTGGCCGAGCCGCTGCCATCAGACCCCTTGCAAGCCGGTATGCGCCCCGGCTACCGAATTCTTTCCAACCCGGTGGGCAAGAGCTATCTGAAAGGCGGTGCCGGCTTGGTCGGTACGGCAGCTGATTACCTGAAATTCATGCAAATGATTGCCAATAACGGCGAGTCCGGCGGCAAGTGCTACCTGTCTAAAAAGACGGTCGAGTTCATGCTCTCCGACCACACCGTCGGCATGGGCGGTACCACCTTTGGTAGCACTGGGCCAGGTTATGGCTTTGGCCTGGGCTTCGCGGTGCGCCGTGGTGAAGGCATGGCCTGGGTGCCGGGCTCCACCGGTGATGCGATGTGGGCGGGTGCGTGGGGCACCAGCTTTTGGGTCGATCCGAAAGAAGGCTTGGTCGGCATCTTGATGTCGCAAGGCCCATCGACCCGCGTACACAGCCGCATGCTCTTCAAGAGCTTGGTTTACGGCGCGATGATGAAATGAGCGCGGTGGTTCCAGAAGGCTTTAAAACCACCACGCGGGAAGGCAACGGCGCGGGCGACCTGTTCATTGACTTGAACGGGCCGCTCTATCGCAAACGCGATGGCGAGCGCTTGGTTCTGGGCCTGCGGGTTGAGCGCCGCCATTGCAACCCCTTGTTGATCTGCCATGGCGGCATGCTTTCAACCTTTGTCGATATGGCGATGGCTTACGCGATTCACTATCAAGCCAAGTTGGCGCACTTCGTGCCAACGATCAACCTGACCACCGATTTTCTCGGCCCCGCACCTGAAGGCGCGTGGATCGAGGCCCGCACCGACATCTTGAAACAAACCCGCAACCTCGTCTTTGCGCAATGCCTGGTGAGCACCGAAGGCAAGAACGTGGCGCGGGCGAGCGGGGTTTTCAAGATTGGGCCGGCGCTGGCGAGTGTCTTTGCGGAAAGGGGCTCCTAGGAGCCTGTCGGACTTAAGCGAATCGGCCCAAATCGCCGAAAAATTGGTAGCGTTAGGCGCTACTTCCATCGCCAATAGAACAACTATTGGCTAGAAAGCATCACCAAACGCACCGCAATTTTCGACAATTTTGGCTCGATCCCTTAAGTCCGACAGGCTCCTAGTCCAGCTTGATCCCCGCATCCTTGATGACCTTGCCCCAGCGCTCAAATTCAGTCAATGTGAACGCCTGAAATTGCTCTGGCGTGTCGCCACCAATTTCTCCGCCGGTTGATTCGAAGGAGGATTTGATCTCAGGCAGGTTGAGCACTTTGGCGGTTTCGGTGGCAAGGCGGCGCAGTATGTCTGGTGGTGTGCCGGATGGCGCATAAAACCCTTGCCATGACGAGACATCCAGCCCGCCTTCATAGCCGCTCTCGGCGAAGGTGGGAATTTGCGGCAAAGCACCGGTCAGCCGCTTGTTCGCGGCCACGCCGAGAGCTTTGATACGCCCGGCGGTGATAAACGGCGCAAGGGTCACCGTGTAGTCAAAATAGACTTGGATGACGTTGGCAATCAGGTCGGTCGTGAGTTGCCCGCCCGCCGCTTTGTAGGGCACAAAGGTGATGTTGGCACCGGTTTTTTGCTTGATCATTTCCAGCACCACATGCGCCGTGCCGGCGGTCACGCCACCCATGTTCAACTTGCCGGGGTTGGCCTTGGCATAGGTGATCATCTCACCTACGGTATTGAAGGGCATGCTTGGGTGGGCCACCAAAATGGGCGGGCCGGACGAGACTTTGGTGACCCCGGTAAGCGCTTTCACCGGATCGAAATTCATCTTCAGCAAATGGGGGTTCCAGGTCATGTTGAAGGTATGACCCAGGAGGAGTGTGTAGCCATCGGCCGGGGATTTGGCAACGAAATCGGCGGCAATGTTGCCGGACGCTCCGGCTTTGTTTTCAACGATGACAGGCTGGCCGAGCAGCGGGCTGAGTTTTTCGGCGATCATCCGCGCGCGGGTATCACCCACATTGCCAGGATTGACCGTGAGGATAATCCGCACCGGCTTGTTGGGGAACGCGGCCTGCTGGGCACGGAGCACTGCGGGACTTGCAAGTACGCAGCCGGCGGCGGCCAGGACGGCGCGCCGCTGTGGATTGCGAAGGGGTGATGTGGTGGGCATTCAGGTGTCTCCTGAGTTGGATGGTGGTCGATCGCACGGATGCGGTTTTGTCGCTGTTTTTCCATGCAAGACGCAGTGTTGCACAGTTTTCTGCAGCGGGTTGGGTCGCTGCAGCAGCTCACCCCAGCGCCAAAAGACCAAAGCATGTGTGCGTAAGTTGGCAGGGCGCGGTGGGAATCGCGCCTGCCTGTGCGGTTTCGCACAGGCATTTTCGGCGAGCCGCTGCAAACTTCCAGTAGTGCTGCGGTGTGCTTTCGAGCCCAGCACGTGCCATTTCCTCAACCCGCATTATTGCCATCAAGGACCTATCAACATGCGATCCAAACAGCTCACTCTTGCCGCCACGCTCTTGTTCACAACTGCTTTTGTGCATGCCAGTCAGGCTACCGTCAACGTACAGAACAAATGCGATCAGGGCCAGGCTTACAAAATTGACACGAAGGGCAGTTCGCTGAGCACCTTGCTTCCGCCGCGCACGAGCAAGTCAACCAAGCTCAACTACGGCGACCGCATCAAAGTGGGCAACAGCGTACTGCATACGGTTGCCGCCTCATCAGAAGGCAAGACGGTACTGATCTGCACCAAGTAGTCTGGCCCGACTTCGCAAAGCTTTCAGGTCGCGCGGGGTTGACTGCCCAGCGGGGCGGGGCGCGCCAGCTCCCGATACAGCGCCGCCAACCGCGCGGCCTGAGTGTGATGCGACAGAGGTAGCGCCGCCGTGCGCGCTGCCGCCTGTGCGGCAGCCGGGTCGGCCAGGCGGCTTTGCAGCAGCGTTTGCATGGCGGCCGCCAGCGCTGCCGCGTCGAATGCATCGACAGCGGCCCCGCAGGCGGGATTGAGCAATTCAGCCCCGCCGCACGAGGTGGTTGTTATCACGCCCAAGCCACTTGCCAATGCCTCAGGAATCACATTGGGCATCGGGTCGTAGAGTGTGGGCAGCACAAACACATCGGCCGAGTGGTAGAGCGCGCGCATCGCGGCTTCGCCTTCTACCCCACCGACGAAACGAATCCGCCCGGCCACACCCAATTCCACTGCTTGGTTGGCATAGCGGGTCGCGCGCTTGTCTTTACCGACAATCACCAGCAGGCTGTCGTTGCGCTGCTTGGCGAAGGCGGCAATTAGATTGGCCACGCCCTTGCGCGCAAAGCCTGAGCCGACATAGAGGAAAACTGGCGCGTCTTGCGGCAGCAGCAAGGCTTCACGGGCGGCATGGCGCTGGTCGGGCGTGGCGACAGTGAAGCACTCCAGATCGACCCCGTTGTAGATCAGGTGCAGTTTTTCGGCTGGCACGCCAAACTGGGTGGCGATATCGTCTTGCACCATTTTCGAGTTGCAAATCACCGCGCGCAGGTCGGGATGGATGAACATCATGTGTTCACGCAAAATCAGGTAGCGATGGTAGGGGTTCAGTGCAATTGATACACGCGCCTTCCAACCTTCTGCTTTGACGCGCTGCACCAGCCAGCTGGCGTGTACACCGTCGCCTGCGCGATACACTGGAATGCCTGGAATCCGCTCGTGGCTTTGAATCACGTCGTAATTGGCCTCTGGCTGATTGAGCGCACCGATCACTGCATCGCCGAAAGACTCGTCGCGCCGCCGGGTGCTGCCCAGATAGCCCGCCTTGATTTTGATCAGCTTGGCATCGCTGGTCGCCTGCCATTCGCGGGCATAGATCGTGACTTCGACCCCGTCATTGCTCTGCTGTTCACGCAGCGCCGCCACGGTGCGCTCGATAAAGCGTTCCGCCCCGCCAAACGGGTTGTAGCGCTGGCGAATCAGCGCCAGTCTCAGCGGCGCTGTCATACGGCAGGGGCGGTGGCGTTGAGCAGAGCTTGCACCGCGTCAAACACCTGCGAAACGGGCAGGGTGGTTAGGCACTCGCTGATTTTTCCGCCGCCGCAGCCGTCGTGCCCGCAGGGGCGGCAGGTGTGGGCAGAGGTGACCACGCGCGAAGCCACCTGCCAAGGCCCCCATTCGATCTCGCCAGAAGGGCCAAACAGGGCCACAGTGGGCGTTTGCATCGCAGCGGCAATGTGCATGGGTGCAGAATCAACGCCGATGAAAAGCCGCGCCGCGCCGCTTAAGGCCGCCAGTTGTTTCAAACTCAATTGCCCGGCCAAACTGAGCGGCTTTGATTTGCAGCGCTCGACGATTGCTGCGACGAATTTCAGCTCGGCTTCGCTTGGCGCGGCGGTCAGCACTACTTGATGTCCGGCCACGACCAGCTTGTCGATCAAAGCCGCGTTACCGTCCACCGTCCAGCATTTGAAAAACCAACGCGAGGCCGGGTGAAGATGCAGGAACTGCTTGGGGCTTAAGCCATGCTGGCCGAAGAGCCGCGCCAGATGGCCTTCTTCAGCCTTGCCAATGGAAAGCCTTAACTGGCGTGCATCTTCAGCCGGTTGTATGCCAATTCGCCGCAAGGCATCCAGGTTGACCTCGACCATGTGGCGCGTATTGCCCCGCCGTGGCAGCTTGTAAAAGTGGGTGAAGGCAGGCGTGCCGCCAAATTTCGAGAGGCCGCGCGCTTTGTAGCCTTCAGGCCCTACCGAGACTTTCACGCTTTTCATGCGGGCCAGCCGCGCGCCGCGCGGATGCTCCGACAAGTGGATCACCATGTCGTAAGCACGTTCGTTCAAAAGCCGCGCCAGCGCTAGCTCTTCAGGCACTTGGGTGGTGAGACCGGCATCTTTCCAGTGACGATCCACGCGATGAATCTGCGCGATTGCCGGATGGCCCTCAAGCATCTCGACTGTGTCGCTATAGACCAGTGCGTCAAGCTCCAGGTGCGGCGCATGCTGCTTTAACACGTGAAAAACCGGCGAAGCCAGCAGCACATCGCCGTGATGGCGCAGCTTGGTGATTAGGACGCGCTTGAAGGCCGAAAGGTCGGGCGCGTCGGCAGGGCGGGGCGGTGAAAAGCTCACGCGTACACCACCCGCACACCCTCGCGTGAGAGCCAGGTGCGCAGGCCGCCTAGCATTTCATCGCTCGGTTGCACGCGCCATTCGTCGGGCAACTCGAGCAGGGCGCGGCCGTCTTTGCGTTCATAGGCAATCACGATCGGGCAGGGGCCGTTGCGGTAGGGCTTGAGTAGCTCAAAGAGGCGCTTGGCGGCATCGGGGTCTTTGGCTTGCCCGTTCATGGACACCTGAACATGACGCGCGCTTTGTGCGCGCAGCTCGGTGAGCGAGTAAATCTTGTTGGCCGTCACGCGCACGCTGCCAGTGAACTGGTCGTTGGCCACCTTGCCATTGAGCACAATGATTTCATCGGGCTTCAACTTGTCGCGATTTTCCTCATACAGCTCGTTGAAGATCATCACTTCCAGCTGCGCGGTGCCGTCGTCTAAGGTAATCACCAGCATCTTGCCGCGCCGGGTCATTTGCGGGCGCACCGAGGCGATCACACCGGAAAGATATTGCGCTTCGCTTTTCGGTTCCAGTTCACCCAAAGGGCGCTTGGCAAACTGCCGAATCTCCTCCGCGTAAGCATCAAACAGATGCCCAGAGAGGTAGTAGCCCAACGCCTGTTTTTCATTGAGCAGCCGGTCTTTGTCGCCCCACGGTTCTTTTTTCAGCAACTCGGGCTGGTGGGCGCTGCTGTCGCCGCCGCCAAACAGGTTGTTTTGCGAAGCCGAAGCCTCGGCTTGCTCGGCCGCTTCCATCGCGATACCGACGGAGGCCAACAACGCTGCGCGATTCGGATTGAGCGCATCAAAGGCGCCGGCCCGCACTAGCGACTCAATGGTGCGCCGGTTCACCATGCGCTTGTCGACCCGGGTACAAAAGTCGAAGAGGTCTGAAAAGACCCGCTCAGAGCGCGCCTTCAGGATATTCATGATCGCCGCTTCGCCCGAGCCTTTGATGCCGCCCAGGCCGTAGCGCACGGTTTTTACGTCGGCGGGGGCAAAGCGGTAGCCGGATGAATTGACATCCGGTGGCAGGATGGTGATGCCATTGGTTTTGGCATCCGCCGCCAAGATTTGCACCTTGTCGGTGTCGTCCATCGAGGCACTCATATTGGCCGCGTAAAAAGCCGCAGCATGATGCGCCTTTAAGTAAGCGGTGTGGTACGAGAGCAGGGCGTAGGCGGCGGCGTGCGACTTGTTAAAGCCGTACCCGGCAAACTTGTCCATCAAATCGAAAATGTCTTTCGACTTCGCCGCATTGAGGCCATTTTGCTCAGCGCCGATGCGGAATTTCTCGCGCTGCTCGTCCATCTCCTCCTGCTTTTTCTTGCCCATCGCGCGGCGCAACAGGTCAGCCCCGCCCAGCGAGTAGCCACCCAAAATCTGCGCCATCTGCATGACCTGCTCTTGATAGACCATGATGCCGTAGGTCTCGGAGAGCATGTCGGCCACGCGCGGGTCGGGGTATTCGACCGCTTCTTTGCCGTGCTTGCGGGCAATAAAAGAGGGAATCAAGTCCATCGGGCCCGGGCGATACAAAGCCACCAGAGCGATCAAATCTTCAAAGCGGTCTGGTTTGGCCCCTACCAACATGTCGCGCATGCCGCGACTTTCAAACTGGAAAATCGCCACCGTGTTGGCGCGCTTGAAAATCTCGTAACTGGCCGCGTCATCCAACTTCAGCGTGGCGCAGCTAAAGGCGCTCAGTTCGGGGTGTAACTGGCGAATGTATTCCTCCGCCCAATTCAAAATCGTGAGGGTGGTGAGGCCCAAAAAGTCGAACTTGACCAAGCCCACGGCTTCGACATCGTCTTTGTCGTACTGGCTGACCGCACCTTCGCCCTGGTTTTGGGTGTAGAGCGGGCAGAAGTCGGTGAGTTTGCCCGGCGCAATCAACACGCCACCGGCATGCTTGCCGACGCTGCGCGTCAAGCCTTCCACCTGCTCGGCTAAGGAGAGCAATTCCTGCACTTCTTCTTCGTTTTTCTCACGCTCGGCTAGCAGCGGCTCTTGCTTGCGCGCATCGGCAAGGGTGACCAATTTGCCCGGCGCAAACGGAATCAGCTTGGCTATGCCGTCGCAAAAGTTGTAGCCCAAGTCGAGCACGCGGCCAATGTCGCGCACTGCCGCTTTGGCAGCCATCGTGCCAAAGGTGGCGATTTGTGAGACTGATTGCGCGCCATATTTGTTGCGCACATACTCAATCACGCGGTCGCGGCCTTGCTCGCAAAAGTCGATGTCAAAGTCGGGCATCGACACCCGCTCGGGGTTCAAAAACCGCTCAAACAGAAGGTTGTAGGCGAGCGGGTCAAGATCGGTGATGCCCAACGAATAGGCCACCAGCGAACCCGCACCCGAGCCGCGCCCGGGCCCTACCGGCACGCCGTTGTTTTTGCCCCAGTTGATAAAGTCCGCCACAATCAAAAAATAGCCGGAAAAGCCCATCGTCTGAATCGTGCCGATTTCGAATTCGAGGCGCTTTTGGTAGATCGGGCGCTTCTCGTCGCGCAGCGCACTATCTGGAAACAGGCTCTGGAGGCGGTTCTCCAGCCTATCGTGCGAGAGCATTGCCATGTAGGCATCTTGCGTAAAACCCTCGGGCGTGGGGAAATCGGGCAGTCGGGCTTTACCCAACTCCAGCGTCAAGTTGCAACGCTTGGCGATTTCGACCGAGTTGGCCAAAGCCTGCGGCAAATCGGCAAATAGCGCCTGCATTTCGGCTTGGCTTTTGAGATATTGCTCGGGCGTAAAAGCTTTGGGGCGGCGCTGGTCGGCCAGCACATAGCCTTCAGAAACGCAGACCCGCGCCTCATGCGCCCTAAATTCGCTTTCGGTTGAAAATTGCACCGCGTGGGTCGCGACCACTGGCAATTTGAGCCGGGTGGCCAGCTTGACTGCCGCTTTGAGCACCGCTTCGCGATGGTTTGCCCCGCCGCGCTGCACTTCAACATAAAACCGGTTGGGAAACAGCATCGCCCAGCCATTCGCTGCAATCTCAGCGCCGGCGGTATTGCCCGCTTCGATCAATTGCTGAATTTCACCCAGCGGCCCGCCGGACAGGGCGATTAAGCCCAAGGTGTTTTCTGCGAGCCAAGCGCGGTCTACCTCGGGCCGGCCGCGAAATTGATTGGAGAGCCAGGCGCGCGTGAGCAAATCACACAAACGCAGGTAGCCGATGTGGTTTTGCGCCAGCAGCAGCAAGCGCGACGGTTTGTCGCGCGCGGACGGATTGCTGATCCACACGTCGGCCCCGGCAATCGGCTTAACCCCGCCCGCGCGGGCCGCCTTGTAAAACTTGACCAGGCCAAACAGGTTGGAAAGGTCGGTCAGCGCCAGCGCCGGCTGCCCATCCTTTGCGGCAATTTCTACTGCTTGGTCGATCCGGGTGAGCCCGTCGGTGATCGAAAACTCAGAATGCAGGCGTAGATGAACAAAGGCGGGCGCAGACAGTGACCGGAGTGTAGACGGAGGGCTGGCAGCGTGGGCAGCGTTTGTGGCGTGGGAAAGCATAGCCGCAAAATTCTAGCGCCCCCCAGCCGGTCAACTCCCGTCAAATAGCAGTTCAGTCGCCTTTGTAGCCAGATGCTTTGACCAGGGATGCCCAATGATCGGTCATTTTGATGCGAAGCTGGTTCACTTCAGCCGGTGACGAGCCTGCCAGGGGTTCATAGCCGATGTTTTGCAGGCGCGCCCGTACATCTGGCATGGCCAATACTTTTCGCAGGGCCTGGTTCCAGCGGTTGATTTGCGCCGGCCGGGGCGTGGAGCGAGTAGTTGGCGGGCAAATAGCAATACAGATATAGCTTGCCCAGTACCTCGCTCGCTACACCGGGCACTGCCGCAACTTCGGGCGCAAAACCGATATCGGCCTTGCGTGAACCCCCCATTGCAGCCACGTGGTGCGCCACTCGGTAATGGATGGAAAAGAACCCCGGCGGATCGGCGGCGGCGTGCGTCTAGGCGATTTGCGGAAACACCGTAGCACTAAAGGCTGGGGTGCAGGCCACGCTGATGCGCCGCCGCTGGCTCAGCTGGATTTGCTGGCAGTAGTCGTTGATCGCGCCCAAACCGGTGAACGAGCGCTCAATTTCTTCAAACAGCAAATCAGCCAGCGGGGTGGGCAAGAGCCGCCCGCCGCGCCGGTCAAAGAGCTGGTAGCCGAGCCGTTCTTCGGCATCCCTCAAGACGTTGCTCACGGCCGGCTGGGTCAAGTGCAGACGACCCGCCGCCCCCATGACTGAGCCGGTCAGCACCACCGCGTGGATCGTCTCAATGTGACGCAAGCTGAGTCGGTGGGAGGTCATCGCGAGGCGCTCAATAGCAGTCTTCAACGCCCGCTTCCGGCTTGGGATGCGAATTAAACCCGAAGCGCTGCGCCAATTCGGCTGAAGGCACAAGTTGCACTGGAAGAGATGCCTGAAGAGGCAATACCAGTGCGCCTGTCGCGGCATTGCCTGTCAACAGCCGCTCCAGCAGAGCTTCTTCAGGCATCGAGCCATCGGCGTGGCGCAGCATATCAATGAAGAGCCCGAAATCGCGGTCATCCAATGACGCTAAACCGCCCAGGGTCACAAAGTAAGGCTGCAAGTTTTCGTCGAGCAAGACAGCGCTTGGGGTGACTGCCGTCGCAGGCGCGGTGTGCAGGGCGAGCCATCCTTGCGCATGCAGGCGCGCTACGTTCGGCGCGTGTTCGAGGGTCACAAACACGCGCTGCGGGCCATTCTGAAAAAACCAGCGGCCTTGTGAATCGGCTTCGTAGTTGCGATTGATGAAGTCGATCACGGCGCGATTGCCCATGCGCTCAAACACCGGGTTTTCGGGTGAGTGGCGCACGCTCTTCACCTTCCAGTTGCCGCGCGCGTCAAGTTTGAGCCAGCCAAATACATTCGGCACATTCGGCCATTTGGCCATCGCGGCCTTGACGATTTCGTCCACGGCATCGGTTCCGGGTTACAACGTGTATTGCACCTTGAAGGCGGCAGCAGCCCCGGGCGGCACATAGTCAATGTCTGAAAAGGCAAGCGCAGAGCCGTTCTTTACAGTACTCACTGCGTTGACCGCTTTCACCACCGAATCAGTGACCAGAATCTCGAACGCATCAGCGGTGTCTTCGCCCAGCTTTGACGCGGCGTTGACCTCCGCCCCAAACACATCGCGATCACCAATCCGCAGTACATCGCCGTAGCCCAAGCCCACGCACATGAGCAAATGCTCGGCATCGGGCCGCCCCACGTTGTAACGCGCACAGCAACGCTGCATGTCGATGGAGGCATCAATCGCTTCTTGCGGGTCGCGGAAGATGACCAGCATCGAATCGCCTTCGAGCTTGAGCAGAATCCCGCCATGCTCCTCGATACACGGGATCATCAGGCGATGCGACTCGTAAATCGTCTGCAAAAAATGGATGATGCCAAAGTCGGCCACGCGTCGCGAAAAGCCCGAGAGGTCAGTGAACATTACCGCCCAACGCTCGCCGAAGAGGTTCCAGATCTTGCGGTCGATTTCAGCTTTTTTTTCAGCGCTGGCCGCAGGCGCAACCCGTGCCGCGATCAGCCGCTCAAGACGGTCTTCGGAGGCGGTGGAGATGACTTGGTTGAAGAAGGGCATGGCAGTGCGGCGATGTCGGTCAAACAAAGAGTGTATCCGCGATTCTGTAGCGATCGGCGTGCCCAGGTGTGCGCGTTGCCAGAAAACAGTACTGCCCTAAGGTGTGTCGATATACTTCTCTTTGTTGATCGTGACTTAGGTACATCCCAAACCGAGTCTGGTTTACTGGCCTCAATCTTGCACGTATGCAAATCGCTCTCGTGTCGTTCCCAAGTTCCAGTTGAAAATCGGTCGATTCAATGATCCATAGACTTACGCTAAGCAATTTCAAGAGCATCACCGAACAGTCTTACGACTTTTCTAGCTTTGACTTGCTCGTCGGTCGCAACAACAGCGGCAAAAGCACGGTGCTACAAGCTTTGGCGATCTGGCAATTTTGCGTGGACGAATTTCATCGCTCGCCGCGAAGTGGTTCTACTGGCATCCAAGTGGTGCTGCCGAATTTCACCGCCCTACCGGTGCCCGAATTCAACTTGCTGTGGAAGGACAAAACGGATCGGTTCTACCCCCGAGAGAGCGGCGGAAAAAAGCAGAAGTTCATCCTGATTGAGATCCTGGTCGAATGGCGCGATCCAGGTAACGTGTCGCGGAAGTTTGGTGTTGAACTACGGTATCAGTCACCACAGACGATTTATGCGACCCCAATTGGCGGCTGGGCTGCGTTTCGCGACTGCGAAAAATCGGGCACCCTGCCAGTTATCGCGTTTGTTCCTCCTTTCTCGGGATTGGAGCCGTTTGAAAAAATTCAAGGTATAGGGGCCACGCGCCTGCAAGTGGGCAAAGCACAGCCTGGAAGCGTGCTGCGCAGCCTGTTGTTGCGAGTCTGCCCGCATCCGCCTAGAGGCGAAGATGGCAAGCGTGCGAAAAATTACCAATTGCCTGATGATTGGTTGGAACTGGTCAGCGTAGTGAAGCGCTGGTTTTCAGTGGAGCTATTACCACCACAATTCGATGCCGATAAGGATGTCTACGTCACTGCGGAATATAGGCAAAACGGGAAGACATATGACTTGATTTCCGGGGGAAGCGGGTTTCACCAGACGATGACGCTATTGGCGTTTCTTTATGGCTATCAGCCCACAACAATTTTGCTTGATGAACCCGACGCACATCTTCACGTCAATTTACAACGTGAAATATTAGAATATTTCAAGCGGAAGTCCGCCGAAAAAGGAGTTCAGTTCTTGATTGCAACCCATGCCGAAGAATTTGCCAACGGAGTAGACGCGAGCCAGATCGTGTCTTTGCTTCGACAGGTTCCTACGCGAATTCAATCTACGGCCAGTGTGTTGCGCGCCATGGCAGTGGTGTCGAATGAAGAAATTGCTCGTTTAACCGGTAGTCCGTATCTCATTTATGTCGAAGGCGAGACTGACGAACGTGTCCTTCGGGCTTGGTCTGGCCAGTGTGGGGCAGTGGCCACTATGGACAAAATTTGCTTTAAGGTCATGCGTGGCGGAAACAAGAAGGAGATGAAAAGAGCCGCTGACGAGCATTTCGACGCTCTGACGCAAATCCTTCCCGGTGTGCGGCGATTAATGCTTTTTGACTACGACAGTGCTCCTGAGGCGTTTCACCCAACCCCGGAACAGCCTGCGCTCTGTGAGTGGCATCGAAAGAATATTGAAAACTATCTGCTAGTGCCGACAGCGTGGGCGCGAGCGGCGCTTCAGACCTTGCAAATCGCTGAGGACGATTTGTTCGCGCAATCCGTTTTGCGAGAGATCAAGCAGTTTTTCGCCGATGAGAACCTGACGCTGCCCGCGAGCAAGACATGGCGTAATGTGACCGCCAACATCTTCAAAGCAGTAGATGGCAAGCGAATGCTTTTCAAAAACGATGAGTCTCTGTTTCAACGTTTGCGAAACGCCAGGCCATCGGTCGAGCTGCCACGCGAAAGGGTAGCTGCAGCAATGACCGCTGATGAGATTCATGACGATGTGCATCAGTTTTTTGGCAGACTCATTGGCTTGGCAAACACGCCGATTTAAGCGATGGTCGCTAGAGAAAACCCAGGATTGTGGTTCAGGGGCCATCAGAAATTTTGTATGTGAGGCATACCATAAAGTCTGGAAGGACTCCGCAGTCCAAACCTTCCAAAAAATGAGGAAGGCCAACTTTATGTATCAGGAGGAGGAGCAGTCGGCGTTGTTGCCTCCGACGGCAACTGATCCGGAGGTTTTTCCGGAAAGTGAAAAAACACGTCGCGTCAAAACGGCAGCACCGCTCCCGGCAGCGCCAGTTGCAGAGCCTGCCGCATGTCATCCTGAATCCGCGCGAACGCCACTTCATTATCCGCCTCGAAGCGCAACACCACCACCGGCGTGGTGTTCGAGGCACGCGCCAGACCAAAGCCATCCTTGTATTCCACCCGCACGCCGTCGATGGTGACAATGCGTTCGGCATCCGGAAATGTGTTCGCCTGGGGCATGGCCTGCAGGCGTTCAATCACGGCATAGTGCTCGCCTTCGGGCAGCTTCCAGTTCAGTTCGGGGGTGGAGGCGGCATCGGGCAGGGCGTTGAGCACGGCACTGGGGTCAGCGTGCGCAGAAAGAATTTCGAGCAGGCGTGCGCCGCAGTAGAGTGCGTCGTCAAAGCCGTACCAGCGCTCTTTGAAAAAAGTGTGGCCACTCATTTCGCCGGCGAGTAGCGCGCCGGTTTCTTTCATCTTGGCTTTGATCAGCGAATGGCCGGTTTTCCACAGCAGCGGCACGCCGCCTCGCGCGGTGATCCACGGCCCCAAATTACGGGTCGATTTCACGTCATAAATGATCGTGGCACCGGGATTGCGCTTGAGCACATCTTCGGCATAGAGCAGCAATTGCCGGTCCGGGTAGATGATGTTGCCTTCTTTGGTGACCAGGCCCAGGCGGTCGCCATCGCCGTCGAAGGCCAAGCCTAGTTCGGCATCAGAAGCTTTCACCTGCGCGATCAGGTCTTGCAGATTCTCCGGGTGCGCCGGGTCGGGGTGGTGGTTGGGGAAATGGCCGTCCACTTCGCAATACATTTCAGTCACTTCACAGCCTAAACGGCGGAACAGCTCGGGTGCGAAAGCACCGGGCACGCCGTTGCCGCAGTCGATCGCCAGTTTCATCGGGCGTTTGAGTTTGACATCGCCCAAGATGCGCGCGAAATAGGTTTGCGCGATGTCGTGGGTTTTGTAGCTGCCTTGTGTGGCGTGCGCGGTGAACCCGGCCTCGATTCGGGTGCGCAGGTCTTGAATCGCCGCGCCGTACAGGGTTTCGCCCGCCAGCACCATTTTGAAACCGTTGTAGTCGGGCGGGTTGTGGCTGCCGGTCACCATCACGCACGAGCCCGTGCCCAGCTCGTGGGCGGCAAAGTACGCAAGCGGGGTGGCGACTGCGCCCAAATCGATTACGCTCAGGCCAGCCGCTCGAATGCCGCGCGCCAAAGCCGCCGCGAGCGAGGGGCCCGAGAGCCGCCCGTCGCGCCCGATCACAATCGCGCTCACGCCGCGCGCGCGCCCCGCATCGACGAGTGCATGGCCGATGCCTTCGGCGGTAGCTTCGAACAAGGTGGTGCCGACGACACCGCGAATGTCGTAGGCTTTGAAAATTTCCTTAGCAAGAGCTGACATGGGATTGGTTCTTAGGGTTGGTCAAAAAAATGCAGGATGCGTTGCGGTAGCCAGGTGAGGCCGGGAGCGGCGGCGTTGCCGGCAAAGCCCACGTGCCCACCGTGCTCGGGTTGCTCCAGCCTAACCGTAGCGCTGACCTCAGCTTGAGCTGGCAATGCTGCACGCGGCAAAAAGGGGTCGTTTTTAGCATTTAATACCAGCGTTGGCACACGCACCGCGCCCAGCCATGGCTTGGCGGAAGCTTCGCGCCAATAGTGGTCGGTATCGCGAAAGCCGTGCAGTGGTGCGGTGACGAGATTGTCGAATTCGTACAGATTGCGCGCTGCATGCATGGCTGCGCCATCAAAGCTGCCGGGAAAGCGCGCCAACTTGGCGGCAGATTTGGTTTTGAGGGTTTGCAGAAACATCCGCGTGTAGAGCCGGTTGAAGCCGACCCCCAGCGCATGGCCGCCGGCGGCCAGATCAAGCGGCGCTGAGACACACGCGGCGCGATCCACCCACTGCAATGCCGCGTCGCCCTGCTCGCCCAGCCACTTGAGCAGCGCATTGCCGCCCAGTGAAACCCCTGCCGCGAAAACTCTTTCGGGGCGGGGCTGCGTCAATGCATTGCTTGAAGAGGCAATACTGGCGTGCTTCTTCAGCCATGCCTTGTGAAGATTCAAGCAGGTAGCGATCATCCAGCCGATCTCTTGCGAATCACCCGAGTGGTAGGCGCGCACCAGCCGATTTGGCTCGCCCGAGCAGCCGCGAAAATGGCACACCACGCCGTTCCAGCCGCGCGCTGCCACGGCCGCCATCAGGCTCACTGCATAGTGGCTTTGCGAAGAGCCTTCGAGGCCGTGAAAGTGGATGACGAGAGGCTGGCCCGGCGCGCCGTCGCGCCAGTCGAAATCGACGAAATCACCGTCGGGTGTGTCGATGCGTTCACGGCGATAGTGGATGGCTGGGCGGGCGTACAGCGTGGCCGGCACAATCGTTTGTACGTGCCCTGGCGCTACGACTCGTTGCCACCAGGGTGCGCCCGCGTAGCCGCTCATCAATGCATCAATGCAAAGTGCGCGGTCGCTCCACCCGCGTTTTGGGTCGTTCCAAAGCGGGCGCGGGCGAGGCGTGATGGGCCACCATGCGCCAGCCATTGCCGGTGCGCTGATAAACATTGGTGGCGACCAATGGGTTGGCGGCGCGGCCCTGGCCCGGCACCGAGATGAACTCGTGAACGCAGTGAATCGCCAGCATCATGCCGTGGGTTTGGATTTGATGCCCCACCTGAACTTGCATGCGCTGGCCGCTGGTGAAGATTTGGCGGAAAGCCTCACGAATCGCGGCGTGGCCGACCAAGCGCGCGCCACCGGGGTGGATGCAATAAATCTCTTCTTCATCAGCCCAGACGTTCATCATCGCGTCCAAGTCGCTGCGCTCGAGCGCTTCGTAAAACGCGGCTTCGGCATCTTGCGGAGTAGGGAAAAGTACGGGGGTTGCCATGGGAGCGATGTTAACGACTTAAGCGATTGCGCGGCGCTTATTGGGCACGCGGCAGCGCCAAAAGCACGCGCTCGGGCTTGAGATCGTTCATGCATTTGAAATGGCCCAAGGGGCAAGTGCGCTGAAAGCAGGGGCGACACGGCAAATCCTTGATTTCGACGATCTGCGCCAAAGCCGACAGTGCCGGTGTGTGAGTGGAGGACGACGAGCCGTACAGCGCGACCAGGGGTTTGCCCAGCGCAGCGGTGACGTGCATCAGGCCCGAGTCGTTGGTGATTGCGTAGCTTGCGGCGCTGAGCAAGTCGATGGCTTGGTCGAGCGTGGTTTTGCCGCATAGATTGGCGATGCGGTTGGCGAGGTTTGAGCGCGATGCGAGCGCGACGATTTCGTCGGCCAGCGCAGTTTCGCCCGCCGACCCGAGCAGCCAGACTTGCGCACCACGGGCGCGCAGGGATTCAGACAGTTCGGCCCAGTGTGCGGCTGGCCAACGCTTGGCGGGGCCAAATTCGGCACCAACGCAAAAAGCGGCAATTTCGCCGTGTGATGAGAGGCCCAGTTTGGCTAAGGTCAGGGCAGCGCTGGCAGCATCTTGCCGCAGCGCTGGTGCCGTTAGATTGGCTGGCGCGACACCAGGTAGCTCTGCCAATTGCGCGTAGTGCTCGGTCATTGGCAGTTTGCCCTGCTTGGGGGGCTTGTGCAGCACGTTGAGCAAGGCGTAGCGGCTTTCGCCCACATAGCCGATGCGCACCGGAATATCGGCAAAAAACGGAATCAAGGCCGACTTCCACGAGTTTGGCAGCACGATGGCTTCGGTGTAGCCTAAGCCGCCCAGTGCCCGCCCCAGTTTCCAGCGCTCCTTCAACTGCAAAGGGCCATGTACAAATGGCGTGGAGATCACTTCGTCCAACGCCGGGATGCGCTTTAATACTGGTGCCACCCACGCTGGTGCCAAAACATGCAATTTGACTTGGCCCAGCTTGGCTCTAAGGCGCTCGAAGAGCGGCGCTGCCATCAGGCAGTCGCCAATCCAGTTGGGTGCGACGATGAGGATTTTGCGCACGCTCACGGTGAAATCCCCATCGTTGCCGCACTGGCTTGCTTACTTTTTGCTCGTCTCCACCTGTACCAGTGGCTCGTTCGAGAACACTGGCTCGGGCGGCAATACGCGTGCGGCGGCCGCCACCGGCGGCAGCTCTTTGGTGCGGTCGTAAACCTCGCGCCACTTCGAGTGGTCGGTCTCGACCATCGCCAAACCTGCGGCGTCGAGCATCGCCTGCTGCGAGATCGCCACCTGTGCCGGGTCAAGTGCTGGCGAGGTGATGGTTGACGCAGATTCCGAGCGACTGGTCGCAGCCGGGATTGCTTGAATCACTGGCGCTACGACTGGTGCAACCGCGGGTGCAGATGATGCCAATGGTGCAGATTCGCCAGCGTGAACCACATCGGTTACGCCAGTGACCCCCGTGACTCCGGTTACGCCGGTGACCCCGGTTTCGCCAGTCACTCCGGTTTGACCAGTCACACCCGTTTGTGGATGCGAAATCGGGCTTGGCATGCCACTATCAGTCGATGCCATCGAGCTGGTTGGCGAGGCCGCGTCAGAGCTAGTCGCCAAGGCTGCAACACCGGCGATTGCCACCGAACCTGCCACGCCAGCGGCGATGGCAGTTTGTGTGGAAGAGTCAGCATCGCGCTCGCGACGTGGGCCTCGCTCGCCGCGTGGAGTTCTTTCACCACGCTCTGGTCGTTCAGCGCGTTCGCCACGCTCCTTAGGTGCGGCTTCGATACCGCTCTCACCTTGCGGGCTCGTGCCGTCTTGCTCGTTGCGCTCGCCACGCTCCCCGCGGTTGCGGCCACGGCCGCCACGGCGGCCACGACGCCCGCCTTCACGTGCACCATCAGCCCCTTCAGCACCATCACGGGCGGGTTGATCGTTCGCCGCTACGGTTTGATCCTGAAGTGTTCCATCGGCGACTACAGCACTGGCTCCTTCGGGCAGTGCTGGCCGTTCTTTGCGTTCTCCTTGACGCTCTCGAAGTGGCTCCCCGCTGCGGGCTTCGCTCGGGCGGTCGCCGTTACGCGGCTCTGCGCGTTCGCTGCGCTCGCCACGACCGCCGCGCTCACCGCGCTCACCACCACGGTCACGTCCGCCACGCCGATTGCGGCCACCGCGCTCGCCGCGTCCTTCACGCGAACCGCGCTCGTTACGCTCACCTTCGGTGCCCGCTGCCGCTACGCTTGAGCCTGCTGCCAGCGGTGCAACCGATTGAGGTGGCGTGACCGTCAGGGTTGAGCCTGCCGTTTCGCCTTTAAAGAAGCCCATGATGCGCTTCATGATGCCGGGCTTTTCAGCTGCTTCGATTGCCGGAGCAGCACGCACCACGGTCGGTGCAAGGGGCGCGGCTGGCGCTGCTGCTGGTGCAGGCGCTGGCGTTGCCATCGGTGCTGGTGCATCTGGCGTAATGCCTTTGAC
>JANLTH010000062.1:0-32361 GCA_031362865.1 Burkholderiales bacterium | reverse complement strand
GGAGGCCGAGGCATTTTTGAACCAGCGGCGGGTCTTTATCGTGCCTTCCAAACACGGCTTCATCTATGGCATCACCTTGATCGCGATGCTGTTTTCGTCGATCAACTACGACCTCTCGTTAGGCTTTGTGCTCACCTTCATGTTGGGTGCCTTGGGGATGGTGGCGATGCTCTTCACCTTTCGCAATCAGGCGCATTTGGTGTTGCGCGCGGGCAAAGCGGAGCCGGTGTTTGCCGGTGAGCGGGCGCACTTTTCGCTCACGCTCAGTAACGCCAAGTCGCATGAGCGCGGCGCGGTGTGGCTGCGCGCTTTCAAAGACGGGGCCACCCGCCAAGGGGTGCTCGCGAAAGAAGTGGTTGGCGAAGTGGTCTGCGACGTGCCCCCGGCGGTGGGCGACAACCCCGGGCAGGTCGAGGTGCAGCTCTCGCTCACCGCGCTCAAACGCGGCTGGCTCGACCCCGGGCGGTTGATGATCGAAACGCGCTACCCGCTGGGCCTGTTTCGGGCGTGGAGCTATTGGCATCCGGCAAGCAGGGCTTTGGTGTACCCGAAGCCGGAAGCCGAGGGCAGCGCCTTCCCGCACAGCCCAGAAGGCTCGGGCGAGGGCGCGCCTGCGGGCCAAGGCACCGACGATTTTGCGAGCCTGCGCGAGTACCAGCCGGCCGACAGCCCACGCCACATTGCGTGGAAAGTGGCGGCGCAACAAATGGAGGTGGGCGGGCCGCTCCTCACCAAACAATTTGCCGGCCAGGCGGCGCGTGAAATTTGGCTCGATTTCGCCGCCTTCCCGCGCGCGCTGGACGATGAGTTAAAGCTCGCCCGGCTCACCCGCTGGGTGCTCGATGCTGAAGCGCAAGGCTTGGTCTATGGCCTCAAGCTGGCCACCGAAGAGATTGCGCCATCGCGTGGAGAGGTCCATCTGGCGCGGGTCTTGAGAGCATTGGCGCTCTACGGAGAAGCTTGATGTTCGGGTTTTCAACAGCCGCCAAGCGCCCGACGCTGGTCTTGCCGGAGCGCCCGCTGCCGCAAGCGGTGATTTTGCAGATCATCGTGGCGCTGATTCCGGTGTTAGGGCCGCACGTGAGCCATTTGCCACCCTGGTGCGCCGCGCTTGCGGCTGCCGTGTTGTTTTGGCGCGCGTGGCTGGCCTGGCGGCATGAGGGCCTGCCGCGCCGCTGGATTCTGCTGCTCCTCGTCGTGCTGGCAGTGGCGGCGACTTTCTACACCCATCGCACCATCTTCGGGCGTGACCCAGGTGTCACGCTGCTCACCGTGTTGATGTCGCTCAAATTGATGGAGACGCGCGCCAAGCGAGATGCCTCGCTGGTGGTGTATTTGGCCTATTTTTTGATTCTGACAAACTTCTTTTATTCGCAAAGTATCAGCACGGCCGCGATGATGCTGGTGGGCCTGATGGGCATCACGATGACGCTCATCAACCTGAACCGTGATGCCGCGCCCTTGCCGCTCAAACAGCAGGCGAAGCTGGCTGGTGTGATGCTGGGCTTAAGCTTCCCGATGATGCTGGTGCTGTTCGTGCTTTTCCCGCGCGTGCAAGGGCCGCTGTGGGGCATGCCGGCCGATGCGAATGCGGGCCAAACCGGCTTGTCTGACAGCATGGCACCGGGCACGATTTCCAAGCTTTCGCTCTCTGACGGGACCGCCTTTCGTGTCAAGTTTGACGGCGACGAGCCGCCACCCGCGCTGCGCTACTGGCGTGGGCCGGTGCTCACCGTGTACGACGGGCGCAACTGGCGCGGCCTGCCGCCGGACCCCACGCGCCGCCTGCAGATCGAGTCGTTTGGCAGGATCTACAACCACACCGTCACGCTCGAGCCGCACGGCAAGAATTGGCTCTTCGCACTCGAACACCCCTCAACCTTGCCTGAGAGCAGTCAAGTCGCCTCGCGCCTCCTCTCTGACGGGCAGTTTGTCACTTCGCGCCCGGTCGAAAAGCGCTTGCGCTATACCGTCAGTTCGCGCCCTGACTTCATCGCGCAGGCCGAAGAAGACCCGCGTGATCTGCAACCGGCGCTGCGTATTCCGCTGCGTTTGAATCCGCGTGCCCGCGAGCTGGTGCAGGCCTGGCAGCGCGAGGGTGCGGTCGATGGCGAGATGGTCAATCGCGCCCTGCGCCATTTCCGCCAGGAGGAGTTTGTGTACACGCTGGAGCCGCCGCTCTTGGGCGACAACGCGGTCGACGAATTCCTGTTCCAGACCAAGCGCGGCTTCTGCGAGCACTACGCGGGCACCTTCGTGGTGCTGATGCGCATGGCCGGGATTCCGGCGCGGGTGGTCACGGGCTATCAGGGCGGTGAAACCAATCCGGTCGATGGCTTCGTCACGGTCTATCAGGCCGACGCCCACGCCTGGAGCGAAGTCTGGCTCAAGGGCCGTGGCTGGGTGCGGGTTGATCCGACTGCCGCCGTTTCGCCCCTGCGGGTGGAGGCCAACGGCACCAATCTCTCGTTGCCGCAGCGCGCTGCAGCATCCGGCGGCCTGATTCAAATTGATGCCGAGTGGGCGCGCCAGCTACGCTACAACTTTCAGGCGATTCAGAACAGCTGGAACCAATGGGTGCTGGCCTACAACCCCGAGCGCCAGCGTGATGCGATGGAGCGCTTCGGCTTTGAATCCACCTCGTGGGAAACGATGGCGCGCGCACTCGTCACCAGCATGGGCAGCTTGCTGGCCTTGGCTTGCTTGGTGCTGTTTGTGCGCCGCGAAACCCCTGACCCGCTGGACGCGGCCTTTGCGACTCTGACCCGAAAACTGGTGCGCCGCACCGATCCCAGCCTGGCGCGTGCCAGCCACGAGGGGCCGCTGGATTTTCTGGCGCGCGTGCAGCAGCAGTTTCATGCGCAGAAAGCCACGCCGCGCGCGATCCCGCCCGCTACAATCGGCGCGGTTGAGCGACTGATTCGCCGCTATGCTGCTCTGCGCTATGGCAAAACTTCGAGTTCCGACGAGATCAAACGGTTTCGGGACGACATCAAAGGACTTTCGATTTGAGTTTCGCATTGACGTACCGCCAGCGCTCCGCCAAGCGACTGGCCAGGCCCCTGCTGGCTTTGCTGCTCACCGCTTGCGTGGCCGGCCTTTGGCATCCTGCAGCGAGCTTCGCGCAAGATGCCCCGGCCAAAAAAGCCAAATCCAAAAAACCGAAAGCTGCCGCTGCAAGCCCGGGCAGCCAGCACCACCAGCGCGACGACGTGCGCGCGTTTATCGACGAAATGGTCGCCAAGCACGGGATGAAAAAAGAGGAATTGTTGTTCCTCTTTTCGCGCACCCGCTTCGACCCCAAAATCATCAAGCTCATCACCCCCCCAACCGCGCCGCGGGCGCGATCTTGGGCCAACTACCGCCGCAGCCATGTCGATGACTTGCGCGTACAAGGCGGTGTCGCGCTGTTGCAGCGCTACCCGGCCGAGTTGGCGCGGGCCGAAAAAGAATATGGCGTGCCGCCCGAAATCATCGCCGCCATCATCGGTGTGGAAACCGTGTATGGGCGCGTGATGGGCGACTACCGGGTGATCGACGCACTGACGACGCTGGCTTTCCATTACCCGCGCCGTGCCGAGTATTTCCGCAGTGAGCTGGAGCAGTTTTTGCTGCTCGCACGCGATCTGGAGAAGGATGTGTTCGAACCCAAAGGTTCGTACGCCGGGGCCATCGGCATCCCGCAATTCATGCCTGGCTCATGGCGGCGCTGGGCGGTGGATTTTGACGGCGACGGCAAGATCGATCTGCGCGGCAGCTTTGTCGACGCGATTGGCAGCGTCGGTAGTTTTTTGAAGGCACACGGCTGGCAGGCGGGCGGGCCGATTGCTGCCTCCGTACAAGTTTCGGGCGAGTTGATCAAAGGCTTGATTGACGAAGGAATTGAACCCAAACGCAAGCTCGCCGAGCTGGTTGTCGCCGGAGTCAATGCCCCGAAGACCGAATCCTGGAGCCAGTCTTCAGCCGCCTTGATTGATCTGGTGACACCCGATCAGCCGACCGAGTATCTGGTGGGCTTCAATAACTTTTACGTCATCACGCGCTACAACCGATCAAGTTTTTATGCCACCAGCGTGTGGCAGTTGGCGCAGATGGTGAAGGCGGGGCGGTAGGGAAAAGCGCCCCGAGGGCCTTAGCGCTAAACTCTTCTGATGCGTCCGCTGCCTGATTCTCCCGACCTCCAACTCGCTCGTGAGCTGGTCGCGCGACATCTCAACGCCGCGCAAGCCACCGTAACCCTTTTTGGCTCACGCGCCCGCGGTGATGCGCGGCGTTGGTCAGATATTGACTTGGCCGTGGCTCCCAAAGGTGAGCTGCCGCCGGGCCTGCTGGCTGAGATGCGTGAGGCGTTTGAAGAGAGCAACATGCTCCTCAACGTGGACTTGGTTGTTCTGCGCGAGTCCAACTCCGCTTTGCGTGAGGCCGTGGCGCGCGAGGGAGTGCAATGGATCGCTTAGCACAGCGACTGGCGGCGGCGCACAAGGCTCTGCTGACCCTGCAGGAGCTGGCCGTGATCGCCGCGCCTTCGATGGTCGAGCGCGATGCTGCGATTCAGCGTTTCGAGTACACCACTGAAGCTTGCTGGAAGGCGGCGCAAGCTGTTCTGGCGACCCGCTTTGGGGTAGAGGCGGCGAGCCCCAAAACAGTGATTCGCGCGTGCGCACAAAACGCCTTACTGGAAGAGGTCGATGCGCGGATCGCCATGAGCGCCATCGATGACCGGAACTTGACTTCCCACACCTACAACGAGGGCTTGGCAGATCGGTTGTTTGCCCGCCTGCATGGCTACGCGGCGGTGTTTGAGCGCTGGTTGGCGCAGTTGCAGAAAGCGTAGCCCGCTAAGTGCAGCGTTAGCAGGGCGCTACCCCGGAAACACCCCGGTAGACAAATATCGGTCGCCCCGGTCGCAGACGATGAACACGATGGTGGCGTTCTCCACTTCTTCGGCGACGCGCAAGGCCACTACGCAGGCTCCGGCGGCAGAAATGCCGGCCATGATGCCTTCTTCAGCCGCCAAGCGGCGGCACATCTCTTCCGCTTCCTTCTGGCTCACGTAGAGCAGGCGATCTACGCGCTTGGCCTCGTAAATTTTCGGCAAGTAGGCTTCAGGCCATTTGCGAATGCCAGGGATTTGCGAGCCTTCTTCGGGCTGGCAACCAACGATTTGCACGGCTTGACTTTGCTCTTTGAGGTAGCGTGATACGCCGGTGATGGTGCCGGTGGTACCCATGGCTGAAACGAAGTGGCTGATCTTGCCGCTGGTTTGCTGCCACAATTCCGGCCCGGTGGTTTCATAGTGGGCGCGCGGGTTGTCTGGGTTGGCGAATTGGTCGAGCACCGTGCCTTTGCCTTCACGCTGCATGGTGGCGGCTAAGTCGCGCGCGTACTCCATGCCACCGGAAGCTTGCGGGGTCAGAATCAATTCTGCGCCATAGGCCTTCATGCTCTGGCGGCGCTCGAGCGAGAGGTTGTCCGGCATGATGAGCACCATCTTGTAACCGCGGATTGCCGCGACCATCGCCAGCGCAATGCCGGTGTTGCCGGAGGTGGCTTCAATCAGCGTGTCGCCCGGCTTGATTTCGCCGCGCTCCTCCGCCCGCACGATCATCGAGTAGGCCGGGCGGTCTTTCACCGAGCCTGCCGGGTTGTTGCCTTCGAGCTTGCCCAGAATGACGTTGTTGCGCCTAGTGTTGCCCGCGCCCGGCAGCCGTTGCAAGCGCGCCAGTGGCGTGTTGCCGATGGTGTGGTCGATGGTGGGGTAGGTCATGGAGGCTTTCGGCAGAAGCTTGGAGAGGGTTGTCTGGTAAGGGTCTTGGCGTGGTGGGGTAAAAAATACTGAGGACAGACCCCTTTCTGGGACGGCAACTGACTTCTGATCGCATGGGGTCTATCCCCACTATTTTTATCTCCGCTGTTCACCCATTGATGCTGCTCCACATTTCCATGTCGCGGGCCGCTGTCCAGATGCGCGGGTGCTTGATGCCAGACGCTTCGTCAAACGCGCGGGTCACGTCAAAGGGCATGCAGTGCTCGTAAATCGGGAAGCTGCCGTACACCGGGTCGAGCTTGGCTTTGGTGTCTTTGTAGACTTGAGTGAGATTTTTGCCTGCTTTGACCCCTTCGCGGGCGGCAGCTAACAGGTCGCGTACAAAGTTTTGTGTGAAGTCGAGCGCTTTGACGCAGTCCGCTGCGTTTTTGAGGGCCGGGCCACGACCAGGAACCAGCGCTACCGGGTTCAATGCGCGCAATTTGTCGAGGGTGGCGGGCCATTCTTCCAACTGCGCGTCGCCGGTGTAAATGCCGGCGTTGTATTCAACCAAGTCGCCGGAGAAAAGTGTCTTTTCAGCGGGCAGCCAGACGATTGCATCGCCATGGGTGTGGCCGGGGCCGACTTGCTTTAATTGCACCTCGACACTACCCAAATAAATCGTCATTTCCTTCTCAAACGTCATCGTCGGCCAAGTCAGACCAGGGATGGATTCGGAATTTTGGAAGAGTCTCGGGAAGCGCTCAAACTCGCTTTGCCAATCTTCCGCGCCGCGCTCGACGATCAGGTCGCGGGTGGCGCGCGAGCAGATGATTTGCTCGGCTTGGTAAGCTGAAGCACCCAGCACGCGCACTGCGTGGTAGTGCGAGAGCATCACGTATTTGATCGGCTTGTCGGTAATTTTGCGGATGCGTGCGATCAGGTCGGCTGCCATCACCGGCGTGGCGGTGGCATCAATCACCATCACGCCGTCGTCACCGATGATGACCCCTGAATTTGGGTCGCCTTCGGCGGTGTAGGCCCAGCCGTGCGCCGAAATCTGCTCGAAGGTGATGGTTTTTGCGGCCATGTCGGCCTGGGAGGCGAATGCTTTGGTCATGGTGGGTGTCGAGGTCAGGTGAGGGGTAAGGCGGCTAGTTTACGCGGCGATGCCGGTTTCCAGCGTGGCGATCACTTGCTCGGCGTAGTCAGCGTATGAGAGTGTGCCGTCGGCTTTAAGCCAGGTGAAGGTCCAGTTAATCATGCCGAAGATCATCATCGTTTTCGGCGTGAGCTGAGCGGGCGGGATTTGCGGGTAGGCAGCAGCCAGTGCGCGCCCGAAAGCGGCGACCACGGCGCGCTCGCGGTCCAGAATTAACTGGCGCTTTTCCACACTCAAAAACTTCACGTCATTGAGCAAGGCGACGTGGCGGGTGACCGAGGTTTGATATTCCGCGAGAAACAGGCGGATCAAGCTTGCCAACTCGCTGGTTTGCTCGGTCAGGCTTACCAAGCGTTGGGTATGCCGCTCCAGCAAGTCGAACAGAATCGCCTCTTTGCTCTCGTAGTAGTGATAGAGCCGTGCCTTCGAGGTCGTGAGCGCGCGCGCCACATCGGCCATCGTGGCAGCCGGGTAGCTGGTGGCGGCAAACACCTGCGCTGCCGCATCCAAAATCGCGCGGCGCTGGTCTTCGTAGTCAGCCGATTGTGGGCGCGCCATCCGGAGTACGCGTGGGCGAAGCCTAACGCTCGTCGAACGAAATCACCACGCGCTCAGTCAGCGGATGCGCCTGGCAGGTGAGCACGAAACCCTGGTCTATTTCCTGCTGTTCGAGCGTGAAGTTTTTGTCCATCCGCACCCGGCCTTCCAACACCTTAGCCCGGCAGGTGCAGCACACGCCGCCCTTGCAGGCATAGGGTAGATCGGCCCCCAGTGCCAGCGCTGCATCCAAAATCGCCACGCCGCCCACTGGCATCAGCGGCAACTCAAAGCTACGCGTCTTGCCATCAATCACCACCACCACAAAAGAAATAGGGACAGTCCCTATTTCTTTTGAATAAATAGGGACTGTCCCGATTTCTTTTTGGGTGGGCGGGGTGCCGAAGCGTTCAATGTGGATGCGCGATTGGGGCACGCCAGCGGCTTGCAGCGCGGCTTCGGCAGCATCCATCATCGGGGCGGGGCCGCAGATAAAGGCTTCGTCGATGCGGGCGGGCGGAATCAGGTTTTCAAGGAAGCTGGCGCATTTGGCTTGATCCATCAAACCGTGGAACAGCGCGACCTCTTGTGGCTCGTCACTGATGATGTGAACCAGCGAGAAGCGTGTGAGGTAGCGGTTTTTCAGCTCTTCGAGCTCTTCGGCGAAGAGGATGCTGCGCACCGTGCGATTGCCGTAGATCAGCGTGAATTGGCTTAGAGGTTCGGCGTGCAGCGTGGTCTTGATGAGCGAGAGCAGGGGCGTGATGCCCGAGCCACCGGCGAAACCGACGTAGTGCTTCGCGTGGCCGGCATCGAGTGGGGTGAAAAAGCGCCCGTCGGGAGTCATCACGTCCAAGCTTTGGCCAGCGGTAAAAGTGGCATTGGCGAAGCCGGAAAAGCGCCCGTCGGCAATTGCTTTAATCGCCACGCGCAGCTCGCCATCGCGCGCATAGTCCTGCACGCCCACGCATACGGAGTAGGAGCGGCGCAACTCTTCGTCGCCAATCGTGGTCTTCAGCGTCAAAAATTGACCCTGCCTGAAGAGATAAGCGGGGCGCAGCTCTTCAGGCACCGCAAAGCGCAGGCTGATCGCATCGGCGGTCTCGCGGCGGACTTCTGCAATCGTCAGAGCGTGGAACTTGGGTGGCATTACAGGCTCTTGAAAAAATCGAATGGCTCGCGACACGCCACGCAGCGATACAGCGCCTTGCAAGCGGTCGAGCCGAACTCGGAAAGCCGCTCAGTATGGCGTGAGCCGCACTGCGGGCAACTTGGGAAGTAAACGGAATAAATAGGGACAGTCCCTATTTTTCCTACTCTTGGCGGCGGTGCAATGCCGTAGCCTTTGAGTGCGGCGCGCGCGCTTTCGGTCATCCAGTCCGTCGTCCACGCGGGCGTAAGCGTGGTGCGAATCGTGGTGTGGGTGTAGCCATGCGCGTCGAGCGTGGCGCGAATCTCGCTCTCGATGGCGTGCATCGCCGGGCAGCCTGCGTAGGTGGGGGTGATCACCACTTCGTCGTCGCAGGCAGCGCGCACGATGCCTAAATCGACGATGGAGACGACCGGAATTTCCGGGTCGGCAATCCCGCCCAGCAGGCCCATTAAATAGGGACTGTCCCTATTTAATTGTTCTAGGTTCACCAGGTGGCTCCGGGGTGTTGGCGGGCCAGGGATTGCATTTCGGCTAGCACAAAGCCCAGGTGTTCGGAATGCAGACCGTGCTTGCCTTCGGAGATGAAGCCGGTTGAAGGCCCTTGATTGGCGGGCATCTTCAAGGTAGCCTCTTGAAGAATGGCTTCTATGGCGCTTGTCCAGCTTGCATATAGCGAAAAGCTGGCTACGCCAATGCCTTGGGCACACAGGGCATCCTCCACCGCGTCGGGTGCGAAAAGTTCGTTGGTGTACGGCATCAGTGCATCGAGTGCGCGCTGGGCTTTTTGGTGCGAGAGCGCGGTGCCGTCGCCGAAGCGCACGGTCCAGTCGGCGGCGTGGCGCAGGTGGTAGCGCGATTCTTTGAGCGACTTGGCAGCAATCGCGGCGAGTTGTGTATCGGTGGAGCTTTGTAGCGCCTCCCACAGCTGGCATTGGTAAGCGGTATAGAGCAGATTGCGGATGATGGTGAAGGCATAGTCACCACTCTGCATGTGGCCTTTTTCAAGGCCGCTGTTGGGCAGCTCGCAGAGGGTGAAATTGCGAAATTCGCGGTCAGACCGGAAGAATGCCAACCTGTCTTCGTCGCGCCCTGCGCCCTCCAGCGCAGCAGCATGTTGCAGCAGCATGCGTGCCTGGCCGATCAAATCCAAGCCGATGTTGGCCATCGCGATGTCTTCTTCGAGCTGAGGGCCATGGCCGCACCATTCGGCCAAGCGCTGGCCGAGCACGAGCGACGAATCGCCCAGGCGGAGCAGATAGCTAAGGTGCGCCGACACTACATGTGCTCCACTTCGCGGGGCAGCTTGTAAAAGCTTGGATGCCGGTAAATTTTGTCTTCCATCGGGCCGAACATTTCGGCCTTGTCGTCCGGGTCGCTGGCGGTAATGGCTTCTGATGGCACCACCCAGATCGACACGCCTTCCATGCGCCGGGTGTAGACATCGCGCGCCATTTGCACGGCTTGCTTGGCATCCACCGCGTGCAGCGAGCCGGCGTGCTTGTGCTCCAGGCCTTGCTTGCTGCGGATGAACACCTCCCACAGGGGCCAGGCAGCGGTCGTGTCGTTCATGCGGCTTCCTTCAGGGAGCGGGCCCGTTGTTTGGCGGCGTGGGCCAGCGCAGCTTCGCGCACCCATGCGCCTTCTTCATGCGCTTTCACGCGCGTGGCCAAGCGTTCGCGATTGCACGGGCCGTCGCCATTGACCACTTTCCAAAAGTCGTCCCAATTGATCGTGCCGATGTCGTAGTGGCCGCACTCGGCGTTCCAGGTCAAATCAGGGTCGGGAATGGTCAAACCGAGCAGCTCGGCTTGCGGCACGGTGGCATCAATAAATTTTTGCCGCAGGTCGTCATTCGAGATGCGCTTGATACCCCATTGCGACGAAGTGGTGGAGTGAATCGAGGCGGCATCTGGTGGGCCAAACATCATCACCGTGGGCCACCACCAGCAGTTCAACGCATCCTGCGCCATCGTTTTTTGTGCGACGGTGCCGTGGGCCAAGGTGAGCATGATCTCGAACCCTTGGCGCTGATGAAAACTCTCCTCTTTGCAAATGCGGATCATCGCGCGGGCGTAAGGCCCGTAGGAGCAGCGGCACAGCGGCACTTGATTCATTATTGCCGCACCATCGACTAACCAGCCAATCGCGCCCACGTCAGCCCAGGTGAGCGTGGGGTAGTTAAAGATGGAAGAGTATTTGGCGCGACCCGAATGCAGCGCATCTTGCATTTGCTCGCGTGAGGTGCCGAGCGTTTCAGCGGCGGAGTAGAGGTACAGGCCGTGCCCGGCTTCGTCTTGCACTTTCGCCAGCAAAATTGCCTTGCGCTTGAGTGAAGGCGCGCGCGAAATCCAGTTGCCCTCGGGCAGCATGCCGACGACTTCCGAATGGGCGTGCTGCGAGATTTGCCGCACCAGAGTTTTGCGGTACGCATCGGGCATCCAGTCGCGTGGCTCGACCTTTTTGTCGGCGCGCATTTTTGCGGTGAACAGCGCCTGCGCGGCGCTCACCGTTGGCGTGTGTGCTTCGCCTGATTCTGGTTTGGCGGTGTCGAGTGACTGGGTGTACAAGGATATCCTTCAGACGCAATTGCGTCGTAGAAACACAAGTCTACAATTACTCGACCGTTCGGTCAACTAATTCATTGCGCTTGATACCAATCGCAAATCCGCTCGCCCGTCCAAATCACCACGTCGTTCTTTTGTTGGATATGGTCGAGCACATTTTCAAGCCAGCCGATGCGGTGCGGCACGCCCGTGATGTAGGGGTGGACGCTGATTGCCATCACCCGCGCGGTTTGCTGCTGTCCGCATTCGGCGTAGAGGCGCTCAAAATGGCGGATCGAGCGGCGTTCCATTTCTTCGGCGCTCATATGCTGCAGCGCCGCCATCGGGATGTCGTTTATCTCCACCGAGTAGGGCACGCTGACCACGCTGCGGCTGGTGGTTTTGATGCGCGTGGGCTGGTCGTCCAGCACCCAATCAGCCACATACTCGATGCCTTCTTCGGCCAAAATGTCGATGGTCTCGAAAGTTTCGGTTAGGCCCGGGCTTTCCCAGCCGCGCGGCGCTTTGCCGGTGAAATCACGGATTGCAGCAATCGTGTCTTTGATCGCCGCGCGCTGGTCGTCCACCTTGTGCATCGGCATTTGCAGGTAGCCGTGCGCGAGAAACTCCCAACCGGCATCAAGCGCGGCCTGCGCCACTCGTGGATAGGTCTTGGTGACGATGCCGTTCAAGGCCAAAGTCGGGATCACGCGGCGCTGTTGCAGGCAGTCCAAAATGCGCCAAAACCCGACGCGCATGCCGTACTCGTGCCATGCCCAGTTGGGTAAATCGGGCATCAGCGGCTGGCCCATTGGCGGTGAGAGCACGGTGCGTGGCATCGGGCGCTCAATGGCCCAGTCTTCGATATTGACAATCACCCACACCGCCATGCGCGCCCCGCCAGGTAGTTTGAGCGGCGGGCGGTCGATGATGGCCGAATAAGGAACGCGTTCGCGTGGGATAAGTGGAGTAAGCGGAGTGGTGGGCATGCTGAGCCTTGGTTGGAAAAATGCTTGAGTGCAGCGGTTCGGTGCAGCGCTTGGGCGAAAGGAGAAATCGTAGTGCATCTTGGGTGCGCGACAATTCGCATTTTCTTGATCTGAATTCGCCACGGTGCGCCAAGGTGCTGGCTAAAGCGGCGAAAATCAAGCGATGAAAACCACACCTCAAAAATCAATTCTCTCCGCTGCGCAAGAAACGATCGGTATGCTGGGCTTGGGCATCATGGGCGGGGCGATCTCGGCCAATCTGGTCAAGGCAGGCTTCACCGTGGCAGGCTACGACCCGTTGCCTGCGATGCGCACCAAGCTAAAAAAAGCCGGTGGCGTGCCGCAGTCACGGGTGGCCGATGTGGCGGGCCGCGCCGCGATTCTGATTTCATCGCTACCCAGCGCCGCAGCGCTGATGGCGGTCGCAGGCGAACTTGCTGCCACCGCCGCGCGCGGCACGGTGGTCATTGAAACCAGTACCTTGCCCATTGCTGACAAAGAGGCGGCGCAGCGCATGTTGGCCAAGGCTGGTATCGAGCTGCTCGATTGCCCCTTAAGCGGCACCGGCGCACAGGCGCGCAACAAAGATTTGTCGGTCTACGCCAGCGGTAAAGCCGCCACTATCAAGCGCGTTGCGCACGTATTTCCGGGCTTTGCGCGCAGCCACTTCAACGTGGGCAAATTTGGCAACGGCTCGAAGATGAAGTATGTCGCCAACCTGTTGGTGGCGATTCACAATGTTTCCACCGCTGAAGCGCTGGTGCTCGGGCAAAAAGGCGGGCTCGACCCGGCGATGGTGCTCAAAGTCGTGGGCGACGGCGGGGGCAGCTCTCGCATGTTTGCCGTGCGCGGGCCGATGATGGTGGCCGAGGACTACAGCGACGTGACGATGAAAATGCACCTGTGGCAAAAAGACATGGAGATCATTGGCAAATTCGCGCGCGATTTGGGTTGCCCAACGCCCTTGCTCTCAGCCACGGTACCAATCTACAACGCCGCGATGGCCCAAGGCTTTGCCGCACTGGACACAGCGGCCGTACACGCCGTGCTGCAAGCTTCCGCCGGTATAAAAAAGTGAGCATGCCGCCGCTTCAAAAAAAGCGTCATCTGCTCTTTTCCGCCGCGATGGGCTTGGTGATGACTTGCATCATCACCTTCATTCTGGTGGCGATCAATTTTGGCTTTGGCGCTGAGTTTTTGTGGCGCTGGCTGCGGACTTGGGCGCTCGCTTTCCCGCTCGCTTTTCCGGTGATTTTCTTCTTGGCGCCACACTTGCGCGCGTGGGCGGAGCGGGTGATTCGCTAAGCCCGGCAGCGGGCACTTCGATCGTTGCGGCAGCGGGCGCTTCGCGAAGGCGCTTGAGCATCGCTTTGAACTCAGTCACCTGAGCGGTGGGCCAAGCACTGAACAGTGCCGCCTCCTGCTGGCGGGCGCGCTTGAGCAAAGGTCGCACCAGCGTCTTGCCAACCGGTGAGATCGACACTTGCGTGCGGCGATTGTCCGTCGCGTCGTCGGCCACCTGCACCCAGCCTGCCTCACGCATCCTCTGTACCAACTTGGTCAAGGTTGGCTGCTTGGTGACAACCTCAGCGGCAAGCTCGCCAATCGTGCAGCCAGGGCTGTCCGAAAGCGTTGCCAGCACGCGCCATTCGAGCGAGGTCAGGCCGACTGCGCGCACCTCGGCATCCAATTCCATATAGACCGCATGATTGGCGCGGGCCAACAGGTAGGAAAGATATTCGTCGATGAAACGCGCCATCAGTGGCTTCAGTCCTTGTTGGAAACATTGCATGAATCTTCATGTATTATATGAAAAATGGACAAACCAAGCACAGACTCCACGCGCGCCCTGAGGCAGGCTTTCGGTGCATTCCCCACGGGTGTCACCGTGATCACGGCCTTGCGTGGCGATGGCACGCCTGCGGGGCTGACGGTCAACTCGTTTTGCTCGCTCTCGCTGGAGCCGCCGCTGCTGCTTTGGTCGCTCACGGCCAGCTCGCCCAATCGTGCCTTGTTTGAAGCCGCATCTCATTTCGCAGTCAGTGTGTTGGCGCACGACCAAGAGCATGTGTCAAAGCGCTTTGCCGGCAATGGTGCTGCGCCCTCGGTGAAGCTGAACAAGTTTGACGGCATCGCGCTCGACAAGCACGTAAGCGGCATCCCGCTGATTCATGGTGCGGCAGCGCAGTTTGTGTGCAAGCGCCACGCCCACTATCCGGGTGGCGACCACATCATTTTTTCGGGCGAAGTGGAGTGGTACCACCGCTCGCATGCGGCACCCTTGGTGTTCCACGCGGGGCACTACAAAAAACTGGAGAGCTGATCGTGTTGCAAGAACGTATTGAACACCGCTGGATCGAGTGCTTCGCGCAGGTCTTCGCCTTGTGCGGCGTAAAGGCGGGCGAAAGCGCCGCGATTTTGAGTGAATCACAATCCCGGCCGATCAATGTTGAGCTGGCTGAGCTGGCCTTGCTGCGCTTGGGCGCGCGCCCGTTTCGCCTGACCTTGCCGTCGCCGCGCTTGACCGCGCCTGTGCCGGTGCGCTCGACCGGCGCGTCAGATGCTTTGGGCGGGCTCGCCCCGGTAGTGGGCGCGCTGGCTGCTTCGGCCTTCGTGGTGGATTGCACGGTTGAGGGTTTGCAGCACGCGCCGGAACTGCCTGCCATTCTCAAAGGCGGCGCACGAGTGCTGGTCATCACCAACGAGCATCCGGAAATTCTGGAGCGCTGTATGCCGCAAGCAGCGGACGAAGAGCGCGTGCGCGGTGGAATGCGCCGCTTGAAGGGCGCGCAAGCCATGCATGTCACCAGCAAGGCGGGCACTGATCTCGCCATTGCACTGCGCGGCGCACGCATCGGCGGCGTGTGGGGCTTCACCACCAAGCCCGGCTCACTCTCCCACTGGCCGGGTGGCCTGTGCTTGGCCTTCCCGGCTGCGGGTTCGGTGAATGGCACCTTGGTGCTCGGCGCGGGTGACGTGAACCTCACCTTCAAGCGCTACTTGCAGCATGCGGTGACCTTGCGGATTGAAAACGACTACGTGACCGACGTTGCAGGGCAGGGCTTCGAGGCTGAAATGATGCGCGGCTATTTTGCCGCTTGGTGCGAGCGCGATGCCTACGCGGTCTCGCACGTCGGCTGGGGCATGAACCATGCTGCCCGGTGGGACGCGCTCACCTTCTACGACAAAACCCAATTCAATGGCACCGAGCTGCGTGCCTTCGCGGGCAACTTTCTCTATTCCACCGGGGCTAATGAAGTGGCGGGCCGCCACACCCTGGGCCACTTCGATTTGCCAGTGCGCGGCTGCACCATCAAGCTGGACGATCAGGTAATCGCGCAAGACGGCGTATTGCAAGGACAACAAGGAGACTCAGCGTGAAACCTTCCCTACCAGCGTATCTCGAGTTGGGTCAAGGCGACACCGCCGTCTTCATGTTGCACGGCGTGGGTGGCGGCAAAGCGGTGTGGCCGTGGCAGGCGCAAGCCGTGTTCAACGAAGGGTATCGCGCAATTTCGTGGGATGCACCCGGCTATGGCGAATCAGCCAGCGTTGCGCCTTACAACATGGCAGCTCTGGCGGATGCCTTGTCGGTCTTGGTCCGTCACATCGGCGCACGCCGCACGGTGTTGCTCGGGCATAGCATGGGCGGCATGGTGGCACAAGAATTTCTTGCAAGGCACCCTGAAGAGGCGCACGGGGCCTTGTTTTCCGGCACATCGCCTGCATTCGGCAATAGCGGCGGGGCTTTTCAGCAGGCCTTTCTCGACAAACGAATCGCCCCGCTCGATGCTGGCCGCAGCATGCACGACTTGGCACCCGAGCTGCTGGCTGGCATGTTGGGGCCGCAGCCTTATCCCGAAGGTGTGGCGCTCGCCACGCAGGTGATGGGCGCGGTGCGGCCTGATACCTATCGCGCGGCACTGAAAGCGATCACCGAGTTTGACCAGCGCGCTAATCTGGAGAAGATTCGCCTGCCGGTTTTTTGCCTGGCAGGCGAGAACGACCGCAATGCCGCGCCAGCGGTGATGGAGAAGATGGCGGCGCGCATTCCGGGCGCGCGCTACCTGTGCTTGCCGCGGGTGGGGCATCTGGCCAATCTTGAAGACCCGACGCTGTTTAACGGCGCGCTGCTCACGTGGCTCAAAGCCAATTTTCCGCTATGAGCTACCTCCCCCCGCCCATTACCGGCGATGCGGTGAGCTTCGCGGCCCTCTCGTCTAAGCAGCGTGAATTGCTCACCATCGCCCGTAATCTGGGCTTGGAGAAATTCGCCCCACGCGCCGCACAAATTGACCGCGACGCGGTATTCCCCTTCGCCAATTATGCGGACATGCGTGAGGCGGGGTTGTTAAAAATATGCGTGCCTGAAGCCTACGGCGGTTGGGGCGCTGATTTTGCAACCTACGTGATGGTGGCGGCCGAAATTGGTCGCCACTGCGGAGCCACCGCGCTCACCTACAACATGCACGTGTGCTCGACCATGTGGGCCGGATTCATCGCCGACGATTTGGAAATGACAGCGGAGCAGCGCGCTGACCACGAGAAAAACCGTGCCATGCATTTCGCCCGGGTGGTGAATGAAGGCCGGGTCTATGCCCAACCGTTTTCGGAAGGTGGTGCGGCTGCCGCCGGCAAAGCGCCCTTCGGCACCCTGGCCAAACCGGTCAAACGCGACGGACTGCCGGGCTACCTGGTGAATGGAAAAAAAATCTTTGCGTCGCTCTCTGGTGCAGCAGACTACTACGGCATTTTGTGTACCGTAGACAAGCCAGGTGCCTCACAAAAAGACGCGCTTTACATCGCGGTGGATGCCAAGGCAGAGGGGGTCACGATTCAAGGCGATTGGGACCCATTGGGGATGCGCGGCACGGTTTCGCGCAACCTTATTTTCAACGATGTGTTTGTGCCCGCCACCGAGCGGATGATGCCCGAAGGCCTGTATTTTCAGGTGGCGCAGCGCTGGCCGCATATCTTCGCCACGCTCTCACCTACCTACATGGGCATTGCGCAGGCGGCTTACGATTTCACCGTGCAGTACCTGCGCGGAGAAATGCCGGGAACGCCACCGGTCAAGCGACGCATGTACCCCACCAAGCAGATCGCGGTGGCGCAGATGCGCGTGACGCTGGAGCAAACCCGCGCCCTCTTTCTCGCTAACGCGCGCGACGCGCGAGCCAACCCGGATCGCGATACGCGCCAGCGGCTCTATGCCGCGCACTACAGCATCATGGAAAACGCCAATGACATCTGCCGCCTCGCCGTGCGCACCTGCGGCGGGCAAGCGATGCTGAAAAGCTTGCCACTCGAGCGCATGTACCGCGACTCGCGCTGCGGCGCACTGATGCTGCCTTGGACGGCTGAATTGTGCCTTGACCGCATGGGGCGCGAGTGCTTGTATGAGCCGGGTGAGAAGGACGACCCGGAATAAGAAAATGGCTCGATTCTCGTCTTTGGCTTGTCATTCCCGCGAAGGCGGGAGCCCAGACTGCGCGCGACTGTCGAGTAGTCATGTGAGTAGCACCGCCCGCTGGATTCCCGCCTACGTGGGAATGACGGAGTCTTGAGTTGAACCTCTCGCGCATCATCGAACACTGGGCGCAGATGACGCCGGCGCGCTGCGCGATCCACTTTCAGGGTGTTGATTTTCCTTACGCGGCGCTCTGGGCTCAAATCGAGGCCGCTACCGCGAATCTGGCCGCGCGCTTCGCCGTCAAGCCCGGCGAGCGGATTGCCTACCTGGGGTTGAATCACCCCGACTTCATCGTCTTTTTGATGGCACTCGCGCGCTTGAGTGCGATTGCCGTGCCACTCAACTTTCGCTTGGCCGCTGGCGAGTTGCAAGCCATTTTGCGCGACTCGGGAGCGCGGCTCATCGTCAGTGATGAGGCGATGCGGGCGTTGGCCGAAGTTGCGTCGAATGTTGGGTCGGATCGCCAGATTCCACGGGCTGCCGTGAATGATTTGACCATCGCCGCCAGCTCAAACCCTGGTGTCGCAATCACCGGACAAGATGCCAGCGAATGCCTGATCGTCTACACCTCGGGCACGACCGGCCGCCCAAAAGGCGCGGTTCATACACAGGCTAACCTGCTGTGGAATATTCAATCGGCGATTGCGGCGCAAGACCTGACTTCGGCCGATCATCTGTTGAGTGTGTTGCCGATGTTCCACGTCGGCGGCCTGTGCATCCAGCTGCTGCCCGTATTGGCCGCTGGCGGCACAGTGACACTGCACGCGCGCTTCGATGCCGGCCAGTGGCTCGCTGATGTGAACGCCTGTCGGCCTACGCTCTCCCTGCTAGTACCGGCTGCATTGAAGGCGATTCTCGATCATCCAGCCTGGGTGAGTGCTGATCTTGCATCGCTGCGCTTCATCAACACCGGATCGTCCACCATTCCACACAGCCTGATCGAAGCAGTTCACGCACGCGGCGTGCCGGTGAGCCAGGTGTATGGCGCGACCGAGACTGGGCCAGTTTCCATTGCGCTGCGCCCGCAAGAAGCGCTGGCGCACGTCGGCAGTGCGGGCAAGCCTGCAATGCACGTGGAGGTTCGGCTGATCAGCGCCGACGGTAGCGTGGTGCCACAGGGCGAGGTAGGTGAAATCCAGGTGCGCGGCAACAATGTGGTGAGCCGCTACTGGGGCGACATCGAGCCACAAACCTTCGCCGAGGGCTGGTTTCGCTCAGGCGACCTAGCCTCCTGCGACTCGCAAGGCTACTACTGGGTGGTGGGGCGCGCCCAGGAAATGATTGTTTCGGGTGGCGAAAATATCTACCCTGCTGAGCTGGAAAACATTCTCGCCACCTGCGCGGCGCTGCTCGAATTCGCCGTGCTGGGCCAGCCCGACGAGCGCTGGGGCGCGGTGGCCGTAGCGGCCGTGGTGCTGCGCGAGGGCGCGCGGTGCGACGGCGGCAAAATCATGGCGCTCTTCGAGGACAAGCTCGCGCGCTACAAGCACCCGCGACGCATCGTTTTTCTGCCCGCGCTGCCGAAAACGGCCTTGGGCAAGGTGAAAAAAGCTGAGCTGCGTGCTCTGTTGCTCCGGCAGGATGCCTGAAAAGCCTTATCCAGAGCGCTTCTCGAAGCATTGCTGCGCGTAAGGCCGATGCCCCACCAAGAAGCGCTAAGATTTGACTTGTCCGATTATTGAAGACTTTCAGGAGGCAACCATGCACTTAAAGCGGCAGCTACTATTGACTCACCTGGCGCTCGCGCTTGCCGCGTTCGCCGCACTTCCCACGCATGCACAAGACCGCAATCTGGGCCGTAACTTGGCGGCGCAATGCGCCAACTGCCACGGCACCAACGGCGTGTCGCAATCATCGATTCCCTCGCTCGCCGGGCGCGATACCGCAAGCTTCACCGCTGCAATGAATGACTTCAAAAGCGGCAAGCGCACCGGCCCGGCTGCGACCATCATGCATCAGCTTGCCAAGGGCTACTCTGACGAACAAATCGCTGCGATGGCCAGTTTCTTCGCCACGCAAAAAGCCAAATAGGGAGAACTGCCATGACGATTCTGCAACGTGAATTTTCCCGCCGTGACTGGCTCAAGTTGGCTGGGGCCGGCGCGACGGCCTCCACTTTGGCGGCCTGCGCGACCGGCCCGGACGTACCCTCCAAACCACTGGGCCGCGTGATCGTGATTGGCGCGGGGTTTGGCGGTGCGACCGCTGCCAAGTATCTGCGCATGTGGAGCGGTGGCATGGTCGAAGTGTTTTTGATCGACATGAACCGCAACTTTGTCTCGTGCCCGATCTCTAACCTGGTCTTGGGCGGCAGCAGGAAAATGGAGGACATTACCGTCGGCTACGCGGGCTTGCGCGAATACGGCGTGCAGGTCATCAACGACGAAGTGACCAAGGTCAATTTCGAGAAAAAGACGATTGAACTGAAGAAAATTCAAGACTTGAATTGGGACCGGCTGATCATTGCGCCGGGCGTGGACTTCATGTTCGACCAAGTCAAAGGCTTGGATGCCAAGGCCCAAGAGAGTATTTTTCACGCATGGAAGGCTGGCCCGCAAACGATGAGCCTGCGCAAGCAACTCGAAGACATGAAAGACGGCGGCGTGTACGCGCTGACCATCCCCAAAGCACCGTACCGCTGCCCGCCCGGGCCTTACGAGCGTGCCTGCCAAGTGGCGCACTACTTCAAGACCAAGAAGCCGAAAAGCAAAGTACTGATCCTTGACGGCAATGAAGATGTGCAGTCGAAAAAGGGCCTATTCATGGCGCAATGGAACGGCCAGTACAAGGGCACTATCGAGTACCGCAACAACCACAACGTGACCGAAGTCGATGCTGCCAATCGCACTGCGATTACCGAGGTGGGCGACAAAATCAAGGCCGATGTGCTCAACATTGTGCCGCCGCAGCGCGCCGGCAACATTGCCCTGGCGGCTGGTGTCATCAATGCCAACAACCGTTGGTGTCAAGTGAATTGGTTGACGATGGAATCGACCGCGCGGCCCGGCGTGCATGTGCTGGGTGATGCCACGCTTTCCGCGCCCGCAATGCCCAAGTCGGGCCATATGGCCAACCAGCACGCCAAGGTGGCCGCCGCCGCGATTATCGAGCTGATGCAAGGCCGTGAACCATCGAAAACACCCATGATGGCCAATACTTGCTACTCGTTTGTGGACGACAAGAACGTGGTGCACGTGGCATCCGTTCATGCCTACGACCCAACTGATAAGACGATGAAAATCGTGCCCGGATCAGGCGGCCTCTCCGCCGCCGCTACCGAGCTTGAGGGCGCTTACGCCAATGCCTGGGCGAAAAACATTTGGGCCGACATGCTCTTGTAGGAACTGAATAAGTGCCTGAAGAGCCGCACCAGATAAGACTCTTCAGGCATTGTTCAAGCGCTCACGCCACCAGCGCGATGAACGCATAGCGCGCGAATTTGCCAATTGCCAGATAAATCAGGCACGGTACAAACGCCAGCCTGAGCCAGCCTGCCACTGCGACCGTCGCATCGCCTACCAGCGGCAGCCACGCCAGCAGCATCGCGGGTGCGCCGTAGCGGCGAATCAAGTCTTCGTACTTTATCGGCTTGCGGTGCGGCACTAAACGCGCCATCCAGTAGGTGAGCACACTGCCCAGCGTATTGCCTACGGAGGCTACCGCGACCAAAAGCCATGTATCGGCAGGGTAAGCCTTGATCGCGGCCAGCACCATCACCTCGGAGGGCAATGACAAGAAAGTCGCCGTAATCAGCGAGGCAAAAAACAGCGACCACAGACTGGCATCTTCACTGAAGACGCTGCGAAAAAGTTCGAGCATGGCGGCACTTTACGTCAGTTTGCACAAGGAAAATTTGAACCCCCTGCGTGGGGGTTAGAATATTGCCATGACAATCGACTATCTAACCAAAATTCTCAATGCGCGGGTCTACGATGTCGCACAGGAAAGCCCGCTTGACAAAGCGCCCAATCTTTCAGCGCGGCTGAACAACCAACTGCTGCTCAAGCGCGAAGACCTGCAAAGCGTTTTCTCTTTCAAGCTGCGCGGGGCCTACAACAAAATTGTGCAACTCAACGCGGCACAATTGGCCGCCGGGGTGATTTGTGCCTCAGCGGGTAACCATGCGCAAGGTGTGGCGCTTGCTGCCAAGCGGGTGGGCACGCATGCGGTCATCGTCATGCCCGTGACCACGCCGCTGGTCAAAGTACATGCTGTTAAAGCTAGGGGTGGCGAGGTCGTGCTGCATGGCGACACGTTTGACGAGGCGGTAGCGCACGCCCGCGAGATCGAGGCGGCGCGCGGCCTGACTTTCGTCCACCCGTTTGACGACCCGGACGTGATTGCCGGGCAGGGCACCATCGGTATGGAGATCCTGCGCCAGCACCAAGGCCCGCTCAAGGCCGTGTTCGTGGCCATTGGTGGGGGCGGTTTGATTGCCGGGGTTGGCTCGTATATCAAGCGGGTGCGGCCCGATATCAAGATCATCGGAGTCGAACCGGTCGATTCCGATGCGATGTCGCAGTCGCTCAAGGCCGGGCGGCGCGTTAAGCTGGAGCAGGTAGGCCTGTTTGCTGATGGCGTGGCGGTCAAGTATGTGGGTGCCGAGACTTTTCGCCTGTGTAAAGAGGTGGTGGACGAGATTATTTTGGTCGATACCGACGACATTTGCGCGGCGATCAAAGACGTATTTGAAGATACCCGCGCGGTGCTTGAACCTGCCGGGGCGCTGGCCATCGCTGGGGCCAAAGCCTACGTCGAGCGCGAAAAGCTCAAGGGCGAAACCCTGGTCGCGATTGCCTGCGGGGCCAATATGAATTTCGACCGCCTGCGCTTTGTGGCTGAGCGCGCCGAAGTCGGCGAGCGGCGCGAAGCGATTTTGGCGGTCACGATTCCCGAGGCGCGTGGCTCGTTCCGGCGCTTTTGCGAGCTAGTCGGCAACCGTAACCTGACCGAGTTCAACTACCGTATTTCGGAGTCGAGTGAGGCGCATATTTTTGTCGGCCTGTCGGTACACGACCGGGCCGATGTCACGCGGCTGATCAAGCTCTTGGCAAAGAGCGATTTCAAAGCGCTCGACTTGACCGACGACGAGTTGGCCAAGCTGCACCTGCGCCACATGGTGGGGGGGCGTTCGCCGCTGGCGAAAGACGAATTGCTGTACCGCTTCGAGTTCCCGGAACGTCCCGGAGCGCTCACCCGCTTTTTGACCGCGATGAACCCGTCGTGGAACATTTCCCTGTTTCACTACCGCAATCATGGGGCCGATGTCGGGCGCGTGCTGGTGGGCATGCAAGTGCCTAACAATGAGATGCGTGCCTTCAAAACCTTCCTTGACAAGCTGGGCTATCGCGCGTGGGACGAAAGCGCCAACCCTGCGTACAAAATGTTTCTTGGGTAGTTGCTTTATGAATGTGATTATTTTGGGGGCCGGGATCGGCGGCTTGACGGCTGCGCTCGCGCTTCACGCAGCGGGCATCCGCTGCCGGGTGTTTGAAGCCAATCCAGTGATTAAGCCGCTCGGGGTTGGCATCAACATCCTGCCGCATTCGGTGCGCGAGTTGGCTGAGCTGGGCCTGCTCCAGGCGCTGGACCGTGAAGGCATTCGCACCGCCGAGCTGGTCTACGCCACCAAGCGCGGCGAAGTCGTGTGGCGCGAAGAACGCGGCATGAACGCGGGTTATCGCTGGCCACAGTTTTCGATTCATCGCGGCTACCTGCAAATGCTGCTTTACGACGCAGTGTGCGAGCGCTTGGGTGCCGACGCCGTGGTCACCGACCACGCCGCAGTGGATGTGACGCAAACCGCTAGTGGCGCCACGGTACGGTTTGAGAGCCGGGCGTTGCAACAGCGCCATCCGGCACACGCCAGCCCTACGGCCGATGTGGTGATCGCCGCTGACGGGATTCACTCGGCGATCCGCAAAAAGTATTACCCGGATGAAGGGCCGCCGGTTTGGAGCAAGCGCATTCTGTGGCGTGGCACCACCGTGATGGAACCCTTTCTCACTGGGGCCTCGATGGCGGTGGCGGGCTATGCATGGAAAAAGTGGGTCTGCTACCCGATCAAACGGTTGGCCGATGACAAGTTGCTGACCAACTGGATCGCCGAGCTGACCCTCGGTACCACCGACCTCAAAAATGCCGAAGACTGGAATCGCCTCGGCAAGTTGGAGGATTTCATGCCCGACTTCGAAAAATGGGATTTCGACTGGATGCACGTCGCGCGCATCATCCGCGAATCCGGCGAAGTGTTCGAGTACCCGATGAGCGACCGCAACCCGGTGCCCACGTGGAATTTCGGGCGCGTGACTCTCTTGGGCGACGCGGCGCATGGATGTACCCGATTGGATCAAACGGCGCGTCGCAAGCGATCCTGGATGCCCGCAAACTGGCCTATGAGTTGGCCACGCAGCCCAGCGTTGCTGCGGCCTTGGGGGCATATGAAGCGGATCGGCTCCCCGCAACCGCCAAGATCGTGGAACTCAATCGCAAAGAAGGCCCGGACGGCGTGCTGCGATTGGTTGAAGAACGAGCCCCCGACGGGTTTGCGGACCTCGAAAAAATTGTGCCTATGGCGGAGCGGGTGGCGCTACAAATTGGCAGCTGGGTTTGACCGCGACACGCTCAACAACCGCGCGTCGATGACAGTTAGCCAGTTCTGAGGAAACGCAGATTAAGTCGCAACCGAGCAAAGTTTGCGGCCGCGTTTCCCTCTGGAGTTGGGGCTTCTAAGGTGGCGGATCTTCCTTAAATCCCGGTCTCTTAATTCTTCTTCGGCGCAGCTTTCGCCGAGTCTTTGTACGGGTCTTTCGCCGAATCTTTGGCCGCTGCGGTAGTGGTCGTTGCCGCGCCCGCCGCGGGCTTGGCCGCATCGGTCAATTCAATCAAGCGCTTTTTGTCGCTGTCAAAGCGTGTATTCACCTGCACCACCTCATTTTGCTTGGAGGTCATGGTATTTTGCTCACCCTTCATCGCCGCGTCGTTGTCATCGACTTTGCGCTTCAAGTCAGGTGGCAAAGGCTTATTTTTGTAGAACTCGGCTTCCTGCAAGTACTCGGCGTGAAGCTTTTTCATCCGCTCCATCCGGCCTTGCGAGCCAGCCAAATCTTGTTTGATTTGATCGAGGGCGCGCACCCGTTTGACTTCCAAGTCATCCACGTTACGAAAGGTGTCCAGCAGCGCGTCGTCCACCCGCTTGAGCTCGCGGCGCTTGACATCTTCTTCTTTCTTTTGGCGTGCGGTGGCGGCGAGTGCGTCTTTCTGCTCTTGGGTCAGCGGCGCGGCAATCGTGCGAACCGTGCGGCCATCGGTCCCGATCACACGGGTTTCCTTGCCGTGGCAATCGCCGATTCGGTCAGTGGTAATCAAGCGCCCGGTTTCGCTCTTGCAGCTATAGGTGTCGCGCGGCTGGGCGCTTACCGTGATGGCAAACGTGAGCGCCATTGCACCCAACGCCGCCAGGGTTGCCGGGTTTTGCATCCTTTTGCTGCTGAGCCAACCATCCATGTTTTCCACCTTGCTGATCCGGCACGTATGAGGGGCGGATCAAAAAAATCTGTTTCCAGTCAGCCGGTAACGCCGTATTTCGTGCGGTAGAGCTTTACTGCGGCCTGAGATTCTAGCAACTGCACATCACCGGCAACTGACCTCTCGGAGCCTTCCAGATAGCCCAGCACATCATTCAAGCCCGCTATCGATAGAACGGGCAACCCGTAGGCTTGGTTGACCTCTTGCACGGCCGAGAGTTCGCTCAGCGTGCCTGAACCAGCCGGGCCGTCTTTTTGACCTTTTTCCATCCGGTCCAGCGCGATCACCACGCCGCATGGTTTTGCCCCGGCCGATTCAATCATCTGTACCGACTCGCGCACCGAAGTTCCCGCCGAAATCACGTCATCGATGATGAGCACACGCCCGACCAAGGGCGCACCGACGATGACACCGCCTTCGCCGTGGTCTTTGGCCTCTTTGCGGTTGTAAGCATAGGGCGTATTGACCGCCAGACGCGTTAACTCGATTGCCGTGCCGGCCGCCAGCGTGATGCCTTTGTAGGCCGGGCCAAACAAGACGTCAAACTGTATGCCAGAGGCGACGATGGTGCGCGCGTAAAACTCACACAGCTTTTGCAGCGACACCCCGTCGTTGAACAGCCCGGCATTGAAAAAATAGGGCGATACCCGCCCGGACTTGAGCGTGAACTGGCCAAACTTCAACACGCCCGTTTCGACGGCGAAGCGAATAAACTCGGTACGCAATTGGCTCGGATCGTTCATCTTTTTCTCTGACACCGCAACGGCGGCTTTCCATGAAAATTATCTCACTCAACCTCAATGGCATCCGTTCGGCAACCACCAAAGGCTGCTTCAGCTGGTTAGAGCAGCAGAAAGCCGATGCGCTGTGCGTGCAGGAATTGAAAGCCCAGGAAGCCGATTTAACGGATGCGCATCGTCGCCCCGCCAAAATGAACGGTCATTTCCATTACGCCGAGAAAAAAGGCTACAGCGGCACTGCGGTCTATGCCAAAACCGCGCCGACCAAGGTGCAAATCGGCTATGGCTCCAAGGAATTTGATGCCGAAGGCCGCCTGGTGCGCTGTGATTTCGACACCAAAGACGGCCCGCTGGCCGTGATTTCGATCTATCAACCCTCTGGCTCGTCGGGCGAAGAGCGCCAGGCGGCCAAATTTCGCTTTTTAGCGGAGTACTTGCCGTACTTGCAAGGCCTGGTGCGCGAATGCAAAAAATCGGGGCGCGAGTTCGTCATCTGCGGCGACTTCAATATCGCGCACCACGAAATTGACCTCAAAAACTGGAAGAGCAACCAGAAAAATTCTGGCTTTCTGCCTGAAGAGCGCGCCTGGCTGACCCGCGTGTTCGACGAAGTTGGCCTTGTCGATGTCTTCCGCACCATCGACCAGCGCCCCGAGCAATACACCTGGTGGAGCGCGCGCGGTGCGGCGTGGGACAAGAATGTTGGCTGGCGACTCGACTACCAAATCGCCACGCCGGGTGTTGCAGCCACGGCGAAGAAAGTGGCGATCTATAAAGACGAGCGCTTCTCCGACCACGCGCCGCTGACCGTTGAGTACGGCTGGAAGTGGTAGCCACTTCTCCAACTCCATTTGTGAAGACGAGCAACCAGAGCCATTCTTCAGGCATTGCAGCAAGAAGACGCTTTCTGGATAAGCGTCTCCATGGCTCGCAGTGACTGAATTCTTCGGGTTGCGCGGCGCTGAACTGGCGCTCACCGCGCTGGTTGTGTTCGCCGCAGGTATCGTGCGTGGCTACACGGGCTTTGGCTTTTCTGCTTTGCTGGTGGCAACCCTCGGATTGGCGCAGCCGCTCGCGCTAATTGTGCCGTTGACGATGTTGCTCGAAATCGCCGCGTCAGTATTCATGATGCGGGCGGTATGGAAGCAGATCAACTGGCGCTGGCTGACCCGCTTGTTGGCGGGAATCGTGATTGCCACGCCCTTGGGCGTTGCTGCCCTGCGCTATGCCGCGCCGGAAGTGCTCAAAGTGGTGGTGTCGCTGGCGATTCTGCTGTGCTGCTTCGCGATTTGGCGCAACTGGAAGCCACCCTGGAGTGGCGGTGGTATCACACAATTTGTGACCGGCATCGTTGCCGGGGTGGCCAATGGTGCAGCGGCGATTGGCGGGTTGCCGATTATTGCCATCTTGCTCGCGACCGGCATTGGGTCAGCGACGATTCGCGCCACGGTTTCAGCGTTGATCTTTCTGATGGATGTGCTCGGGATCGGGCTGGGTGTGGCGCAGGGTTTGGTACTGCAATCCACCGTGTGGTTGGCAGCCCTGATGCTATTGCCAATGCTCCTTGGCGTAGCACTGGGATCGCGCCAATTTGTGGGTACGAGTGAGGCCAAGTTCAAGCAAAACACACTGCTCCTGTTGATGCTGTTGGCGGTGATCGGGCTGGTGCGCACGGCCTTCATGCCGTAGGGGCATCACGGCGCAGGCCGAATCATCAGTGCATTGAAGCGTCGCTGCACCGTGGGCGTAATCACCAAACCCTTCTTTGCCGCGAAGTCAATGATCGGGTGAAACACCGGGATGATTGCCTGATCGGCCATGTAGGCTTCTGCTGCGCGGGCGAGCTTGGCATCGCGTTGCGCGCTATCCATGGTTGTCAATGCGTCGAACAGCAGGCCATCGGCCGCCGGGTTGCTGTATTTCACACGGTTGCCTGTGCCATAGCCGCGATCACGATTTGGCGCGGCCACTAGCGCGCGCAAGCCTGCGCCGACTTCGTCCGCCCCATACTGCGCGCTGAAAGCAGAAAACTCTTGCTTGGTGGCGCGGGTGAAAAATATCTGCCCGGGCACGGCTTCCACCGCCACCTCAAGCCCTAAGCGCGACCAGGCCTGCGCAATGGTTTGGCCAATGCCTGTGTCATTCGGGTAGCGGCCGCTGGTCACGTGCAAGGTGAGCTTGAAGCCTTGCGCCCAGCCGGCTTCTTTGAGCAAGGCCTGCGCGCGCGCCATGTCTGGCGCATCGGCTTTCAGCGTTTTCGAAGAGCCCGGCAGTGCGGGCAGGGTCACTTGCGCGGCGGGCACGCCACTGCCTTCCAAGAGCTTGTCCACGATCACGGCGCGGTTCAACGCGAGCGAGAGCGCACGGCGCACCCGCACGTCTTTGAGCGGATTGGAGGTGAGCGCGCCGCCGCCTTTGGCAGCCACAAAAGGCGAGACATCGCGATCGGTATCGAGCGCGATGTAGTGGATCAATGCGGCCGGCCCTTTGAAGAGCGCGAAGCGGTTCTCACGTTTCAAGCGCGGCAAATCGGCGGAGGGCACGACATCAATCGCATCCACCTGGCCTGAGAGTAGTGCGGCCATGCGGGTGGCATCGGTGGCGATCACTTTTTCCGTCACGCGCTGCCAGGTTGGCTTGCCGCCCCAGTAAGCATCGAAGCGCTCGGCGATCAGCCGGTCGCCATTGATCCACTCAACGTATTTGTACGGCCCTGTGCCGATGACCGCTTTGCCGCTGTTGAAGTCGGCCGTGGAGGCGCTTTTTGCGATGCGCGACGACACGATGAACACATTACCCAAATCGTGATGAAGCGAAGGGTGTGGCTCGCGCGTAGTCAGGCGCACCGTCAGGTCATCGACTTTCTCCATTTTCACAATGTTGCGGGTGAATTGGGTAAACAGGTTGGGGCTGTTGGGCACGGTGGGCACGCGCTCAATCGTGGCGATTACATCATCAGCGCCAAAGCTTGCGCCGTCATGAAATTTCACGCCGCTGCGCAACTTGAATTCCCAGATCAGCGGGTTGGTGGCATCGACGATGCGCCAGGTGGTGGCAAGCTGCGGCTGCACCTTTCCTTGCGCGTCGATCTGAACCAGCTTTTCGTAGAACATTGCGTGCGACGAGCCAGTGGGAAACGCATTGAAAAAATGCGGGTCAAGCGTATTGAGTTCAAGCTTGGTGCCCAAGGTGAGCGTTTGCGCGAAAGCAGAAGTCGCGCAGGCAGCTAGCACGCCCACCAGCGCAGCTAAGATTCTCTTCAAGCTGCTCAACCCATTGTGACTTGCCATCATTTCTATTCTCCAAATTGCCAATGACCAACACTATAAAGCCCTTGCGCGTAGCCGTGGGCGCTTTCATGCTCGAATCGAACTCGCACGCACCGGTGGCCACCGAAGCCGAGTTTCGCGCCAATTGCCACTTGGAAGATGCCGCGCTTGCAGCCGACTGGCGCGCCGCGCACCCGCGTGCGCCTGCCACAATCACCGGCTTTGTCGCCGCGATGGATCAGGGCCCGGCATGGGTCGGCCTGCCGCTGCTGTGTTCAGTCGTAGGGGCCAGCGGCCCTATCGACCAAGCCTGGGTTGACACGCTACGTGAGGGAATTTGCACCCGACTCAAGGCACTGGGCCAAGTCGATGCGGTCTACCTCTCGCTGCACGGCGCAGCGATTGCCACGGTGGACATCGACCCTGACGGCACGCTGCTTGAGGCAGTGCGTGCGGTGGTCGGCCCGAGCGTTCCCATCATCGCCACGCTCGACCTGCACGGCAACATCGTTCAGCGCATGGTGGACCACGCCGACATCCTGATCGCCTATCGCGAAAACCCGCATACCGACATGGCCGCGCGCGGTGCGGAAGCGGCGGCGGCCTTGCGCGAGCTCTGCGCGGGCATCAAGGCTACTGCGGCCTTCGTCAAGCTCCCGCTGATCCCGCCCTCAGTGACGCAGAACACCAAGAGCGGCCCCTATGCCGACTTAATCGCCTATGGTCAAGCCAAGCTCGATCGCGACGTGATGAACGTGTCGATCCTCTCCGGTTTTACGCTTGGCGACACGCCGAAAAACGGCATGAGCGTGATCGTCACCACCCGCAACAATGCGCTTAAGGCGCGCGCGCTTGCACGCGAAATTGCCACCCACGCCTGGGGCGAGCGCGCGCGCTACGTGCCCAACCTGACCAGCCTGGCCGATGCCACCGCACAGGCGCTGGCGTGTGGCGTTGATGCCAAGCGCACGCCGCTACTCTTCGCCGATGTCGCCGACAACGCCGGTGGCGGCGGGCGCAGCAACACCGTGTGGATTTTGCAAGCCTTTGTCAATGCAGGTGTGCGGGAATCACTGCTCGGCATCTTCTACGACCCAGCGCTCGCCGCCGAGGCGCATCGCTTGGGTGCGGGTGCCGCGTTCAACGCGCGCTTCAATCGAGATGAAACGCATCCGCTTTCGGGCAGCTTCACCCACCCAGCCACGGTGGCGGGCCTGCACGAAGGCAACATCGTCGGGCGGCGCGGTATGCTGGCAGGCCACGCGCAAAGCTTGGGGCCGTGTGCGCTGCTCAAGTTGGGTGGCGTGCAAGTGGTGGTGGTGAGCGTGCGCCAGCAATGCAAAGACCCGGTCTACTTCGAAATGTTCGGGCTCGATATCGCCAGGGCGCGCAGCGTGGTCGTCAAGTCACGCGGGCACTTCCGGGCGGGCTTTGACCACCTGTTTGCGGATCAGCACATCGTCGAGATTGACGTGCCGGGCCTGACCACGCCAGTGCTCAAAAACGTGCCATGGCAGCGCGTGCCACGACCGATTTACCCCTTGGATGAGGCAATGGAGTGGCAGGTTGGTCAAGCCGTTGTCTAAAAATTAGAAATACGCATGTCAAACATGCGAATATAATGTGACTCATCTGGGATTCAGTGGGATCATTCGCGCCATGCTAGCTCGGCTCGAAGAAGATATTTCCATCGATTGGCCAGAAGATGCGAAATTGTCGCGAAGGGTGGGGCCTAGATTTTCCACCTGAACGGGGTGTCCGAAAGGACTCGGGATTCTTGAAAATAGATACCGCTGGCGTCGTTCCAATACCGAAGATGCCGCCGCAAGGTGGCATCTTTTTTTTGCTACCGTCTGTTCGAACTCGATTCTCGCGCCGCATGCCAGATTTTGCCAAGGAAGGCGACAGCCCATCTAGCCGTTGGCTCGTCGATGGCACATCGAATTTTGGCATGATCCGCGCCGGAACGGTTTCGGGAATTGATATGGATCTGCCGATCTGGCTAAAAGTGGGAACCAGCGCTTACGGCGCGACTCACATCTTGACCAAGCATAGGCGCTGGATCAGCGACCAAGGACTCGAACCGGCGGCGGTCATATACGAAAAACTGGGGCAGCGCGGTCGGATGTACACAACCGAATCCGGAGCGAAGATAAAGCTCGCACTTCGCATCAACCCCGCCGCGTTGATCCTGCTTGAATACATTAGGTACGATTAACCGAGATTTTCCATTAGGAGGAATCCGGCGGTGAAAATTGTGGTGAGAAGTGGACGGGTAAATCGAACTGTTTTGCGCGGTTCCAGAGGCCTGCGATCCACTCACGCTGTTGCATGGCGGTAGCCAGTTTGAGGATGGGGGATCGGCCCTCATGGGTGATGAAGCCGGGTTGGGCGAAGAGCTGATGGCGTAGCGTTGACAGGGTGTGTTGTATCGGTTGATCGACCCCGTTTTTACGTACCGTCTGCTTGAGCAGCACCTGACGAAACAAGCTCATCAGATTGAAGGCCAGCATCACGGTGTGCAAGGCGGCCTCGGTGGCCCAGAAGTCGCGCAGGCTCAGGCTGCCCGCTGCGAAATCGTATTTGAGTTCTTTGATCCGATTCTCGCAATCCGCGCGTCCCCGGTAAAGCCGCCAGATCGCCGGCACCGGCAGATGCAAGTCCGTCACCAGTGCGCCGTAGCGCCACTGCCCGATGGTCTCATCGTGGGCAAACAAAGAGAGCGTCTTGCCTTTAGCGGCCACGCGGGTTTTAATGTGCTGACGAATGCCGATGACACGGCGCGGAGCGCTCCAGCTCGGTGCCTGATACTCAAGCTCACACAGCTCGATACCATCGTCAAGCGTCCACCAACGCGAGGGCGATGCGCTTGGGCCTGGTGACGCTGTAGATGACGATGACGCGCTCGATGAGGGTGTTGGTGCGGTGGTGGCAGCGGCAGCGGTGGCAGCAACGGTGTCGCCGCCGCTCTGCGCGGCGCGCACCAACTCACGCTGTAGCGGGTAATTGAGTTTGAGCGCGATGATGAAGTTGATCCGCGCCTGCTCCAGATGGCTAACAAATCCCTCCTCACTGAACCCAGAATCGGCTCGGAGCAGGCCAATCTTCTGGTCGCCCAGATTGGCTCGCGTGGCCTCAAGAAAGTTGATCACGTTGTTGGCCGAACCGGTGTTACCCGGTCTGAGCCACAGATTGGCCACCATGCGCACGTCGGCGACAAAG
>JANLTH010000009.1:0-5217 GCA_031362865.1 Burkholderiales bacterium | reverse complement strand
ATCGTGCTGGACCCGCCCAAGTTCGCGCCCACGGCGGCCCACGCCGAGCGTGCCGCGCGCGCCTACAAAGACATCAACCTCTTAGGCTTGAAGCTCCTCAATCCCGGCGGCCTGCTCTTCACGTTTTCGTGCTCAGGCGGTGTTTCGGCCGAGTTGTTTCAGAAAATCGTCGCAGGCGCTGCCGCCGACGCGGGCGTGCGCTGCCGCATCGTCAAACGCATGGGCGCGCCACTCGATCACCCGATCGCCATGGAATTCCCAGAAGGGGAGTATTTGAAGGGGCTGGTGTTGCAGCGGGTTTGAGTAAGGACAATCGCCGCGCCGCAGCCATATAATGCTGTGATTGTAGTCAGCGCTACTCAGAGCTCTTCCGATCCGCAATGTCCCAAGACACTCCCCCAGGCCTGACCCGTCCAGTCGGCATCGACCTCTTCGCTGGGGCAGGCGGCATGTCATTGGGATTTGAGCAAGCTGGCTTTGATGTCGCTGCCGCCATCGAAATTGACCCAGTTCATTGCGCGACTCATGAATTCAATTTTCCTCAAACAACCGCCATTTGCGCCAGCGTAGTCACGCTGGACGGCGATGAAATTCGACATCGCGCCGCGCTAGGCGCACGCGATATCGATGTCGTTTTCGGCGGCGCGCCTTGTCAGGGCTTCTCAATGATCGGCAAACGGGCGTTGGACGACCCGCGCAATCAACTCGTATTCCATTTCGTGCGGCTGGTTCGTGAGCTGCAACCCAAGGTTTGCGTATTTGAGAACGTAAAAGGCTTGACCTTGGGCCGCCACGCCGCATTTTTGGATGAATTGATCGCCGCGCTGGATGGCGTTGGTTACAACGTGCGGCTGCCGTACCAGGTACTCAATGCCGCCGATTTCGGGGTACCGCAAAATCGACATCGCCTGTTTCTGATCGCAGCTAGGCGCCGGATTGCGCTTCCAGACTACCCAGTCGGCTTACCATCGCAGTCGCCCGCGCGGACCACGGTGTCGCAAGCGATTGATGATTTGCCAGACGCGGACAGCTTTGATCTTTTGCGAGTGATCGACGAAATTCAGGTCTCTTGGCCAAGCGAGAGCCGCTACGCACGACTCCTTAGGGGTTTGGAAGGCGATCCGAGCGACTACGGTTACGCACGCAGTTATGAGTCGGATTGGCTGACCTCAAGTCTGCGCACCGAGCATTCCGAAGTTTCCCGCGCCCGCTTTGCGTCCACCGCACACGGCGCGACCGAACCGATCAGCCGGTTTCGCAAATTGCCGCCGCATGGTCTGTGCAATACCCTGCGCGCGGGAACCGACAGCGCGCGCGGCGCTTTCACCTCGCCGCGCCCGATTCATCCGCATTTGCCCCGAGTGATTACGGTGCGCGAGGCGGCAAGGCTGCATTCCTATCCCGATTGGTTCCGCTTCCACGCGACCAAGTGGCATGGGTTCCGGCAGATCGGCAATAGCGTCCCTCCCCTATTGGCGCGCGCCGTGGCGGCCCAGGTGATGCATGCCCTGGAATGCACTGCACGAAAGCCCGTGATGACGCTTGCGACTGGCGCGCCCGAGCTGTTGCGCATGGATATGGGCGAAGCGGCCGCCTATTTTGGTGTGCCGCACAACACCATCGCGCAACGAACCCGCCCTGCAAAAACGCCAGATACCCTTGAGGCCTCGCAGGATCGACTTTTCGAGGACGAGCATGCCTAAGACCGCAGCTAAGCCCACTGCCATGCTCGTCAAAGCCAGCGGCAACAACGTTTATGCGCAACTCATCGCGCGTATGCGCTCTCCGATGAACAAGCACTCTTAGCCAAGTTGCGCTACAACCGGCTGATTGACACCTTTCTTGGCATCACCACCTTCTCGCTCCAAAACCACTTGCGCACGACAGTCACGGGCGTGGGGCAGATTGAGATTGACGAGATCTACGTCGGGCTGGACCGTTATGGGCGGCAATACGTTGTACCGGTGCAAGCCAAAGGTGGGAATGACCGACACGGGGCCGTCCAAACACAGCAAGATTTTTTGTGCTGTGCGGCGAAATTTCCGCACTTGGTGTGCCGCGCTGTCTCTGCTCAATTCATGAGTGGTGGGCGAATCGCACTATTTGAGTTAACGGTTCAAGACGGGCAAGTCAAGGTCGTAGACGAACGACACTATCAGTTGGTTCCAGCGGGCGACATTAGTGCTACGGATCTGAAAAGTTACGGGATACACCCATAGAAAGTGCAGCTCACCGGTCGTTACACTTTTTGGCAAGCATTCGCGTCTGGTGTTGGCGATAATTTGACGCTTATCACCAACGAAAATATGACCATGAAACCACTCGCCACCCTAGCCCTAGCGCTCGCCTGTGGCGTCGCCACGCTCGCCTCGCCCTCTGCCCATGCCACCGGCCTGGCAACTTGCGACTCCGGCCCCAAGTCAGGCTGGCAGCCGGTTGAAAAGCTTGAAGCGATGCTCAAAGAAAAGGGCTGGACCGTGCGACGCATCAAGGAAGATGGCGGCTGCTACGAGGTCTACGCTTTGAATGAGAAAGGCGAGCGGGGCGAGTACTACTTTCATCCCGTTACGTTGGCGGCGGTGCCAACCAGCCGACGTTAGACGGTATCGGTGGTGGCCTCAGCCGAAGATTCCAGCCATGCCGTACTGGTCTGGCCGCGCACGATTCGTCTGCTTCACTGGGCGCTCGCCGGGTGCGTGATTGCCAGCTTTGTGACGCATGAAGGTGGTGGGCGAGTTCACGAATGGACCGGTTACTGCGCGCTCTTGATCGCACTGGTGCGCTGCTTTATCGGCTTGCGTAGGTCGCAAGGCCGCCACGCGACCGAGCCTGATGACGTAATCGCCTTCAGCAATTTTGTGCGTGGCCCGCGCGCCACTTGGCAATACCTGCAAACGGTGTTGGCGCGACGCGAGCTGCGCTTTATCGGCCATAACCCGTTGGGCGGGTGGATGATTGTGCTGCTGCTGGCCGACGTGATTCTCACCGGCTTCACCGGCTGGCTCTACACCACGGATCGCTTTTGGGGCTATGCTTGGCTGGGCAATTTGCACAATCTGCTGGGGCACGCCTTCGTGCCGCTGGTGGCGCTGCATTTGGCAGGTGTGGCTTACGCCTCTTGGCGGCATCGCGAAAATCTGCCTGCAGCGATGCTGCATGGCAGAAAACGAAAACTATAGCCTCCTGAAGAGCCGCTTCTGATAATACTCTTCAGGCACGCGCCTTGGAAAGCCGCCACCAGAGCCGCGCTCCGAGCAGTATCGCTACCACGCCAGCATAGATAATCGGTTGGGTCAAATCGCGTTTCACCAGCCACCAGTAATGCACTACGCCTAACACGGCGATGAGATACACCAAGCGGTGCAGCATTTGCCAGCGTTGCCCACCCATCCATTTGATGAGGTGCCGATTGGAAGTAATCGCCAGTGGAGTCATCAACACCACGGCCGCGAAACCGATGGTGACGAAGGGCCGCTTGATGACATCTTTGATGATTTCACCCACATCAAAAAAATGGTCAAACCAGATGAAGGTGAGAAAGTGGCAACTGGCGTAGAAGAAGGCGAATAGGCCAAACATCCGGCGATATTGCGCCAGCCAGTTCCAGCCACTCCATTTGCGCAAGGGCGTGACGCTCAAGGTGATGCACAAAAATACCAGCGTCCAAGTGCCGGTGGAACGGGTGATGAGTTCCAGCGGATTAGTACCCAGCGCATTGGTAAACGCGCCCACCACCAAGCGCAGTATTGGCAGCAGACTCAACCCAAACAGTGTCGCCTTCAGCCGCGCCACCGCGGGCGCGCTCAAGCGCTTCATCACAGCCAAACCGGCACTCAAAAGTTCTTGCGCAAATCCAGCCCAGCATACAGCGAGCCAACTTGATCGGCATAGCCGTTCATCATCAGCGTCTTGCGCTTTTTAACGATGAATCCGTCTTCGCCGATGCGCCGCTCAGTGGCCTGGCTCCAGCGCGGATGATCGACTTCCGGGTTCACGTTAGAGTAAAAGCCGTACTCCTGCGGGGCAGAACGAACCCACGAGGTGGTCGGCATTTTTTCGGAGAAACGGATTTTGACAATCGACTTGCTGCTCTTGAAACCGTATTTCCACGGCACCACCAAGCGCACTGGCGCACCGTTTTGATTGGGCAGCACTTCGCCGTACAGGCCAAAAGTGAGCAGTGTGAGCGGATGCATCGCTTCATCGATCCGCAGCGCCTCGGTATAAGGCCATTGCAGCACCGGGGCGCGCAAGCCGGGCATTTGCTTGGGGTCAGCCAGCGTAATGAATTCGAGGTACTTCGCTTTTGAAGTTGGCTCGGCCAGCTTGATGAGATCAGCTAACGAGTAGCCAACCCACGGGATCACCATCGACCAGCCCTCGACGCAGCGCATCCGGTAAATCCGCTCCTCCATTGGTGAAACTTTGAGCAAGTCTTCGATGGTGATGCTGCGCGGCTTGGCAATTTCGCCTTCCAAGGCAATCGACCAGGGGCGCGTTTTGAGGGTGTGCGCGTACTGCGCCGGGTCGTCTTTGTCGGTGCCAAATTCGTAGAAATTGTTGTAGGTCGTCACGTCTTTGTAAGGCGTGGCTTTTTCGGTGGTCGAGTAGGCGGGCTTTTTGGTATGTGCAAGTTTTTCGCCCTTGCCTTGCGCGAAAGCAGGCAGCGCCAAGCCGCTGGCGCTGACGACAAACGCACTGCGTCCCAAGGTTTTGATGAACTCGCGACGCTTATCGAAAACTGGGCGCGGCGTGATTTCAGACGGCGCAATGGCTGCCGGGTTCAACGCGGAAGTAACGCGGATTTGCATGATGGGGCATTCCTCAAAGGGTGATACCCGATGATACGCCGCGAGGATTGCAGCGGATGCGCTCTGCAGGCGTGAACCAGGGCGAGCACAGAGACTCGCCCGGCGGGATTACGCGAAGTTCTTTTCAGCAAACGACCAGTTGACCAAGTTCGAGAGGAAAGCCTCAACAAACTTAGGACGCAGGTTGCGGTAGTCGATGTAGTAGGCGTGTTCCCAGACGTCCACCGTGAGCAGCGCTTTGTCAGCGGTGGTCAGCGGTGTACCGGCAGCACCCATATTGACGATGTCTACCGTGCCATCGGGCTTTTTGACCAGCCAGGTCCAGCCAGAGCCAAAGTTGCCAACTGCGGATTTGACGAAGGCTTCCTTGAAGGCGGCGTAGCTGCCCCATTTGGCGTTGATTGCG
>JANLTH010000153.1:0-4634 GCA_031362865.1 Burkholderiales bacterium | reverse complement strand
TGTTCGATGATGCTGGTGTAGGGAATGGCAACAATCACGCGGCGATGTTTTTTATGCAGGGCTGCGTGCTCTAGGGCAAACGCCATTGACGCAAGTGTTTTGCCGCCGCCCGTCGGCACGGAAAGTGTGAAGACCCCGGGTGCCCATGCGGCCCGCGCGCGACAGGCTACCAAAATCTTGGCGCGCGCGCGGTTCAAGTCGCTATCTGCAACGAATGCTTCAAGATGCGCGCCCAGCTTGGCTTTCAAGGCATCCATCGACGCTAATTGCGGGCGCATTGCGGCTTGCGCGGGATTCATGAACGTTTCGGTATCGAGAAAATCCGCATCTACCAGTGCGGAGAACATCATGCGAACCCACAGGGCGTAGCCATCTTTGCTGCCCGGAATCTCCGGCACAGCGGCGGACGCATTGAGTATGGTTTGATCCGGTGCTCCATCCATGCATTCGGCAAGCTCGTGCTTCGTTTGAAAGCGCTGAGAGAGTGGCATTGCACCGGGTGTGCCAGTAGCAGACCAATCTGCCAGGCCGGTGTGATGTCCAGCTATCACGTAGGCAAGCGCGTAAGCCTGCGAACGGTCGCTTTCCGCAAATCGCTGCAAGGCCCATAAAGCACCTGCTTTGGCGTGGTCAACATGTGTGTCCAGATTCGCCTCTGGGTCGAAGCCGCTCCTGTTGCGGATGCGCTGCTGGAAGCGGTGCGAGTATTTCCCCAAATCGTGCCAGAGGCCCGCCAGATGAGCCCATCCGCCCGCGCCCCATTGGGACGCAAACGCGTCGGCCCCACTCGCAACGCCTTGGAGATGCGAGTCAACGTAGTGAAATCGCCATTCGCCATCGGTTAGCGACACATGCGCGAGAGGGCCGGTAGGATTTTGGTTCATGATTCCACAATTAGACTGTATACAAATCAGTCTATTGCGGGGTTTGAACATTGTCAAGCAACCGTCTGGCGGGGATTTTTATGAGCATCTGTTTTCAACCTATTTCCGGCAGTTGCGGCGCCATAAACCATCTGGAAGCTAGACTTGGCAGCCGTTTCAACAGATTGATCGAGGTCACCCAATGGGTGAATCAAAACGACGGCAACTTGCGCTCCAATCCCAGGCCTTGGAGTCCATGGCGTTGGACACCCCGGGCGGTCGAATCCACGTGCAGTGGGACCATAGTGCCAATGCCACCCCGAATGCGCAACTCACCTTCTTCGCAGAATTTTTGGCCACGACAGGCATCTATGATGCTTGGGTGAGCAACTGCCCGCTGAGCTATACCAGTCCCAACTCTCACAGCAAACACGATATCTTGGGCACTTGGCTGCTGGCGATACTGGCCGGGCACAACCGTTACACCCACATCACCGGCCTGCGAGGCGACGCAGTCAGCTCGCAGATTCTGGGGATGAGCAAGATCATCAGCGAAGACGCGCTGCGCCGCGCGCTGTCGCGCATGGACGCCCAGCAAAGCCAAGCCTGGCTCGCGCCCCAACTCCTTGGCAGCGTGCAAGCTGTACTAAACACACCGTGGATTCTGGACATCGACACCAGCATCAAACCTTTGTTTGGCAAGCAAAGCGGGGCCCAGGTCAGCTACAACCCGCACAAGCCTGGGCGACCCAGCCACGCCCTGCACACCTACTGGGTGGGCAATTTGCGCTTGGTGCTCGACATCGTCGTGTGCCCTGGCAACGAACACAGCGCAGCCAAAGCGCGCCCTGGCTTGACGCAGGTGCTAGACCAGCTCAGTTTGCAGCAACGCCCGGCATTGGTCAGAGGCGACTGCGGCTTTGGCAATGAGCCCTTCATTGCCCAGTTGGAGGAGCGATTTCAGCCTTACCTGTTCAAGCTGCGCCAGACGGCAGGGGTCAAGAAATTACTCACCCGCCAATTCGCGCGTGATGACTGGAGCACCCCCGGCCCGAGCGACCAAGGATGGAGCGCGGTTGAGGACACCCTCAAACTCTCGGGCTGGGACAAAGCCCGCCGCGTCATCATCTTGCGCCGTGCCGTCAAAACCGATTTGACCTTGAGCAGAAAAACCAAGCATGCGCTGGGCGAGCAGATCGAGTTGTTGATGCCCGACAAAGACCTTCAGGTCTGGGAGTACGCGGTACTGGTGACCAACAGCGCCTACGCCTTGGGCGTTTATGGGCAACTCTACCGAGACCGGGCCGATTGTGAAAATGGCTTTGATGAGTTGAAAAACCAGTGGGGGTGGGGTGGTTTCACGACCCAAGATATTGAGCGCTGCCAAACCAGTGCGCGCGCCGTTGCACTGGTGTACAACTGGTGGAGCTGGTATTGCCGAGCCGCCAAGCCGGACGCCAGGATGGAGGCCATTACCAGTCGAGCGTTGTTGCTTGCTGGTGTGGGTCGAGCGGTCAAGCATGCCGGGCAGACTACGCTGTATCTCACGCCCATGCATGCCGCAAAAGACAAGCTGCTCACGCTCATCGCCAATATCCGCACGGCGTTGGGTCATGTCAGGGCAGTTGCGGAGCAGTTGCCTCAGACCGATCGCTGGAAGACGTTTCTAGACTACGTGGTTGCGAAAATTACTCGCGCTTTGCCTCCTTGGATGCCGCCAGAACCACTCGAATTGGCGGGATAACTGCCGGATTTAGGTTGAAATCAGTCCCTTGCGCTAATGACGGACATTAGAAATCCAGGCTAATGGAAAATCTCGGTTTAAGCGAAAGCTCCAAGCCGACCTCAAAGGCCGAGAGCTTGCCCACGCCCTTGGCTCTGCGGTATCTGGGCAGCTTATCGCCCGCTGCATTGAGCCATTTCTTGACCGTGTTGCGCGCCAGCCCCGTGCGCTTTGCGATCTCGCTGATCGAGAGTTGGTCGCGCAACCTCATGCGCCTGACCTTGCCTACCATGTCCATCGTGATCACCTCGTTCTCCCTGCTGAAATATTCAGCAGGGACAGTGGAACACCCTGGTCAATTTTGAATCGGCACTTTGTGGTTTAACTGGTCAAATTTGGGGCGGCGACAACAAATCAGAGTTGGCGGTTCAAGCACTCCAGCGCCAAAGCGGCAATCGGCACCGGGGTTGCAACCCCAGTGAAACAAAACACCAAAACACAAATGCTGAATACCTTAGAAATTAAAGAAGGAAAATCAACATCAACTGACTAAAACCCACGACTTATCCAAAGCCCCTTTGCAAGGCTCTAAACTGCAATCGGTGGGGTCAATATTCAATGAAACACCGGGTTCAATTTTGGATGGAAATCAACACATGGCGTGCGGCTCAAAATTCAACGCTTGCAACCAGCGCCGATTGAAGATGTTTCGCGCATCGCTAACCGCCGCCTTACCGTAGCTCAGCTGCTGCGGCAAAATGCACCCTGCCCCCCTCCTGTCAGCCATCTTTTGCCCCACATCGCGCCTCTACTGTAAATCGCCATGAAGCCCCTTCTCACATTGCTCCTCGCCTCCCTCACTGCTGCGCCACTCGGGCACGCGCAAGAACCCTACCCGGCCGCTAAGCCCATCACCATGGTCGTTGCTTTTCCGCCTGGCGGCGTGGCGGATTTGACGGCGCGCCCCGTCTCGATTCCGCTGGAGCGGCTCTTGAAGCAAAAGGTGTTGATCGATAACAAGCCGGGCGCGGGTGGCGGTATCGGCAATGCTTACGTGGCCAAGGCGCGGCCCGATGGCTACACGCTGCTCATGGCGCTTTCATCCGTCACCATCCTGCCCGAAGCAGACAAAGTGAATGGCAAAGCGCCTGCTTACGAGTTGAGCCAATTGATCCCAATTGCCTTGGTTTCATCTGACCCGACCGTGCTGGTAGTGCGCAGTGAGTCGCCTTATAAAACGCTCGCTGATTTGGTGAGCGCTGCTAAAGCGAATCCAGGCAAGATTAACTATTCCTCGTCGGGCTACTACTCGGCGCTGCATACGCCAATGGCGATGCTCGAAGCGGCGGCAGGCGTTTCGATGTTCCACATTCCCTACCAAGGCGGTGCGCCAGCGGTGACCGCACTCTTGGGTGGGCAGGTGGAGGTACTGGCCTCCGGCCCCGGCCCAGTGTTGCAGCACATCAAGGCAGGCAAGTTGCGTGCGCTTGCTCACTGGGGGGCCAAGCCACACCCGGCGCTGCCGGAAGTGCCCACGCTCAAGTCATTGGGGATTGATAACGAGTTCTACATCTGGGCCGGCTTGTTTGCCCCCGCCGGTACGCCGGAGCCCATTGTTAAGCAGTTACGCGATGCCGTGCGTGATGCCGTGAAAGACCCGCAATTCGTCAAAGTGATGGAAGGCGCAGGCCAGCCGATTGACTATCGCGATCAGGCCGAGTTCAAGGCCTTTGTGGAGGCCGATGCGAAGAAGATGGTTGAGGTGGTGAAGCGGATTGGGAAGGTGGAAGAGAAGAAATAACGCTGGTGCGTCCGCGATAGATACCGATGCAATTACCGTCCAGCCTTGCGGGCAGAGGGTACATCGTCGTGACCGAAAAGTGTGCGCCTCGTTGAACCGAGATTTCCCATTAGCCTGGATTTCTAATGTCCGTCATTAGCGCAAGGGACTGATTTCATTGGGTTTTTTGGTAAAAATGCCATTGGCTCTGGCGGTCTAGTTTCAGTGCTGGATGAGAGAAGGGATTGAGAGGGTGTGCGATGCGTGA
>JANLTH010000177.1:0-28510 GCA_031362865.1 Burkholderiales bacterium | reverse complement strand
GCCGGGGGTCGCGGGTTCGAGCCCCGTCCACTCCGCCAAAATTGCACGACCAATTCGGTTTCAGTCGTATTCAGTTGTAACTAGTTGCATCTAGTTGCACGTAGCGGCATCGAGTCGTGCCCCGCAAGTCAAAAATCCCCGCCTTCAACGCGGGGATTTTCTTTTTCCACGACCCAATTGCTCAATGCTCCCATCTATTCAAGACCGGCTGGCGCAAGAACTGGTAGTACGAAGCACCCAAGTGGCCGCGACCATTCAACTGCTCGACGAGGGCGCGACCGTGCCCTTTATCGCGCGCTATCGCAAAGAGGTGACCGGCGGCTTAGACGACACGCAACTGCGCACGCTGGACGAGCGCCTGCGTTATCTGCGCGAACTCGAAGCGCGCCGCGCCACGATTCTGGAGAGCATCGAGTCACAAGGCAAGCTCACGCCTGCGCTGCGTGCAGCGGTCAGCCTGGCCGAAGATAAGGCGCGTCTGGAAGACCTTTACCTGCCCTACAAGCAAAGGCGTCGCACCAAGGCACAAATCGCCCGTGAGGCCGGTCTGGAGCCTTTGGGTGATGCATTGCTGGGCAACCCCTTGCTCGTACCCGAAATCGAAGCGGTTAACTATCTCAAGCCCGAATTTGAGTCGCCGGAAGGCAAAAACCCGGGCGTACCCGATGCCAAAGCGGCGCTCGAAGGCGCTCGGCAGATTTTGATGGAGCGCTTCGCTGAAGACGCCGACCTGGTAGGCGCGCTGCGCACCTATCTGCTCGAACACGGCGTGGTCGACTCCAAGCTGGCTGAATCGAAGCTGTCGGTCTCGACTACCGACGAAAAAGTCGCGAAGTTTGCCGACTATTTTTTGTACTCCGAAAACCTCAAAAGCATCCCCTCGCACCGCGCCCTAGCTTTGCTGCGCGGGCGACGTGAAGAGATTTTGCAGGTCGCCTTGCGCCTCGATACGGAAGCAGAAAAACCGAAATTCGACGCGCCTTTCAACCCTTGCGAGACCAAGATCGCGGTGCGTTTTGGCATCAAGCCGCAAGGCCGCGCGGCCGACAAGTGGTTGTTTGACACCACCCGCTGGACTTGGCGCATCAAGATCGCGCTCTCGCTCGAAACCGAGCTGATGACCGCCTTGCGCGAGCGCTCTGAAGATGAAGCGATTCGCGTTTTCGGCATGAACCTCAAAGACCTGCTGCTGGCAGCCCCAGCCGGCCCACGCCCCACGATGGGCCTGGACCCAGGCTTGCGCACCGGCGTAAAAGTGGCGGTGATCGATCACACCGGCAAGCTGGTCGAAACTGCCACCATTTACCCGCACGTCCCACGTAACGACTGGGACGGCGCGCTGGCAACCCTGGGCGCGCTGGCGCTCAAACACAAGGTAGAGCTCATCAGCATCGGCAACGGTACCGCCTCGCGTGAGACCGACAAGCTGGCCGCTGAGCTCATCAGCAAGATGAAGCTAGTCGCACCGACCGCACGCCTGACCAAGATCGTGGTGAGCGAAGCAGGTGCCTCGGTGTACTCGGCTTCCGAGTTGGCCGCAAAAGAGTTTCCTGATCTCGATGTCACCTTGCGCGGGGCCGCCTCAATCGCGCGCCGCCTGCAAGACCCGCTGGCCGAGCTGGTCAAAATCGACCCCAAGTCGATCGGCGTGGGCCAGTATCAACACGATGTGAATCAAACCCAGCTCGCCCGGGCGCTCGACGGCATCGTCGAAGACTGCGTCAACGCGGTGGGGGTGGACGTGAACATGGCCTCCGCCGCCCTGCTCGCCCGGATCGCCGGTTTGAACACCAACTTGGCCAACAACATCGTCACCTACCGCGACACGCACGGCATTTTTCCGAATCGCGCAAGCCTGCTCAAAGTGCCGCGCTTAGGCGACAAAGCCTTCGAACAAGCAGCAGGTTTCTTGCGCGTGATGCAAGGCGACAACCCGCTCGACGCCTCAGCCGTGCACCCCGAAGCCTACCCAGTGGTGGAAAAAATCCTCGCTGATTTGAAGCGCGATGTGAAGAGCGTGATCGGCGACCTTGGCACCCTGAAAAAGCTGCAAGCCGTGAAGTACACCGATGGCAAATTCGGCGTACCCACCGTGACCGACATCATCAAAGAGCTGGAAAAACCCGGACGCGACCCGCGCCCTGAATTCAAGACCGCCACCTTCGCCGATGGCGTGGAAGAGTTGCGCGACCTAAAGCCTGGCATGCAATTGGAAGGCGTGATCACCAACGTCACCAACTTCGGTGCTTTCGTCGATATCGGCGTGCATCAAGACGGCTTGGTACACGTTTCGGCCCTATCTCACAAATTCGTCAAAGACCCGCGTGAAGTGGTGAAAGCCGGTGACGTGGTGAAAGTGAAAGTGGTCGAAGTGGATGACAAGCGCCGCCGCATCGCCCTCACGATGCGCATGGACGACCCGGTGGGAAAGGCTGTCACAGCAGGCATCTCGGGAGCAGATGCCCGAAGAAGCGCATCTGGCAATGGTTTTCGGGGCAATGCCACCGGGAACCAAGCGGGACGAAGCTCTTCAGGCAGGCAAGCTGAAGAGGCGAGTAGCAGCAGCGCCTTCGCCGCCGCGTTCGCCAAAGCCAAGAGTAGCCACTAGGAGCCTGTCAACCCGCGCCCCTAACCCTTCACCCCTTACGACCGTTGCAACATCACCTGATGCGGCGCTGGCACTGGCCACATATTGCCAGCCCCTACTTCGGCAATCGCCTTATTGGTGTCGAAGAACACTTGCCAGTAGTGCGCGTTATGGCAAAACGGGCGCACGGCGATCAGCGTACCGGCCGCGTTGAATTCGAGAATTTCCACGGAAGGCTCGGGGCTGGCCTGAACATTGGGGATTTGTCGCACGCGCGCCAAGAGCTTGGGGATCGCCTCTTTCGGGTCTACTGCATGGCCGATCTGGCACTTCAGATCAACCCGACGAAATGGGTTGGTGGTGTAGTTGATCACGTTGTCGGCCAAGATTTTGCCGTTGCCCACAAATACGCGCAGGTTGTCCACCGTATCGAGCGTGGTCACAAACAAGCCAATCTCGCGCACATCGCCCGTGACCCCGCCGCCGGTAATCATGTCACCCACCTTGTAGGGGCGCAACACGATCAAAAATACCCCGGCCGCGAAATTTGCCAAGAGGCCACTCCATGCCGCACCAATCGCGATACCAGCGGCTGCCATGAGCGCGGCAAACGAGGTGGTTTCCACGCCAAAAATCGACAGAATCGCCAGCACCAGCACAATGCGCAAAAGCACTTTGATCGATGACTCGGCATACTTGATGAGCGTCGGATCGACCTGCCGGTCGGTCATACCGCGCGCGGTCAAGCGTGAGATGAAATTAATCACGATTCCACCAATCACCCAGAGGATGACAGCGCCGATCACCTTGGTGCCGACATTAATGGCATAGGCGGTCACGGTTGCAGCAGAAAGCCATTCAGGCATAGGTAAATCCTCCGAACAATGGGTGAAAGGGTGAGTGAGGAGCCGAGTAAAGCAGGCACGTCAAAATTCAACCGGAGGTCAGCAGCTTGGCGATGGTTTCAGCCAGAAAAGCTTGCGGCGCGTCGCGCTCGACGATCGCATCGGCATGCGCCAAGCCAGCCATTTTTCTGGCATCGCGCGTGACTTGCGGCACGAGCAGCACCACGCCCGGGTTGCGGCCCTGAAATTTTTCAGCCGCACCGGTTTTGAGTAAATGGCAGGCGCGATACACATCGATGCCCGGGCTGGTTCCGTCCATCATCACCAGCGCAAATGGCTTGACGCGCGCCGAAGCCACTGCCGCCTCACCAGAAGGCACCAAGACATACTCAATCTCATGCGGCCCCAGCAATGCTCCTAGCGCATGGCCGCGGTCCGTCTCGTGGGTTGCGACCAGGGCGCTGGCGGAGTAGGCAATCGCGTGTACGGCAGGCAGGGGCGCGGAATTGCGCAGGCGTTGCTGCATCATCGTGCCCAGCATTTCGGGAAGTTTGGACCACTGCAACGGACGTCGAAAAATCGAGCCGGTGCGCATTTTGAACTGCTCGGTCGAGGGGCTGCCGACCCACAGCGCAGGGACGCGCACGTGCGGGTCAAGCAGGCGCAGCATGTCGGCCACGCCAGCAAACCCGGCATCGAGCAAAAACAGATCGGGGCGGGGCGACATGTTGCGCCGCCACTCGACATAGGTGGTGCTGCCAGTCTTCCGACTCGACAAAATAGTCGAAATCGCGAGCCGCTCATTGTTGCCAAACCCCACCAAACCGATCCGCACTTCGGCGGGCAGCGCCGGGAGAACGGCCGTCATCCCGGGCGAGCTAGCCAACGCAAACGCCGACACTGGCGGCCCGGAAGGGCTGGTGCGTCGGTTGGCAGGCGGGGCGGATGGACCAGAGGAATTCATGAACATAAATTTTAGCGGCTGATAGGGGAACTAAAGTCGTTTCTCCCAAGTCTCGCCAATCAAATCCACCCCAAAACTGTGGTGCGGCTCTTGTGCTACCAGACGATAGCCGCTGGCAGCATAAATCACCCGCGCCGCCAGCAGAACGTCGTTGGTCCAGAGCGCAATTTTCTTGTAGCCCGCCGCTTTGGCGAAAGCCTCACATTCATCATTGAGGCGCTTACCCAGCCCTAGGCCGCGTAGCTTGGGATGCAGGATCAACAGGCGCAGTTTGGCCACCGTTTTGGATTTCTTTACGATCAATACTGAGCCCATGACCACGCCACCCTGCTCAACGATCCAGCAGCGCTCTTTCGCTGGATCAAAATGGTCGATGAAATCAGCCGCGATGCGCGCCACCAGTGCTTCAAAGCGAATGTCCCAGCCAAATTCGTCAGCATAGAGCCTGCCATGCAACGCGATCACCGCACCTATATCGCCAGGGCGATGCGCACGAATGACCAGATTCTTGGGCGGCTTTTTTGCGCGAGGCGTCGTCATACGAAGCTTTCCGGTAACGATTTTTTTAAGCTAGGGGCGCGTCCAAGGGCAAGGCCGAAGCCCGCTTGACTTCCTTCAGAGAAAAACTGGTTTGCGGGCCTTTCACACCAGGCAGCGCCATCAACGTTTCGAGTAAAAACTTCAAAAAAACCTCCAGCGAGCCGGTGAGCACCGTGCGCAAAAATGCGACCTCGCCAGAAATCATGTGGCACAAAACAATTTGGTCGCAGCTTACGGTTTCGATGCCAGCAATGCAAACCAATTGCGCAGAGCCAGTCCTATACTCACTGCATCATCCCGCCGTCTTCCCTCACCAGCAAAGCGACCGCCATGAACGCACCTGTTGACAAATCACATCTACAAACCGTTTCGCTGGACGACAAATATACGCAAGGCGAGGGTCACGCCTTCATGACGGGCACGCAAGCGATGGTGCGCCTGCCGATGCTGCAACGCCAGCGCGATCTGACTGCGGGGCACAACACGGCAGGTTTCATTTCTGGCTATCGCGGTTCGCCGATTGGCAGCTATGACCTCACCTTAAGTCAAACCCGGAAGCACCTCGAAGCCCACCACATCAAATTTCAACCGGGTGTCAACGAAGACCTCGCGGCAACGGCGATTTGGGGCACCCAGCAGACCGGGCTCTTCCCGGGTGCGAAATACGACGGCGTGTTCGGCATCTGGTATGGCAAAGGGCCGGGCGTGGACCGCTGCGGCGATGTCTTTAAGCATGTCAACATGGCCGGCACTTCTCCCTTGGGCGGCGTCTTGGCCTTAGCGGGCGACGACCATGGTGCCAAGTCGTCAACCACCGCGCATCAAAGTGAGCAGATTCTGGCGGCGTGCTCGCTGCCCGTGATGTACCCGGCATCGGTGCAAGACATGCTCGACTACGGTCTGCACGGCTTCGCGCTCTCGCGCTTCGCTTCCGTGTGGGTGGGCATCAAGTGTGTGACCGACATTATCGAAAGCGGGGCCGTGGTCGATCTTTCACCCGCGCGCGTAGTGCCGATCATCCCTGCTGATGTCGCCATGCCCGAAGGCGGTTTGAGCATTCGCCTGCCGGACCACAACTTCATCGCTGAAGAAAATCGCTTGCTCAACTACAAGTTGCCAGCGGTCAAAGCATACGTGCGTGCCAATGGGCTGAACAAGTCCATCTGGCGCGGCTCTTCAGACACCGTCGGGATTATTTCGGCCGGCAAGGCGTATGCCGACTTGCGCCAGGCGCTGGCTGACTTGGGGCTGGATGAAGCGCGCGCCAACACGCTGGGCATTCGGCTTTTCAAAGTCGCGGTGACTTGGCCGCTCGAAGAAATCGGGATTGAATCTTTCGCTCAAGGCTTGGACGAAATCTTGGTAATCGAAGAAAAACGCCCCCATCTGGAAAGTCAGATCAAAGAAATTCTTTATGGCAAATCGCAAGTGCGGGTGGTTTCCAAAACCACCGAAAACGTCGGCCTGCACGGCGAGCTGACCCCGGCCATCATCGCCAAAGTGGTGGCGGCGCGCTTAAGCAAACTCCTGCCCGCAGCCGATGCCGAGCGCATCAAAACCCGCTTGCTTTGGCTGGATGCGAAAGAAAATGCGCTCACTAAAAGCGGCCTGCTCGCGGTGCGCCAGCCCTACTTTTGCTCTGGCTGCCCGCACAACACTTCCACCAAAGTGCCAGAGGGCTCGCGCGCACTGGCAGGCATCGGCTGCCATTACATGGCGCAGTGGATGGACCGCTCCACCGCCACCTTCACCCACATGGGTGCCGAAGGCATGACCTGGGTGGGCGCAGCCCCCTTCAGTACGGAAGACCACGTGTTCATCAACTTGGGTGACGGCACTTACTTTCACTCCGGTCTGTTAGCGATTCGCGGCGCGGTAGCGGGCAAGGTCAACGCCACCTACAAGATTCTTTTCAACGACGCAGTCGCGATGACCGGCGGGCAGCGCCACGACGGGCCGCTCAACCCGGCGATGATTTCGCTGCAACTGCATGGCGAAGGGGTCAAGCCGATCATCGTCGTCACCGACGAGCCGGAGAAGTACCCCTCCTCCACCGAATGGGCATCCGGCGTAACGGTGCGCCACCGCGATGAACTCGATGCGGTACAGAAGGAACTGCGCGAAGTCAAGGGCATTTCCGCCTTGATTTACGACCAAACCTGCGCTTCAGAAAAGCGCCGCCGCCGTAAGCGTAATGAGTTCCCCGATCCACCCAAGCGCGCCTTTATCAACGACGCGGTGTGCGAAGGCTGCGGCGATTGCTCGGTGCAGTCCAACTGCATTTCAGTCGAGCCGCTCGAAACCGAGTTTGGTCGCAAACGCCAGATCAACCAATCAAGCTGCAACAAAGACTATTCGTGCGTCAAAGGTTTTTGCCCAAGCTTCGTGACAGTCGAAGGCGCGCAACTAAAGAAGTCGAAGAAGGCCACCCAGAGCGGCTCTTCAGCCGATGCGCCACCAACACCGGCTCCCATGGCGGCTCTTGGGGCAGCGGCCTTGGCAGAATCGCCATGGAACATCCTCGTCACCGGGGTTGGCGGCACGGGGGTGATTACCATCGGGCAAATCATTGCGATGGCGGCGCACCTCGAAGGCAAAGGTTGCCAAGTGCTCGATATGTCGGGCCTGGCGCAAAAAGGCGGCTTGGTGATGTCGCATGTGCAGTTGGCGGCGAACCCGGCGCAGTTGCACGCCACCCGCATCGGCACCGGGGCGGCTGATGTGGTGATCGGCTGTGAGTTGATTGTCACTGCTGGCAAAGAGCCGTTGGCAAAGGTGGGCGAAGGCCGCACTCACGTGATCGTCAATGCGACTTCCTCGCCCACGGCAGTCTTCATCAAAAACCCCAACTATTCGGCCCCGGATGCAGCATTGCAGGCGCAGCTGAGCGAAGCGGCGGGTGCAAAAGACGGGCAGCGCCTCGCCGAATTTGTCGATGCCAACCGCATCGCCAGCGCTTTGATGGGCGATGCGATTGCGACCAACATGTTCATGCTGGGCTACGCGTGGCAAAAAGGCTTGGTGCCGCTATCCGAAGAAGCTCTGATACGCGCTGTGGAGTTGAACGGGGTCTCGATTGAGTTCAACAAAAAGAGCTTCGCCTGGGGTCGCGCAGCGGCGCACGATTTGGCGCAAGTCACGCGCCTCGCCTCGCCTGCGCAAGTGATTCCGATTTCATCGCTCAAGCGTGAAGCCGTCAATGTGGACGAGTTGATCGAAAAGCGCGTGCGCTTTTTGACCGCCTACCAGGATGCCAATTACGCGGCGAAGTACCAAACCTTCGTCGAAGAAATTCGCTGCGCCGAAGCGCCTCTGGGTTCCACCAAGCTCACCGAAGCGGTTGCGAAATACCTCGCCAAGTTGATGGCCTATAAAGACGAATACGAAGTCGCGCGCTTGTACGCGGACCCGGCCTACATGGCAAAGCTTGAATCGCGTTTTGAGAGCGAAGACGGCGGCAAGTTGAAGTTGCGCTTCTACTTGGCCCCACCGCTCTTGGCGAAGAAAAATGCGCAAGGCGAATTGGTCAAAAAGCCTTATGGAGCGTGGGTTTTCACGGTGTTTAAGGTGTTGGCCAAGCTCAAAGGCTTGCGCGGTGGCGCGCTCGATGTGTTCGGCTACACCGAAGAGCGCAAAGGTGAGCGCGCCTTGATCGTCGAGTATCGCGACACGATTAAAAGCCTGCTCTCAGCACTCAACGCAGGCAACCACGTCCAAGCCATCGAAATTGCCACGATCCCCGAAGAGATTCGTGGCTTTGGGCATGTGAAAGAGCGGCATTTGATTGCGGCGAAGGCGAAACAAGCCAACCTGCTGGCGGCTTATCGGGCGGGGCAAGTGGTGGCGCTGTCGAAGGCGGCTTGAGGCTGGAGGCCTACCGGCCTTCCTGACAGGTCGTGATCGCATGAATCGAGTCCACCGCAAAACCCAGAGAACTGATGCGCCCCCGGAGTTCGAGCGTTTGATCTTTGCAATACCGTGCTGAGTCAGTTCGTATGGGCGCTAGCAGCTTTCCTTCGACACAAAGTGATTTCTCGCGCTGCCTTTGGTCGAGCAATCCGAATTCCATAGGGCAACGAGGTCCAAAGAGATCGCGTCGGTAACCAGTGGATTCAGGCTTGGTGACTTTGACAAACGTAACCATTGCGCGATGGGGTGTCGTGTTGACAATATTGGCAATTTCAGTTCGATAGTGGATTGCAGACATGAGCAGCCCAAGCCCGAATATGGATGCAATCAACCCTTTTCCGATGAACTGAGTTGATCGAACTTCACCGGCAAATAGGTTTCGCAAGCCGAGCCATCCCAAGACAAATCCCGAACCCCAAATACTCCAACCGAGCCAATCGGGAATTGCAATTTCCGTCAAGTCAAAAGCGTTCTGCTTTCCCAGCAAGCTTGGGGCGCTGAGAAAAAATATAACCGATGCCAACCCCATCAGAGTTTTGTAGTCGGTGGGCCGCTGTGGACCTGCCATTGGGTACGATCTCCAGATGAACCTTTGGTGAGAGGTGATCATTTTTCTGACCGAACCACGGGTTTCTTGTACTCACCGGGTGTGTCCAGAGGTGTCAAAGCGGCATGCCGTCAAAAAATTCCACCACGCCCGTCTCCAGCGAGTACTCGGCCCCGACGATCAGCAAGCCCTCTTGGGCAATCAGCTGCTCGAGCACTTCGGAGCCGTGGCGCAGGTGATTGGCGGACACGCGGATGTTTGAACGCACGGCTGCAGCGCACAGGCGCGCATGGTCGTGTACCAGGCTGGTGTGCATCAGGCCTTCAACCGCCGGTCGGATGCGGTCGACAATCGCGGCCAGATTGCGCGACTGCTCTTTGGTGGGGCGCGCCAGCTCTTCAAGTGTGGCCTCGATGGCGCCGCAATTGGAATGGCCCAGTACCACCACCAGGCGGGTATGAAAGCGCGAAGCGGCGAATTCGACGCTGCCGATTTGCGACGGTGCGACGATATTGCCGGCCACGCGAATCACGAACAGGTCGCCTAAGCCTTGATCGAACACCAGTTCGGCGGGCACCCGCGAGTCGGAGCAACCCAGGATGATCGCGAACGGCTCCTGACGGTCGGTGAGTTCGCGGCGGCGTTCGCGCGTGCCAGCGGCATCGGGGTTGCGCGTCTCGGCGACGAAACGCTGGTTGCCTTTTTGGAGACGTTCGAGTGCCTGACGAGCCGGAATCATATGGTGCGCTCCTGGTTGAGGGGCTTGATGTACACGCCGTAGGCAACACCGTGGATCGACGGGGCCAGGCGCAGATAGGTAAAACCCATGCGCTCATACATTGGCAATGCCACTTGCATCATGGTACTTGTGTGTAGGGCGAAGACGGTGGCAGCATCTTCGCGTGCTCGCATCAGGCAGGCTTGCGCGAGCGCCTTGCCTACACCCAACCCGCGTGCTGCCGGACTGACGACGAGAAGTCGCATGACCGCCCAACCGGGCTCAAAGAAATCGGCTTTCGGCGAGCTCGGGCCCAGATAGGCCACCGCTCCTACCACTTGGCCCGCGTGTTCGGCCACGATGATTTCGCCGCTGTCGGCGAGCGCCGCCATCTCGCCGATTCGCAATGCGACCGTGGGCCAATCGGTGTAGTGGTCACGGTATTCGCTGAAAGCTGCGACCGCGATGGTGTTAACAACGCTGTGGTCTACTGCGGAAAATTGACGCAGATGGAGAATCATCAGGAATCGTGACAAGGCAAGGGCTTGCAGTTTACCTGTCCTACCCTTGGTGCCGTCCCAGATCCGATCAACCCGCCGCCTGCAGAGGCAATACCAGAGCCACTCTTCAGAATATATTCGCCAAAAACCGGGATCCAGAGCGGCTCGTCACGCTTTGCGTAATCCCAGATTAAGCGTGATCGGCAGAGTGCGCGGCCCGCGGACCGTGCCTTCAGACCAGGTCGCCGTGGTGCCCGGCGTTAAGTTGAAATCCGGAAAGCGCGCGAGCCATTCTTCTACGGCCACTGTCATTTCGAGGCGTGCCAGATTCGAGCCCAAGCAGCGATGCCGCCCCAAGCCAAAAGCCGCGTGCGGATTTTCCGCGCGGTCGATTAGCACTTTATCGGCATCGGCGAACTTCGCCGGGTCGCGATTGGCCGCAGGGAACGAGAGCAGCACTTGCCCGCCCGTTTTGAATGGGCAGCCGCCGACGGTGGTTTCCTTGACCACTTCGCGCGCCATCGTCACAGGCGAATAGGCGCGCAGGAATTCCTCAATCGCGGTGGGCAGCAGCGCAGGCTCAGCCACCAAGCGCCGCCGGTCGTCGGCGTGGGTGGCCAGATGCCACAGGCTGGCCCCAATGCCGCTCCAGGTGGTATCGATCCCGGCGATCAAAATCAGGCGTAGCGTGCCCAGAATATGGTTCTCGGTCAGCGGCTGGCCGTCAACGCGTGCTTTGAGCAGAAAGCTGACCATGTCATCACCGGGCGCAGCGCGGCGGCGCTCAACTTGCGCCTTGAAGTACTCGGATTGCTCCAGCATCGCCTGCATCGCCACCGGCGGGTTGCGCACGCCCTCCACCAGTGTCATGTGGATCCAACGGCGAAACAGGTCGCCGTCGTCTTCCGGCACGCCCAGCATGTGGGCGATCACCCGCACCGGAATGTGCTGGGCGTAGTCCACCGCGCCATCGCAGGTCGTAGCCGTGCCAATCGCATCGAGCAAGGCGCGGCAGATCGCGCGGATGCCAGGCTCCAGACGGGCGATTGCTGGTGGCGCAAACGCCGGCAGGAGTAGCTTGCGTGCCGCCGTATGCTCCGGCGGGTCACTGGTGATCGGCGGGGCTGAAATCAGCGTTTTGATTTTCTGCTCACGCACAATCACGCGGCGCGACGAAAAATGTTCCGCGTCATAGGCAATCTCGCGCACGTCATCGTAGCGGGTGGGAAAGTAGCCGCCGTCTTCAAAGCGCGACGAGATGGCGACCGGGCAGCGCTGCCGCAGGTCGTCCCAAATCGGATAGGGGTTGTTCGTCCACTGCGGATCGAAATGGTCGAAATCGAGGGCCCAATCGTCAACCGGTTTGCGCGTTTCCATGAGAGTGTGGCTCCTTTAAGCGGCAGTCAGGCGGACTGCATGTTCGGGGCAATTGCTCACGGCGAGGCGAGCCTTGGGCGCAAGCGCCGCCGGCACAATCCCATCGCCGCGTGCGCGCGCCACGCCTTCGTCGTCCGCCTCGAACAACTCGGGCGCAATCAGGCAGCAGCGATTGTGGCCTTGGCAGCGTTCCGCTGCAATACTCACACGCAGGATTTTTGCTTCCGACATGACGCCTCCTTCGATGGTTGTTGGTTGGTGGTAGCACGATAGTCGCGAATCGAAAAATTGGCAATGCCTGCGCCTATCCGCACCCGTCAGCGCCCAACGGCATCAGCGCCCACTGGCCGAAGAGGCAAGCGCCATGCGCTTCTCTAGGCGATGGGTCCACCAGCCCAAGCTGACACCAAGCGCCGCCGCGGCCAGCATCAGAGCCAGCACGCCCTGCCAGTGGTTACCTCCGCCAGCACCAGCGCCGACGCTGATCGCCACCAGTGGCGGGCCAAGGAACTGACCCAAATTGGCGACCTGCACGATCACGCCCTGCAAGGTGGCTACCTCGGTGGGTGCGCGGGCATGGGTTTGTGAGCCAGACAGCACGGTCGATGGCACCAGCCCGCCAAAAAAAGAGAAAAGCAGGCAACCCGCAAAGCGCACGCCGTCTGGCAGTGCCGCGCCAAAAGCGATCAGCGAGCCCAGCGCCATGGCCGCAGCACCCAGCACCATTTGCGTGCCGCGCGGCAAACCACGGTGCGCCAGCCAGGCACCGAACAGATTGCCCGGAATATTGATCGCCACCATGGCGGCAGTCGCGAGTGCCGCGTTGGCGGCACTGAGTTGGCGAGTCTCGATCAGGTAGGTGGGCAGCCACATCATGATGGCGTAGAACTGAAAGGTGTAGCAGCCGAACGCCAAACCCAGGATCCACGGCCCCAAGCGCTGCATTGGCGCGGCGATTTCGCGCCAGCGGCGGTGTGCTGCTGTGCGGGCGCTATAGATTTTCCGAAAGCGCCACAAGGCCATGCCGCCCAACAACACGGCCACCAGCTCCAGCCACCAGAGCATGCGCCAATCACTGCGCGCCATCACCACTGGAGCGGCCAGCAACATCAAGGTCGTACCAGCGGGCATGTAGGAAGCCCATAGCCCCAAGCTCAAGCGCCGTTGCGCAGGCGCTGTGGTCTGCGAGATCAACGCCGGCGCGGCAACCACGGTGAAGATAAAGCCTGCACCCTCGACAAAACGCGAGGCAAAGAGAATCGACGCGTTGCTGGCCAACGCGCCGGCCACCGTGCCGCTCGCCAAGAGCAGGAGACCAAGGGCGCAGGCGCGCGCGGCACCCAAGCGGTCAGCCGCCAAGCCGCAGGCGATCGCGCCGACGATCGCCAACACATTGAATGCCGAGGAAAGCCAGCCCGCCGCCACCAGCGAAAGGCCGAACGCTTCGCGCAAAGGCGGCAAGGCGGGCGGCAGCTTGCCGATAAAGGTGGCCGCGATCACGCCCAAGCCGTAGGCGGCGAGCATGGCGGGCCACTGCGTGGTCTGCGGTGCAGTGCTTGCCGTCAAAGTAGGGTTAGCCGGATGCAGTCAAGGGCCGGATTTACCGCGCACGAAAGCTGATGTCACCATAGTAGCCGCGCGCGTCCTCGCCGGTGTTGTCGGAATCGGTCAGAATCGCAATCGCGGCCACCGGCGGCGGCTCTTCGCCAAAGGCGCGGCGGTAGTCCTCCAGCACATTGCGCGCAACCTCCTGCCATGCACCGAGCTTGTCGGCCCCCGATTCAGCGACAATCATCTTCACCCGCCCGGTGTGATTGGAAGGAATCAGCGTGCCTTTGGGCGCACGGTTTTCCCAGATATACATCAGCGTCGCATAGGGCAGCTCACGCCCGGTGACGGCCTTGATTTGCGAGGCAAACATGCGCTCGGCAAAGTCAAAGCTGCTTTGGTCGCCGCTAAAGGTAACGATCAGGCGCACTGGTGAGTCTTCGCGATTGCTTTTGGTGTTGTCAGCCGATTTAATGAGCTCGTTAACCCGCCAGCGCCAAGCCAAGAGCGGGGTTTGCTTCAAGTCCACTGTGATCGGGTAGATCAGGCCGGAGGCTGCGTTAGCGGCACTGGCCCGCAGCACGGTGCGGCCGGGCGCGCTGGTGTCGGCCACTAGTTCATATTTGGTCGGGCGCTTGAAGCGCGCCATGACGTAGGGCTTCCACCCGGCGGGCAGTTCGCCACCGGCGACAGCGGTCGAAAAAGGCGTGACCTTGCCTGGCTGAGGCAGGCTGATGGCAGGAGTCGCGGGGTCAGCAATCGGGGGCTCGGCAATGCTGGCGCAACCGGCCAGAGCCAGCCAGCATCCAAGCAGTGCAATCCGGCGAGTGGCCAGCAGCGGCCTCATTCGAACGCGATCCGCAAACCGGGCAAGGGCAAGCCGGTGAATTGGGTGCTCCAGCGTTGCCCGGCTTTAATCGGCAAGGCGGCGGTCAGTGTGCCGGTGGTTACGATCTCCCCGGCGCGCAAGGGTGCAAACTGCGGCTGGCTACGTAGAGTGCTTTGCAGATAGCTGATTGCCTGCATGGGGCTGCCTAGCACATTGGCGCCCCCACCACTTGCACGCTCTACCCCATCGCACAACAGCTTCACATTAAAGCTGGCCAAAAGCACGACCGGGTTGACCAATTCACGCATCGGCATGGGTGTACCGACGATCAAGGTACCGTGCAAGCCAAACGCAGCAATCGTGTCGGCCGCCTTGAATTTCCACTTCGGGAAAGGTGAAACCACAATTTCGTAGGCATGCGCGACCCACTCAATCGCTTCGACCAATTGCTCCGGAGTTGCACCAGCGGGCGGTGTATTTTTGAATTTGAAGGCGATTTCTGGCTCGATGCGCGGTTCCATCGCGCCGTTGAGCGACTGCCGACCTTGGTCGTCGCGCGCGAAGCGCACGGTCGAATCGTACATGTGCGACCAGATCGGCCCATGTACGCCGTACTCGTCCCAGATGGTGCGGTTGGTGAAGCCGATTTTGCGGCCAACCGGGCGTTCGCCCGCGCGCAGACGGGTGCGCAAGACCTCGGCTGCGACGTGATAGGCCGCCTCGACGGTGAAGTCTGGAACCGACGCGGTCAACGGAACCAACCTGCGACCGCGTGCTCTTGCGGTGAGCAATTGCTCACTTAAGCGAACCACATCCATGTCTTCTCCAGGCTACTCGGGTTCCCGGTGTCGTGCCCAGGATTGCCTAATTCTTACGCATTTGCCGGTTCGCTGCAAGGCCAGCCTAGAATCGTCTATTCTGCCAATTTCCGCGATTCTTTTCAGTGATGCAGACCGACTACCCCCGTGACCTGATTGGCTACAGCCGTAAACCGCCCCATGCCCAATGGCCCAAACAGGCGCGCATCGCCGTGCAGTTTGTGCTTAATTATGAAGAAGGTGGCGAAAATTGCGTGCTGCATGGCGATGCCGCTTCGGAAACTTTTCTTTCTGAAATCATCGGTGCGCAGGCGTTTCCGAATCGTCATCTGTCGATGGAAACGATCTACGAATACGGCTCGCGTGCGGGCTTGTGGCGCATCCTGCGGGAATTCGAGCGCCGCCGCCTGCCGCTGACCGTATTCGGTGTTGCGATGGCCTTGCAACGCCACCCGGAGGCCACCGCAGCCTTTGGCGAATTAGGTCATGAAATCGCCTGCCACGGCCTGCGCTGGATTTCTTACCAAATGGCGGACGAAGCCACCGAGCGCGCGCATATGCAAGAGGCGATTGCGATCATTCGGCAACTGACCGGCCACGCACCGCTGGGTTGGTACACCGGGCGCGACAGCCCGAATACGCGCCGCCTGGTGGTGGAGCATGGCGGATTTTTGTACGACGCAGACTCGTACTCTGACGACCTGCCCTATTGGGAAACGGTGCGCGCCCACGGCATCGACCAGCAGCACTTGGTCGTGCCCTACACGCTCGACACGAACGACATGCGCTTCGCTGCGGCCCAAGGATTTAACTCGGGCACGCAGTTTTTTGACTACGTGAAGGATGCCTTCGACGTGCTTTATGCCGAGGGCGACCCAAACGGCCTGAACGCGCCCAAAATGCTTTCCATCGGCTTGCATTGCCGCTTGATCGGCAGGCCAGGTCGTTTCGCTGCGCTCCAGCGCTTGCTGGATTACATGCAAGCCCAAGAGTCGGTGTGGATTTGCCGCCGGGTTGACATTGCGCGCCATTGGGCAGCTACTCATCCGTTCGCAGCCGCAAAGAGTGCTCAATGATGCGCCGAAGAACAGCCATTGGCGCGCTTCTTCAAGCAGTCGTTGGGGGATTTTCGATACTGCTCGGGGTGATCGCGTTGGCCCAAACCCCGCCGCCCCCGCCGCCCACTCCACCCGCCCCTGCCGCGACGGCCGAGGAAGATGCGCCGCTGCCAGCCACCCTGCCGCCAACCGTGGCACAGGCGGTGCGGGCCGCCAAGCTTCCTGCTTCAGCGGTGAGCTTCTACGTCCAGGAAGTCGGCGCTGCGCGGCCTTTACTCAGCGTGAATGGCGATAAAGCCTTCAACCCAGCATCGGCCATGAAGCTGGTGACCACCTATGCGGCGCTGGAGCTGCTAGGCCCCGCCCACACCTGGAAGACTCAAGTATTGGCAACTGGCACGATCAACAACGGCGCGCTCGACGGCGACCTCATTTTCAAAGGGGGCGGCGACCCTAAGCTGACCCACGAGCACTTCTGGCTGATCCTGCGCAAATTGCGCGCCAAGGGCATTCGCGAGATCAAAGGCAGCGTGGTGTTCGACCGCAATTATTTCGACACCACCAGCTACGACCCGGCGAAATTTGACGGCGAGCCGCAGCGCGCCTACAACGCCGGGCCGGATGCGCTGCTGATCAACTTCAAGGCGTTGGCTTTGCAATTGCACGGCAATGAAGCTGCCAACACCGTCAGTGTGGTCTCCGAACCGAAGCTGGCCAACTTCACTGTGACCGGCAACGTGGGCGCGGCCAAGGGCGGAGCTTGCGCGCCGCGGCAACGCGTCGCGGCGACCTTGAGCGCGACTGGCGCTATCGTTGCGGGCACCTTTCCCACCACTTGTGGCGAGCAGGCGCTCTACGTCCACCCGCATCTGCTAACCCACGTGCAGTACAACATGGGCTTGTTCAAGCAGCTGTGGAGCGACTTGGGCGGCAGCCATGCGGGCGAGGTGCGCGATGGCCGCGTACCGGCGGGCGCTACCCTGCTGGTCGAGCACGAGTCCGAACCGCTGGCCGAGGCGGTGCGCGGCATCAACAAGTTTTCCAACAACGTGATGGCGCGCCAGCTCTATCTCACACTTTCCGCCGACATTCTTAAGCTGCCAGGTTCGCCGGAGCGCTCTTTCCGTGCGGTGCAAAGCTGGCTTACCAGCCGCGGCTTGGCAATGCCCGAATTGGTGATCGAGAACGGCTCGGGCCTGTCCCGCATCGAGCGCATTTCCGCTGCCAGCTTGGGTCGCATGCTGGTTGCCGCGTACAAAAGCCCGGTGATGCCTGAATTCGTCTCGTCGATGCCGCTGGTGGCCTACGACGGCACGATGCGCCGCCGCCTGAAAGCGCAGGATGTGGCAGGCCAGGCGCATATCAAAACCGGCTCGCTCAACGACACTCGCTCGATTGCCGGCTACGTGCTCGCCGCTTCCGGCAAGCGCTACGCCATTGTCTCGCTCATCAACCACCCCGCTGCACCTGCAGCCCAAGCGGCGCATGACGCATTTTTGAACTGGGTGTACGCCAACGGTTAGGCGCCCAACTGGGCGCACCACCCCGATTGCTATACTCTGCTTCCCCTTAGTTTGTTTGCAACAATTCTTTTTACAGGAACCTGCCATGACAGAATCACAAGAAAGCGCCCGCCAGGGCTTGGTTGCCTCCGCCAAATCAACCTTGGGCGACATCGAAGATATGCTCAAGTCGCAAGCCTCAGCCACCGGTGAAAAGGCCGCCGAGCTGCGTGAAAAAATTACAGAAAAGTTGCGTCGCGCTAAGGAAAACTTGGGCGATTCACAAGCAATGGTGGTCGACAAGGCCAAAGAAGCGGCCCAAGCGACTGACGACTACGTTCACGATCATCCATGGCAAGCAGTGGGCGTTGCAGCTGGCGTTGGTTTCCTGCTCGGTTTGCTAGTAAGTCGGCGCTAAGCCTGGAAGTGCGCCCCACCCTCGTTTGCCACGCCGCCTGACCACTCCGTACTGATGCCCAATCCTCCAGCAGCGCAGGCCCCGGGCCTGATGAACTCCCTGCGCTCGCTGGGACCCGCGCTACTCTCACTCTTGCGCACTCGGCTGGAGCTCTTCAGCCTCGAGCTGGCGGAAGAAAAGAGCCGCGTTGTAGCCCTCGCGGCGCTCGGCGTAGCCGGCGCGCTGTGCGCGGCGATGGCGCTTTTGTTGGTGAATTTTTTGGTGATCGCTTTTTTCTGGGAGCAGCGCATCGCAGCCGTGCTCGCACTGCTCGCGCTGTACGGCATCAGTGCCGTCGTGTTGCTCATGACGCTCAAATCCAGACTTGCCGCGCATCCGATGGTGTTTGAGGCAACGGTTGATGAGTTGAAGAAAGATTTGACCGCACTACGTGGCAATCCTGGCAACCCAGGTAGCAGTCAGGTGGCCTCATGAACGCCGCTTTGCTCGCGCAAAAAAAGGAAATGCTGCAAATGCGCGCCGCCGTGGAGCGCATCGAGCTCGCGCAACACGTCGGGCAATTCCGCCGGCCGGTGTCATTGCTTTCAACCGGCGCATCCATCGCCAAAAATTGGCGCGGTCAAACGATGGTCGGTTCGGTGATCGGACTGCTGGCAAGCCGCACCACGGCAGGTGTCCGCTTTGGCCGTGCATTGCGTTGGGCGGGCTATGGCTACGCCGCCTTCCAAACCTACCGGCTGGTCATGTCGTTTCGTCAGGCAGCCGGAAGATAATAATTTCCACAATTCCGCACGGCACGCTTCCAAGCTCTGGCAAAATTATGCTATAGTAGCGGGCTGTAGTAAATGTCTTGTGCATCCAGTAATAGCAGTCAACAACTCTGTAGTGCAAATTTGGGTCGTTAGCTCAGCCGGTAGAGCAGCGGACTTTTAATCCGTTGGTCGCAGGTTCGAATCCCGCACGGCCTACCAAATTTTTCAAGGGGTTACGCGCAAGCGTAACCCCTTTTGTTTTGGAATTTTGGGCTTGCGTGGCAGTCTGACGTTTCAACGCGTCACGCGCCGCAAATAGATATTGTTTACTACCAAGGCCCCGATCACCAGCACCGCGCCTGCAATCTCTACCGCGCTGAATTGTCGCCCCAAACCAGCCTCAATCGCGAACGCCGTTACCGGGATGATGTTGAGCACCAGCATCGCATTGAGTGGGCCGATGTTTTTCACACCCACGTTGAAGCAAAGCACACCCACGAAGGTGGAAAACACCGTGAAGAAAAACAACTGGGGAGCGATCAGCCAGAGCTTTTCCGGCGTGGGCACCTGCGCAGCCCCCAGATGCCAAGCGATCAGCACGACCACCCAAAGGCCGACGCACCCGGGAATCGCGGTCATTGCCGTGTAGCGCAAGGGCGACCAGGTCGGCACGAATTGCTGACCGGCGGTGTAGACAATCCAGCACGCCGCACCTGCCAACACAAGGGCATCGCCCCACAGATTCCCTTCACCAAACGCGCCGACCAGTTTGCCTTGGGTGACCACAAGCGCTACGCCAACCAATGCCGCGGCGATGCAGGCCAGCGTAAAGTTTGCCGGGCGCTGGCCCTTCCAGACCCAGTAGAGCAGTGCCGTCATCGGCGTTTGCAGTGCCATGAGAATTGCCGCGTGCTCGGCGCGGGTATGGGTTAGGCCCACCCAAACCAAAATGTTGTAGCCGACAATCCCGGCAATCCCAAAAGTGGCTAATTTGACGAACTGACCATCGAAGGAAAACGAGCGCCGCCCCTCGCTCCAGGCCAGACAAATGAGAAACAGCAACAAGGCCCCGGAGTAGCGCATTCCGCCCAGAAAGTAGGCGTCCACATGGTCCAAGGCGCGCTTGGCCAGCGGAAACATTGGCCCCCAAGAGAGCACTGCGAGGGCTAGGGCAATCAGCCCAGTGGTGAGCTGGGCACGATTAAAAACGGGGGCTGAGCCACGCGGCGAGGCGCTCACTCGCGCACCACTTCGTGGCGCATCTCCAACGGGTTTAAGCGGCGATGGATTTCTTCCTCAATCGCAACATCGGCTGCTTCCAGCTTCACCGAAATCAGACTGCCATGCACGGCGTGCGCCGCCACTGCAACGTCGATCTGCGTGCCAGCTTTGCGCAAATCAGCCAGCAAGTCGTTCACTACGCGGGTGGCCGCGTCCCAGCGCAGCGCGGGTTTGAAGACTTTGCCAACCCCGGTTAACGGCACGGCCTCGATGAAGAAAATGTTCACCGGCACAGCGGCGCGCTCCGGGCTGCGTTCACGCACAAAGGTGGTCAACTCGCTCGCGCTGATCTGCGTGTCCGGCTTTAACTGCACATAGGCCACCGGCAATTCTCCTGCGTAGGCATCGGGCTGGCCCACCACAGCGGCCAGCGCCACGGCGTGGTGCTGATAGAAAATCTCCTCAACCGCCATTGGGTCGATATTGTGGCCGCCGCGAATAATCAGATCTTTCGCGCGCCCGGTAATCCACAGGTAACCGTCGGCATCGAGACGGCCCAAATCACCCGAATTCACCCAGCCTGGCTCGCAGTTTGGTCCGATGAACGCGCCTTTGTTGTGCGACTCGCTCAAGTAGCCCGAGAACACGCCCGGCCCCGCCATTGCCACCACGCCGATTTCATCAACCGCGCAATCGCCTGAAAACGCGCCATCAGAGCCGATCTTCACGATTCGCACCTTGGAATAGGGAACGGCGTGTCCCACCGAGCCGATGCGCACTGGGCGATCCAGATAGCTGATGGTGTGCACGCTCGAGGTTTCGGTCATGCCATACACCTCAAGCACGGGTGCACGAAACCGCTCTTCAATCGTCTTGCCGACCGCCACCGGAATGCCCGAACCACCGCCTGAGAAACGCCGCAGGCTCGATACGTCGGCATCGCCTACCGGCACATGCAGCACAGCCGCTAGCACCGTGGGCACGCCGCCGAATACTTCTGGCTTGAAGCGCTCGACCAGCTTCCAGACATTCTTAAGGGCGCTCGCATTGCGCCAACCGGAGGGACTCAAGATAACCAGCGTGCCACCCATCGAAAGGCTCGCCAAGCCCTGAGTCAGTGCGCCGCCCACGTGATACAGCGGCAGGCCAAACAACAAAGTGCGCCCCGGGCCGGAGCGCAACATCAAGCCTACCACCCAAGCCTGATACACCTGATTGGCATGCGTATGGCGCACTAACTTGGGCGTGCCGGTCGTGCCGCCGGTATGAAAATAGGCGGCCACTTCACTGGCAGCGATCTGCCGGTTCGTCGTCAAGCGGTCGGCCGGTTGGCGGGCGACTGCGTCGTCAAAATTCACTTCCTGCCGACTCGCGTCAGCTGCGCCGTGCACGACCAAAATGGCCTTGAGCGCTGGCAGGTCGTCACGAATTTTTTGCACTTTCTCCCAGATGTCGGTACCGGGCGTTGGTCCCAACACGACTAACACTTTGGTATTGGCCGCGCGCAGTATCTCGGCCAGTTGGCTCGGCTCCAGCAGAGGATTGACCGGGTTCGCAATGCCCGCCGCTTCAGCGCCAAAGAGGGCAAAGAAGCTTTGCGGCACTAGAGGCAGCAGCAGGCTCACCACGTCTTGCGGCCCGACACCTAGCTCAGTGAAAAGATTGGCCGATTGCGTGACCCGCGCAAAAAACTGCGCATGGCTGATCGTGATGCTCGGCTCAGCCGGGTCGGCATTGGGCAGGAAATGCAGCGCCGTGCTTTGTGGGTTGGCAGCGCAGCCCAAGCGCAACGCTTCATAGGTGCTCGGCGCGCTAATGCGTTCTGCAAAGGGCGTACTTTCAAAGGCGGCAAGCTTTTCGGCGGTCGACAGGTCGGGCCATTGCGCGCCAATGGTTTGATCGAGCAGGTGAAGCGATGAGGTCTGGTTTGTCACTGCTGGCTCCGTGTGTGAAGGCTGCCAGGCATGGCCCGGCGGTTGCGCAATTCTCGTTCATTCCGACGGCGTGTGACATCTCTCAAGCCTATGCCAGAATGCGGGCAGATTGACTGTTGCCAACTCTGGAAAAACCGATGACCTCCCCTCCCACCTATCGTTGCATTGACTGTCACACCCATGTCGTGCCGGAAAATTTTCCCGCCTATGTCGGCACTAATGCCAGTGTGCCTTGGCCTTCGATGGCTCCGGCGCATGCCTGCCATCGCCACGTCATCATCTCCGGCAAAAACTATCGCACCGTGAGTGACGGCAGTTGGAGCGTGCCACGGCGCATCGAGGCGATGGGCGCGATGCGCGTGGGGCGACAAGTGCTCTCGCCGATGCCGGAATTGCTCTCCTACTGGTTGCCGGCAGACGACGCGCAAACCCTGCTGCGCTACCTGAACGAGAGCATCGCCGCCATGGTGAACCAAGCGCCAGCGCACTTCATCGGCTTGGGCGCGGTACCGCTGCAAGATTTGGATCGCGCGATTCGTGAGTTGGAATATGTGAAAGACACCCTGGGCTTCGCGGGGGTCGAAATTGCGACGCACGTCAATGGCATTTCGATTGGCGACGCGCGCTTTTCGCCCTTTTTCGCCGCGGCCGAGCGGCTCGGTGCGGCCATCTTCGTCCATGCTCTGCGCCCGGCAGGCCAAGACCGCATCGTCGGCCCGCTCTCGGAGCAGGCGGTGGCTTTTCCGGGGGACATCGGCTTGGCCGTGGCGGGCATGATTACCGGTGGCATTGCTGCGAAACATCCGAATTTGCGGATTGCGTTTAGCCACGGCGGCGGCGGATTTTCGATGATGCTGCCACGCTTGATGCACGCCTGGCGAATCACACAAACCGCTAAAGAAACGATGCCCGAGCCACCTGAGTTTTACGCGCGACGATTTTTTTACGATTGCGTGGTGTTCGACCCCAAGCTGGTCAAGCTACTGCTCGAAAGCTATGGCTCCACGCAAATTTTGGTGGGCAGCGACTACCCGTTTGCGATGGGCGACACCGACCCGGTAAGCCTGCTCGAACGAAGTGGTTTGGACCAAGCCACGCTGAGCGCGATCACGCAGACCAACGCGGCACGTTTTCTGGATTTGAAGTAAGCAAGCACCCGAAGAGCCGCTCTGGTATTACCTCTTCAGGCAGTGATGACTGAAGAGGCATACCTGATACGCCTTTTCAGATACCAGCAAAAAGCTTTTCCGCGTCGCGCCGACCTTCCGGTGAGGTAATCACAATCAACGCCACTCCGGGGCCGACGGCATACTCGTCCGGTGGGTTGAAGGTCCAATCGTCGCCACGTCGTGCGGCGATCAGCACAAAATCGGCCTTGCGCGAAAACAGAGCACTGCGCAATCCACCCAGCGCTTTGGGCGTGAAGCCTGGCGGTGCGACGATCTCTTCGACGCGCAGTTGGGCATCGGCCTTAAGCATTTTGTCCAGGAAACTCACCACATTTGGGCGAATCATCGCCGAGGCGATGCGCATGCCGCCGGTGAAATCGGGCGAGACACAGTCATCGGCCCCGGCGCGCCGGGTCTTGGCGGCGTTGCGTTGGTCGTGGATCCGCGCGATCACACGCGCCTGCGGATTCAACTGCTTGGCCGACATGCTGATGACCAAGTTTTTAGCGTCGTCCCCCGCGACTGCAAACACGCCTCGCGCCCGCGCAACGCCGGCTTTCTCGAGCATTTCGTCCGAGCTGGCATCGCCATGCAAATGGTATTTGCTGCCGTGTGACTCGTTGTACTCAGCGAGCACTTGCGCATCAGGCTCGACAATTACAAATGTGTGCCCGGTGCGCAAGAGTTCGTCGGCCACATTCGTGCCTACGCGCCCGATGCCGCAGACGATGAAATGGTCTTTGAGCTGGTCAATCACGGCTTGCATGCGACTTCTCCTTAAGCTGGCGTTGAAATCACTTTCCAAAATCATCGCCGTGATATTGGAGAACATGTAGGTCATCGTGCCAATCCCGACGAAGGCAATCATCATGGTGAAAACTCGCCCGCCAGGGCTGTGCGCCAGATCGACGGTTTCGCCATAGCCAATCGTGGCCACGGTAATAAAAGTCATGTAGAGCGAATCAATCCAGGTGGCTTTGTCACCGCCGATCAACTTGTAGCCCAAGGTGCCGATCAGATGGATCGTGAGAATGCTGCAAAAAGCCCAGACCAGCGAAGGGAAATGCGAGCTCCGGGTCAAACGCTTGAGCCTGCCAATCGGCACGGCAAGCGGCTGGTTGAGCGCATGGCGGATCTGTGGCATTGAAGAATTGTAGTAGGTGCTGATTCAGCAGGCAGCGCACGTGCTCGGCAAGCGGTGCTTGGTTGATGCGCATCAAGCTTCACCGATTCGCACGCGCCGGGCTTGGCGGTGTTTGACCTCTGTCAATTAGACCCGCTGGGCATCGGCATAAATTGCAGCGCAATCCAGTCCTTTCAACCGAGCCCCACGATCATGCCAAAATCAGACATCGAAATTGCCCAAGCCGCCACCATGCAGCGCATCTCCAGGGTGGCTGCCGAAAAACTTGGCATTGCCGACGATCACCTGATCCCATACGGCCACTACAAGGCCAAGCTCTCGCTCGATTTTGTCGAGAGCCTCAAAGACCGGAAAAACGGCAAGCTGATTCTGGTCACCGCGATCAACCCTACGCCTGCTGGTGAGGGCAAAACCACCACCACGGTGGGTTTGGGCGACGCACTGAATCACATTGGCAAAAAGGCCATCATCGCCCTGCGCGAGCCTTCGCTGGGGCCGGTGTTCGGGGTCAAAGGCGGGGCAGCCGGCGGCGGCTACGCGCAAGTCGTGCCGATGGAAGATATCAACCTGCATTTCACCGGTGACTTCTCGGCCATCGCCTTGGCGAATAATCTGCTTGCCTGCGCGATTGACAACCATATTCACCACGGCAACGAGCTGGGCATCGACATTCGCCGCATCCAATGGAAGCGCGTGATGGACATGAACGACCGTTCGCTGCGCGACATCACTGTCGCCTTGGGCGGCACTGCCAACGGCTATCCACGCCAAGATGGTTTTGACATTGTGGTGGCCTCTGAAGTGATGGCGATTTTCTGTTTGTCGACTTCGGTCAAAGACATGAAAAAGCGCTTGGGCAACATCATCGTGGCCTACACCAAAGACCAAAAACCGGTGCGAGCGAGCGACTTGAAAGTCCACGGCGCAATGACCGTGCTGCTCAAAGACGCGCTCATGCCCAACTTGGTGCAAACGCTCGAAAACAATCCAGCGTTCATTCACGGCGGCCCATTCGCCAACATTGCCCACGGCTGCAATTCGGTAATCGCCACACAAACCGCCTTGAAGCTGGCCGACTACGTGGTCACTGAAGCAGGTTTCGGCGCTGATTTAGGCGCGGAAAAGTTCATCGACATCAAGTGCCGCAAATCAGGCTTGCGCCCCGATGCGGTGGTCATTGTCGCTACCGTGCGTGCCCTCAAGTACCACGGCGGCGCCGAGCTGAAAATACTCAATACCGAAAATCTGACAGCGCTTGAAAAAGGCATCGCCAATCTCGAGCGCCACGTTCACAACGTGACCAAGAACTACGGTATGGGTTGCGTGGTCTCGATCAATCATTTTATTTACGACACCGAAGCCGAGCACGCGCTGCTGCGCGAGAAGTTGGGCAAGCTGGGTGTGCCGGTAATCCTCGCGCGCCATTGGGCCGAAGGCGGCAAGGGCGCAGAAGCGGTCGCACGCGAAGTGGTGAAAATCTGCGATGCGCCCAACAACTTCAGTTTTGTGTACGAAGACAGCGATCCGTTGTGGGACAAAATGAAGAAAATCGCGACCAAGATTTATGGCGCGACCGACATTACTGCCGACACCAAAATTCGCGCGCAAATCAAAAAACTGCAAGAAGACGGTTTTGGCCACTACCCCGTGTGTGTGGCAAAAACGCAAATGTCCTTCTCGACCGATGCAAGCCTGCGCGGCGCGCCCTCTGGTCACGTGGTCAACGTGCGTGAAGTGCGGGTGGCGGCGGGCGCAGAATTTATCGTCATGATCTGCGGCGACATCATGACCATGCCAGGCTTACCCAAAGTGCCGTCTGCTGAAATCATCGATTTGGACGAGAACGGCAAAGTGGTTGGCCTGTTCTAGCCGCTTTTGGCCTGCGCTGGTAAGCCCACGGGTCAACCCGCTACTGTCGACGAACATTAAACCAAATACAATCCGCTCGGCTTCGATCTATTCATCAAAGGAGACTGTCATGAAATTAAAAACTGTCCTTACCGGCATCGCCGGAGCGGTACTTGCGGCGATCACGTCGGGTGCATCACTCGCGCAAGCTCAAGCGTGGGAACCCACCAAAACGGTTGAATTTATCGTCCCCGCCGGTACCGGTGGCGGCGCGGACCAAATGGCGCGAATCATCCAGTCCATCATTGCCAAGCACAAGCTGATGAAGCAAGCGATGGTGGTGGTCAACAAAGGCGGCGGCGCAGGCGCTGAAGGCTTTTTGGATGCCAAGAGTGCCAAGGGTGACCCGCACAAAATCATCATTACCCTCTCCAATCTGTTCACCACGCCATTGGCGACCGGCGTGCCATTCAATTGGCGCGACTTGACCCCAGTGCAGATGATGGCTTTGGACCAGTTCGTGTTGTGGGTCAACGCCGAGTCGCCCTACAAGGACCCGAAAGCCTTTGTCGATGCCGCCAAAGCGGCCGGCGGCAAGTTCAAAATGGGCGGCACGGGCTCCAAGCAGGAAGACCAGATCATCACCGTGGCGATGGAAAAAATCACCGGTGCAAAATGGAATTACATCAGCTACAAAGGCGGTGGTGAGGTGGCCGTGCAGTTGGTGGGCAAGCACGTCGATTCGAGCGTGAACAACCCGATTGAGGCAGTGGCCCAATGGCGTGCCGGCACGCTGCGCCCGCTGTGCGTTTTTGATGCCAAGCGCATGCCCTACAAGGCCAAAGTTACCACCGAGATGTCATGGAGCGACATCCCCACCTGCAAAGAAAAAGGCTTGGACATCGATTACGTGATGCTGCGTGGCATTTTCATGCCAGGCGAAGTCAAGCCCGAGCAGGTGAAGTTCTATGTTGACCTTTTCAAGAAAGTGCGCGAAACCGCCGATTGGAAAGACTTCATCGAAAAAGGTGCGTTCAATACTACTGCGCTGGCCGGCAAAGAGTATGCCGACTGGGTGGCGAAAGAAGAGGCGCGCCATTTCTCGCTGATGAGAGACGCGGGCTTTGTCGCTAGATAAGCTGTCAACGCGCTAAAAGCGTTCGATTTTCAGCGCGTTGACCTTGCTCCATTGATCCTCAAAAGCGCTGTGCGAAACACTGTTTCTCACAGCGCTTTTTGTCTATTTTGAGTGTGACCATGTCCGAAAAAAAGTCTGAACACGAGTCGCCGAGCGCCGTCAGTAACCGAAAAATGGAAATGCTGGTCGCAGCCCTGACTTTTCTATTGGGGGCGATGGTGATCTATGACAGCGTGCGCGTTGGGGCCGGCTGGGGCGACGATGGGCCCAAGGCGGGCTACTTTCCGTTCTACATCGGTGGCTTGATCTGCGTTGGCTCCATTGCCAATTTTGTGATGGGTCTACGCGATAAATCGGGCGACAGTTTTGTCTCGCGTGCGCAGGCGGGCGACGTACTGCGGGTTTTGTTGCCGATGTTCGGCTACGTGTTTTTCATCAAATTTTTGGGTCTGTACGTCGCCTCGGCGATCTACATTGCGCTCTTCATGCGCTGGATCGGCAAATACGGTTGGCCCAAAATCGCGGCAGTCTCGTTGGGCGTGACGATCAGTTTTTTCATCGTGTTTGAGCAATGGTTCAAAGTGCCGCTCATCAAAGGCCCGCTCGAAGCAGTGCTCGGTTTGAACTAAAGGACGCGCACAATCATGGAAGAACTTCGATCTTTAATGGGCGGCTTCGCCCAAACGCTGACCTGGTTCAATATCGCGCTGATGTTTGCCGGCATTATTCTGGGTGTGTTGGTGGGCGTGCTGCCCGGCTTGGGCGGTGCCAATGCCATCGCGATTTTGGTGCCGCTCACCTTTGGCATGGCGCAGCAGCCTGGCGGCCAAGTCTCGGCGATCATCCTGCTTTCGTGCATTTACTGGGGCGCATTGTTTGGCGGCGCAATTGCCTCGATTTTGTTCAACATTCCTGGCGAGCCGTGGAGCGTGGCGACCACTTTTGACGGCTATCCGATGTCGCAGCAGGGCCGTACCGGAGAGGCGCTAACGGCAGCCTTTACCTCTTCGTTTATTGGCGCGGCGGTTGGTGTGCTGCTCATTACCTTCGTCTCGCCGGTGATCGCCAAATTTGCCTTGAAGTTTGGCCCTGCCGAGTACTTCGCGGTCTACTTCCTCACCTTTGCCGCCTTCATCGGCATGGC
>JANLTH010000148.1:0-5934 GCA_031362865.1 Burkholderiales bacterium | reverse complement strand
GCGAGCGGTGCGGGCAACGAGACCACGGTCGCCAATGGCGCATCGCTTGACTTGAACGGCAGCGCCACGAGCGATGTCATTACCGTGAATGGCTCAGGGGTTGGTGGCACGAGCGGGGCGATTTTTGGTGCAGGCACGCTCACCAACGGCTTGATCGTGGCCAGTAACGCGATGGTTGTTTCGAACAACGCTTTTCCGGGCTTCATCATCGCCGGATCCGGTATTCAGGGAACGGCTGATCTGAACATGCGTCTCGGCACTGCCGGTTCCTCTTTCAACCTCACCGGCGGCAACACGATTTACGCGGGAAATGTGGCGGTCACCACTGCGGCTGATGGCTTTGTCAAACTGAATCATGCCAACGGCTTTGGTGCGGACGGCAATTTGACCAGTGGCTTTACCTCGTTTGCCGGCATTACCGGGTTCACTCTGGGCAATGGTATTACCTCGAACGAAAGCTTCAAGTTGGGTGCTGGATCGTCCGTGAGCCTGACAAGCCCGGCTGTTAGCGGGACTTTGGGCGGCTTGATTGAGCTAGGTGGCGCGGGCATCAGCTTCTTTGTGGACACCGGCAGTACCCTGCGTTTGACCGGCACCGTGAGTGGTGCGAGTGGTTTTGGCCTGACCGGTGGTACCGGCACGCTGGCGCTGGTCGGCGCGAACACGTTCACCGGCGCGGTGGTCATCAACAATGGCACGCTACAGGTGGAGAACGCGCTCGGTTTGGGTACCTCGGCGGGCGGTGTGACCGTGAACGCGGCGGGGGCGCTGAATTTGTCCGCTGTGAATATCGGCACCGAGGCGATCAGCTTGAACGGCGGTACTTTGCGCACAACCGGCACGTCGACGGCGGGAGGCGCGGTGACGCTTCTGGCCACATCGACGATTGATGCCCCTGTTTCGCCGACTGATATTCTGAACCTGACTGGCGCGATTAGCGGCGCAGGCGGGATCAACAAGACCGGTGCGGGCGCGGTCAGACTGGGGGCGAGCAACGGCTTTACCGGTGATGTCAATATCACGCAGGGCACGGTGCGAGCGACTGGCGCGAGTTCGCTTGGTGGCGGTGCGGGAGTGACGAATGTTGCGGCTGGCGGCGTGCTCGAATTTGACACACCGGTTTCGTTCTACACGACCAACGAAAACATCAATCTGAATGCAGGTACTTTGCAAAAGACGGGCACGAATTTCGTGGTCTTGGGGGGCAATATCAGCCTGACCGGGACCAGCACCTTCAACATGCTCAGTACTGGATTTTTGACTCAACAGGGTGGCAGCGTGATGAGCGGGGCCGGCGGATTCAACAAAACTGGAGCGGGCGGGTTCTGGTTTCAAAATACTGGCCCCAATACATTTACCGGCAACGTAATCCTCCAGCAAGGCGAGTTACGCACCCAAGTCAACGGCGCATTCGGTGCGATCGGTGGCAACCTGACTGCCCTGGCGGGACAACTTGTTTTTGACGGCGCGACATACACCACGGCGGAGCCGCTGGTTATGAATGGCGGCACGTTAGTTGGCATCTCGACCAGCAGTTTTGCCGGACCTATCGATCTCCAGGTCAATAGCAGCATCCAAACCACCGCAGGTTCGCAGCTCACCCTGTCAGGCCTGATCAGCGGCACTGGCGAGCTCATCAAGAACTCTTTGCTCGCCTCCGGCGGCACGGTGGTGTTAACCAACGCGGGAAACAGCTACAGCGGCGGTACTCGCATCATCGACGGTGTCGTCTCGATTGCTGACGACGGCAATCTCGGCAATACCGCAGGCGGTATCACTTTTGCTGGTGGCACCAACCCCGCAACCCTGCGCGTTACCGGCGCAGCCGTCACCTCGGCGCGAACCATCGCGCTGACTTCAGGTACGACGGATACGATTGATGTCGCGCCGGGCGCAGGCTTCACCTCGACAGGTGTGATCTCCGGTGGATCTGCTTTGAACAAGACCGGCGCGGGCACGCTGACGCTCTCGGGTACGAACACCTACACGTCTGCTACCAACGTGCTCGAAGGCACGCTCAGGCTGGGGAACAACAGCGCGCTGGGTACGGCAGCCGGTGCAACCAATTTGTCCGGCACTTCTGTGCTCGACCTGAACGGGCGCACGATCAGCGAAAACCTCAACCTTTCTTCTGGTACAACGCTGACCAATTCGACGGCGACTGCCGCCTCGGCAACCGGCGTGGTGACGGCTAGCACCGGTTCAGGCGTAGTCACGATGACCGGCGTGGGTGACTACGCCCTCTCGGGCAACTTGAATGGTGCAGGCGCAAATGACCTGGTCAAAACGGGGGCAAACACAGTCACGCTCTCCGGCGCGACGAGCAGCTTCTCTCAAAAACTGCTGATCTTCGCAGGCGCGATTACAGCGGCAAGTACCAGCGCACTTGGCGGGGCAGGTGTTACCGAAATCACCGGAACCGGTACGCTTAACATCAGCGGCGTATCAATTGCAGAGAACGTCACAGCCTCAGGCGGTACGCTGCGCGGCACGGGTGCGGCAACCCTCACCGGCACGCTAACGCTGCCCACCACCGCAATCACAATTGATGCGGCCACCGGTGCTGATACGCTCAATCTTTCAGGCGTGATTTCAGGCACGCAGAGTTTCTCCAAAACTGGCGCGGGCACGCTCAATCTGTCCGGCAACAACCTGAACTACTCGGGCAACATCACTGCGAGTGCAGGCAGGATCGGCGTATTCCACGCTGCGGCGCTCGGCAACACGACCGGCAATACTGTAGTGGCGGCAAGTGCCACGCTGGCGCTGGGTGGAGTCAACATCGGCACCGAGGCAGTCGCGATCAACAGTGGCACCTTGCAAACCACCGGGACTTCGGTGGTGGGCGGAACCGTCACCCTGACGGGCCCAGCCATTTTTGATGCTCCGGTTTCGCCCACCGACAATCTCGTCATGAATGGCCAGATCATCGGGGCAGGCGGGATCAACAAGATCGGAGCGGGTAACCTGACGCTGAATGCTTCGAATATCTTTACGGGTGACGTGACGATTGGCAATGGCGTGGTTTCGGTTACCAGCAACGGTGGCCTGGGCAACGCCACTGGCGAAACTTTCGTCAATGGTGGAACCAGCAGCTTGCAGTTCAACAGCACTAGCGGCGCGCTGGCGATTCCTGAAAATATCCATCTTTCCGGTGGATCGATGGCATTGATCGGTTCGAACCCGATCTCGCTTAATGGAACCTTGGGGCTAGACCAAGTGGGTACGGGTAATACCATTAATTACACCGCCACCTCCAATTTGGTCGGACAGATTACCGGCATCGGCGGCCTGACGATCAACCTGATTGGCGGTGGCAATAATCTGAACATCAACACGTTCAACACTTACGCAGGCGCAACTGTTGTGAACACCGGGGTTAACCTGCATCTGGGCGCGAATGGCGCGCTAGGCAGCACGGCTGCTGGGACGACGGTAAATGGCATCACCAATGTGTTTGTCGACGTAAATTACACCGATGCGGAGACGATGACGCTTGCCAGTGCCGGTTCATTCTTGCGGGCAAATCTGGGCGACGTGACATATGCAGGCAACGTGGTGTTTGGCAATTCGGGTGCGGTCGTCGGTCATACGATTGGTGGGCAGTTTCTTCGCCTCTCCGGAATTTTGAGCGGCACCGGTTTTACCAAAAATGGCAGTGGCATGCTTGAGCTGACCAACACCGCGAATACGTTCGTCGGTAATGTCAGTCTCTCCGGCGGCGGCATCGCGGTGAGTGGCGACGGCTCCCTGGGCGCTACCGCGAACAGCGTCATCGTGACCCCTGCCGGGAGCGTTGCATTGCGTTTTGACGCAAACCAAACCTTTACTCACGCGATTGACGCGGGACCCGCTGGTGGCTCGATGATTCTCAATACCAGTGGAGGTGCCGCACGTACAGTGACAATGAGTGGCGTGATCAGTGGCACCAAGGTCGTAAACGTGACTGGACTTGGTGGCACGCTCACTCTGGCTGGCAACAACACCTATGTGGGTGCCACCACCATTGATGGCGCAACTCTAAGGCTGGGCAGCGCTACTGCGCTTGGCACGGTAGCTGGCGCAACCTTTGTCAACTCGGGTGGCGTGCTCGATCTGAATGGTCAAACGATTGCGGAAGCGGTCAACTTCGTCAGCGGTGCGGGAGTTTCCACTCTGACCAACGGCGCGGCGGGTGCGGGCGGAATCAGCGGCGATATCACGGTCAATACCGCCTCCGGCTCCGCTGTCGTATTCAACGGCACGGGCGACTACACCCTGTCGGGCATCATAAGTGGTGCAGCGGGTGCTGCCCCGATCAGCAAGGCGGGGGCAAACACCGTCATCTTGTCCGGTGTCAACACCTTCGACACCCAAATGTCGATTTCGGCGGGCACGGTTGAAGTGCGTAATGCGAGTGGGCTTGGCTCGGCAGTCGGCAGCACGGTGATCGGTACCGGCGGCACGCTGAATTTGAGCGCGGTTACCGTCGCCAACGAAAACATTTCCGCGCAGGGCGGTACGCTGCGCGGCACGGGTGCGGCAACCCTCAGCGGCACGCTCACCCTGCCGACCGCCGCCATCACAATTGATGCGGCCACCGGCGCGGATACGCTCAATATTTCGGGCGTGATTTCGGGTACGCAGGATTTTGCCAAGACCGGCGCGGGTGCGCTGAACCTCGCGGGCAACAACCTGAACTACTCCGGCAATATCACTGCGAGTGCAGGCAGGATCGGCGTATTCCACGCCGCGGCGCTCGGCAACACGACCGGCAATACTGTAGTGGCGGCAGGTGCCACGCTGGCGCTGGGTGGAGTCAACATCAGCACCGAGGCACTCGCCATCAACGGCGGTATCTTGCAAACCACCGGTACGTCGGTGGTGGGCGGAACCGTCACCCTGACCGGTGTCGCCACCTTTGACGTGCCCGTGTCACCGACCGACATTCTGAGCATGAATGGGGTGGTTGGCGGGGCGGGCGGCTTTACCAAGATCGGCGCAGGCACCGTGAATCTGAATGCCGCCAATACCTTCGGCGGCAACGTGACGATCAACAACGGTAGCGTTGTCGTCACCAGCAACGGTGGCCTGGGCAACGCCACTGGCGAAACCTTCGTCAATGGTGCGGGCAGCAGTTTGCAGTTCAACAGCGCGGGCAGCGCATTGACGATTGCCGAGAATATTCATCTCTCCGGCGGGGCCCTCTCAACGATTGGCACGAATCCGATTGTGCTGAACGGCACTCTCGGGCTCGACCAACTTGGCACCGGCAACACGATCAACTACTCTGCCACCACCAATCTGGCAGGTCAGGTGACCGGCATCGGCGGCCTGACGATCAATCAAATTGCTGGCAGCAATGTGCTTAGCCTGGGCACTTCCAACACTTACCAGGGTGTCACAGTCATCAACAGTGGTCAGATCGCTGTCAATGCTGATGGTGCGCTGGGCACGGGTGGCGCGGTCACCACGGTTAATGCCGGCGCCACCTTGTTGATGAATGCTGACTACGGCAGCAGCGAGACGATTACGCTGGCAGGGGCTAATGCCATGCTCCAACACACCGGCGCCTCAGCGCGCACCATGGCAGGTGGCGTGGTGGTCAACAATGCTGCAGCAACCATTTCCGTCACGAACGGCGCTGGCACACTGACGCTCAATGGCATCGTTTCCGGGACCACTGGTTTCCGCAAAGGGCCGAACCCCGGCGGAGACAACGGCACACTTGTGCTCGGGAATGCCGGCAACAGCTTCGGCGGTACCTTGCAAGGCATTCAGCTACACGGCGGCGGCGTGCTCGAAGTGGCTGCTGATGGTGCGCTGGGCGACCTCATTAACGGGATCAATTTTGAGAACGCACCGACGACTCTGCGCATCACCGGTGCTGCAGCGTTTAGCTCCGCACGGGGGATTGACTTAGGCAGCTCTGTGCCGCACACGATCGACGTGACC
>JANLTH010000093.1:0-42329 GCA_031362865.1 Burkholderiales bacterium | reverse complement strand
GACCGCTTTGGCTTCCTGGGCTTCGCGCTTTTTGGTCGCTTCAAGGTCCGGCTCGGAAATCAGCTCATAGGAAGCGCGCGGCTTGTCCAGGCGCTCGTCGTCGTGCTTCATGCGCTCAATCTTGTGATGTGGCGTTTCGAGGTATTGGTTCGGGATCACCGACACTTCAACCCGGAAGCGCGCCTCAATGCGCGTGATCTCAGAACGTTTTTCATTGAGCAAAAAGGCGGCCACATCGACCGGCACTTGCGCTTGCACGGTCGCGGTGTTTTCCTTCATCGCTTCTTCTTGCAAGATGCGCAGCACGTGCAGTGCGGAAGACTCGGTGTCGCGAATATGGCCTTCGCCATTACAGCGCGGGCATACCGTGTAGCTCTCTTCGCCAATCGCCGGGCGCAGCCGCTGGCGCGACAACTCCATCAAGCCAAAGCGCGAAATCTTGCCCATTTGTACGCGGGCGCGGTCGTGGTGCAGTGCGTCTTTGAGCCGGTGCTCAACTTCGCGCTGGTTTTTGGTGGACTCCATGTCGATGAAGTCAATCACAATCAAGCCACCTAAATCGCGCAGGCGCAACTGGCGGGCAATCTCGTCAGCCGCTTCGCAATTGGTGCGAAACGCGGTTTCTTCGATATCGCCGCCTTTGGTGGCGCGGGCCGAGTTCACGTCTACCGCGACCAATGCTTCGGTGCGGTCCACCACGATCGCGCCGCCGGAAGGCAGGTTGACGGTGCGCTTGTAGGCCGATTCGATTTGGTGCTCGATTTGAAAGCGCGAGAACAGCGGCACGTCGTCGCGATAGCGTTTCACGCGCGACTCGTTTTCAGGCATCACCAGCGACATGAAAGTGCTGGCTTGCGCATGAATGTCGTCGGTGTCGATCAAAATCTCGCCGATGTCTTGCGAGAAGTAGTCGCGGATCGCGCGGATCACGAGCGACGACTCCAGATAAATCAGCGCGGGCTCGTGCATTGCCTTGGCCGCGCCATCAATCGCGCTCCACAACTTGAGCAGGTAATTCAAGTCCCACTGCAATTCGTTGGCTTCACGGCCGATGCCAGCGGTGCGGGCGATCAGGCTCATGCCGTCCGGATACTGGAGTTGATCCATTACCTCTTTGAGTTCGGCCCGGTCATCTCCCTCAACACGGCGCGAAACGCCACCGCCGCGTGGATTGTTCGGCATCAGCACCAAGTAGCGGCCCGCCAACGAGATAAACGTGGTGAGAGCTGCGCCCTTGTTGCCGCGCTCGTCTTTTTCGACCTGCACCAGCAATTCTTGACCTTCTTTAACTGCCTCCTTGATCGACGCGGTGCGCGCATCGACACCGGAACGGAAGTAGTTGCGCGAGATTTCCTTGAACGGCAAAAAGCCGTGGCGCTCGCCGCCGTAGTCGACAAAGCAGGCCTCGAGCGAAGGCTCAACGCGCGTAATGACGGCTTTGTAGATGTTGCTCTTTTTCTGCTCTTTGCCAGCAGTTTCGATGTCGAGGTCGATCAGGCGCTGCCCGTCGACAATGGCCACCCGCAGCTCTTCTGAGTGCGTGGCGTTGAATAACATGCGTTTCATGCATTACTCCTTCCGATGCGCCTTCAAATCCTCATCGTGTGCGAAGGAGAACAGTGCAGCCAGTGGTGCGGATGCGGGCTTGTCAACGCCCGGGGCACTACGGCTTACCGGAATTTTTGCCGTATCAATCAGCCCAGCCCGGCGCGACCACCGGCGAATTCACCCCTGCACGCGGACCGGTTAGGCCAGATGCAAATAGGGATGAAGTGCAGGGTATTGGGTAACACATTGCAATAGTTGCCAGTGTCAGGGTCGCGAATTGGGCTGTTAAGGCAGATTGATTGGCAAGGTCGTTTCGGCGAGGCTAAGAACTTTAAGACACAACATCTTTGGTCTGCATGCCTGGCGCTAAACGGCGCTTCCGTACTGTTTTCGATTTCGCACGCGAAATCCTGCAAGCGGATTTCGGGGCGCTAAAAGTTCTTTCGACTACAAATGTTTAAATGTCACCTGAAGTGATGTGAGCACAGTTGGTTAACGGCGTGCTTGAATTTCCGCTGCGAATCGTGACCGGGAGGCGATGAATGCGTCACCGGAATCGAGTTGCCGCAAATTGTCGCGATGGGTTCCTAGTCTAAGTGACTGAAACTTAAGCGAAAAACCTGCATCTCCTGATTATAGGCCAAAACTCTTGGTTCATCCTCCCCCAGCCGTGCGCCACGTCGCGATTGACGAAGCCAGTGAAGCGCAGCGGCTCGACAACTTCCTGCTCAAAACGCTCAAAAGCGCGCCCAAAAGCTTGGTTTATCGAATTGTGCGCGAGGGGCAGGTGCGCATCAATGGCAAGCGTGCCCAAGTGTCGGACAAGCTGGCCTTGGGCGATGATGTGCGGATACCGCCCGTGTGGCTCGACGAGGTGGCGGCCAAAGGCGTGCCCAAAAGCGCGGTGGCAAAAGGCGCGAGCTTCGAAATTTTGTTTGAAGATGACGCATTGCTGGCGATTCACAAGCCTGCTGGCGTAGCGGTGCACGGTGGCAGCGGTATCAACTTTGGTGTGATCGAACAACTGCGTGCGGCACGCCAGCCGAAATTTCTGGAGCTGGTGCATCGGCTTGATCGCGATACTTCGGGCGTGTTGCTGCTGGCAAAAAAGCGCAGTGCGCTAGTGGCGATGCATGAATTGCTCCGCAATGGGCAAACCGACAAGCGCTATCAGGTGCTGGTGCATGGCATTTGGCCGCACCCGCCGAATCAAGCGCATCACGTGCGCGAAACCTTACACAAGTATGTGACCGACGGCGGCGAGCGTCGCGTCGCAACCGTGGTTGACCCGGAAGACGGCAAGGAGTCGCACACCATTTTTCGCCTGATGGCATCGAATGGCCAGCGTGGCGACTATGCTTTGCTCGAGGCGCAACTGCTGACCGGGCGCACTCACCAAATCCGCGTGCATTTGATGTCGCAAGGCTTTCCGATTGCGGGCGACGACAAATACGGCGACTTTGCGCTCAATAAGCGGCTGGCGAAAGCCGGATTCAAACGCATGTTTCTGCACGCAGCTAAACTGTCTTTCATTCACCCGCTGACAGCGCAGCGCCTCACTTTGTTGGCACCTTTGCCGCGCGAATGTACGCTTTTTCTGGAGTCCCTGGCTTGACTACTGCGATCCCCCCGCCTGCAATCTCCACCTCGGCGAACCGCAATTTTGACCTGATCGTGTTTGATTGGGACGGCACCTTGATGGACTCAACTGCCACCATCACCCAATGTATTCAGGATGCCGCGCGTGATTTAGGATTGCCCGTGCCCTCAAAAGAGGCGGCAAGCCACGTGATTGGCTTAGGGCTGGCAGACGCGCTGCAACATGCCGTGCCGACCCTGGCGCGTGAGGATTACCCGAAGCTTGCCGAGCGCTATCGCCACCACTGGTTTGCCAATAGCCACCAAGATGTCTTGTTTGACGGCGTTCCGGCCATGCTGAAGGAGTTGAAAGCGCGCCATTTTTGGGTGACGGTCGCCACCGGTAAATCGCGCCGTGGTTTAGACCAGGCGATGCACGACACCGGCTTGACTAAGTTTTTTGATTGGACCCGGTGCGCCGACGAAACGCACCCAAAACCACATCCCGCGATGCTCGAAGAAACCATGCGGCGCTTCGCCATTGAGCCGGCGCGCGCGCTGATGGTGGGCGACACGACCCACGACTCACAAATGGCTAAAAACGCCGGCACGGCGGCGCTCTCGGTCACGCAAGGCGCGCACGACCGCGCAGCGCTGGAACTGCTCGACCCATTGGCCATCGTGGGCTCAATCGCCGAAATGCGCGACTGGCTGGCAGCCCATGCCTGATTTTTCGTCTGGTATCGCGATTTGCGCCAGCAACACCTTGCAAGAAGGCGGCAAAGGCGTGCGCTTTACGGTGACGCGCCAAGGCCGTGAACTGCCCGCTTTCGTGGTGCGTTTTGACGGCGCAGCGCGCGCCTTCGTCAACCAGTGTGCGCACGTGCCGATGGAGCTGGATTGGGCCCAAGGCACGTTTTTCGATGCCGATGGCCTGACCATCATGTGTTCGACTCATGGCGCAATGTACGACCCGGTGACCGGGCGGTGTGTGGCTGGGCCATGCCGAGGTGCAAGCTTGCAGCCGGTGGCGGTGGTCGAACGCGATGCGCTGATCTGGTTTGATCCGGTGTATGATCGATAAAAATCGTTTTACGATAAAAGATCGAGATGAAATCCACCTCCCTCAAGCCCACCTCGCTCTCGCCGAAGTACCAGGTCGTCATCCCCCAAGCGATTCGTGAAGCAATGGGCCTCGTGCCCGGCACGCCGATGATGGCCAGCCGGGTAGGCGGGTCGATCCAATTTACGCCCGTGCCAAGCCTGATTGAATTGCAAGGCTTGCTGCGCGGCTGCGGTACGGCACTGCCAGCGGAGCCGGAGCGCCACTGATGGTCGCGCGGGCATCCAAAGCTCGCCGCGCAACGGCTGGCCCCACCCCCGTGATCGGTTTGTCGCAACCTGCACTTACGAGGGCTACGAATATTTGCGCCGGGTAAAGGACGCGGAATCTGCGCACAAAGCAGCGCTTCACATGATGCAAGGCAAGGTGCTCGGTGTCGATGAAACCTTGGCATTTGCTGCGGCCGAAAATGGCCTGCCGATGGCCGATAGCCTGATTTATGCAACGGCCCGAGCCCATCAAGTGATTCTCTGGACCCAAGACGCGCATTTTGAAGGCTTACCGGGCTTACGTTACTGTCCAAAAGCGTGACACCTCAAGCTTCGCGTCTCGATTTTTGTACCCCCAATCCCCATTACCCGATCCCCAATCCCCTACCCCCAACCCGCAATGCTCTCAATCTCCTCCCAATTTGATTCCGGTGCGATTGATGTCCTGAGCTGCCAACGTGCCGAGGCGATTCGCCTCAAGATCCGCTGCGACACTGGGTCTGAATTTCTCCAGTGGTTCCACTTTCGCCTGAGCGGTGCCAACGGGCAGGCTTGCACGATCAGCTTTGCCAACGCGGGCGAGACCAGCTACCCGGGCGGTTGGCGCGACTATCAAGTGGCGGCGTCCTACGACGGCGACACCTGGTTTCGCGTACCAACAACTTATGATGAAGCCGTGATGACGGTACGCTTCACCCCGGCGCGCGACACCGTGTATTTCGCCTACTTCGAGCCTTATAGTTGGGAGCGCCATTTGAAATTATTGGGCCGCATCGAGGCATCAGGCCAGGCCCGCGTCGAGCGGCTTGGCACCACTTTGCAAGAACGCGACCTCGACATGATCGTGTGCGGCAACACTGCCGCAGCCCGCAACATTTGGGTGATTGCACGCCAGCACCCGGGCGAAACCATGGCGGAGTGGTTTGTCGAAGGCTTGGCCGAGCGCCTGCTCGATGCGAGCGACCCGGTCGGGCGTTCGCTTTTGCGGCAAGCCGCTTTTTACATCGTGCCCAATATGAATCCAGACGGCTCGGTACTGGGCAATTTGCGCACCAACGCGGCTGGAGCCAACCTTAATCGCGAGTGGATGGAGCCTTCGCTAGACCGTTCCCCCGAGGTATGGCACGTGAAGAAGGCCATCCAGAGCCATTCTCCAGGCATGTTCTTCGACATTCATGGCGACGAGCAAATCCCCTATAACTTTGTCTCAGGTTGCGAAATGCTGCCCGGCATTAGCGATGCGCAAAAAGCCATGCAGCGCCGGTTCGTGAACGACTTCAAGCGCGCTTCGCCGGATTTTCAAGACCAGCATGGCTACGGGGCCGGGCGCTACAGCCAAGATGCGCTGAAGCTGGCTTCCAAATTTGTCGGTCACACCTACGGCTGCCTCTCGCTCACCCTCGAAATGCCCTTCAAAGACAACGCCGGTTTGCCTGACCCGGCAGTGGGCTGGAACGGCGCACGCAGCAAGGCGCTTGGTGCGGCGATGTTGTTGCCGATTTTGCAAACGCTGTTGCCATCGTCAGGAGCCTGAACCATGAAGATCAAACTGAGTGCCGCGCTGAGTAAACAAGTGGCCGCCGGGCGCGCCGATCTGGCCGCCGCATTGCGTTGGGCAGCGCGCTTGGGATTAAACGAAGGCGTGTGCAACCATTTCAGTTTGGAGTTGGTGCCAGACCGCTACCTCATCAACCCGCAGGGTTTGCATTGGAGCGAAGTCAAGGCTTCTGACATTTTGCTGATTGATGGCAGCGGTGCTGTGCTGGACGGAAAGCACGCACTGGAGCCGACGGCATTTTTTATCCACAGCAAAATTCACCAACTCAATCCACAGGCCAAGTGTGTGTTGCATACCCACATGCTCTATGCCACGGCGCTCACCTTGATTGACGGTGGCCGCCTGGAATGGTGCAATCAAAATACCTTGAGGTATTGGGACCGGGTGGCTTATGACGACAGCTACAACGGCGTGGCACGTGACGAAGCCGAAGGTGTGCGGATTGCCTCGCAGTTGAACGGCCGCGACGTGATGTTCATGGCAAGCCACGGCGTGACGGTGGTGGGGGCCAACGTCGCCTGGGCGTTTGATGATTTGTACTATCTCGAACGCGCCTGCATGCACCAAGTGCTGGCAGTGCAGGGCGCGGCAGGCAAGCCCTTGCGCCGCGTGCCGGCTGCCATGTGCGCCAAGGTGGCAGCGCAAATTCAAAGCGAGCGCCAGCAGTCAGACTTATTCTTCGCCTCGATCAAACGCCTGCTGGATGCGCAGGAGCCCGGCTGGCGCAAATGAGGGTAGCGGCGGCTGCGGCTTACCAGCCACGGCGATCCGCTGGCAGCAGCTGATTCCTGATGCTCTCTCAGGGCGGGATCAGGCGCTGATTTGGTCTTTGAACGCGTGCATGTAGCCATATAGCGCGACCGCACCGCCGGTATGCAGAAAGACCACGTTTTGGCCTTTTTTGAAATGCCCTTTGCGGATCAGGTCAATCAAGCCTGCCATGCCTTTGCCAGAATAGACCGGATCGAGCAGGATGCCTTCCAGGCGGGCCAGCATGGTCACCGCTTCGATCATGCCAGGTGTGGGTCTGCCATAGCCTGGGCCAACATAGTCGCAGTTGGCGACCACACGCTCGCGCGCAACCGCGCCCTTGACACCAAGCAGCTCAGCAGTTTCGCAAGCCAGGCCATAGACGCGCGCTTCCTGCGGCTGCCTGGCTGCGCGTACACCGATGCCAAGCACCGGAATCAGCGAGCGCGCGCCATCCAGCCCCGCCACCAATCCGGCTTGGGTACCGGCACTGCCAGTGGCGTGAACCAGCGAGTCAATGTCGAGCCCCATGTTGTTGGCTTGATCGATCAGCTCGAGCGCGCAGGTGACATAACCCAATGCCCCAATCGCGTTTGAGCCACCACCGGGAATCACATAGGGCTTGCGGCCTTTGGCGCGCAGTTGCTCGGCCATTTTCGCCATCGCGCCGTTCATGTCGGTGTCGGCCGGGACTTCGGATACGGTCGCGCCATACAAGTGATCGAGGAACACGTTGCCCGAATGCTTGTAGTCTTCAAACGTATACCCAGTACGGTCTTCGAGAATGATATGGCTTTCCATCCCCAGCTTGGCCGCGATCGCCACTGCTTGTCGGGCATGGTTGGACTGGGTTGCGCCTTGGGTGATGATCGTATCGGCCCCTTGCTGTTGCGCATCTGCCATCAGGTATTCGAGCTTGCGCGTTTTATTGCCGCCAGTGGCAAGGCCGGTGCAGTCGTCGCGCTTGATCCACAGGTTCGGGCCGCCAAGGGCGTCCGACAGCCGCTTCATTGGTTCGAGCGGGGTCGGGCCGTGAGTGATGCGCAAACGTGGAAATTTGGAGAGTTTCATGATGATCTTTCTGGGTTTTGAGTTAAGGAATGGAGGTGGATAACGGACGGAAATGCGAAACCAGGCTCTGCGCGCTTGCGATAGCGACTGCGCTTAAGGTTACGAAGAATGGATTGCCATCGCCTCGCGAATCACCGCTGAAATCGCCATGCAATCCTCGCGCGACAAGGTGAGTGGCAGCCGCATGTCGCACAAGCCACCGAGTACTCGCTCGGCGTTGGGCAAGTCCTGCGTTTCGCCGAAATAGCGCCAATGGTTCCAGGCACTAGTGAAGCCGACAGGTTCTTCTGCGCCAAACCATTTCAGATGAACACCTCGCTCTGAACACGCAGCGATCATCTGCTGCATGGCGGCTTTGGGCAGGTCAACCAGTGAGAATTGGATCGAACTGGCGACGAATTGCTCTTTTGCCGGGCGCGGCGGCAAACGCAGATGGGCGATTCCGGCTAAGCCCTCGGCCATCCACCGGTAGCGCTCATTCCAGCGACGGCAGCGATCAACCAGCACTGCACCAAGCTGCGGGCGCGCCACGGCAGCTGCCAGATTACTCATGCGCATGCTGAAATTGGGTGTCAGATATTTCCAGCGCTCAAACACTGTGTCGGGCGGGCGCGCCAAATGCGAGGCATACAGCATGTAGCTGCCCGAGAACAGAATTGCCTGCGCGGCGATGTCGTCGTCGTCGGTGACGAGCAGGCCGCCTTCGCCGCTGTTGGCGTGCTTGTAGCTTTGCAAGCTGAAACACGCCGCTTTGCCCCACGTACCAGTCAATTTGCCGTTCCAGCCCGCGCCCATCGTGTGGGCACAGTCTTCAATAATGGTGATGCCGGCGCTGCGGCAAATAGCGCTTAAGGCTTCCATGTCGCAGATGTGCCCGCGCATGTGCGAGAGCAGCAGGGTTTTGGCACCGCTGGATTTGGCCTTGCGCGCCAAGTCCGCCAAGTCGATGGTGTAGTCGTCAGTGACATCGACCAACACCGGTCGCGCGCCTGCGTGCGCGACGGCACCGGGCACCGGTGCCAGCGTGAAGCAATTTGAAAGCACCGCGTCGCCGGGTTTGACCCCGGCTGATTTAAGCGCCACAAACATGGTCGAGCCGCATGAATTGAGCGCGATGCAGTAGCGCGCACCGAGTTCGTGGGCAAATTCGGCTTCCAGCGCGGATACCTCGCTCGGTTTGCCGCCGGTTTCGCCATAGCGGTGCAGTTTGCCACTTTCCATGACGGCGAGCGCTGCGGCGATTCCGGCGGCGGGAATCGCCTCCTGCTGGGTTAAATCGAGGTTGAGTTTGACGGGAATCATCGGATTGCAGCTAACGCTGATTGCCACCGAGCGTGCCCAAATCAAAGGTTTCCTGCGGGTAGTATTTGTGCAGGCGAATGTCGCCAGTACGGGCGTGGCCTTCCATGCCTTCGAGTCGCGAAATTCGCGCAGCGACTTGGCCGACAGTGCGGGACGCGCCACGATCAAGGCGCTGCCAAGTCACGGTTTTGATGAACTTGCCGACACTCAAGCCGCCCGAATAGCGCGCTGCGCCCCTGGTCGGCAGGATGTGATTCGGGCCGCTGCATTTGTCGCCGTAGGCGACGGTGGTTTCTTCGCCCAAAAAGAGGGAGCCGTAGTTGGTCAGATTGGCGAGCCACCAATCGAGGTCGCGTGCCATTACCTGCAAGTGCTCGCAGGCGTACTTGTCGCTCACGACCACGGCTTCCTCGCGGCTCTCCACGATCACGACTTCGGCGTAGTCGCGCCACGCAGCGGTGGCTGCCTGGCGGGCGATTTCGGGCAGGGCGGCGATCACGTCGGGTGCGCGCCGGATCACCTCTTCGCCTAGTTCGCGCGAGGTGGTAATGAGCCAAACGGGTGAATCCGGGCCGTGCTCGGCTTGACCAATCAGGTCAGCGGTGACGATCGCCGGGTCAGCCGTGTCGTCAGCGATGATCGCCGATTCAGTGGGGCCCGCTACGACATCAATTCCGACCCGCCCAAACAGCATACGCTTGGCTTCGGCGACAAAACGGTTGCCAGGGCCGACGATCACATCGGCTTCTTTGCCACTGAAAAGGCCATAGGCCAGCGCCGCCACGGCTTGCACGCCGCCCAAGGCCAGCACCGTATCGGCGCCGCACAACTTCATCGCGTACAGGATCGCCGGGTTGACTCCCGCTTCTTTGTGAGCCGGCGAGGTCGCGATGATGTTCTTGACCCCGGCAACCTTGGCCGTGCCCACGCTCATAATCGCGCTTGCGGCATGCGCGTAGCGGCCACCGGGTACATAACAGCCAGCGGTATTGCACGGGATCAATTTTTGCCCGGTGGTCAGTCCCGGAATCAATTCAGCTTGAAACTCTAAGAGTGAGTCACGCTGACGTTGGGCAAAGTCTTGCACCCGGTCACGGGCGAATTTGAGGTCGGCCTTGACACCTGCTGAAAGGCTTTTCTCAGCCTTGGAAAACGTGTCTTCACTGACAATGATTTCGCCATGCCAGCCATCGAAATTGCGCGCGTACTCCCGCACCGCTTCTTCGCCACCGATTTCGATTTCGGCGAGCATTTTGCGCACTGTTTCTGCAGTCGCCAGGTCGATCGCCTGAACCGGCGGTGTTGCTTGCTTCAAGTAGTCTTTTGCCACGATCACTCCAGCATCGGATACAGAAAGAAGGGTGGCAGATCCCAAGGCAGCGCACCTGCGGAAAAGGGGGCTTCGCAATAGTAGGCCAATCCGGTTACTATCCATGTATGCCAGATAGAAACAATCCATCAGTCCAGAATGCTGGCTCCGGCACGGCGCAGGAGAGCTTTGCATGAGCCGTTCGGCCCGCACCAGCGACCTCATGTGGGTGCGCCTGTTCCGGCGTTTCGAGGGCAGCTCCAGCACTCTGCAAGGCCAACTGCGCGACATGCTGATTTTTGCGCTGATGGAAGGTTTTCTTTCCCCGACGGAGGCGCTGCCCTCAAGCCGAGTATTGGCGCAGGCACTGGGGCTGTCGCGCACCACCGTAACGCTGGCCCTCCAAGCCCTGGTTGACAAGGGTTTGTTGGTGGCGCGCCCGCGCAGCGGCTTTTTTCTAGGTGACCAGGTGCAGGCGACCTATCTGGGCGCTCGTCAACGCGCTGACCAGCCGGTGACCCTGGGCGGTGTGGCCTGGCAGCCGCGCCTCAAGATGCAGCCTTCAGCGCAGCGCAATATCGAAAAGCCGAGCGACTGGCAGCGCCAGCCCTATCCGTTTATTTACGGACAATTCGATGGCAGCTTGTTCCCGGCGCGCGACTGGCGCGAGTGTGTGCTCGAATCGCTGCAGACCCGCTCGGTGCGGCGCTGGGCCCCCGATCATCTTGACCGCGACGACGAAACTTTGGTCGAGCAAATTCACCGCCGCCTGCTGCCAGCGCGCGGCATTTGGGCTGAGCGCGACGAAATTTTGGTCACCACCGGGGCGCAGCAGGCAACCTTCTTGCTCGCCAACTTGCTGGTGGGGCCGACCACCCATGTGGGGGTTGAGAACCCGGGTTATCCGGATGCGCGCAACAACTTTGCCTTGCGTTCGGCCAAAGTGAAGCCGCTGCGGGTTGACGCTGAAGGGTTGGTGATTGCACCGGGCTTGTCAACCTGTGACTATGTGTATGTCACCCCGAGCCACCAATGCCCCACCACCGTCACGATGCCTTTGCACCGCCGCCATGCGCTGCTGGCGCGCGCCGCGCGCGACGATTTCGTGGTGATCGAAGACGACCACGAAAGCGAGCTCAATTTTTCCGGGGATCCGACCCCGGCGCTAAAAAGCCTCGATACGGCGCAGCGCGTGATCTACTTGGGTAGTTTGTCAAAAACACTCGCGCACGGTTTGCGCTTGGGGTTTGTGGTGGCCCCGGCCGAGTTAATCCGCGAGCTGCGCGCGCTGCGTCGCCTGATGATGCGGCACGTGCCCACCAACAACCAGCAAGCCGCCGCCAGCTTTATCGCGCATGGTCACCACGATGCTTTTGTGCGCAGGCTCAATGTGGCTTATCGCGACCGTGCGGCGGCCCTGCGCCGGGCACTGCGGGAACACGCCCCAGCGCTCACGCACCTGGTGGCACAGGGCGGCTCGGCGGTTTGGGTGAGCGCGCCGGAAGGCGTGGATACCCGCGAGCTCGCGATGCGTTTGTACAGCAAGGGTGTCGTGGTTGAGCCCGGTGACATATTTTTCGCCGGCCGCAACCGACCCTTGAATCGGTTGCGGATCGGCTATTCGTCGATTGCCGTCGATCAGATCGAACCCGGGGTTCGGGTGATCGCGAGCGAATTGGGTCGGCTGGCGCGCTGAGCGTTGGGCAAACCCATCAATTTCATTGTGTTTCAAAACTGATGGTGCAAGCCGCGCCTAGCGAGAATCACAATCCATTCACGAACTGGTTGGGCGTGCAGATTTCGACTCCCGTTTGTTGCCGGCGGCGATTGAGTTCCAGAAGCCGCTTGTCTTTGGAGATGAGAGTGGCGGCACCACTTTGCACCGCTACCTCCAAGAATTTCTGGTCATCCGGGTCTTTGCATTGTGGCAGGTGGCTGAAGAGCCGCTCTGGGTAAGCTTCTTCAGGAAGTATGCCGGAAGGCCCAAGCAGGGCGCGGTAGTCCAGTAGGACCTGTGCTTGATTTTCTGTTGAGAGTTTGAAATTCGGGTAGGCCAACACCCGCCGCAACTCTTCGAGGCAATCCGCTCGCGACACCAGCGTGAGCTTACCGGCTGCATGCGCGGCTTTGAGTGGCTCTACGCTGGCATCGTTGAATACAATCCAGTCGAGCACCACGTTGGTGTCGAGCACCACTTTCAAAGGATTTGCCATGAGCACACCAGATTCAGAAGGCCACATCGTAACTCGCACCGAAGGCACCCATATTCTCGCCATGGGCATAGACCGGCCTGCCAAGATGAATGGCTTTACGCCAAGCATGATGCTCGAATTGGCGCAGGCCTACACCCGCCTGGAGCAAGACGACAATTTGCGGGTCGGCGTGGTTTACGCCGAGGGCGCGCATTTCACCGCCGGGCTTGATCTACCCAAGTTTGCGCCGCTGATGAAGGAAGGCCGCAAGATTTACCCGCCCGGCCTGATCGACCCGTTTTCGCTCTACCCGCCGTACAAAACCAAGCCGGTGATTTTCGCGGTGAAAGGCGTGTGCTTTACGCTCGGCATTGAGATGATGCTGGCGGCCGACATCGTGGTGGCGGCCGACAACTGCCGTTTCGCGCAGATCGAAGTCAAGCGCGGCATCATGCCAACCGGCGGTGCCACGGTGCGCATGGTCGAGCGTGCTGGTTGGGGCAACGCGCAGCGCTACTTGCTCACGGGCGACGAATTTGGGGCAGCCGAGGCGTTTCGCTTAGGCTTCGTGCAGGAGGTGGTCGCGTTGGGCCAAGAGTTGCCGCGCGCGCTGCAATTGGCCGCCACGATTGCCGAGCAAGCGCCGCTTGCCGTGCGCGCCTCGCTCAAGTCGTCGCGTGTCTTTACCGAACATGGGCCAACCCAGGCGATTCACCAGTTTTTAGCCGAGCAGGCCAAGCTTGCCGGGAGTGCCGATGCGGTGGAAGGAATTGCGTCGTTTGTGGAACGCCGCAAGGCCAGCTTTACCGGCCAATAGCCGTTGAAATAACCCTGAAGAGCCGCGCTGCTATTGGCTCTTCAGGCAGTGCATCGCGACTTATTTGGCAGCGTCTGCGCCCGCTTTAGCGACTTGCGCATCTTGCTGCGACATCACGCCAGAGACACCGATGCCGCCGATGATCTTGCCATCGACGATGATCGGAATGCCGCCTTCGAGCGGGGTAATGCCTTCGACCGCGAGCAAACGCAGGCCTGCGCCACCGCCGGCAATCGCATCTTCGAGCGCCTTGGTGGGGCGGCGAAAATTGACTGCGGTGGTGGCCTTGCCGGTGGCGATGCCGATGCTGGCGTATTGGGTGTTGTCAAGCCGTTGCAGCATCACTTGCTGGCCGGCGCTGTCAACGATGGTAATGACGACCGCCCAGTTGTTTTTCTTCGCTTCGGCTTCGGCGGCCGCCATCGCGCGCTTGGCGGCATCGAGTGAGATCGGCGCGCCATAGGGGGCTGGGCCGGTTTGCGCAAAAGCGCTGGCGAATGCGAGCGAACTGGCGAGTACGAGGGTCTTGAGAAGCGTTTTCATCAAAGGGCCTTAGCGAAAGTGGAAATGGTTGGGACCAGAATGGAGGGGCAAAGCGGTGCGCCGCCAGTCGGGAAAAGCCCGGCGCACCGCCAAGATAGTTCACATCCAGACAAAAAAACAGTGCCGCTGTTGCGGTGCTTGATGTAGGTCAAAATCGCCTTGGCCTTTACGTTGGCCTAGGCTACCGCGTAGCGCACACAGCCTTTCCCGGCGTGCTTGGCTTCGTACATCGCGGCATCGGCGCGCTTGAGCAAGTCGTCTGCTACGGCAAGCAGCGGTGGATGCATCGCAATGCCGATCGAAGCCCCGATCGGTGCTTCGCCATTGGCAAAGCGAATCACTGGCTGGAGTGCGCCAAAAATGCGCGTACAGACCAAATCGGGCGTCCCTTCGAGCACCTCGGTTTCGAGCAGCACAACAAATTCGTCTCCGCCAATGCGCGCGACGACATCGGTGTCGCGCACCGCCAGCAGCAGCCGACGGGCCACTTCACGCAGGGTTTCGTCGCCCGAGGCGTGGCCGTAAATGTCATTGACGCGCTTGAAGCCGTCCAAGTCGATAAACAGCAGCGCCACGCGCTCATGCGTGCGGTTGGCGCGGGTCAGCGCTGCGATCAAGCGCTCGGCCAGTGCGCTGCGGTTGGGCAGGCCGGTCAGTTGGTCGTGCAGGGCAATATGACGCAGTTGCGCCTCGGCTTTAACGCGCAACGAGATGTCTTCGACCAGGGCCATGATGGACGTGACCCGGCCGGTTTCGTCGGTCAAGGCGGAATTGAACCACTCACAAAACGCCGGACTGCCATCAGCCCGGGTGTGGCGCGACTCGACGCGGTTGCGCGCTTCTGCGCCCGATTGCAAGCGCTGGAATGCCGCCTCGAACGCTGCCTCGAAGGCGCTGTCAGCCCCAGATGCCAGCGCATCAAAGAGTCGCATGCCCTCGATGGCTTTGGCATTCAGACCGAGCATTTGCTGCACCCGCGCCGAGGCATGGGTGATCTTCAGATCGGCATCGAGTTCGATCACGCTCAAGGGGCTGTTGTCCATGTGCGACGAGAGCCGTTCATTCGCCGCGCGCAGGGCCTCGGTCGAAGCCTTGAGTTCCTGCACTTGCAACGAGGCTGTGACCACGCCGACGATCTCGCCGGCCGAATTGCGCCATGGGTAAAGCGAGACGGTTCGCCAAATGCCTTCGGTATCCTTGGTGCGCCCGAGCCGTTCGTAGTGCACCTTTTCACCTGCCATCGCGCGGCGCAGGTAGGGCATGTAGCCCTCGTGGTGGACATCCCCGTAAGCGATCTGAATCGGCATGCCGATCATTTCGTCGGCGCGGTGGTTGAAGGCGGTCGCAAAGCCGGCATTCACATAGCGAAACTTCAGGTCACGCCCGATCACCGAAATGGTCGCACCCAAGTCAGCGTACACCAGGCGCAACAAGTCGGCGGTGGTGAAATCGTCAGCGGCGGGCAGAGGGCTTGGGGGTACGCTCAAAAGGAGGCTCGACGGCGGCGGGGCAATCCACAAAGTCTACCCGAGCGGCGCGAAAATCCGCCGCGCAGCAGCTAAGTTGCCTACAATTGTCGATCATCTCCGATTAATCTGACATGAGGCAAAAGAGGAATCATGGCTCACAACTACAACAGCAAACGCCTGCGCGACCGCACCGCTTTTGCGCGCTGGGCGCAACTGCCCGAGACCCAGTTCACGCAATTTGGTTTGTCGCGCGAGAAGGTGCAAGCGGCGCAAACAGGCTTGCAGGGTTACATCGTGATGCCAGGTGACCCCGCCTACAACGCTGACCGGATGATCTTCAACCCGGTGTTCAACTATTTCCCCACCATGATCGTCTATTGCGTGGTCGAAAGCGATGTGGCGATTGCGCTCAATTTGGGGACGAGTGGCAGCGCGCCGTTTTGCGTGCGCTCGGGCGGGCATTGCACCGCAGGCTTTTCGTCAGGGGCCGGGGTGCTGATTGATGTGAGCAATCTGAACAGCATCAACATCGACCCGGCAGGCTTCGCCGCCACCGTCGGCTGTGGGGTCAATTTCGGCAATTTTCGCGCCGCGCTCAGCCCCTACGGCCTGCACGTGCCGGGCGGGGAATGTGACGATGTGTGCATTGGCGGCTACATGCAAGGCGGTGGCTACGGCTTCACTTCGGTCACCTACGGCATGAATTGCGACAATGTGCAAAGCGTGCGGATGATGCTCGCTGATGGCGGCATCGTCGAAGCCTCACCTTCGGTGAATTGGGATCTCTGGTGGGCCGTGCGCGGTGGCACCGGCGGCACCTTTGGCGTGCTTTTGAGCGTGACTTATCAACTGGTTGAACTGGGCGATTGCTTCGGCTGGGCGATTGCCTGGCCGCTCAATACGCCCAGCGATTTTGCCAACGCTACCGGCGCCTTGCTCGAATTGCAAAGCAGCTACATGCGCACCGCAGTTTCGCCCAATTTGAATATTCAGGTGTCGCTGTGCTACCAGCCGGGAACCAGTGCGCCAGCGCCTGCGGCACAACTGGCGGCTGCCCCGAAACTGGCTTCTGGTGCGGGTCTCCCGCCACCGCCCGAGCCGATGTTTCCTTACCTGATGGTGCGCGGCCTGTGGGTGGGCGATGCCGAGAGCGGTCAAATTGCGATCCAGCCTTTGTGCAATTTGGCAGGTGCGATTGTGCAATGGACTGAAGAGGCCAGCTTCGACACCCTGAACACCGATTTGCTCAACAAGCCCTACGGCATGCCCGATTTTCCGCCGGGCACGCCGATGCCCTGCGAAGACAAAGCCTCGCGCATTGTCGCGCGCGATCTGGGTTACGACGAATGGCTTGGCCTACTCAACTACTACGTGACCACGCCCAATCCCTACTCCTACTTTTACATGGAGTTTTACGGCGGCGCGATCAATGCCTACCCGTATGGGGAAAGCGCTTTCGTTCACCGGGGCGCGGTGTTTAATTCGGTGATGGATGTGTTTTGGTCCACGGCAGAAGAGCAAGGCCCGGCGCAGAGCTACCTCGAAGGCTGGATGGCCCTGATGGAGCCGCTTTACAACGGTCACGTCTATCAGAACTACCCGCGCTTGAACGACGTGAATTACGCGAACAAATACTGGGGCGACGCGCAGGCCGGGCTGTACGCCGTCAAGTGCAAGTATGACCCGGCGATGCTCTTCACCTTCGCCCAGGTCGTCACCCCCTTGATGCCGCCTGGGTTTGGGCCAGGGCCGATCATCATCCTGCCGGCGCAATTGCAAACTGCGCTTGAGCAGCCGATTGTGTACAGCTCACAGCGTTTGGTGGCCAAAAAAGTGGCCTAGGCTTCTGGATTCAGCCCATGCCTGAAGAGGCTTACCAGTTGCGCTTCTTCAGACATTGTGCCGTGAAGAACAGCTCCCAGAGAGCTTCTTGAGAATTTGAGCGCTTCAAGTGCCGCCCGGCGTGCGGCATTGAGGCCCAGCGTTTACACTGCACCTCTTTCATTCACAGGAAATTTGCCATGGACGTTCGCGCCGCCGTTTCTTATGCTGCAGGCCAGCCGTTGGTCATCGAAACCGTACAGCTGGAAGGCCCGCGCGCAGGCGAAGTCTTGGTGGAACTCAAAGCCACCGGCATCTGCCATACCGATGAATTCACCCGTTCCGGTGCCGACCCAGAAGGTCTTTTCCCGGCCATTTTCGGCCATGAGGGTGCGGGCGTGGTGGTGGACGTGGGCCCTGGCGTGACCTCGCTCAAAAAAGGCGACCACGTGATCCCGCTGTACACGCCAGAATGCCGCATGTGCAAAAGCTGCCTGTCGCGCAAAACCAACTTGTGTACCGCGATTCGCGGCACCCAAGGCAAGGGCGTGATGCCCGATGGCACGAGCCGCTTTTCGATTGGCGGCAAGAAGATTCATCACTACATGGGTTGCTCCACTTTTGCCAACTATACGGTGCTGCCCGAGATTGCGCTGGCAAAAATTCGCGAAGATGCGCCGTTCGATAAAGTTTGCTACATTGGCTGCGGGGTGACCACCGGCATCGGCGCTGTCATCAACACGGCCAAGGTTGAGCCGGGTGCCAACGTGGTCGTGTTTGGCTTGGGCGGCATTGGCCTGAACGTAGTGCAAGGCGCGCGCCTGGCCGGAGCCAACATGATTGTCGGGGTGGACTTGAACCCGGCGCGCAAGCCGCTTGCCGAACAATTTGGCATGACCCACTTTGTGAATCCCAAAGAAGTCGGCGCTGATTTAGTGGCTCACTTGGTCGAACTGACTGGCGGCGGGGCCGACTACAGTTTCGAGTGCATCGGCAATGTGGAAGTGATGCGCCAAGCGCTCGAATGCTGCCATCGCGGCTGGGGTGTGTCAGTCATCATCGGCGTGGCGGGTGCGGGGCAGGAAATCAAAACGCGCCCCTTCCAGCTTGTCACCGGGCGTACCTGGAAAGGCACGGCCTTTGGCGGCGCAAGAGGTCGCACCGACGTGCCGAAAATCGTTGATTGGTACATGGACGGCAAGATCAATATCGACGATCTCATCACCCATACCATGCCGCTTGAAGAGATCAACAAGGGCTTCGATTTGATGCACTCGGGCGAATCGATTCGCAGCGTGGTGGTGTATTGATGCCAAGTTGCGGCGTTACAGCGTGAGGTGTACCTTCATGGATTGCGAACGATCCGCCGCAATCGCAAACGCCTCGTTCGCATCTTCGAGTTTGAAGTGATGAGTGAGTAGCGGGGCCACATCAATCGCACCCGTCGCCAGCTCGCGCACCGCCCACGCATACTCTTGATCGAAGCGGAAAGCCCCAATAAAGTCAACCTCGCGCGACATCAGGCGGCTGATCGGAAACGCCATCTCGCCGGTCATACCCACTTGCACCAAGCGCCCGCCTGATTGCGTGGCGACAATCGCGGTCGTAATGCCAGCCGGGCTGCCCGAGCACTCGAGCGTGATGTCAAACGTGCCCTTGTTGGCGGACCAGCTCTCCACCAAGTCTTTCTGCGTGACCGAGTTCACCGCGTAGTCAGCGCCCATTTTGAGCGCGCGCTGCAAGGCTGCGTCGGCCAAATCAGTCACCGTGATCGAAGCCGCGCCCGCACGCTTGGCCACCAGCATGATGAGCGAGCCAATCGGCCCGCAGCCGGTGATGAGCACATGCTTGCCCAATAGCGAACCGGCGCGGCGCACCGCGTGCATCGCCACCGCCAAGGGTTCTGCCATGGCGGCTACGCGAAAATCGAGCGAGTCTGGCACTTTGAAGCACTGGCTTGCCGTACACACCAAATACTCGCGGAACACGCCCTGAATATGCGGGAACACCGCCGCCGAGCCATAAAAATTCATCTGCAAACACAGATTACCTTGGCCCGCCATGCAGGTGCGGCACACGCGGCAGGGTTGGTTCGGGTTAATCGCGACGCGGTCGCCTGCTTTGAGGTGCGTGACATCTGGTGCGACATCGGCCACTTCGCCGGCCACCTCGTGGCCCAGCACAATCGGCTCGCGCACATCAAAATCGCCGACCTTGAATTTGGCGTAGTAAGACAAATCGGAGCCGCAAATCCCGCCCGCGCCAAAGCGCACCTTCACCTGGCCTGCCGCCAGTGGCGCGGGCTCCGGCAGGTCAACCAGCCGCAAGTCTTTAGCCCCAAACAACATTGCCGATTTCATGGATGCGCTCCCGATTTTGAATTGTCCGGTAGAGTACTCGCTTGCTCAATTTCTTGCCTGAATTTACTCCATGTCACTGGCCCTTTTTGATCTCACCGGCAAACGCGCGCTGGTCACCGGCTCTTCCCAAGGCATCGGCTTGGCACTCGCTCAGGCGCTCGCCAGCGCTGGGGCCGAAGTGGTGCTCAATGGCCGCGCGCAAGCCAAACTGGATGCAGCCGCAGCCGAATTCGCGCAAGCGGGCTGGAAAGCGCGCACGGCAGCCTTTGATGTCACCGATGAAGCTGCCACCAATGCCGCAATCGCCGCTCTGGTGGCTGATCTTGGGCCGATTGATATTCTGGTCAACAACACCGGCATGCAGTATCGCAAGCCGCTCGAAGAGTTTGAAACCGCGATGTGGCACACCTTGATGAACACCAACCTGACCTCGGTGTTTTATGTCAGCCGCGCAGTCGTCAATGGCCCCCAAGGCATGATCGCGCGCAAAAGCGGCAAGATCATCAACGTGTGCTCGGTGCAAAGTGAAGCCGGACGCTACTCGATTGCGCCCTACGCGGCCACCAAAGGCGGCCTGAAAATGCTCACCAAAGGCATGTGCATTGACTGGGCGCGCCACGGCATTCAAGTCAATGGCCTGGGGCCAGGCTATTTCGAGACTGAACTGACCAAGCCGCTGGTAGAAAACGTCGAATTCACCGCATGGCTCAAAAACCGCACGCCCGCGCAGCGCTGGGGGCAGGTGGGTGAATTGGGTGGGGCGGCGATTTTCCTGGCATCCGCTGCCGCCAATTTTGTTAACGGGCATGTGCTTTATGTAGATGGGGGCATGCTGGCTTCGATCTAGTCTGTATCGGGGTCTGGCGCTCACTAACCCCGAAAGAGGAGATTCCGACACGCTAACGGGTGCGGCGCAGCATGATTCGCAAGGATGCAGGTAGGCAGCCAGAGAGATTCGGACAGTTGGTGAAGGAGACATACACAAGGGCATTGATAGTTATTAAAATTATCAAAAATGCTATTTTGATAAAATATATGCATGTCAAAAGTCTCCACGCCCGTCGCCGCTCGACCTTTCCAAGTCACCCAAGCGCTGCAAAACTTGGGCGAGCACTTGGCCTTGGCGCGAGTGCGGCGGGGTGAATCGCAGCGCGATTGGGCGGCGCGAATTGGGGTTTCAGCTCCTACGTTGATCCGTATGGAGCGTGGCGATGTTGGCGTGGCAATGGGCGTGTATGCCACGGCGCTGTGGTTGATGGGCCGGGTGCAGGGTTTGGGGGAATTGGCTGCGCCTGAGCTGGATGCGGGCGCGCTTGAAGCCGATGTACGCGCGGCGCGGCGCAAGCGCGCGGTGCGCTCGCGAGTTTCGGTGGAAGCGAAGCTGGCGCGTGGCTTGGCTGAGGGAGAAGGCGCGAAATGACCGCTGCCTACGTGCCTACCGACACGCTCTTTCTTTGGTATTTGGCGCAGCCAGAGCGGCCGGTTTTGATTGGCGAGCTCAATTTGGTGCTGCGCGGGCGCGGGGTTTCATTGCGCTACGCCCCGGCTTGGCTGGCGCATGGCTTTGCTTTGAGCGAAGACTTGCCGCTGGCAGCGCAAGAATGGCTGCCACGCGGCCCAGACCTGGCCGCTGGAGCCGTGGACGACGCGCGCCCGGACCGCTGGGGTGAGCGCGTGATTCGCCAGTTGGAGCGCAGCCCGCGCTTTTCGATTCTTGAAATGCTCTATTTCGCGGGCGATGCGCGCTTTGGGGCGCTTGGTGTCTCGCGCTGCGCCACCGACTATCTGCCGCACCCCGCCGCGCCCTTGCCGCACTTGGGTGATGTGGCGCAAGTTCACCGCTTGGTGGCGCGCGTGGTGGCGGGCCTGCCCGTAGGGGAGACGGAACGTCGGTTGATCGCACCGGGCGCTTCGCTCGGTGGCGCGCGGCCCAAGGCGCAGGTGGAGATTGAGGGCGCGCCGTGGTTGCTCAAATTTGCCGAAAGCGGCTTTGAGCACGAACCGCTGGTCGAGCACGCGAGTATGACCCTGGCGGCGCAGGCGGGCATCGCCGTGGCGCAAACTCGCGTGCTGCACTTTACGCACGGTGTAGCGCTGGCGGTGCGGCGCTTTGACCGGACGGTGGACGAAGCAGGGTTGCCACGGCGCTGGCACGCCGTTTCAGCCGGGGTGGCGTTGTACGCTGCGGGCGCGCCCTTGAGCTACCCGGCGCTGGCGCAGTTGCTCAGGCGGCGTGGCGCACCGCAGCACTTTGCAGGGCAGATGCGCGAGCTGTTTCGGCGCATGGTGTTCAACATCCTCATCGACAACACCGACGACCACGAAAAGAATCACGCGCTGCTGGTCGATGACGCGCAGCACCTGCATTTGTCGCCCGCCTATGACGTGCTGCCCAGCGGCTTGGCCTTGCGGGTGCAGTCGCTGGAAGTGGGCACTGCGGGGCACGAATCCAGCCTCAGTAACGCGCTGTCAATGGCGGCGGCATTCGGCCTGGCAGCAGCGCCCGCGCATGCCGAGGTGCAAGCGGTGCTGGCCGTGGTTGAAAACTGGCGCAGCCATTTCGCCCAGCACCAAGTGCCAGCACCGACCATCGAGCAGTTGAGTCACCAGCTTAACCAGCCCGCGCTACGGCGGCTGTGAAAAAATATTAAGGTCAGACCCTGATATTTTTTTAAAGTCTTCAGAACAAACGAGACAACCATGAACACCATCACCGAATCCGCCATTACCAAAACCGGCATTGGCGCGCCTGTGCAGCGCATTGAAGACCGCCCATTGCTGATGGGGCAGGGCCAGTACACCGACAATTTCAACGCACCGAATCAGGCGCACATTGCCTTCGTGCGCTCGCCCTATGCACACGCGAAGATTCTTCACATTGACCTGACCACGGCAAGCGCGGCATCCGGCGTGATCGCGGTCTACACCGGTCAGCATTTGGTTGACGACAAGATCGGCACCCTGCCCCACCCGCCGCTCTTCAAGCGACCCGACGGTTCACCCACCGCTGCGCCCTTGCGCCGTGGCCTGGCGCACGAGGTGGTGCGCTTTGTAGGCGAAGCGGTGGCCGCAGTCGTGGCCGAAACTCGCGAACAGGCGCAAGACGCGCTCGAGCTGGTGCAGGTGGAATACGAAGAATTGGCGGCGGTGGCTGAGGCCAAGCACGCCGTCCAGCCTGGCGCGCCGCAGGTGTGGCCGGCCGCCACGGGCAATTTGGCGGCGGCGCAAAGCTATGGGGACCCCGCCGCTACCGATGCCGCCTTCGCCAAGGCGGCGCACATTGTCAAGGCCGAAATTGACAATCAGCGCATCGTCGCTTCTGCCATGGAGCCGCGCGCTGCACTGGTGGAATTCGATGCTGCGAGCGGCGTGGTTACCCTGCAACTGCCCTCGCAGCAGCCGGGCATCGCACGCGACGTGCTGGCGGGCGCGATCTTCAAGCTGCCGCCCGACAAGGTGCGGGTCAAAGTAGGCGACATTGGCGGCGGTTTTGGCATGAAGGCCGGGGTGCATCCTGAAGACATCGTTGTCACCTACGCGGCGATGAAATTGCAGCGCCCGGTGAAATGGCGCGCCACCCGCGCCGAAGACTTTCTCGCCGGGGTCCATGGGCGCGACGTGACGCATCAGGCCGAAATGGCGCTCGATGCCAACGGCAAGGTGTTGGGCCTGCGCGTGCGGTCGCTCGGCAACATGGGCGCTTACATCGCAGGGCCAGGGCTGGCGATTCAACTCTTGCTCGGGCCATTTGTCATCACCAGCATCTACGACATCCCGGTGATTGACTTCGCGTTTCAGGGCATCCTGACCAACACCTCACCTACCGCCGCGTATCGCGGTGCCGGGCGGCCCGAAGCGATTTTTCTGATCGAACGCCTGATGGAGAAGGCCGCGCGCGCACTCAAGCTGCCGCAGGAAGAAGTGCGCCGCCGCAACATGATCGCCAAGGGCCAAATGCCCTTCACCACCGCGATGAAGCAGGTCTACGACTCCGGCGACTTTGCTTCGGTGCTCGACCAGGCACTGGTCTTGAGCGACACCGCAGCAGGCTCGCCGGGCTACGCCGCGCGCAAAGCCGCTAGCGCCGCGCGCGGCATGCTGCGCGGGCGCGGCATCTCGACCTTTCTTGAATGGACCGGCGGCAATGTATTCGACGAGCGTGTCACCTTTACCATCGACGCAAAAGGCACAGTGAGCATCTTCGCAGCCACCATGGGCATGGGCCAGGGCCTGAAAACCTCCTACGCGCAAGTCGCGTCCTCCGCGCTGGGCTTGCCGCTCGACCAGATCAACATCGTGATGGGCGACACCGCTCAAGGCCCCGGATTTGGCAGCGTCGGCTCGCGTTCGCTCTTCACCGGTGGCTCGGCAATCGCGGTGGGCGCAGAGCGCTTGGTCGCGTTCCTGCGTGAGCTGGCGGCAGCGCGCTTTGGCTGCGCGATTGATGAGGTGGAATATTTCGCCGGAAGCTTAAGCCGAAGAGCTGCGCCGGATGTGCTTCTTCTGGCATCGCTGGCTGAAGAGCAGCCAGGGAAGCGCGTCTTCATCGAATCAAAAAGTACTGCCGGGGGCCCGACCTGGCCCAATAGCTGCCACATCGCCGAGGTGGAAGTCGATCCCGACACCGGCATCACTACCATCGATCGCTACACCGCCGTAGACGACGTAGGCCGTGTGGTCAACCCGATCATCGTGCGCGGCCAAGTCGAAGGCGGCATCGTGCAGGGCTTGGGGCAGGCGCTCTGCGAGGCGGTGCGCTACGACCCCGACAGCGCACAAATGCAAACCGCCAGCTACATGGATTACGGCCTGCCGCGCGCCGGTTTGCTGCCCGCGATCACCCACCACCTCGATGAATCCAACCCCTGCCTGACCAATCCGCTCGGCGTGAAGGGCTGCGGGGAGTTGGGGACGATTGGTGCCACGCCGACGCTGGTCAATGCGATTTTGGATGCGCTGCGGGAGAAGGGGGTGGAGGAGATTGCGATGCCTGCTACGCCTGCGGTGGTTTGGGGGGCGTTGCAGTCTGCGGCCTAGAATGATTGTTTTACTGGGTTACTTTTATGCTTGATCGCACAGAAATCGTCAAAGCACTCCAGCACCTGCAAAACGTGGTGCCGCTTGATCCTGCGCAACCCGATTTCGCAAATCTCTACGTGGCGGACATTCACACCCGTGCTGAAAATGCGATTGAAAAGCTACTGACCAAAATCGAAATTTCGGCGGGTACGCAGCACGTTTATCTGTTTTCCGGAACCATCGGCTCCGGGAAAAGCACGGAGTTGCTTCGGCTTAGCTACAAGCTGCGCGAAAGTGGTGAGAATTACAGCATCGTGGTCGACGCAGTCGAGTACCTGAATCCGCTTGAAAAGCCGACCATCATCGACCTTCTCATGGCGATTGCTCTCGGCGTTTGGGACCATTGCCGCAAGCATGTCAGCGCCGATGACTTTGCAACAAACTCGCGCTGGGAATGGTTTCGCTCCCTGCTGCAAGCGCAGGTGGAGATTAAGGAAGCCGAGATCTCGGCAGGCCCGATCAAGTTCAAAGCGGCGCTGCGCGACAACCCCACATTTCGCGAGCGCCTGCGCAAGCAGTTCGAAGGCAGCTTCGAGCAGTTGCAGCGCGATGTGCATGCGTTTTTGGGCGAGCTGGCTGATCTGGTACGACATCAAAAGCAGTTGCCGCCTGAAGGCAAACTCGTCATCATCATCGACTCGCTTGAGCACTTTGGCGGCATGCCAAATGTCGGGCAAAGTGATGAAGTGCTGCAAGGCATTATGGACATTTTCAGCCACAACGGGCGTGCCCTGCGCATTCCTGGCTGGAGCGTGATTTACTCGGTGCCGCCGCTGCTTTCCAAGCTTGCGCCAGGCATGGTTGCCACCTTGGGTGCCGGCGGCTACTACGCCCTGACCAGCGCTCACGTGTTTGCCGACCGCAGTGAAGAGGAAGATGCAGACACGATTGACTCCAAGTTAATGCCGCTGGTGGCTAAACGCTTGGGCGAGGCTTTACAGCCGCAGTTAATTGAGTCGGCGTTGCTGCGCGAAGTGGTGCGTGCCACGGGAGGCGATTTGCGCGACCTGTTGCGCGTGACACGTGAAATCCTGCTCTCGGCACTGTCGGGTGGGCAGCTTTTTCCGGTTACCCGAGAAAGCCCCATTTTCGAGCGTGTTTGCGATGAATTCCGGCGGCCCTATCTGCCATTCACCCGTGATGTGGCGCTGCGTTTACAGAAGATTCGCAAACACAATGAAGCCGAACTGCTTGAGAAAAAAGACTGGTTTGAGGTCATCGGCGATTTGGCGCAAAAGCGCATCCTGCTCTACCTGAATGGTACGGAGTGGTACGACGTACATCCGCTGTTGCGCGAGCCGCTGCGCCGCCAGCTTGAGCGCTACGCGGAGGAGTCTGTCGCTTCGCCCGCAAAACCGGCCTGATTGAAGGTCAATGGCCCTAACGCAATCCGGGGTCGCAAAACTGCGCAATGCAGTGGTCTTGCTGCGCGAGACCAGCGGATTCAACTATCTGCCGATCATCGTCCCGCACGAAGTGGCTGGGCGTGATGCGATCAATGAGATGATGCGGGGCTGTGCGGCTGACCCGCAAACCTGGCACGAGTTGGCTTGGCCGGCGACGGATGACGGGGCAGACTCTCAAGCGCTGGCCGCGCAGCGCGTCGCCCTGCTTGAGGCGCTGGACCATTTCGCACATGGGGCCTCGCGAGCACAGACCTTGATTCTGGATGCCAGCCCTATGGCTCGCTCTGCGCTCGCGCTGGCTTCGATCGCTTACCTCAACTTGCGCCGCGAGCCGCTGCGCACAAGAGCGCATCGACTGATACTGGTCTGGCCCCAAAATTTGGCAGAAGCCCTGCGCAGTGGTGCGCCGGATTTATGGTCACAGCGAGCGCTCGCGCCAGTGCTCGCACACGAGGATGTGGTGATTGCGCCATCATCTCAAGAGACGGTGCAGCAAGCCGGGGAACTGCGGCCCTCGAATCCACCCGGGCGCGTTAACCCCGTGGTTCGGGCGCAACTTGAGCGGTGGTTTGCAACCCACAACCTGGCTGCAGCCGATCTTTCTTTGAGCGACGCGTTGAACCTCGCACAGGAACTGAATAATCGCCGAGACGATCTCGAACTGCAAACCCTCGCACGGGCGATCAGGGAAGAATCCAAGCCCGACTCGCCGGAGATGGCGCACACGCTCTTTTGGGAGTCTTTGGCGTTGGGTCGGGCGGGGCTGCGCGTTGAAGCTGTGAGTCCAGGCCGAAAAAGCGTAGACCTCTTCCGCCGCTTAGCTGCCCTGAACCCAGCGGCCTACGAGCCGGATTTGGCGAGGAGCCTGAACAATCTGGCGAACTTTCAAAGCGAGGCCGGAGATCGAGCGGGCTCGCTTGCGATGGCGCGCGCGGCGGTAGAGATTTATCAGCGCTTAGCGCAAGCCAACCCATCGGCCTATGAGCCAAATTTGGCGGGGAGCCTGAACAATCTGGCGCGCGCTCAAAGCGAGACCGGAGATCGCGCGAGCGCGCTTGCGGCGGCGCGCGCGGCGGTAGCGATTTATCAGCGCCTGGCGCAAGCTAACCTAGCGGCCTACGAGCCGGATTTGGCGGGGAGCCTAAGCAATCTGGCGAACCTTCAAAGCGAGTCCGGCGATCGCGCGGGTGCGCTGGAGACGGCGCGCGCGGCGGTGGAGATACGGCAGCGCCTGGCGCAAGCCAACCCGGTGGCCTACGAGCCGGATTTGGCGATGAGCCTGAACAATCTGGCGGGCTTTCAAAGCGAGTCCTGCGATCGCGCGGGCGCGCTGGAGACGGCGCGCGCGGCGGTGGAGATACGTCGTCGCCTGGCACTCGCCAGCCCGGTAGCCTACGAGCCGGATTTGGCACGCTCGTTGTGCGTATTGGCGATGCGGCTCGGCGAAAACGGCGAGTCGGCGGAAGCGCGATCAACCGCGCAAGCTGCGGTGGAACTACTTCAACCTTGGGCTGAGCGGATGCCTGATGCGTTTGGGCCACTTTTCGGGATTGCGCAAGGACTCTACGATGGGCTGCGTAATGCGGGATAGCGCCACACGCTATCGAAACACCCGAAGATGCTTACTGGGTGGGCGTTTTCAGGCAGTAGGCCCGCAAAACTAAGCGGATGGTGGTTCTTCGCTGTTAGGCACGACGATCCTGCCTACCTCACTGGCGACGCGTGCGGCGGTTTGAGGGGTAGATTCAAGGTGGTGTGTGGGTACGGGCACTTCAGGCCCGTACCTACCTACCGTGCCGGGCAGTCACCTATGCCGAAGGACGCATCACGTTGAATCGCACCCTTTTGGGGGCGTTGCAGGGTGTCGCTGGTTAAAATTAATTTTTCTTTGTTTGGGCGAGGTGCGCTATGAAAGCTGTCGCGAAAAACGCCAGTCGGATCACTGGAAGTCGAAGACATTTAACGCAGCGTGCCAACGGAGCCTCGGTCGGCAAAGCTATTTCGACGAAGGCATCGACACCACTTTCCGCAGAGGTTCAAGAAATTGTGCGCCTGGCGCGCAAACTCAAAGGGTCATTCGCCTCCGCGTGAAGTATTTGCCTGATGCGATTGGGTTGATCGATCTCGCCAATGAGAGTGAGCACGCCGTGCATGTCGCTGCGAGCTTGGATGCGGCAAGCCCGGGCAACAGCGCGCTGTCAGCGGTGACCGTTGAAGAATTGCAATTCGGCGTGCTCACTGGCCCGCGAGTCAAAAAAGCGTATCAGGTGCGCAACCTTAAAGCCCTGCTTGCGAAATTCGCCCAACTCGATTTCACACCTGATGCAGCCAGACGCGCGGAGCAAGCCCGCACGGACTTGCTGACATACCAGTTTTCCAAACGAGAGCGACCACCTGGTGCGATGGATCTCTTGCTGGCGCGCCAAGCGATGGCGGCGCGGCGTACGCTCGTGACGGCTGATTCCGGGTTGAGCGCGCTGCAGGGTGTGATGCTGGAGAATTGGCGGCATCGCACCGATTGATTCCCATGAACGCCCCCGAACGCCTCCCCCTCCCAGACCTCGCCACCTGGCTGCCACCAGCCTTGCGCGACATCGCGGACGAGCAATCGCTGATTCCGCGCATCGCGAAAGATGCTGTGCTAGTCCGCGACATCGAGGCGGCAATCAACAATATCCCGACGCGCCACGACCTTTGGCAGCACGATGCGCGGGCAATGGATTTCTTGGGCGACAATAGCGTGCATCTGGTCGTCACCTCGCCGCCGTACTGGACGCTCAAGGAATACAACCGTAGCCCCGGGCAGATGGGCTACATCGAGGACTACGAAGCATTTTTGCTGGAGCTAGATAAGGTTTGGGAGCACTGTTACCGCGCCCTGGTGCCGGGAGGAAGGCTCGTATGTGTGGTCGGTGATGTGTGCCTCTCGCGGCGCAAGAATGCGGGCGAGCATATCGTGATGCCGCTGCACGCGTCGATTCAAGAGCATTGCCGCCGCTTGGGTTACACCAATTTGTCGCCGATTATTTGGTACAAGATTGCCAATGCCGCTTATGAAGCGACGGGCAACGGCGGCGGTTTTCTTGGCAAGCCTTACGAACCGAATGCGGTGATTAAGAACGACATCGAGTTCATTTTGATGGAGCGCAAGCCCGGTGGCTATCGCAAGCCAACGCACGCGGCGCGTCTGTTGAGCGTCATCCCGGCCGAACGGCATCGCGAATGGTTCAGCCAGATTTGGAGTGGTGTAACTGGTGCTTCCACACGCAGCCATCCCGCGCCTTATCCGATGGAGTTGGCAGAGCGTCTGGTGCGCATGTTCAGCTTTGTTGGCGACACCGTGCTCGACCCGTTTTTGGGAACGGGCACCACGTGCATGGCTGCTGCCAAGTGGGGCCGCAACAGCATCGGCGTGGAAGTGGATGCCAAGTATTTCAGAATGGCCTCAGAACGATTGGAAAATGACAGCGCGAAGCTGTTTACCACTCGTGAAGTGAGCCTGCATCTGCCTGAAGAGGCAAGCCAGATGGACATCTTGAAGGCATGATCAGCGAACGCCCGCCACTGGACGTAGCAAAGCTTCTGACTAGGGCCGTGCGCCATTTTTGGTCGACGCGCAGCGCACAGCAGTCCAGCCAAGGTGGCTTAGGCGGAACAAAGGACGCGGGTTCGCGTGGCGCGGTAACCGGTGGCAAGCATGCGGATGGCTTTGTCGAAATGATCGCTGCCATTGTCAAAAACGCAGGACTGAAAGACTTCGAGATCCGTTTTGAAGCAAAGAAGCAACGCACCTTACCCGGCTACTTCCGCCCTTCAAAAGAATGGGACATCGTCGTGGTGAGCGGGAACGCCTTGGTTGCTGCGGTGGAAGTGAAGAGCCAGGTTGGCAGCTTTGGCAACAACTTTAACAACCGCATTGAAGAAGCGCTGGGCAATGCCACGGATTTCTGGAAGGCTTACGCAAGTGGGCTGTATGCGCCTTCGCCACGCCCTTGGCTGGGCTACCTTTTCATGCTCGAAGATGCACCCGGTTCGCGTGAGCCCACCCGGCGCATTGAACTTGCGCCCTTTGCGGTGGATACGGTGTTTCAAGAGCTTTCTTATGCCAGACGCTATGAAGAAGCTTGCCTGCGACTGGTGCGCGAGCGCTTGTATGATGCGGCATGTTTTTTCACATCATCTTCGGTGGCAGGTAAACGTGGGGAGTATGCTGAGCCAAATCCGGAGCTCTCGATTCAGCATTTCGCGATCTCGCTGCACGCTCGAGCCGCTGCTTTTGCAACCTTGCCTCGCTCGTCGTAAATCCTTTTTTTTGGAGATTTCAATGACTCTTTTTCACCGTCTGTTCGCTTTGCTCTTACTCTCGGTTGCTGGGCTGGCCTTCGCCCAAATCAAACCCACCATCAAAGACCTGGGCCCCGAACCCCCGGCCTCAGTCATCTACATCGGCAACAGCTTTTTCTATTACAACAACAGCCTGCACGGGCACGTCACGCAGTTGGTGCAGGCGGGGCCGCCGGGGCAGCGCTTGCGTTCCTCTTCTGCCACGATCAGCGGTTCAGGCTTGGATTGGCATGATGTCGAGTCGTACTTTCGGCCCAACGGCATTGGCAAGTATGGCTTTGATCGCAACAACAATGTGGTGATGCGTGACCCGGCAGACCGCGCGCGGCTTTTTGATGCGGCGATCATGATGGATTGCAGCCAGTGCCCGGTACACCCCACGCTTAAAACGGTGTTTGCCGAATTTGCCAAAAAGCATACTGACACGGTCAAAAAACATGGTGCCAAGCCGATTTTCTTCATGTCGTGGGCCTATGCCGATGCGCCCGAAATGACCGCGCAACTGGCTGAGGCCTACACCAAGGCGGGTAATGAGCATGGTGCGCTGGTGATTCCGGTTGGGCTGGCGTTTGCGCGCTCGATCGCACTGCGCCCAGAGCTCAATCTTTACCACGTTGACAAGCGCCACCCGAGCCTTGCCGGGACGTATCTTTCTGCCTGCGCGGTGTACGCCGCGCTGTTCAACAAATCACCGGTGGATTTGAAATACGTAGCGGGGTTGGACGCGGCTACCGCCAAGCATTTGCAAACGGTGGCGTGGGAAACCGTGCAGGGCTATTTGCAGCGCTAAGCGCGGCGGAAGCCGACCCTACACTAAAAAAGTGAAGCGGCTCTGATTGCGCCCATCCACCCGTTCGTAGGTGGTGCGGTTCGCCAACTGGCAAGACACGAAGACCCCCAAGCCGCCGACCCCGCGCCGCTCGAGCGAAACCGAAAGGTCGCCGTGCGAAAGCGTGGCGGCTTGGGCAATCGGGTTGAAGGGCGGTGTCTCGTCGGAATAGACGAGCGTGACTTCTTGAGGCGAAACCTCAATCGCCAGCGTGACCGGATGATCCGAGTCGCCGCCAAAGCCGTGCCTGACCGTATTGGTGAACAATTCTTCGAGTGTGAAGGCAAGCTTGAGGGCGGTGCTGGAAGACAAGGCTGCCGTTAAGGCGCTTTGCTCCAAAAACGCCACCGCCTCACTCAAGGCAGCCATGCGGGCAGGGAAGGTGGCAGAAAAGTCCATGGGCAGAGGTAGGGCGTGTCACCAGAAAATGGGCGTTGGAGAAATTTGTCACAGCCGAAAACCAATTTAACCTGTTTTGGCGACGTGGCGATGGGTGGCGGGCTTATAGTGTGGGTATCCGTTTTCTGTTCAGGAGTTCATCATGTCTTTGCGCTTATCAACGATTTTCGGCGTGCTCGGCAGCGTGATTGCGGGCGCAGTCTTGGGGCTTTCCGGTGCCGCTTGGGCCAACGACATTGGCCAAGTCAAAACCGTCAAGGGCGGCGTGACGGTTGAGCGCGCGGGCAAGCGTGAAGCGGCCCCCGTGGGCTTCAAAGTGCGCGCAACTGACGTGGTGCGCACCACTGCCGATGGCACAGTCGGCATCACGATGACTGACAATTCGCTGCTCTCGGCCGGGCCTAATTCCGAGTTGGTGCTGGAGCGTTACGCCTTTGACACCACCACGCATGCCGGGCGTTTTGACTCCACGCTGAACAAGGGTACGCTCGCGGTGGTGTCGGGCAAAATCGCCAAGCAGTCACCTGATGCAATGACGGTCAAAACACCTTCAGCGATTCTCGGCGTGCGCGGCACGCAATTCGTGGTCTCGGCCGCGGCAACTGACGCGAACTAAACGCTTACGAATCGGCGCTTGGTTGGGTCATCGGCTGAAAGAGGAACATCATGATTGTCGTGGTTGCCGCTGTAGTAGTGATCGCCGCGATTGTGGCGAATCAAGAAGCTCCTCCGCCCCCACCGCCACCGCCCAAACCGGTTGATACCGTGGTGTTGCTGCCGGAAGCGGACGGGCGTCCAACCGCTGTCATCGTCACGCCACTCAAAGGCGGGGCGGCAATCACGCTGGACCAGCCCTTGGCCGCCGCCCGTGCAGGTGATAGCGGCGTGGCTGGTGTCACGCTGACCCCGGATCAAATTCAGCAGCGTTTCGGCGCAGCGCTCAGTGCCCAGCCGCCCAAGCCCTTGGCCTTCCGGCTCTATTTTGTGGAAGGCAAAGAGGAGTTGACCGATGAGTCCAAACGCGAGGTCGAAGCCGTGATGGCCGACATCGGGCGCAGGCCCGCTCCTGAAGTCATCGTGGTCGGTCACACCGACACGATGGGCGCAAATGCGCTGAACGATGCCCTGTCACTCAAGCGCGCCGGCGTGATCCGCGAGCAACTCATCAAACGCGGCATCGCCGCTGGCAGCATCGATGCGCAAGGCCGGGGTGAACGCGAATTGCTGGTTCCCACGGCGGACAACGTGGCCGAGGCGAAAAATCGGCGAGTGGAAATTACCGTCAGGTAGGCGATTTATCGGCGATCGCGGGATTCCACCGCAGCGCCAGCAAGGTCAAATCATCCGCCGGGTCGCGCCCTACTGCAAAGGCGTTGACTTCTGCTTTGATTTTTTCGACCAACTGATCGGGTGATTGAGTCGCCAGGCCTTGCAACAAGCCCTCGTAGCGCGCGCTGGTGAAGAGTTCGTTGGCTAGGTTCTGCGCTTCCATCACACCGTCGGTGGCAAGCACCAGCAAATCACCCGGCTGCAATTGGCCTTGAGCTGCGTTGTAGGGAAAATCGTCCATCACGCACAAGGGTGGGCCGTCGCCGCCGGCAAAACGGTCCGTGCCACCTGCGGCACGCAGGATGATGGGGTTGTCGTGCCCGGCGTTGCAATAGCTGAGCGCTCCGGTTTGCAAATTCAAAATGCCGGCGAAAGCGGTGACAAACAGCATCTCCGGGTTTTCACGCGCCACTTCTTCGTTGGCTGCCGCCATCAGCGCGCCGACATCGCGCTCGCCCGCGCGGGCGCGCAACACGGCACTTTTGTAGAGTGCCTTGGTGACGGCCATGAACATGCTGGCAGGCAGGCCTTTGCCCGAGACATCACCGATCATGAAAAAGAGCTGGTCGGTATCGACTTTGAAAAAATCGTAGAGGTCGCCACCCACTTCGCGAGCTGGCACCATGGTGGCCCCCAGTGCGACGCGGGCATCGCGCAGCGAACCTGGCGCGGGCAGCATGCCGGTTTGGATCGCACGCGCCGCGTCGAGCTCGCCTTGCAGTTTGGCGGCGGTTTCACGGCGCACTTGGGCTTCAAGCTCCAGCGTGCGGTTCGACTGGGCGATGCGTAGCAGCGCCAGGCCCATCGCCGCCGCGAACACCAAACCAGTCACCACAGAAACCGAGGCCGCATCGAGCAGCCAGCGCAATTGCACAAACAAGCCCATGCCCAAACCCAGTGGCAGACCCACCGCCAACACACCCACGCCCAAGGCAAGCGAGGTGCGCGCGCGTGCCAGTTGCGGCACGGCGACAATCAGAAAAAGCCCGATAAAGAGCGCCACAAGCAGCTCGGAAAGCCCCGCCCAGTGCGGCCTTTCGAGCAGTGTGCCGTCAAAAAAATTCTCCAGCAACTGGGCATGAATCTCGATTCCGGGCATGCGCTCGCCGGACGGCACGGTTTGGTGGTCGAGCAGCCCCAAGCCGGTGGCACCGATCAGCACAAACTTTTGGGTAAGTCGGTCGGGTGGGACGCGCCCTTTAATCACATCAACCGCAGAAACGTAGCGCCCCGCTTCACGCGGCGAGAAATAGACCCAAACCGCGCCGTCGCGATCGGTCGGCGTGGTGAAGCCACCGGTTTGCAACGCTGCAATGGAAGACCCCGAGCCGTGCAGCTCAAAACCAGGGGCCTGCGTGGCCAAGCGAATCAACTCCATCGAAAATGCTGGTGCAAGTGGCGCGTCTATCGCTTCGCCCACACGCGCTGCAAGCAGAATGCGCCGCACGATTGCGCCTTCGGGCTCGGCGGAGAGCAGGCCGTGGCCTGGTGCGGCGGCATCAAGCTCGGGCAGGCTGGTGGCGACCCCGGCAAACACCGGCAGTTTCTCCAGCGCGGCAGCTGAGGCGCGGGTGCGGAACGGCGCGGCGCGCAAGGTGCCGCCCGGTGTGGGCAGGCCAGCAATGCCCAACACAACCGGCGCGCGCTTGATCGAGGCGGCGAGAATGCTGTCATTCGAGGGCAGGGCGCTGAGTCTGGCGATCAAGTCGGCAGGCGCACCGTCAAGCGTTTGCGCCACCGTGCCAGGCGAGAGCCGATCTGGCTCAGGCATCAGCACGTCGATGCCGATTGCCGCTGGTTTTTGCGCATTGATTTGATCGACCAGACGGGCCATCACCGTGCGCGGCCAGGGCCATTGGCCCAGCTCAGCGAGGCTCTTTTCGTCAATCGCGACGATCACGGCGGGTTGCGAGGCGACCATGCGCGGCTTGACGGTTTGGCAAAAGTCAAACCAAGCCAGTGTCAGGCGGCGTTGCAGCGGGCTTTCAGCAGCCAGCAGGCCTACCAGCACCAGCAAGATGGCAAAGAGCGCGGTAAGGCCTCGCCAGTCTGTACGCAACCCACGGACGAGGGCGCTCATTGCGCAGCGTTACAGCACAATTTCGAGGCCGTCGTAAGCCGCCGAAACCTTGAGTGCTGCGCCCGCGCGGGTGATTTCTTCCAGGCGGCGCGACTCGAGCAACACTTTGTGAATTGCGGCGTCGTCTGCCGAGGGCTCGTGATGAAACAACGCCAGATGCCGTGCCCCGGCCATTTGGCACAGTTCCACGCCGACCACATTGCTCGAATGGCCCCAATCGGCTTTAACCGACATTTGTTCGGCCAACGAATACATTGAGTCGAACACCACCAAATCAGCCCCACGGAAAAAATCGACCACGGTGGCGGTGGCTTTGGCGTTTTCAAGCCGGTGCTCGGCATCGGTCGAATAGACCACGGTCTTGCCGTTTTGCACAAAGCGATAGCCGTACGAGTCACCGCCATGGTCTTGCAGCTTAGGCGTGACGTGAATCCCGGCGATCACGGTAGTTTCATCTGGGGTGAGCTGGTGAAACTCGATTTGCGCGGGCAGAGTCAGAAAGCCCACCGGAAAGACCGGGTCCGCCATTTGCCCCTGAACCGCTGCTTCCAGACCCGGATGGCAGCCGTAAATGTGAATCTTGTTGCCGGGCAAATAGGCGGGGGTGAAGAAGGGAAAGCCCACCAAGTGGTCGGTGTGGAGGTGAGAAATCAGGATGTGGTAAATCTGCGGTGAGGCGGCACCGTGGCGTTGCAGCGCTTCTTGCGCGAAAGCACGCGCGCCCGAGCCCATGTCGCACAGCACATATTCCTTGCCGCTTTCAATCTCCACGCACGACGAGTTGCCGCCGTAGGTGCCGACCAGCGGGAAATCGAGCGCATCGAGAAACTGCTCAATATCCAACGGGGAATTGAGTTTTTTGCCCTGTGCCGCGCGCAACACCGCAGCCACTTTGCGGCGCACCGCGTGGGCATTGAGTGCGACCGGGATCGAGCCACGCGTACCCCAAAAGCGAACCTTGCGCATCACTGCCCCCTTGTTTACACCCTTGGTTACGGCTTATAGGCGGCCGCCGCCGCAGCAGACATGCGCGCCAAAGCATCAGGCACGCTGGCGAAAATCTCGAAAACCATGTGAAAACGGCTGATCTCAAAAATCTCTTTGACCACCGGAGTCAACCCCGCGATCACCAGGCGCCCTTGCTGGGTTTTGACCTGCTTGGCGGCCAGCATCAACACGCGCAAGCCGACCGAGCTGATGTAGTCCACTTTCGAGAAATCCAGCACCACGCTGCCCGCGCCTGCGACACAATGGTCGAGCAGGTTTTGCAGCAACAGTTTCAGGTCTTCAGCTGAGGTGTGATCGATCCGGCCTTCCGGCTTGGCAACGGTGACATCGGCGAACGTGCGGGCAACAAAACTGATAGCCATGGCGACTCCTTACGGTGTCTCGTCATTGTCTCAAAGATAGCGCTGGGCAAACGCCCCAAGCGCTTGCGTAAAGCAAGCCATCGGTGGGCGCACGATTCCAGCACCGATTTGGCCAATACCGGCTTTTTTGTGGGCGATGCCGGTGGTCACCACGGGGCGAATGCCGGTGTCGCAAATTTTACGGATGTCGATACCGCAGGGCTGGCCGATGAAATCCAGATTGGGCAGCGACATGCCGGCGTTGCGCCCCACGGTGATGTGCTCCATCAGCATCGAGTAGCCCTTCGCTTCTTCAACCGAGCCGCCCACCAACAAAGTCAGGGCGGGCGAAGCAGCGAGCGAAAAGCCGCCGAAACCGGCGGTCTCGGTAATTGCGGAATCGCCTAAGTCAGGATTGGCATCTTCTTGCTTGAAACCGGGGAAAAACAGGCCTTGCGGCAGATCAGAAGGTGCTTCAAACCAGGTGTTTCCCAGCCCCGAAACCCGCACTGCGGTGGTCACGCCATTGCGCGCCATCGCGGTGACGAGACTGGAATGCTCTATGTTGTGCGCCGCATCCATCGTGGCCTTGGCGGCGACCATCGAGAGGTTCAAGAAAAACTGCGAGGTATCGCGAATGAATTTGAGTACCGCGTGCTGCTCGGCTTGTGCCACCGTGGTAGCGGTAAGCGCCGTGGCCAACTGCATGAAGTAGAGTGCGGTGGCCGCTGCATTACGGCTGTGCACCTCATCGCCCATCAACAATGCTTGCGACTGAATCGACTTTAGATCAATCCCGCCAGCTTGCAAGGTTGCGGCCTTGAGAGCCGGGGCCAGCACGCGCTCAAACCACTTGAGTCGTTGCAGCACGTCTGGGCTGTTGGCCCCAAAGCGCAGGCATTTGCCAATGCCTTCGTTCAGATTGGTGTAGGCCATGTTGCCATGCGTCTGATTTTTGACCACAAACACTGGCATTGAAGCCGAGATGATGCCGGTCATCGGCCCCACGGCCTGATAGTCGTGGCATTGGGCGAACGGGATTTCGCCTTGGGCCAACATGGCGCGAGCTTTTTCCGGTGACTCAGCCCAGCCTTCGTAAAGTACCGCGCCGATCATCGCGCCCTGCATCGGGCCGCACATCACCTCCCACGGGTGGGGCGCACCGGCGTGCAGCAGCGTGCGGCCCATGCCGGGCCACACTTCGTCGGCGCGCAGGGCGACATCAACCAACACCGGCTGCGAGGTGAGAACCTGTTGCAGCGCTTTCCCATTGGCGCGATCTACTTGGCTGCCGACCGAGGCGGGGTCGTCGGCATCGCCCATGAGTTGCGCCAACTGCCACGCCAGCTGCGGGTCGCCTTGTGCGGGCGGTTGCCAATCCAGGTGCAAGCTCGGTGCGCCCGCCTGCGCAAGGCTTTGCTGAAAAGTATCGACACCGACATTGAGAACGCTTAAGGGGGAAGAGAGGAGGGATGGCATGGCTGGCGCGGATTGAAATGAGGCAGGAAGCAAGCGAGGTTAGCGGATCGGCGGGTTGGCGCTGCAAAGCGCATTACCGTGCAGGCCAAGTACAAAACCGGTGAGCAAATCCCATCCAGAGGAATGACCCACCGCGACCAATTGGCGCGCGGCATCGAGGCGCTCGGTATCGGCAACCGAGCTATCCAAGCAAGCTCGCGCGAAGCTGGTCAGCACGCCATACGATTCGCCACGCAGTGTGTCGGCAAGCAAGGTCGCGCTGATGCGATGGGTGCGCTCGGTGGCGACATGAGCCAGGGTTTGGGCAGAGGTTTGCCAAGCGGCGCGCTGCGCGTTGGGCAGGCCTGGGCTGAGCAGTTTGGCGAGCCACGCAGCCCCAATAAAGTCGTCGCACGAAGGGGTCAGCCCCGCGCCTAGACCTAAAAGCGGTAGCGCATGTTCGAGTGCGGTTGCGGCATCGTTGCGACTCAGTGCGTCAATCAGTACCTGAATGCGAGCGTGCGCTAAATCGAGCGGTGCGCTCAGCCGTTCGCCCGTGAGCAATGCGCCCAACCCGCGTGGCCGAATCGTGCCGGGTGTGAGGGCGCTGAGCAGCGCTAGGAGCGCTGCAACCGACGTGGGCGCTTCGCTCAGCGCTGGCACGCTGGCGAGCAAATTCCCCGCCGTGCGGCTCGCCCAGGGTTGCATGCCTTCCAGCCACACTTGGCGTTGGGCGATGCTGTTTAAGTGAATCACAAACGCGGGCAAGGTGTGGACCTGCGCCAGATCGTCGCTCACCAGCACAGCCCGTGGATGCCAGCCGTGTGCACCGCTGCCGATCCAGAGCAATTCGCCGTCGATCTCGATGAAGGGTGCAGCCGGGAAATCGGCCAAGCGAGTCGCTGGAGACGGGCTCTGACTAAGGATTTCGAAGGCAATGGCTCCAAGGCCCTTGATGGGCGTGCTTCTTGGGGAAGGGGCTATGGAAACGCTTGTACTGCCTGCGCTTTCGCTGCGACTGCGGGAAGAACCAATGCCAGCTTCCTTCTTGTCCGGCAGTAGCTTGAGCGGGCCGGTATTGCTAAAACGATCAAAGCGGGTCATCAATCAGTGTCTTGTAGTGAAGTAATCGAGGGTTATGCGGTGATGTGCGTGCCTGCGCCGTCAAAGACGGCATCGAACACTTTGTTGAGCGAAGTAATGATGACGCGCCCGGTTGGTGCTGCACCGGTGCGCTGGTTGGTTTGGTGGCCGGCTTGCTGGTCGGCTTGATGCCGGGCTTGGCTGCCTTCGTGCATAGCGGACAAAAAATCAATTGCGGCCCCAATTTTCGGGCCCATGCTGCCCGCCGGGAACTGCCCCTGCGCCGCGTACTCGCGTGCTTGCTGCAAGCTCATGTGCGGTACGTTGCGCTGCGTGGGTTTGCCAAAATCGAGCGCCACGTGCTCCACGCCGGTCACCATCACAAAGGCATCGGCCTTGAGCTGGGCGGCCAGCATGGCGCTGGTGTAGTCTTTGTCGATCACGGCGGGCACGCCGTGGTAGTTGCCCTGCGCGTCTTGTACCACCGGAATGCCGCCGCCGCCTGCCACAATCGGAATGATGCCGGCATCAATCAATGCTTCAATCGCGCGGCCCTCGACGATATGCTTGGGCTTGGGTGAGGCGACCACGCGCCGCCAGCCGCGCCCAGCATCTTCGGCAAAGTTCCAGCCGGTGCTCTGCGCCATCGCTGCGGCTTCGGCGGCTGAGAAAAATTTGCCGATCGGCTTGGTGGGGGTTTGGAAGGCCGGGTCGTGCGGGTCTACTTCAACCTGAGTCACCAGCGCGGCCACCGTATGCTGGTCGCCATGCGCGCGCAGCACGTTGGAAAAACTCTGCTGCAACATGTAGCCCATCCCGCCTTGTGAATGTGAGACGCACACATCCATCGGCATCGGCGGCAATTCGTCGGCAGTCTTGGCCATTCGAAACAGGATGTTGCCGACCACCGGGCCGTTGCCATGAGTGAGCACGATGCGATAGCCCGCGTCGATCAGGCGCACGAAGTGGCTGCACAGCTCTGCCATTAACGCGAGTTGCTCCTCTGCCGTGCCTTTGATCGATGGCGGATAGGCGGCATTACCGCCCAAGGCGATCACGATGCGCTTGTTCACGGGCGGGTTCAAGCGGCAGCTCCGGCGATCCGCTGGACCAGCTTGGCGGCAAGTCGTGCCGCTTGCGAGCTGTTCACCGCCAACAGGCAGCCTGCGTCGAGCAATTTGCGTTCTTGGTGAGAACGCACCTGCGGGTCTTCCTCAGTGCCGCAGGCAAAGGCCACGATGCACAAGGCGCGGCCGTCCCGCTTAGCCAACTCGCGCGCAGCTTGCAAATGCGGCACCAATTCGCCCGCCGGGTCGGCATGCGCGCCATAGCCCAACACCAGGTCGAGCAGAATCACCGCCACTGCCGGGTCGCGTGCTTCTTGCATCAAACGCTCGATGCGGGTGGTTTGGTCGATCATCGGGTGTGGCTTGCCCACCGTGAAATCGTCGTCACCCAGGTCGATCAGCGTGTGTTCCTGGCTTTGTTGCAAGTTGGCCAGTTTCCGGGCTTTTTCCAGAGGCACATTGGACCAAGTGGTCACCCCCAGCTCGCGTGCCAGTAGTTGTGCTTCGGTGCAAAACGTGCCGCCCGAATACAAGCCGCGCAAATAGCGCTGCCCGGGCTGAAAGCTGACATTCGGTAAATCATCCGGCTCCGCCTCAACTACGGCAGGGGCTTCGTCACGTGCCAGCGCTGCGCACAAGGCGGTTGCGCCTTCAAGCGTGCGCACCATGTGAATATGCGCCGCTGGCGAAGTATCTGATGCGCCAAGAAACAATACCACTGCGGGTTTCCGAGCATCTTGCAGTCTTTGCAACACTGCTTTGGTAAGGCTGGCAGCGGGCGGCTTGGAAACGATGCCGATCACCTTGGTGTCAGCATCCGCAATCAACAAATCAAGCCCTTGCAGCATGGTGATGCCGCCAACTTCGGCGTAAAGATCGCGCCCACCGGTGCCTAGCGCATGCGAAACGCCCGCCCCGGCATTGTGTACGCCGGTGGTCACTTCTTGCAAGCCCGTGCCTGAGGCGGCCACAAAACCGATGCTGCCGCGCCGCACCACATTGGCAAACCCTAACGGCACGCCATTGATGATCGCGGTGCCGCAGTCCGGCCCCATCACCAGCACGCCTTTTTTCTGCGCGGCGCGTTTGAGGGCAACTTCTTGCTCAAGCGGCACGTTGTCGCTAAAGAGAAAAACGTGTAGCCCTTGTCGCACCGCTTTCAGGGCTTCGGCTGCAGCATAGAGGCCGGGCACTGAAATTTGGGCCAAATTGGCGTGGGACTTTTGATCGTTCAAGCGCGCCACCGCCATGGCGAGTGACTTGGGCACGACGTGTTGCGCGCTGCCGCTTTGTGCGGGCTTGGCATTGAGCAATTCTTCCGCCATCAGCGCCGCGTGGTCGAGTACGGCGGGATCGTCTCCCGCCAATGCGGCCAGCACGATGAGCAAGTCAGCCGGGCTGGCTTTGGCCGCGTGCGCCTCCAGCAGGCCAGCTTCGGTCAAAATATCTTTATTGGCCGGGGTTGCCATCACCAAGGTGGTGCGTTGCAACGGAAATTGCTTGAGCAAGGCCTCAGCCACGCGCATCAGCGCGACCGAGTCTTTGTAAAAACCAGCTTTGGTCAGGGTGCGGATTTGCATAAGGGCAATCGGAAAATTTACGCTTTGACGCAATCAACGTAGTACCTGCGCTTGCCGCCCACATCCTCTTCCACCAGGCCGTGGATGTCGGTATGAAAGCCAGGAAACGCTTCGTTGAAACGCGCCGCAAACTGTAGGTAGTCGATGATGGTTTTGTTGAACCGTTCGCCCGGAATCAGCAAGGGAATGCCGGGCGGATAGGGCGTGAGCAAAATGGCGGTGACGCGGCCTTCCAACTGGTCGATTTCCACCCGGTCAATCTCGCGATGGGCAAGCTTGGCGAAAGCGTCGGAGGGCTTCATCGCCGGCTCCATGTTCGACAAATACATGTCGGTGGTCACGCGCGCGACATCGCTGGCGCGATAGGCTTCGTGAATCTGCTGGCACAGGTCTTTCAAGCCCACCCGTTCGTACATCGGATTGGCTTGGCAAAATTCGGGCAGGATGCGCCACATCGGCTGGTTGCGGTCGTAGTCGTCTTTGAACTGTTGCAAAGCCGTCACCAGCGTATTCCAGCGGCCTTTGGTAATGCCGATAGTGAACATGATGAAGAAGGAATACAGGCCGGTCTTCTCCACAATCACGCCATGCTCGGCCAAAAACTTGCTGACAATACTGGCCGGAATGCCCGTTTTGGCAAACTTGCCCTGCAAATCAAGACCCGGAGTCACTATGG
>JANLTH010000082.1:0-35961 GCA_031362865.1 Burkholderiales bacterium | reverse complement strand
CCAGTCTTGCGGAATGTCGGACTCTTTGAAGCCGGCCTCGGCCAGCATGTCTTTCCAGTAATTGACATGGATGGTTTGCTGATACACCGGGAAGGCGTAGTAGGCTTTTTTCTTGGTTTTGTCGTTGTACAAATACGCGGTGGAAAGCGTGTTGCTTAGAAACCGATCCTTCATCGGTGCGAGGATGTCCGACAAGTCAACCAGCTTGCCTTCATTGGCCCATTTGCCAGCCGCTTGAAAGTCGTAGGTGAGGCCGAACGACACATCGGGCACAGTGCCCGCATCGAGTGCCGCAACCGTCTTCGGAATGATGTCTTGCACGGCATAGAGCGAGAGCTCAACCTTGACACCGGTCTTCTGCTCAAAGCGGTAGACCATCGTGTTGAGTGCGGCGTCTTCTGCGGGGTAAAACCCTTTGGTGAACCAGACCACCAGTTTTTCCTGCGCCAGCGCGGCCTGCGAACCGAGGGCAAAAGCGGCCCCGGTCAGCAGCGCAATCGCGGTTTTTTTCAATTTCATAACTCCTCCAATTAAAAGCGAATTGATTAAACGTTTGGTTACAACATCCGATTTATACCGCAGAAGGCAGCAGGCTATGGGCGACGTGTGCCAGCGAGTACCGGGTAGAGCGGCCGCCCGGTTTCCTTCCACGCGACAATATTTTTCGCCGCTTTGATGCGCAAATCGCGTGCGGCATCAACCGTGTAGTAGGCTGAGTGTGGCGAGAGGATCGTATTGGATGCGGTGAGCAAGGCTGAAGAAGGCGGAATTGGCTCGACCGGCAGCACGTCCAAACCGATGCCATTGAATTTGGCTAAGCGCGCTTCGAGTGCCGCGATTTCGACCACTGCGCCGCGCGAAGTGTTGACCAGCGTGCTGCCAGGTCTCATCAAATCGAGCATCGTGCCGTTAACCAAATGGCGCGTTTCGTCGTTCAGCGGCGTGTGCAGAGAAATTACATCCGACTCGCTGAAGAGCCGCTCCTGGCTTAGCTTTTCAACATAAGGCGGAAAATCGCCGTCGATCAAATACGGGTCGCACGCAATCACGCGGCCAAACATGGTGTGCGCAAAATACGCGAAGCGCTTGCCGATGCGCCCCAGGCCCATGATGCCAACTGTCATGTTTGCCAAGCGCTGGCAATTGCCCAGCGCATGTGCCGATTGCGGGTCCCAAATCCCGGCACGCACCTCACGGTCGTACTGCGGCAAATGGCGCAGGAGTGAGAGCACCATCGACAAGGCATGCAGCGCCACCTCACTTGAACCGTAGTCAGGCGAGTTGGCTACCCACACACCCGCCGCCTTGGCATCGGCCAGATTGACGGTATCGAACCCCGCGCCAATGCGCGAGCACAGGCCGATCTCAGGGCGCGCCGCGAACACCTGTGCGTTGGCGGGCGCATAGACAATCAGCAGGGCGCTGCAGCCTTCCGATTCGCGAATCACATCGTCAGCCGTTTTGCACTGCGCCACTTTGAGTTCGATGCCAGCGGCGGCAAAAATCTCCTCTTCGATGGCCAGGTCGGGGAAATGGTGGTCGGTCAGGAGGACTTTCATCGGTGGGGGATCAGGCGAGCCTGCCTCTACAATCGGAACAAAATTCTTTCACATACCCTACCCTATGAAAACCAATCCCCTCAAACAGAAATTGCTTCACGGCGAAACCGTGTGCGGCGTCTGGTGCGGTATCCCCTCGCCGATGCTGATCGAGATCATTTGCGAAGCGGGCATGGACTTTGTGGTGCTTGATGGCGAACATGCCAGCTTCGACATCGCCAATTTGGAAAATTGCATTCGTGCGGCTGAGGCGGCGGGCGCTTCCGCGCTGGTGCGCTCACCGGGGCACGTGCAAGGCTTTGTGCAAAAAGCACTCGACTTGGGCGCGCAAGGTGTGCTCGTGCCGCAAGTGTCAACGCCTGAACAAGCCGCTGAAATTGCTCGCTGGTTCCAGTTCGCCCCTGAGGGCACGCGCGGCTTGAACCCCTTTGTACGCGTGGGAGCTTATGGAAACCAGCCATTGTCGCGACTCTCCGGCGATTGGGCGCTCTCTTGTGTGCTGATCGAAAGCCCGGCTGGATTTGCCGCCATCGACCACATCGCCGCCACGCCGGGCATCGACATGGTGTTTTTGGGCGCTTACGACTACTCCGCCACCATCGGCAAATTGGGGCAGATGGACGACCCCGAGGTGCTGCGCTTTACTGAAGAAGGCATTCAACGCATCAAGGCCGCCGGCAAGATTCCATTTGTATTGCAACGCGCCCCGGCGCGCATCGACTGGGCGCGCAAATTAGGCGCGCGCGCGATTGCGATTGAAGTTGACACGGCAGCTATTCAGCAGCTCTTTGCACAAACGGTGGCACGCTTTCGCAGCGTTTGACTGGGCCGGTCACCCTGCCCTTTAGTCTGATTGCCAGCGGCATCAAACCGGCCTACTGTACGCGTTCCACACACACTGCATACTAGAGATCACTATGAAAAATTGGATTTTGGCCGCAAGTATCGCCGTCGCCACGTTCGCCATCGGCATGCCCGCCGCTGATGCCGCGCCTTCGCGCAGTCGCAATGTCTCCGGTGCTTCTAAAGCCAAGGCAACCAGTGGTGCACGCAAATCGGCCGCCACCAGCGGGGCGCGCAAAGCAAAAGCGACCAGTGGCGAACGCAAGGCGCGCGCCACTTCGTCTGCGGCCAAGAGCCGCGCCAACTCGAACCGGCGCTGAGTTAGAGCGCCCCGTCCGCCTCATTGCGTGGCGGAGCGCGCACCGTACCGCCCGCCACTGGCCAAGCGGTGCATCCACCGCAAATACAGCGCCTCTAGTCGGCGGATCCCCTTGGCTTGCGCACTGTGCGCTGCCGCGCCGACCGCTGGAATCAGCAGCACCCGCCCGCTGCCAAACGCGGTAATCACCACCTCGTCCTCAGTCACCAGCACCGAATTGCCGACTTCAAGCACGTGATCTTCGGCGCGACCGGTTTGGGTCATCCAGATGCTGCCCGCCGTGGCAACCACGCGGGTGCCGCGCGCACCGCGCACGGTGATCGGCTTTTCCCACGAAATCACCAGCGAATCCGCAGAACCTGAGGGTGCGGTGCGTACCGCGCCATGCCAACGGTCGTCGGTCAATTCCACGAAGGACTGAAAGCGCGGGAGCACGACACCGGGGTTTTGAATCGCTTGCATGATGAGTCCTTTCAGATGCACAATACGCATCGAGTGCCCCGAACGCGTTTGGTGAGGTAACCTACATTTCATTCGGGGTGATGCCAGTGTGCGATGATTTGATGCAATGCACAAACGATGATTTTGCGCAATTCAAATGAAAATTATGCATCCGACTCTTGCTGTGGATTCTGCTTCGATTCCAGGCCCGCAACCCAGCCCGCTCAAGCGGCTGCCGTCACTCGATTCCTTGCGGGGCTTTGATGCCGCCGCGCGCACGTTGAGCTTCACGCTCGCAGGCCAGGCGCTCAACCTCACGCAATCAGCGATCAGCCGCCAAGTGCAATCGCTTGAAGAAGCGCTTGGGTTGCGGCTCTTCGAGCGTTTCAATCGGCGCTTGGCGCTTACCGCCAATGGCAGCGCCTTTCACCGCACGGTAGAAAGCGCCCTAGCCCAACTCGACCGGGCCGCCCGCGAGCTGACCGAGCACCCACACGCGCGCCCGCTCACGCTCACCACCACGGTCTCGTTCGCTTCGCTCTGGCTGATCCCACGCTTACCGCGCTGGCGCGCCCAGCATCCCGAGATCGATGTGCGCTTGCAAGCCAACGACAGCCAGATCGACCTGGTGCGTGAAGGCATCGACCTCGCCATCCGCTTTTGCCGCCCCGCCGATGCGCCAGCCGGTAGCGTGGCGCTCAGCGAAGAGCACGTTTTCCCCGTGGCAGCGCCGCAACTGCTGCGCGCGCCGTTCCACCCTTTGAAGTCGCCGGAAGATCTGCGCCACCACGTGCTCTTGCACCTGGACATGAGCAACCGCCAGCGCAGCGTGTTGCCCGAATTGACCTGGGAGCAATGGTTTGCCACGCTGCGCCTCGACAACTTCACTCCAGCCGGCGAGCTCTATTTTTCGCAATACGACCATCTCGTGCATGCCGCACTCGAAGGCCAGGGCATTGCGCTGGGCCGCACGTTGCTGCTCGCTGCAGAATTGCGGCAGGGCAAGCTCAAGCCGCTGTTCATCAAAGGCAAGCAGCAGCAGATGGACTCCGCGCGCCGCTACTTCGCCATTGCCAACCCTGAGCGGATGGAAAGCGTGACCAGCGCCACGCGGATTCGGCAGCTGATTGCTTGGTTGTTGAGCGAGACGGCGACCGCGTAGCTGGGGGGGGGGCCGAGTCGCGGCGACCAGCCGTGGCGTGGAATACGCGAATCTTGCGTTATTACGCAATTTTTGATGAATCCAATGACAGCCACCCTGTTCGAATCCTTCCATCAACACTTGGTCAGCGCCAAACTATCAAAGCGTGAGATCGCCCATCGGGCCGACGTACGCCCAGAAATGTTTTCGTGCCTCGATTCGCAACGATCTTGCGATACCCGCACACTGGAAAAGCTCGCCGACGCACGGGGTTTGGAGATTGTGTTTCAGCCCAAACGCCGCGCAGCCACACCTTCCAAAGCGCAGCGTCTGGGCCTTTCATTGCCGTTCGATTGGTCAAATTCAGAAATTTCGGATATTGCGTTAATCCGCAAGTCAATTGAATACGCCAATCTGGTCGACCTTACCCGTTTGGCACTCGAGTTTGGCATCGAAAGGCTGGAAACAAAAGCTGCGCGCATGCCTGCCACGCTCACGCGTGCGGCGCTGCAGGTGCTGCCCAATATTCGCCAGGCGCTCGCCGCCGAGCCCAGCGCCACCACGTGGATAAAACATGCCGCTTGACACCCGCTGGCTGCCCGCAGCCACGCAAGCCGTCTTCGCGCACCTGCGCACCGAGCCGCTGCTGCGCGACTTCACGCTGATCGGCGGCACGGCATCAAATAGCAGCTTTGCCGTGCTCGGCATCGAAGGCCTGTTCGCCGCCAAGGCCAGCCTGCTCGCCAGGCGCGTGCGTTCGCGAAATCTGTTCGACCTCCACACCCTGCTCACCCGCCACGGCTATTCGATCCGCCAACTATTCGACGTGATCCGCCGCATCGACCCCGCCGCCAACCCCGACCAGCACCGCGATGTACTGCGCGGCTTGATGCCGCGGGATGCGGACGATGAGGGGTTTCAGGGCATTGGCGTGACGATCAGCAGCGGTGAACTGATCGCGTATTTCAGCGCGCAGATTGATGCGTTTGAGCAGGAAGAGGCGCTGCAGATTATTGCGGAAGTTCGGGGTGGTGCTTGAAGAGGCGCTCTGAGTAATGGTTTTCAGATTGATAGCCTGAAGAGTATCGATGATAGGCGTTCTTCATGGATTTACTCTCGAAAAATGGCTCTGAATGACGCTCTCCAAATAAGTCACTCAGGAAATCGGCATGGAGTAAGATTTCTTGCGACACCAAAAAATTGGCGCTCTGGAAAATTATTCGTGGTGTGTTCCCAATTGGTTTTAGGCGAAAGCCATTTTTTCGGCACTATGCCCCAAGAGTGGCCCCCATCAACGCTCTCCAAGTCAGGCGCTAAACTAATAGGGGACGTACCACGGATAGTTTTTGGCGGGCCAGGATTCGCACCTAAACCGTCAAATCCGCCTCTCCTAAGCGCAGATCAGCGCAGCTTGGCCCACCCTGCAACGCACTGACTATCCGCTTTGAAGTCTTCGGCAAGCGCGTCAAATGCACTCCCGGATTTGTTCAATTTCCACATCATGCCCCTCCGCCACGGCTGGCCGGTCCGACGGTGTTGCGACCTGATCTGCCGGATTGACCTTGCCGCTAACCACGGTCAGCATCGCGAGCAACTGCGCGGCGCAATGCTGGCAATGAAGGATTTCAAGGCTTCGGCGTGACCAACGGCTTTGATGAAGTGATGATCTAGTTCGGCGCAGACATTACTGCCGCCGAGCAGCAAGAGACACCACAAATGAACCAGGGATCTCTGGGCAGTTCCTGAAGAGTCTCGCTGGATAAAGGTCTCCACGATGGTGGCCGAAATCGGATTGCTGGACTGGGTCCAGTTCGCCTGCAGACTTTCGCCATTTCTACGTCGGGCGATTCGCCATCCATAACTGAGCAACACGTCAGTCATGCTAGGATCGCCGCTGGGGTATCAAGGGCCCCTTGGGTGTCAGTTGGTTTGCGTCCCAAGACGATTTCCGTCCAAACCTGTCCGCGTGGAAAATCGCGTCGCGTGTCGGCGCGGCTCACACCGGTCTGGAGGAAATCATGTTTATCCCATCGTCAGAAGTACTGCGCCGCATCACGATGCAGGCGGCCATTGTGGCCGTTGAGCAGGCCATCGCTAGGTTGGATGCCGGCCATATCGGCGTACCAGTGTCACTTGGCGTAGCCGGCCAGAATGGCACGTTTCACGTCAAGGCGTGCGCATCGAATTCGCCCGGCACGGCGAACCTCTTCGTCGCGAAGATCAATGCCAACTTCCCTGGCAATCCAGACGCGGGGCGACCAACGATTCAGGGGGTGATCGCCGTGTTCGATGCCCGCAATGGCGATATTCGCGCCGTCGTCGATTCGCCTTCGATCACCGGCCTGCGCACGGCGGCGACCACCGCCGTCGTCATCCGCCATCTGGCAGCCAAAAATGCGAGCGTCGCGACGGTTGTTGGTTGCGGAATCCTCGGGCGATTCCACCTTGAAGCACTCAGCCTGTGCGGCATCAGCCGATGCTTCGTCTACGACACTCAACCCGTGCGCGCCGTTGCTGCTGCCCAATCGGCGCGGGAAGCACTCGGCATCCACTGCGAAGCAACTGACGACCTGCGGCGCGCAACCTTGCAGAGCCAGATTGTCGTCACGTGTACACCCTCACACCACGCGTTTCTCGGACCCGAAGACGTGATGCCGGGCACCTTCATCGCCGCCGTCGGCGCGGACAACGAAAACAAGTCAGAAATCGACCAGGCGCTTCTGGCCGACTCGCGCATCGTCACCGACCTAACCGCGCAATGCTTGAAGTATGGCGACTTGAGCCGCTTGCCCTCGAAATCGGTTTGTGGCGAATTAACCGATGTTGTCGCCAACCGCGTGGCGCGGACTGGAGCCGGTGAAATTATGATCTTCGATTCCACCGGACTCGCCGTTGAGGATCTGGCCCTCTGCGAGCTCCTCGTATCGTGAGTCAGCCGCTCAGAAATGACTGGGCAGGGCCCAATTTTCCGGCGAAATGGGCAAATTACTGGAATTTAAGAGGGCCCAGCCGAATTTTTCTGGGCCGAAACGTCCTTCGTGCGCGGTAGCCAGTCAGAAATGATGCGTATTGTGCGAACCTTGGCGCAATCGCCAGCTCCGGAATGCGCTGCGCTCCCTCCAGGCTACGATGCCTCGCCAAAACCGGCATCCGACAACCTAACCGAAGCCACATAGCCGAAGAGCCGCACCCACAATGTCTCTTCAGGCACTGGCGTTCGCAAATTTGCAACGCGTGATCACCTCTCTTGCCGCGTCACGGTGATATGTGAAAAGCTCCAAACACGTCGTCGTCCATCATGGGCAGGTTTCGAGCATTGCCTGCGGGGGGAACTCAGCAGCTTCCTGCGATTCTTGGCTGCTGGCCGCAGATGCCCTCACGCTTCCAGCACCCAAGTATCCTTAGTCCCGCCACCTTGCGACGAATTGACCACCAGCGACCCGGCACGCAAGGCCACCCGCGTTAGGCCACCGGGGCACAGGCTGATCTCTTTGCCGGTGAGCACGTAGGGGCGCAGGTCGATGTGGCGCGGCGCGATACCGGCTTCCACAAACGTGGGGCATGCCGATAAAGCCAGCGTGGGTTGGGCAATGTATTTGTCGGGCTGGGCCTTGATCGCTTCGCGGAATCGCTCAATTTCGACTTGCGTGGCAGCGGGCCCCACCAGCATGCCGTAGCCCCCGGCGTTGTGGGTTTCTTTGACGACCAGCGTGCTCAAATTGGCCAGCACATACTCCAGCTCTTTGGGGCGGCGGCACTGGTAGGTGGGCACATTGGCGATGATCGGTTCTTCGGCCAGGTAGTAGCGAATCATCTCGGGCACGTAGGGATAGATCGACTTGTCGTCGGCCACGCCGGCACCAATCGCGTTGGCCAGCGTCACGCGCCCGGCGCGATACACCGAGAGCAGCCCGGCGACACCGAGGGAAGAGTCGTGGCGAAATGCTAGCGGGTCGAGAAAGTCGTCGTCGATGCGCCGATAAATCACGTCCACCCGCTTCGGGCCTTGGGTGGTGCGCATGAAGAGGGTTTCGTCATGCACAAACAGGTCGGAACCTTCGACCAATTCCACGCCCATTTGCTGCGCGAGAAAGGCGTGCTCGAAATAGGCCGAGTTGAACTGCCCTGGTGTGAGCACCACCACGGTTGGGTTGTCGATGCCACGCGGGCCCATGCCACGCAAAGTATCGAGCAGCAGATCGGGGTAATGGTCAACCGGTGCCACGCGGTAGCGCGAGAAGAGTTCAGGGAAGAGCCGCATCATCATCTTGCGGTTTTCCAGCATGTAAGAAACGCCCGATGGCACGCGCAGATTGTCTTCGAGCACAAAGTACTCGCCAGCGCTGGCAGCGGGCCCGGCGCGCACCAAATCGACACCGGAAATGTGTGAGTAGATATTGCCCGGCACATCAATATCCTGCATTTCAGGCCGGTAAGCGCTATTGCAAAAAATCTGCTCAGGCGGGATCAGGCCCGCTTTGATGATGCGCTGCTCGTGATAAATGTCGTGAATGAAAAGATTGAGCGCTTGGACGCGCTGCTTGAGGCCGCGTTCAAGCATTTCCCACTCATGGGCGGGGATGATGCGCGGAATCAGGTCAAACGGAATCAGGCGCTCTTTGCCGGCTGCGGTTTCGTCTACCCCGCCATACACGGCAAACGTGATGCCGACCCGGTGAAACGCTGAATCAGCTTCGGCCCGCCGTTGCGCAATGTATTGCGGCGGCATCAGCGAAAGCCAATCAGAAAACGCGGCGTAGTGCGCGCGCGTGGCCCCGGTGGGGGAGGACATTTCGTTAAAAAAACCCATGTGACTCCCTCAAAAGCGTGGATTTAACCCCGGTCGCGCCCTTCAATCGCCAGATCGTCGAACCATCGCTGCCTCTACCTCAGCCCCACTAGCAACCCCTATAGCAGCCGCTATCGCAGCCCCAGTACGTCCTGCATATCAAATACGCCGGTGGCTTTGCCGCGCAAAAATCGGCATGCACGAAGCGCGCCATGCGCGTAGCCCGCGCGGGAAGAAGACTTGTGCGCGATTTCAATGCGCTCCCCCGCACCCAGAAACAGTACCGTGTGGTCACCCACCACGTCGCCACCACGCACCACCGCGTAGCCGATGGAGGCGTCGCGCCGCGCGCCGGTGTGGCCTTTGCGGTCAAACACGGCCACAGCATCGTGGTCGCGGCCCATCGCTTTGGCGACAGTTTCGCCCATCAGCAATGCCGTGCCAGAAGGCGCGTCTACCTTGTTGCGATGGTGGGCTTCGATCACTTCCACGTCGTACCCGGTGCTTAAGGATTTACCGGCCAGCTCCAATAATTTCAGCGTGACCGTGACACCCGTGCTCATGTTCGCGGCGAACACGAGGGCGGCGGTTTTGCCTGCGGCCGCAATCGCCGCTTTGCCGGCCGCGTCGAAACCTGTCGTGCCGATCACCATTTGCTTGCCCGCAGCGACACAGGCGGCCAAATGCGCGAGAGTGCCTTCGGGCCGCGTGAAATCGATCAGCACATCGCATTGCGCGACTGCGGCGGCGATGTCAGCTTGCACCAACACGCCGGTTTTGCGCCCCATAAAGTCGCCTGCGTCTTGCCCGATGGCGCGGCTGGCGGCAATGTCGAGTGCAGCGGTCACGGTGCAATCGGTAGTGCCCAGAATCGCCTCGATCAACATTTGGCCCATGCGCCCGGAGGCACCGCACACGCCAATTTTTATCGAGCCGCTCATTTGACGAAAATTTCCTCGACGATCAGCCAGCGGCTCTTGTCTGACACCAACTGCATCCGCAGGGTTTTGGCACCGGTTTCTTTGAGCAGATTTGACTCGTAGTTTTGGGTGAAGGTGATGCGCGCGTTTTGCGGGTCAACCATTTGCACTCTCACATTGGTTAGCGAAAGCTTGATCGCCTGTGGGCGGGCTAGGCGCTCGCGCCGCTGCTCGCGCCAGGTACTGCGCGCCATGCCGCCTTGTGGGCGGAACTCAGGTGCGTAGTAAGACAGATAGTCGTCCACACTCTTGGCCGCCCAGGCGGCTGCCCAGGCATCGATGGCCTGGCGAATGTCGGTTTCTGCGCCCGTGCTCGCGGGAGTGGTAGCCGCAGCCGCAGGTGCTGGTACGACGGGTGCAACCGGCGGGGCACTGAGTGGCGCTACCGGTGCCGGTGGGGCGGCAGGGGTCGGTGGAGGGGCTGCCGCGGGCGGTGGCACTGGTGCGGGGGCAGGTACAGGCGCTGGCGGCGGAATCGGCGCAGGCGGTGGCGCTGGAACTGGGGTTGGAGCGGGGGCCAGAGCGGGGACTGGAACCGGGGCTGGCACCGGAACGGGGGCGGGAGCGGGCGGCGGTGCGGCTGGTGTGACTGCTGCCTGCTGGGCCAGTCGCACGCGCTCGGCCTCGGCGCGAGCTCGTTCTGCCTGTGCCCTTGCAGCGGCTTCTTGCTCGGCGCGGGCGGCGGCTTGGCGCGCTGTTTCGGCGCTCTCTTGACGCGCTTTTTCGGCTGCGGCCGCGGCTGCATCAGCCTCGGCCTTTTGTGCCGATTGTTTCTCGGCCTCAACACTGCCCGGTTTGGGCTCGCTACCCGAGAAAAGGCCGGTTACCGCGCCCCAGGTGCGGCTCAGCACACCGGGTTGACTGGTACTTGGGTCGGCAGGCGCCGGGGCTGCTGCCGGTATAGCTGCGGGTACGGGTGCGGCGGCAACCGGCTCGGGCACAGCCACCGGCGCGCTTGTCGCCGGAGCCACCGCAGCCACGGGAGTCGGCGCTGGCGGTGGAGCCGGTGCAGCCGTGGCTTGCGCTACCGTTACGGGAGCTGGCGCGGCGGCTGCACCTGGCACGGTTTGAACACCTTCTTTCGCAATCAACGGTGGCGGCAAATCAGCCACATAGCGCGCGACCCGATTGTCCGCATTAAAAAATACCGAAACGCGGCGCTGCTCGGTCTCGCCAGTGCTGCCTTTTTGGATGCGGAAAATATAGTCCCAACGGTCGCCGTGAAAGATATCGGTCAACAGCGGTGTGCCCATCACAAAGCGCACCTGCTCTTTGGTCATCCCTTCTTTCAATTGCTCAACCATCTCACGCGAGATGAAGTTGCCTTGCAGCACGTCAATCCGGTAGGGCGTAACCAGATTAGGAACCGAAGGCAGCGACGGCAGGCTAGGCGTGGTCGAGCAGCCTTGCACCAGCAACGCTGCCGCAAGCGCGAAAGGCACGGCGCGCAGCCGAAAGCGCGGGTGCGCTACAAGTCGGGAAATCGTGTCTGAAGATAGGCAAAACGGAGTACAAATTTGAGTACGCAGCATGGGGTTTGCACCGAGACGAGAGATCGGGCGCGCAGAATGGATTCAAGTAGACTCAGCATGATACTTGAAAGCACCTTGCGGACATCGTTGTCCAGAATAGAGCTTATGGCCACGCCACAAAAAAATCCGGAAGACCTACGCAACATTGGCCTGAAAGCCACCGGACCGCGCTTGCGGATTTTGGAACTGTTCCAGACCAGTAAAGACCGCCACTTGAGTGCCGATGACGTGTATCGCCACCTGCTCGCTGAGAACATCGAGGTGGGGTTGGCGACCGTGTACCGGGTGCTGACGCAGTTTGAGCAGGCGGGCCTCTTGGTACGCCACCATTTCGAATCAGATAAGGCGGTCTACGAAATCAACGAAGGCGCGCACCATGATCATCTGGTGTGCATCCAGTGCGGGCGGGTGGAAGAGTTTTACGACCCTGAAATCGAACGCCGCCAAGCCAAAATCGCCAAGGAACGCGGCTTTACGCTGCACGACCATGCACTTTCGCTCTACGCCGACTGCGCCAAACCAAATTGCCAGTATCGCCCAGCTGAAAAGCGTTGACTCGAAGCGCCAGCCGGTTTTGCGCGCGCTCCAGCCTACGCCTAACGCCAGTGCTACACTCAAATCACTTCCTGCTTTCGTTCGCTGCCGCCGAATCAATGATTTCACTGAACCACGCCGTACCGCAATTTTCTGCTGAAGCCACTGGCGGCACTGTCAGCCTTGACGACTTGGCCGGGCAAGTTGTTGTCCTCTATTTTTACCCGAAGGACAACACGCCCGGCTGCACCACCGAGAGTCAAGATTTCGCTGGGCAGTTCAAAGCGTTTCAACAGGCGGATGCCACCGTGCTCGGCGTTTCGCGCGACTCGATCAAGTCGCACGATGGCTTTAAAGCCAAGCTGGGCTTGCCTTTTGAGCTGATCGCCGACCCAGACGAAACGCTCTGCCAATTGTTCGGTGTCATGAAAATGAAAAACATGTACGGTAAACAGGTGCGTGGCATCGAGCGCAGCACCTTTTTGATCGATGCTAAAGGCCAACTTGCGCGCGAATGGCGCGGCGTGAAAGTGGCCGGGCACGTGGAAGAAGTTCTCAAAGCAGTTCAATCACTCTGAAGCCCGCTTTCAATGAGCCGCCAAGCCACCAGTTGTCCTAAAAAACTACTGGTGACTTGGCGGTTTTTTCTTGGTCTTGCCGTGTTGTTCAATCAGGAGAAAACCGCATGAACGCTGCCGTTACCTTGAAGAAAGTTCCCGCCAAGAAAGCTGCCTCGAATGTCGTTCGCCTGAAGACGAACAAAACCGAGACCAAGCTCTTTGTGCTCGACACCAATGTGCTGATGCATGATCCAACCTCGCTGTTCCGCTTTGAGGAACACGATGTCTTTCTGCCGATGGTGACTCTCGAAGAGCTCGACAATCACAAAAAAGGCATGAGTGAAGTAGCGCGCAATGCCCGCCAAGCCAGTCGCTTTTTGGACGAAATCATCGGCCACGCCGGAGCCAATGCCGAAGCAGACATCGCCGAAGGTATTTCGCTCGAAAGCCCCATGCGCAAAGACGTGACGGGTCGCCTTTTTCTGCAAACCGAGGCGATGGCGACCACCCTGCCCGCCAACCTGCCGCAATCGATTGACCCCGGCAAGGCCGACAATCAGATTTTGTCAGTGGTCCACTTTCTCAAAGAGCGCTTTGCTACCCGCCAAGTGGTGCTGGTGTCAAAAGACATCAATATGCGCATCAAGGCGCGCGCGCTGGGCCTGCCCGCTGAAGATTATTTCAACGACAAGGTGCTCGAAGACACCGACCTGCTCTATACGGGCCTGCATGCACTCCCCACCGATTTTTGGGAGACGCATGGCAAGGGCGTTGAAAGCTGGAAACAGGACGGCTCGACCTTTTATCGCGTGCGCGGGCCGGTATGCGCCAACCTGCTGGTGAACCAGTTTGTGTATTTGGAGGCCGAGCACAACTTTCAGGCAATTGTGCAAGAAGTCAGTGGCAAAACCGCGATTTTGCGGGTACTGCGGGATTTTTCCACCGTCAAGCATGGGGTTTGGGGAATTGCCGCGCGTAATCGAGAGCAAAACTTCGCGCTCAATCTGTTGATGAACCCTGAGGTCGATTTTGTCACCCTGCTGGGCCAAGCCGGCACCGGCAAAACGCTGCTGGCCTTGGCCTCAGGCCTGATGCAAACGCTCGAAGACAAGGTCTACAGCGAAATCATCATGACGCGGGTGACCGTGCCGGTGGGCGAAGACATCGGCTTTTTGCCCGGCACAGAAGAAGAGAAGATGACCCCGTGGATGGGCGCGCTCGAAGACAATTTGGACGTGCTCAACAAGTCTGACAGCAGCGATGGTTCGGGCGATTGGGGGCGGCAAGCGACGATGGATTTGATTCGCTCACGTATCAAAGTGAAGTCACTCAACTTCATGCGCGGGCGCACCTTTATCAACAAATTTCTGATCATCGATGAGGCGCAAAACCTCACACCAAAACAGATGAAAACCTTGATCACCCGCGCTGGACCCGGCACCAAGGTGGTCTGCCTGGGCAACATTTCGCAAATCGACACGCCGTACTTAACCGAAGGGTCTTCCGGCCTGACCTTCGTGGTGGACCGCTTCAAAGGCTGGGCGCATGGCGGGCACGTGACCCTGCAACGCGGTGAGCGCTCGCGCTTGGCCGATCATGCGGCAGAGGCGCTCTAAGGACCATGGCTGAAGCCTCTGCTCTAAACGCCTTGGCCAACTTGCGCGCGGCAGGCGCGCCGGTCAGCGGCGCAGATGCCCTGGCGCATTTGCTCCACGCCTATGGCACTACGCACATTTTTGGTTTGTGCGGCGACACCACCCTGTCCTTTTACGACGCACTGGCGCGCTTGCAACCCGCGCTGCCCGGCATGCGCCACGTGCTAACTCGCGACGAGCGCTCGGCCGCCTACATGGCCGACGGCTACGCGCGCGTCTCGGGGCGGGTGGGCGTGTGCGAGGGGCCTTCGGGCGGCGGGGCGACTTACATCCTGCCCGGTGTGGTCGAGGCGAACGAGTCGTCCGTGCCGATTTTGGCGATTACCTCGGACATTTCGACTACGTCGCGCGGGCGCTTTACGCTCACCGAGCTTGACCAAAAGGCGCTCTTCGCACCACTCACCAAGTGGAATGCGGTAATCGACAACGCTGCCGATTTGCCGCGCTTGCTACGCCGCGCGTTTGTGGAAATGACGACTGGCCGACCGGGCGCGGTGCATCTTGGGCTGCCGTTTGACGTGCAAAAAGGCCCAGTGTCGGCAAGCGAAATGTGGGCCGAGCCAGAGCTGGCGCGCTACCCGTCGCGGCGGTGCTGCGCCGACTCTGCGTCGATTGTGGCGGCTGCCCGGCTACTTGCCGCAGCTCGCAACCCGCTCATCATTTGTGGCGGCGGCCCGGTGATTTCGGGCGCAGAGAGCGCACTGCTCGCGTTGGCCGAGAACCTGGACATTCCGGTTGCCACCACCATCAGCGGCCAAGGCGCCATTGCAGATAGCCACCCCCTCGCGATTGGCGTGGTCGGGTCGAACGGTGGCACGCTGCAAACGCGCCGCTTGGTACAGATGGCTGATTGCGTATTTTTCGTCGGTTGCCGCGCCGGTTCGGTGACCACCGAGCGGTGGCGCTACCCGGCACCCGGTGCCACGAAGGTGATTCATCTGGACGTGGACGCTGCGGTGATCGGTGCCACCTACCAAGCAGATGTCGCGCTGATCGGCGATGCGCGCGCGACCCTGGTGGCATTGAACGCCGAACTTGGGCAACCAGCGGCACCGCCGAAAAGCCGTAGCCTGAACCGCGAAGCCGTGGCCTTAGCCAGGGCAGAAAAGCGTGCCGCCTTTCTGGCGCTCGCGCAGAGCATGGAAACCCCGATCAAGCCAGAGCGCTTGGTCGAAGATTTAAACGCCGTGCTGCCAGACGATGCAATTGTGGTCGCTGACCCCGGCACGCCCTGTCCCTATTTTTCGGCGTTTTACGACTGGAAAGTCACTGGGCGGCATTTCATTTCCAACCGCGCGCATGGGGCCTTGGGCTACTCGATGTCAGCTGCGGTTGGCGCGCATTTCGGTCGACCGCAAGCCAAGGTGGTTGCAGTGATGGGCGACGGCAGCTTCGGCTTTACCTGCGGCGAACTCGAAACCATCGTGCGCGAAAAAGTGCCCATCACCATGGTGGTAGTGTCCAACAGTGTGTACGGGTGGATCAAAGCGGGCCAAAAAACCGGCTTCGACGAGCGCTATTTTTCAGTCGATTTCACGCGCACCAATCATGCTGCTGTCGCGGCCGCATTTGGTGTGAAAAGCTACACCGTGACCGACCCGGCGCAACTGCGTGAAACCTTGCACCGCGCCACGCAAGCAGGCGAGCCCACGCTGGTCGATGTGATTTGCCAACCGCTGCACGAAGCCCGTGCGCCGGTGAGCGAGTGGGTGGCATGATGCAGGGCATCGCCCAAGGTGGCAAAGCGATCTACGGCACCAGTCTTGGCATATTGATGCTGGAAGCGCGTTTCCCAAGGATTGCGGGCGACATGGGAAATGCGAGTACCTGGCCATTTCCAGTGCTCTACCAGGTTGTGACCGGTGCCTCACCAGAGCGGGTGGTCAACCAACGCGCTGACGGCCTGCTCGATGCTTTCATCGACGCGGCGCGCGAATTGGTGCGCTTGGGGGCCGACGGCATCACCACCAATTGCGGCTTTTTGACCCTGTTTCAGCGTGAGTTAGCCGCAGCCGTGGGCGTGCCGGTAGCGACTTCGGCGCTCATGCAAATCCCGCTGCTGCAAAGCGTGCTGCCGCCGGGTAAGCGGGTGGGCGTGTTGACGATCAGCAAGGCAGCGCTCACGCCCGCACACTTGGCCGCAGTGGGCCTTGCTGACGACCTGCCCATCGTCGGCACGGAAGGGCGGCGCGAGTTTCACCGGGTCATCATGCAAAACGAGATGGCGATGAATGTCGCTGAAGCACAAGCCGATTTGCTCGATGCCGGGCGTGAGCTGGTAGCCAAGCACCCCGATGTGGGCGCGATTTTGCTCGAATGCACCAACATGCCACCTTACGCTGCCAGCCTGCGCCGCGAGATTGGCCTGCCGGTATTCGACATTGTCAGTTTTATGACGTGGTTTCACGCCGGGCTGCGGCCCAAGCAGTTTGATTAAATGCCTGAAGAAGCGCTCTGGTGCTGCCTCTTCAACCGGTAGATCAAGCTTCCGGGCGCGCCAATCCAAGGCAAACAACACCCGCCTGACCTACTCGCTTCGCTTAAACCACGCCGCCCCGACACCGGTGTAAAGCCAAAGCATCGCCAGGCCATCCATCCCCAAGTTGAGCATGTTGAGCACGAATTCGATCACCGAGCGCTGCATCATCTCAGTCGCCTCGGCAAATACCAAAATGACCGAGAGCATGAAGAGCCCGCAGTACACATGCCGCGCCCAGTTGGTGCCCTTGCTGATTTGCTGCACCAGCCACACGCCGATGCCCACAAACACGAGCACAAACACCAGCGTGCCCATGCTCAAGCCATCGCCCTGCGATTCCTGCACGCCGAGGATGGGAATGCCCAGGGCAATCGAGGCCCACAACAGCCACACCGCGCGCGTGACCTGTGGCGGGCGCGGGCCGCGCTGCTGCGCCGCGACGTTGACATCGGATTCAGGTGGGCGGTAGGGGTTTTCGGAGGGCATGAGCGGATTGAATAGAAAATGAGCGGCAATTCGGATTAATCGAGGAGCGCCAACGGGGCTAAGGGATCGACGGTGTCCCTGCAGTCGCGAAGCATTTCGGGAGCCAGGCCAGCTTAACCGAGCATCGTATCCACTCCGCGATTGGCCAACTGATCGGCCTTTTCGTTTCCCTCATGCCCGGCATGGCCCTTGACCCAACGCCATTCCACTTGATGGCGCACGGCGGCGGCATCCAACGCCTGCCATAGATCGACATTTTTCACTGGCTGTTTAGATGCTGTGCGCCAGCCTTTCGCCTTCCAGCCGGCCAGCCAGCTGGTCATGCCTTGCTGTACGTAAGAAGAATCGGTCCAGATCGTGACTGCGCAGGGGCGCTTGAGTGCTTCGAGCGCTTTGATGACGGCGAGCAATTCCATGCGATTATTAGTCGTGTCGGGCTCGCCGCCAAAGAGTTCTTTTTCGTGCGCGCCCGCTTTGAGCCATGCGCCCCAACCGCCGGGGCCCGGGTTGCCTTTGCAGGCACCATCGGTGTAGATCACCACGGCATCCATCAGGCGCTGGTACCACTTTTGTGGCGGATGACGCTGCCCTGGCCGATTTTTCGCACCCAGCGATGTGACGAGCGTGGCGATTGGGTGGCCAGGCGTACGTTGCGCGCGCCGCGCAGCTTCGGCTTTTTCCACTCCAAACCCACCAAGCGCATTTTGTTGACCCGCTTGACAGCTTGCACCAGATATGCGCCGCCAGCAATCGGCCACCAGCGGTTGCCGAGCGACTCCAAGAAGGCGAAGCGATCCAACCATTTTTGGGTGGCAAAGGGCGGGCGGTAGCAACCGTAGCGGCCCCGGCTGACCTCCAGATTGAGCAGCTTGAGCCAGTCTTTGGCACGAAACAGGCTGATGAATTCGGAGTTCCACGGCACTTCACCGCCGCCAAATTGGCGTTTCACGCCCCACAAACTCACTGGATTAAAGCCGGTGATGATCACCTGGCCCTCGGGGCGCAGCACGCGCTCGACCTCGCGCAGCATTTGGTGCGGCGCGGGCGAAAATTCGAGCACATGCGGCAAGAGCACCAAATCGACCGAATCGTTCGCGAAGGGCAGCTCGTGCCCGTCAGCGCGCAGAAAGGAGCCTCCGGCGGGTAAGCCCACCAGATCGTCTTCCGGCGTGAGCACCACGTGGCGATGCGGCATGCGATTGGCGCGCAGCAGGTCAATTTGCGGCAGGCCGATTTGCACCGCGTGGTAGCCAAAAATGTCGATCACGGCAGCATCGATCACGGGCTGCTCCCAGCCTTGCAGATACGTACCTTGCGAGCTGGCGAGCCAACGCCGCAGCGATCCTGCGCCCGACTCAGCACAGGGTTCAGCACTTGATTCAGCGCTGGCATCGGCAGATTGGGTAGACTGTGAGGTATTTTGCTTCAACGCGAGACCGATTCGAAAATTTTGAGTGAGGAAGATTTGATGCAGACCGCAGCAATGCCAGTCGTTACCCTGGGCAACGCACTAACTGTCACCCCGGTGCCAGCATTTCAAGATAACTACCTGTGGACTTTTCACAACCAACGCCACGCGGTCGTTGTTGATCCAGGTGATGCGGAGCCGGTGATCGAATATCTTACCCGCCACGGCCTCACTTTGGCCGCGATTCTCGTCACCCACCACCACCCAGACCACATCGGCGGGCTGCCCAAACTGATCGAACAATTCGGCTGCGCGGTTTATGGCCCGGCCGGCGAGACGATCCCTGCGCTCACTCAGCGCTTGGCTGAAGGCGATGTGGTCACGCTGGCCGAATTTGGTCTCAAGTTTTCGGTGATCGACGTGCCCGGCCACACAGCGGGGCATATCGCCTACTACGGGCAGATGAATGGCGGCCCGGTGGTGTTTTGCGGCGATACGCTGTTTGCTTGTGGCTGCGGCCGTCTGTTTGAGGGTACGCCTGCGCAAATGCAGGCTTCGCTTGCCAAGTTGATGGCCTTGCCAGACGACACGCAGGTCTATTGCACACACGAATACACGATGTCCAACATCCGCTTCGCGCAAGCAGTGGAGCCGAACAATGCGGCGCTGGCCGCACGCGCCACGCGCGATGCGGCGACGCGCAGCCGCAATCAACCAACCCTGCCCTCCTCGGTAGGACTTGAAAAAGCCACCAATCCGTTTGTGCGCTGGGACGCGCCAGAAGTGATCGCCGCCGCCGCCGCACGCGGGGCCAGCAACGACACGGTGGCGGTGTTCGCGGCAGTCCGCGAATGGAAGAACAATTTCAAATGACTTTGGCTCGCCGATTGACTACCCTGAAAGCAAACCCGATGGCGATTTCCACTGCTCCACGATCAATGCCCCGATGGCTCGGCGTCGCGGCGGGCCTCGCCCTGGTCATGCTAGGCGGCTGCGCCAGCGTGCCAGAACTGCCGATTTCGTTGCCCAGCTTTCGCAGTGAACCCGCCCTCGCCACCCCACCGGTGGCCGGCACGCAAGAAACGATTCAATCACCCCCAAGCATCGCCAAAGTGGAAACTGCCAGCGCAGTGGCGCAAGGCGACATTTGGGTGCGGGTCAAAAGCGGCTTTGCGCTGACCTCCATCGAGCACCCGCTGGTCGAAGCACAAACTGCCTACTACGCGCAGCGCCCCGAGTACCTCAAACGCATGTTCGACCGCTCGGGCAAGTACATGTTTCACATTATCGAAGAAGTGGAGCGGCGCGGTCTGCCCACCGAGATTGCACTCCTGCCGTTCATCGAATCGGCATTCAATCCGCAAGCACTCTCGTCGGCGGCGGCTTCGGGCTTGTGGCAATTCATTCCTTCTACCGGAAAGCGCTACAACATGTCGCAAGACTGGGTGCGCGACGAGCGGCGCGACATCATTGCGGCAACCAAGGGCGCGCTCGATTATCTGCAATACATCCACACGCTGCACAAAGACTGGTATCTGGCGCTGGCCTCCTACAACTGGGGCGAGGGCGCAGTCGGGCGCGCGGTGGAAGCCAACCGCCGCGCCAGCTTGGGTACAGACTACTTGGGCATCATGAATCGCATGCCGCGCGAAACACAGAACTACGTGCCCAAGCTGCAAGCGATCAAAAACATTTTGATGAACCCGGAGAAATACGGCATCGCCCTGCCCGCCGTGCCCAACGCCCCCTACTTCGGTACGGTCATCAAAACGAAAGACATCGACACCAAAATCGCCGCCAAGTTGGCCGACCTGTCGCTGGATGATTTTCTGGCGCTGAATCCGTCGTTTTCACGCCCGGTGATTCCCGGTGCCAAGCAACCGTTGATTGTGTTACCGCTAGAAAAAATTCCGGTGTTTCAGCAAAATCTGCTGGCGCATCGCGGGCAGCTTTCTTCGTATCAACACTACGAAGTGATTGAAAAGCAGCGCTTGGAGGCGATTGCGAAAAAATTCAAAATGTCGGAAGCTGATTTAAAAGCCGCCAACGGCATTCCGCCCTCGCATAAGGTGGTTTCCAACGGCACGCTCTTGGTGCTCAAAGACACCGCCGTCGATGCCAATGCGCTGAGCAAAATGGCCGAGATGCAACTGCCCGCCAGCATCGGCGCGAACAAGGCTTTGACTGAAGACGATCTGGTGATGAAGCGCTTTACCTACAAGGCGCGCAAGAACGAAACGGTGGCGCTGGCTGCAAAGCGGCTGGGTGTTTCGGTGGCTGATTTGAAAGGGTGGAACAGCTTTTCAGGCGACAAGCTTGCAACCGGCCAGACGCTAGCTGTGATGCGGGCGGTACGGGCAGGCGATGGCAGGGTGATGGTTGCGGCGAAAAACGGCAAAGGCCACGCGGCAGGAAAACACCAAGTCAAGCGCACCGTGAAGCGCCGCACGTAATCTGGGTCTTCAGGTTGACCCCTTGAAGAGGCAATACCAGAGCGGCTCTTCAGGCGTTGTGTTTTTCGTTTTATTCCGGCGAAAGCGGGAAGCCGGTGGCGGTTCAAACGTGGGTGCGCTACCGGAGATGCCGTCTGGATTCCTGCTTAACGCAGCAATGACGGGAGCTGCCGCAGCTTAAGCAGTAGTATTGACAAATTCCTCGCCGCCAATTTCCACCGTGGGCACGGCCGCCAGCAATTGCTGGGTGTAAGGATGTTGTGGCAGTAGCAGCAGTTCTTCGGCATCGCCCTGCTCCACAATTTCGCCGTTGTACATCACGGCCACGCGATGGGCCAGAAACTCGACCACGGCGATGTTGTGGGTGATAAAGAGGTAGGACAGGCCCAAGTCTTTTTGCAAATCGAGCAACAGCTTCAAAATCTGCGCTTGCACCAGCACATCGAGTGCTGAGGTTGGCTCGTCGCAGATGATGAGCTTGGGTTCTACCGCGAGGGCACGCGCAATTGCCACGCGCTGCCGCTGCCCGCCAGAAAATTCGTGCGGGAAGCGGTCGTAGGACTCGCGCACCAGCCCCACTTGCTCCAACAAGCGTCGCGCGCGCACCTGGCGCTCCGCATCGTTGGCACCAACGCCCAGCGCCATCATGCCTTCTTCAATGATGGTGCCCACGCGCATTTTCGGATTGAGCGAAGCGAACGGGTCTTGAAAGATGATTTGCATATTGCGCCGCATGGCGCGCAAGTCTTCACCATTCAGGCGCAATACGTCGATACCGTCATAGCGAATTTGGCCCATGCGCGTGGGTATCAGGCGCAAAATGCCTTTGCCTACTGTGGTCTTGCCGGAGCCCGATTCGCCCACCAAGGCCAAGGTTTCGCCTTTGTTGATCTCGAAAGTGACTCCGTCCACGGCCTTGACATAGCCCACGGTGCGCTTGAGCAACCCGCGCCGAATCGGGAAATGCACCTTCATGCCGACCACTTCGAGCAGCGGCTTTTCATTCGGATCGGGCGGGCGATACGAGACCGCGCGCCCCACGCGCTGCGGCAGCGAAGAAAACAATTCTTGCGCGTAAGGGTGCTTGGGCGCGGTGAAAAATTCGCGCGTTTCTGCAACTTCAAGCACCTTGCCGTCTTTCATCAGCGCCACCCGGTGCGCCATGTGCGCCACCACCCCCAAATCATGGGTGATGAGCAAGATCGACATGCTGATTTCTTTTTGCAGGCTTTTCAGCAAATCCAGAATTTGCGCCTGAATTGTCACGTCGAGTGCCGTGGTGGGCTCGTCCGCAATCAGCAGATCTGGGCCAGCGCACAGCGCAATCGCGATCATCACCCGCTGCTTCATGCCACCTGAAAACTGAAACGGATACTCATCAATACGCCGCTCGGGGTCGAGAATCTCCACTTTTTTGAGCCAGCGAATCGCCTCGTCGCGCGCGTCAACCCCGCGAAATTTGGTGTGGCGCTCCAGCACTTCCATAATCTGCTGCCCGACCGTGAGCACCGGGTTCAAGCTGGTGGCAGGCTCTTGGAAAATCATGCCGATCTTCTTGCCGCGCACATTGCGCATGCCAGATTCCGGCAGGGCCAAAAGGTCTTCCGCGTGCAGCGCCACATCGCCATGGTCAATGTGCGCCACTTCGGGCAACAAGCGCATGATCGACAGCGCCGCAATCGACTTGCCGCTGCCAGATTCACCCACCACCGCGAGCGTCTCGCCGGGGTTGATGTAGAGCGACACGTGGTCCAGCACGGTAAACGTGCCTGCCGAACCGTCAATCCGTGTGGTCAGTTTGGAAATTTCGAGCAAGGGCACTACGGCCCCGGTGGCGGCGTTCATCGAATATGGGTCCGCGGGTCGAAGGCATCGCGCACCGAATCGGCAAACAAGTTGGCCGCCAGTACCAACACAAACATGAAACAGAAAGCCGCCGTGAGCGACCACCACACCACCGGCTCGCGCGACATTTCCATGCGCGCCGCGTTAATCATGGTGCCAAACGAAATCATCGATGGATCAACGCCTACCCCGACGTACGAGAGTACCGCTTCTGCCAGCACCAAGCCAGAAAACTCCATCACCACCGAGATCAAGATCAAGTGCATCACATTGGGCAAAATGTGCCGCCAGATGATGCGAAAGTGCGCCACCCCGAACGCTTGGGCGGCCTGGATGTATTCCAACTCGCGCAGTTTGAGCGTTTCGCCGCGCAGCAAGCGGCACAGGCCAGTCCAGCTGGTCACACCGAGAATCAAGCAGAGAAAGAAGAGCCGTAAATCGGCACGCTCGGCAGCGGTGGCAAACAACTCGGGGTTTGATTCGAGCTGCACCGAGAGAATCAGCACTGAGGCTGCGATCAGCAGCACCGACGGGATCGAGTGCAGCGTGGTGTAGATGTACTGAATGATGTCGTCGATCCGCCCCTTGAAGTAGCCCGCCGCGATTCCCAAGAGCAACGCAAACGGCAGCGTAAAGAGCGTGGTGAGCGTGCCAATCACCAGCGCTGTGCGCACACTTTTCATCGAAAGGTAGAGTAAGCCTTTGCCGACTTTGTCGGTTCCCAGCACGTGATACACCGGGGCCAGCACGATGACCAAGCCCGCCAGCAGCAAGGCCCCGCCCAAAGCGAGCACTGCTGCCCGCCATGGCATCGAGAGTTGATTGCTCCACAAGCGGGAAAAAATTGCACCGTAGGAGAGACCTTTTTGCGCCGGGTGGCGAACCAAAAGCCCAACCAGCCCGGCGGTCGCGACCAAGGTCATCACCACACCCAGCAACAGCCCGGCAGCACTGCGCCAGGTCACATCCCAGGCCCAGTCGCTTACTGGGTCTTTTAGATGCTGAGCTGCCACCTTCAAGCGCGGAAAGTCGCGGATCGTGCGCCCATTTTCTTCGCGATTTTCCTTTACGAAGGCATGGGTGGCAAGTGGCTCGGAATAAGTGCGTTCACCTTCCAAATTAAAGGGGCGCAAGAGTACGTCGAGCACACTGAGGGCCGTAGGCGCATAGCGCGAAACCACGACGGCGGGCGCGGCTTTTGTGTCTTTTGCGTCTTTGGCCGCCGGTGGCGCTTTAGCCGCGCCTGCAGCGGCGGCCTGCGGTGGCAGCAAAGGCCGAAAGTGCATCGAATCGAGCAAGCCCACCAGCACAAACAACCCGAGAATCACGGCGCTTGCCATGCCGGAAGGGTTGCGCAGGGCACGCAGCCACGTAGCGCGTTGGTTGACATCGCGGCGCACCCGCATGAAGTAGACAATCACTGCTGCAGTGAGCAGAAAGACCAACACGTCGGTCCACAAAAACAGCGGGCGGAAAGGGAATTCCATGGCGCTCAAGATTCGCTATTCCAGCCGTACCCGTGGGTCAGCCCACGTGTAGGAAATGTCGGTCAACAGCAATCCAAAAATGTACAGCGCCGAGCCAATGAAGACCATCGAGCGCACCACCCCAAAGTCTTGCGACTGAATCGCCTCAATCGTGTAGCTGCCCAGGCCCGGAATACCAAAGAAGGACTCCGAGATCAGCGACCCCATAAAGAGCAGCGGAATCACCACGACTGCGCCGGTCAAAATCGGAATCAGGCCATTTTTGAGCACGTGTTTAAAGAGCACCGTGAATTCAGACAAACCCTTGGCGCGCGCGGTGCGCACATAGTCTTTGACCATTTCTTCCAGAAAAATCGTGCGATACCAGCGCGTACCTGAGCCGATGCCTGAGAAGACTGAAATGATGGTGGGCAAGAGCAAAAACTTCCATCCCGCAAAGCCGTCTTGATAGCCTGAAATCGGCGCCAGATTGAGCACTTTCGACATCACATACTGCCCGCCAATGATGTAGAAGAGGCCGGAAACCGACATCAGCACCACGCACACAATCACGCCGACAAAATCGATATAACTGGCCCTGAAAAACGCCATGATTAGCGCGAAGGTGATATTGACCACCAGCCCCACCGCGAACACCGGAATCGCCAGCGCCAAGCTGGGCCCGGCGCGATGCACGATTTCGCGCGCGATGTCGCGCCCGTCGTCGGCGCGGCCAAAATTGAGCGAAAACATTTCGAACGACTTTTCAAAATAGATCGTCTCTTTCACCATGCCCATGCCCTGGGCCTTGGTGTTGAAAATGAGCGGCTTGTCGTAACCGCGCTCAGTCTTCCATTTGTTGATCGCCTCTTGCGTCACGCGCTTGGTGCCCAGCTGCATGCGCGCGATGTCGTCAGGCGTATTGACCTTGAAGAAGAGCACAAAGGTGAGCAGGTTCACACCCACCAGAATCAGGATGGCGTAGAGAAAGCGGCGGGTGATGTAGGCGAGCATATGGGTTAGGCTGCCTTATCGATTGGCATCGCGCGCTTACGCAGCAGCGCCTCGCGCCCAGAGGCAAATTCGCGACGCTTCCAGGTGCGCACCGCCGGGATAGTCAACGCCGCAGTGCCCAGCAGCATCAACAAGAAAGGCCAAACCACCGGCTGATTCCACTGCTTGCGGCTGGTTTCACGCACTACCGGGTCGAGCGTTCGGAACTTCAGATTGCTGCGCGCAAAGTGGTTTGGCTTCACATTGCCCAACCATGCGTGATACAGCCCGAACGCACGCGGGTTGAAGGCAAACATCCAGGGAGAGTCTTCTCGCACAATTTGAATCATCTGCCGAATTATCGCAAGTCGCTCCGGACTATTGGGCATGGTCTTCATCTTGTCGAACAGGCGGTCAAACTCCGGATTAGCATAGTTGACCTTGTTTTCGCCGTCGCTCTTGGCAGCACCACCCGGCCCATAGAGCAAAAAAAGGAAATTTTCTGGATCGGGATAGTCGGCATCCCAACCCAAGAAAAAAATCTGCGTATTGCCTTTGCGGATTTTTTCTTGATAGCGATTCCAGTCTGAGGCGCGAATTTCCAGCTGAATGTCAATCTTCGCCATCTGCTTGCGATACCAGTCGAGCTGCGATTTGGCTTCTGCCCCGGTGGATGCCGAGTCGAGGTAGAGCACCAAGGGCTTGCCGCTTTTGCTGTCGCGGCCATTGGCGTAGCCCGCTTCGGCGAGCAGTTTTTTTGCAGCGCTAATGTCACGCCGCACACGTTTGCCATCGCGCCGCTCGTAGACCACCGAGTTGATTTCCTCTTCATCACTGAGCGAGCCAAAAATTCCCGGAGGAATCGGCCCCTGTGCTGCCGTGCCACGCCCGTTGCGAAAAATCGCGATGAACTCTTCCCAGTCGAAAGCAATCGCAATCGCCTGCCTGAGCTTCTTGGCGCGCAGTTTCTCGGCTTGGGTGAGTGTGCCTGCACCCACCACCGGGTCGAGCATGTTGAAGCCCATGTAGTAGGTCAGGCCCGTCGCTGCGGTGCGCAGTTGCACGTTGCGCTTTTCCATTTCGGGTGACAAGGCAGCGCCGCCGGTCACGTCAATTTTGATCGCTTGGTCGAAATTGTCGGAGCCGATACCGGCAAAGTCGTAATAGCCTTGCAGAAACTTGTTCCACAGCGGAATACCCTCTTTCTCCCTCGCAAACACCACCCGGTCGATGAAGGGCATGGTCTTGCCGGCGTGGGAGAGGAGACCTGCCGCCTGGTCACCCGCCTCGCCTTCGCTGGGGTAAGGCTCGCCGCGAAAATTCGGGTTGCGCGTGAGCGTCATGCGCGCGTTCGGGTCGTTCTCAGTGAGCATGTAGGGCCCGGTGCCGATGGGATACCAAGCAAAGGTGATGTTGCGCTCAGTCAAGCCCGGCTGATTGTGAAACTCATCGGCCTCCCACGGAATCGCGGTAAAAAACGGCATTGCCAGCCAGTAAACAAACTGCGGGTAGATGCCCTTCACTTTGACTTGGTAGGTGTGCGAGTCAATTTTTTTCACCGCTGGCAGGTCATGCCGGCGCAAATCAAGCCAAGCGCCCTTGCCACGCGCGGCAGTCAACTCGGTGTCGCGCGCCTTCAGCGCTTTCGCATAGTCATCCAGCCCGTCGATGTATTCGGCCATATGGGCGAGGATCGGCGAGGTCAGCCGTGGCGAAGCTAAGCGCTTGATCTGATAAATGAAATCATCCGCAGTTAGCTCCCGTGACGCGGTGCGCTCCAAATCGGCAAGCTTGCCGACGCGCGCAACCTGCTCTGGCGAGAGCACGCGGTTTTCGGCCACAAAAGCCGGATGCGGTTGATAGCGGATACCGCGCTTGACCTTCACCGTGTAGAGACTGTAGGCCACTTTTTTAGGGTCAGCATCGGCCCCAAGCGGCTGATTAGATGCATCGAAGAAGGCCGCCTGAGGCAGTTCTTCAGCCAATTGCGGGATCAACTGATAGGGCCGTTTGAGATAGTGGTACTGCAACGGCATCTCATAAACCTGGTAGGTAAATTCAGATTCGTTGCTCGCAAATGAAACCGCCGGATCCAGCGTCTTTGGCCGCTCCGAGAACGAGGTGTAGAGCACGTTTTGCCCCCGGTCGGCAGCCGGGTGCGGGTTATTCCAAATCTCTGAGCAGGCGCTCAAGGCGCAGGCGGCCAATAGTGCCAAGGCGATTCGCGGCAAATCGATCAAGCGCTGCATCGCTATTCCCCGTCCCGGCCCTTGCGGGTCACCAGTTTCGAGAGGTTATCAACATTGGCCTCGTGCGCCGCTTCATGCACCGGCACGCTGCCCGGAGTGTCGTGCCCACGCACGATGGTCATCGTCACCCCGCCTTCGTCAACCCCGGCCTGAGCCACTGCACCGCCCTCCCCGCTTCGGGTGTGCTCGCCGCCCTGCACGACCGGCAGCCACTGCTCGGGTCGAGTGGTCATCGGCTCCGGCTCTTGGTCCACAAAGTGGCTATGGCGTTCGGTGCGCAGCAGGGTTGGCGTGTCATCGTCTACGGCAATTGCTGCACTCTCGCGCTCACGCCAGAATTTGATCGCCGGAATGGTGATCGCGACGATCAGCAGGAGGAACAGCACAAACGGCCATACCACCGGGCTATTCCATTGCTGGCGCTGCAAGTCACGCTGCTTGGCATCGATCTTGCGGTATTTGAGGTCACCCTTGGCGAAGTGATTGGGTTTGAAATTTCCCAGCCACGCATGATAAAGACCGTAAGAACGCGGGTTGAAGGCGAAGGCCACCGCTGAATCCTCGCGCAGCATTTTCACCATCTGCGTGATAATGCCCAATCGCTCCGGGCTATTGGGCATGGTCTTCATTTTTTCAAACAAGCGGTCGTACTCAGGATTGCTGTAGTTGACCTTGTTTTCACCGCCGGTTTTGACCACTGCGTTCGGGCCGTAAAACAAGAAAAGAAAGTTTTCCGGATCGGGATAATCCGCTTTCCAGCCAAAGAAAAACATTTGGGTGTTGCCCTTGCGGACTTTCTCTTGGTAGCGGTTGCCGTCGGTCGGGCGCACTTCAAGCTGCACGTTGATGCGCCCGAGCTGCTTACGATACCAGTCGAGCACCGCTTTTTGTGCCGAGTTGGTGGAGTCGATATAAATCAGTAAGGGCGCGCCGGTTTTGGCATCACGCCCGTCGGGGTAGCCGGCTTCGGCAAGCAGCCGTCGCGCGGTCTCAATGCTGCGCTTTTTGGGTTTGTTGCCCACCCATTCATAGACCATCGGGTTAATCCCGGCCTCGCCATCGAGTGTGCCGAAAATACCCGGCGGCATCGGCCCTTGCGCCAAGCCGCCGCGACCATTCAAAAAGATTGCGATGTACTCTTCCCAGTCGAAGGCCAGCGAGAGCGCGGCCCGCAATTTTTTCGCACGCTCGCGCGCTGCGGGCTCGGCCTGCGAGGAGCCAACCACCGGGTCGAGATGATTAAAGCCCATGTAGGCGGCAAGACCGGTATTGGCGGCCGAGAGCTTGACCCCCCGGTTCTCCATTTCAGGCGAGAGCACCGCGCCGCCCGAGACATCGACGCGGATCGCTTGATCAAAGTTGTCAACACTGATGCCGGAAAAATCGTAGTAGCCCTGCAAAAACTTGTTCCAAAGCGGAATGCTCTCTTTTTCACGCGTGAAGATGACGCGGTCGAGAAACGGCATCGGCTGGCCGGAATCGGCGAGGAGCCCCGCGCGGCCGTCGCCGGACTCACCATCTTTGGGGTAGGGTTCGCCACGAAATTGCGGATTTTTGACCAGCGTCATGCGCGCATTCGGGTCGTTTTCAATCAGCATGAAAGGCCCGGTGCCGACCGGATACCAATCGAAAGTGATGTTGCGTTCAATCAAACCGCGCTGGCTGAAAAACTGGTCAGCTTCCCAGGGGATCGCGGTAAAAAACGGCATGGCAAGCCAGTACACAAACTGCGGATACACCCCTTTAACCTTGATCTGGTAGGTGTATTTGTCGATCTTCTTCACGCCTTCAAGCTGGTGGTCGCGCAGGTCTAGCCAGGCATCCTTGCCCTGAGTCGAGCGAATGTGGGTATCTTCTTTGCGCAGAAACGAGGCATAGTCGCTTAAGCCGACGATGTACTCACCCATGTGCCCCAAAATCGGCGAGCTTAAACGCGGCGAGGCGAGGCGCTTGATTTGGTAAATGAAATCGTCGGCGGTCAGCTCGCGTGTATCCACATTGTGCAGATCGCCTAAGTTGGTGATACGCCCGATTTGCAGGTCGATCAAATCGCGGTTTTCGGCATCAAAGGCCTGATGCGGCTGGAAGAAGATGCCTTTCTTGACCCGAATGGTGTAAAGGCTATGTGCCACGGTTTTGGGGTCGAATTCGCCCGTCAATTCTTTACCGGCTTTGTCAAAGAAGGTTGGCTGGGGCACTTCTTCAGCCAATTGTGGAATCAGCTCATAGGGCCGTCTCAGATAGTGGTACTGCACCGGCATTTCGTAAATCTGGTAGGTGAAGTCTTCTTCTTCAGGCGAAAACGACACGGCCGGGTCCAGGTGCCGCGGGCGCTCGACAAACCAGGTGTAGAGCACGTTTTGGCCGCGATCCTTCGCAGGATAGGGGTTGTTCCAGCTTTGCCCGCAGCCACTTAAGAGCGCAGATGCGAAGGCCGCGTACAACAGTGTACGAATCGCGCGAATGACTGAAAAGTGCAGTGCTAACCCCATCGCAAAAGTTTAGCAGGGCATCGCAGGGAGCGTGGTCAATACGTGTGCGGCGAAGCCGACATTCGCGCTTTGCATGGCTGGTGGCCTTAAGCTTGGTGGCTCTTCCCCACCATGCCCCCACCGATGACAACGCTTTCTGAAGTTCGCGCCCAGGTTTCGCCCGTCGAATGGCAAGCCCGAGTTGATTTGGCCGCTTGCTACCGCCTGATTGCCCATTTCGGCATGAGCGATTTGATCTACAACCACGTCACCGCGCGCGTGCCCGGCCCGGAGGGGCATCTGCTCATCAACCCTTATGGCTATCTGTATGAAGAAATCACCGCCTCGTCCCTGGTGAAAATCGACCACGCTGGCAATCAGGTGTTGAACCCACACCCGGCGCAAACCGGCTACGGGGTCAACCAAGCGGGCTACGTGATCCATAGCGCCGTGCATGCCGCGCGCCCCGACGACCATTGCGTAATACACACCCACACCCGCGCCGGGATGGCGGTGGCGGCGATGAAATGCGGCCTGCTGCCACTTTCGCAAACTGCGATGCGCTTTGCCACGGTGGCCTACCACGACTATGAAAGCGTAGCGATTGATTTGGACGAGCAGACGCGCCTGCAAGATGACTTAGGCCACGCAGATGTGATGATCCTTAAAAACCATGGCCTTTTGGCCGTGGGCCGCGACATCGCGCAAACCTTCAACACCATGTATTGGCTCGAAATGGCCTGTCGCGCCCAAGTCGATGCGATGGCGGCGGTCGGCCACGACTTGGGTGCGCTCAACCTGCCCACGCGCGAAGTGGTGGAAAAGACCAACCACCTCTATCGCCCGGAAGTGCGCCGCCCATTTGGCGTACTCGAATGGCCAGCGATGCTGCGCCTGTTGGATCGACGCGATCCTTCCTACCGAGACTAAAACCCGTGCGCATTTGTGTGGTTGGCGCGGGCGCGCTCGGCACCTACTTTTCCTGGCGCTTGCGGCAAAACGGCCATCAGGTCGCCCTCTTCGGGCGTGGCGCGCACTTCGAGGCACTCGTGACGCGCGGCGTGGTGTCACGCGGCGACGGTGGCATGCATCGCGCGCCGCCGTTTGCTGCGGTGAGCGCCACCGCAGGCGCTGATTTTGATGCCGTGTTACTAACCCTCAAAAGCCACCAAGTGCCCGCCATTGCCGCGCGGCTTGCGCGTTTGGTTGGCGACACGGCGCTCCTGATTACCCCGCAAAACGGCGTGCCATGGTGGCTGTTTCAGAGTGTGGAAGGCCAGTTTTCGAACCGCCAAGTGCATGCGGTTGACCCAAAGGGCAGCCTGCTGCAAAGCTTTGCTGCGGACCGGATCATCGGGATGGTGGTCAACAAGGGGGTGAACCTGATGGAGCCGGGGGCGATTTTCCATGATGAAGTGCCGAACAACAGCTTCGTGTTTGGCGGCGCGAGCGCGGCAGCTCACGCGAAGGCTGAGAGCATTGCGCAGGCGTTTTCAGGCCACGAGCCGGTGCGTGTCAGTGCCGACATCCGTGCCGAAAAACTGACCAAGCTGCTGCTCAATCTCGCTTTCAACCCGCTCACGGCCCTCACCCGGGCGACGATTGGCGATGCGGCTCAACACCCCCAAGGCGGCGCGCTCGCCCTGCGATTAATGGAAGAAGCACTGGCAACCCTGCGCTCGGCAGGATTTGCCATGCAGACTGACCCCAAGGCCAGGCTCGCCAGGGCCCGCGAGATCGGCCCTCTAAAAACTTCGATGCTGCGCGATGTAGAGTTGGGCAAGCCGCTGGAAATTGACGCAATTGCTGGCGCGCTGGTTGAAATCGCCGGATGGACTAGCACCCCCGTGCCGACGATTCAGGTGATCTTTGAGGCCACCAAGCTGCTCGACGCGACATTGAAACCCTAACGCGCGCTGGTAAAGCGGTGGCAGCCGATCTCATGGTCATTCACCATCCCGGTGGCTTGCATGAAGGCGTAACAAATCGTCGTGCCGACAAACTTCATCCCATAAGCTTTGAGCGCCTTGCTCATCGCATCCGATTCCGCCGTCGACACCGGTGCGTCTCGGTAACTCTGCCAACGGTTGCGGATCGGTTTGCCACCAACAAATTGCCACAGAAAGGTATCCAAAGAACCATGCTGGGCGCGGATCTTCAAAGTGGCCTGCGCATTGAGCACGGTGCTTTTCAGCTTCAAGCGATTGCGCACAATGCCTGCGTTGCGCATTAAAGCTTCGATCCCGGCATCGGTGAAACGCGCCACTTTTTCGGCTTCGAAATTGGCAAAGGCTGCGCGATAGTTGTCACGCTTTTTGAGAATCGTGATCCATGAAAGGCCCGCTTGCGCGCCCTCCAGAATCAACATCTCAAACAAATGCCGATCATCGTGGCAAGGCACGCCCCACTCGTCATCGTGATAGCGCTGATAGAGCGGGTCTTCGCTACACCAGCCGCAGCGGTGAAGAATTTTTTTCGCACTCATTGCTTGGAGAAGCGCCATGGGTAAGCTTTTTCAGAGAATTATGGCCGAAGACCCGCGCCCACTGGCGATCTTCAGACATCGCCCAGGTGGTCCCGCAGGTGCCACACACTGGTGTCACGTGATCGGTCGCAATGATACCGACCTTCCCAGATCAGTGGCAGGTGATCGAATCTATTCGGCCTTCAATCCTGTTGCCTTCACGAGCGCACGCCACTCGGCAATCTCGTCCTGGATTCTTTTGCTGACTTCAACGCTGGGACGAAAAATCGGGACAGCACCCGCGCTCTCGATCCGGGCGATCACCTCCGGGGCCGCCACGGCCTGCCTGACTTCACGCTCGATCCGGGCGACAACCGTCGGCGGCGTTTTGACAGGAACCAGCACGGCAAACCAGGGGGCAACGACGGCTTTGGTGTAGCCTGCTTCCGCGATGGTAGGGACGTTCGGAAACTCCTTCGTTCTTGCCTCGCCAATCACTGCAAGAACCTTGATGCGACCTCCTTTCGCCTGGGCAATAGCAAGCGGCGCCGGCATGTAAGTGGCCGACAACTGACCGGAAATCAGATCCGGAATGATCGGCGGGGCACCTTTGTAAGGCACTGCCACCACATCGATGCCGGCAACATGCTTCAAGAGCTCAAAGCCCAGATGAGGCGTTGAGCCGATGCCGGCGTGGCCGTAGCTGAGTTGGCCAGGGCTCGCCTTTGCCAATGCCACGTACTCGGCGAGGCTCGATACCGACGAAGATGCGGGAACCACAAAGTAGTTGGGAGAGTAGGCAAACTGGGCAACGGGCACGAGAGCCTTTAGCAAATCCGTCCGGATGTTGGGAATCAATGCCATATTCGCCGCGTTGCTGGTCGTTGCAATCAGCCAGGTGTACCCGTCGGCTGGAGCCTGCGCAACATAGTCGGTTCCGATGGTGCTGGCACCACCCACTTTGGGCTCGACGACGAACGGAACCCCCATCGACACGCTCATCTTTTCAGCCACTGCACGCGTGAGGATGTCGACCACGCCACCTGCTGGGTAGGGATTGATAATGCGAATCGGCTTGTTGGGAAATAACTCTTGCGCAAGCGCACACGAGCCAAAGAGCGTCGCGGTCGCGACGCTCGCGAATCCAAGGACGCGTATGAAGCGACGGGTGGGAAGGATGGAATAGATACGCTTCATGCTTTCTCCGATTTGATGTCGCGCGCGGCGCGTAACAGTCCCTTGCCGATATTGATCTGATGGATCTGACTGGTCCCTTCGTAGATACGGAAAGCCCGGACATCCCGATAGAAACGCTCAATTCCCGCCTCCTTCACATAACCCTGACCACCGAATATCTGAACGACGCGGTCCGCCACCCGTCCGCACATTTCAGTCGCAAAGTATTTGCAAATGGAGACATCCATCGCGACATCCTCTCCGCGGTCGCGCTTGCGTGCCGTCTCGATCACCAGTGCCTTGGCAGCCTCGATCTCGACCTTGCAATCCGCGAGCATGGCCTGCACCAACTGGAAGGCCCCGATGGGTTGCCCGAACTGGTGCCGCCGATTCGCGAAAGAAATCGCCTCGTCGAGCATGCGAATCGCGGGGCCAATGGCCAGCGCCGCCAGGTTAATGCGCTGTTTGTTCAGCGTCTTCATCACAGTCCGAAAACCGCGCCCCGGGATTCCGCCGATGATCGCACTTTCATCGACGCGGCAGCGATCAAGAAATATCTCGCCGATGGGCCCTCCCTCTTGCCCCATTTTTGGGGTCGAGTCCGAAAAACTCATGCCAGCCGTGCCGCGTTCGACCAGGAACGCGCTGATGCTGTCGGCGGGCCTACGGCCCGTCTCCGTCCGCGCGAACACCGTCACCAGGTCGGCGATGGGAGCGAGCGTGATGTAGCGCTTGTGGCCCGTCAACAGATAGGCACCGTCGGGCTGGCGCTCGCCCAATGTTTGCAAGGCAGTGGCATCCGAACCGGCCTCCGGCTCCGTGAGGGCGAGCGCCCCAGTCATCCGCCCCGAAGCCAATTGGGGAAGATAGCGGTCCTTCTGGTCGTTGGTGCCGTCTTGCACTAAAGATTCGGAACCTACGCCGGTGTTGATCCCCACCCGCACGCGGTATGCAACCGAGCATTGCGAGAGTTCAATGTTGGCCAGCGCGAGCTCTTCGGTGGTCAAGCCTGCGCCGCCGTATTGCTGGGGAATCGACCATCCAAAGAGGCCGATGCGTCGCATCGTCGAGACAATCTCGGCGGGAATCGCATTGTCGTACTCCACCCGCGCCTCGTTAGGCATGGCGATCTCTCTGACAAACTCGCGAGTGCTTGCGATCAACTGGTCGAATCTGCTCTGGTCTCTGATCATTCGCGCTCCGAGGGCCGCCAGCTGGCGGCTTAATGGAATCTTAGGTCGATGCATTGCGGAAGGCAATCGACAGTTCCACTCTGCGGAACAAGACTCGAATATGCATTGACTCTGGTGGCTTGCTCCTTGAAACTCATCAGCTATGAACGCAGCCTACACACGACCGCAAGCTTCGTTGCCGCAAACCCCGACATCACAAGACGACAGGGCAACGCGTGATCGCAGTTTCGGAATTGCCATATCCCGCGCCTTCGATGTGCTGCGATGCTTCACACCCGAGCGGCCACTGCTCGGCAACAGGGATATCGTGCAATCCACTGGGCTGCCAAAGGCGACCGTGTCCCGCCTGACGTTCACTCTGGAAGAATTGGGTTATCTGTACGGAGTCGTGCCTTTTGGCAAATACCGACTGGGCTGGGGTGTGGTGTCACTGGGTTATCCGTTGCTGACGAGCATGCCGTTGCGGCAGATCGCCCGGCCTGCCATGCATGCGTTGTCCACCCACACCCGCGGCAACGTCAACATGGGCACATTACATCGGCTGAGCGTTGTCTATGTAGAAACGGTTCGCTGTGACGAAACCAGCATGACGCGACCTGACATAGGCGCAACAAGAGAATTGTTGACCAGTTCGATCGGGCGCGCGCTGATATGGAGCATGGGTACTGAGCGCCGTATCGCCTTCCTGAATCGCGCACGTCTTGCCAATCCAGCTCTGTTCAAGGCTAAGAAAACACTCCTCGACCAAGCGCATCGGAGCATCCTTGCAAAAGGCTTTTGTATCTCCGACGGCGAGACCCAGGCAGGTTTGGTGGCAATCGCGGCACCGATGCAGGTTGCCTCCCATGAAGAGCCGATCGCCTTCAACTGCGCCATACCGAGCGGCCAACTGCGCAAAGGCCAATTGGAAAATGACATCGGCCCC
>JANLTH010000079.1:0-27369 GCA_031362865.1 Burkholderiales bacterium | reverse complement strand
CCCCGCGCGGCCCGATTCGAGAATGAGCTTGGGTTGATGCCCCGCACGCAGCACGCGCCAGAGCGCATTGCAAATCTCTTCAGCGTAGTCTGCAATCGGCGGGAGCATCACTTCGGCCGCGTGGTAGGTGCCTTTGAGGCGGCTCTTGGAAGGGAAGCCACCGCCCACATCGATCGTGTCGAACAAAAAGCCGTAGCGTGTTTCCACTTCGTAACCGAAGGCGACCATCTTTTCTACCTGGCGGCCATAGGCAGTCGGGTCGAGGATGAAGGTGCCAATGTGGCAGTGCAAACCGGTCAGCTTGAGCTTGCCGCCCCGGGCGATGCGCGCTACCGCGTCCATCGCCTGGCCGCATTCCAGATTGAAGCCAAAGCGTGACCAATTGGGGTAAATGCCGGCATCGAGACTGAGGCGGATGCCGACTGACACCCGACGGCCCAGCTTGACCGCGATTTCTTCGAGATCATCGATCTCATCAAGGTGGTCGATATTGATGGAAACGCCCGCCAGCACTGCTTCTTCGAGCACTGCCTTGGGCTTGTGCGGGCCGTTGAAGATGGTTTTGTTACCGGGCACACCAAGCGAGCGCGACTTCTCGTACTCCATCGCCGAGACCAGCTCGGCATAAGCACCTTCGTCGTGCAGAATCGCGCAAATCGCTTGCAAGTAATTGGTCTTGTACGACCAGCCAAACGCTACGTTCGGGTAGCGCGACTCGAAAGCATGTTTCATTTCACGGAATTTGCCACGCAGCGCCTTTTCTGAAAAAACGTAGAGTGGCGACCCATATTGAGCCACCAGCTCACTCACGGGTACGCCATCAATTTCGGATTTGACGCGGCGAAAAGCCGGTGTGGCCTGGCCAAATTTATTCATCAGGCCGGTGGTCAGTTTGTGGATTACGGGTTTTTCGTAGGGGCGCAGTTTGGCAGACATGATGGTTTTCTCTCTTCGATTAAATGAAATTGGATTGAACGGGATTGAATGAGGGTTTAGCGCTCGCCATGGGCAACCAGTTGCTGCAAGGGCTCTGAGTCAGTGACGATTTCGTAGGTGTAACGGACAAACAATTTGCCAGCTTCGTAGTCAGGTGCTTTGGGAACATCAAGACCAGTGGCTGCGCGCACCAAATTGAGTGGCAGATTGATGCCAACCCCGGTGGCGAAGTAAGTCCACGCCGGGAAGCGCGGGTTAATCTCGATCATGTAAATCAGGCCGTCGTGGCCGAGCATGCATTCCAGCTCAAACGCGCCGCGCCACTTGGTTTCGCTCAAAAAGTTGCGCGCCGCTTGCAACATGCCTTCATGTTTGATCGTGACACCGGTCCAGATCTTGCCAAGCTCGGTGATCCACATTTTCTTGATCGCCACCAGCCCGAAGTCGCCGCCCTCACCGTCGCCGACACCGACCAAATTGAGCTCCGTGCCCGTCACCATTTTTTGCACGATGATCGGGTAGCCCCATTCAGCCGCCAACTTGTGAAAGTGACTGACCGCTTCACCTAGTGAGTAGGCTTTGTAAGCTTTATAAAAAGGGCCTTTGACCATCACCGGGAAGCCCAAACGCACGGCCGCTTCACGCAGTTGCGGTTCGGAGGTCACTACCGCCGTCTCGGGCACTTCGATACCAATTTTTTTGGCGATGCCACCCACGAACTCTTTGCTGCGCAGGCGGAATTGGTCGCGCGTCGGCAAAAAGGTGTGAATGCCGTGCTGCTTGAGCGCATCTTGCGCTGAAAGGTAGAGCGGCAGCTCGACATCCAGATTCGGAATCACACAATCCAGGCCACTGTTGCGCTGCACGTGCAGCAAGCGCTCGATCAACACCACCGCGTCTGACGAAGGGTAAGGCATGATGTAGCGGCGGTCGAAGAGCCAGTCCATGTAGAGACCCGGCTCCATCGCGTCGTAGGCCAAGCCGACCAGCTTGCCGCCAAATTCAGGTGCTTCACGCAGACTGCGCGCGACCCCGGTGCCGGGGCCCGGGTTGTCTACGGCGTTGATGCCGGAGAGGGCGACGGTCAAGTTTTTCATATTATTGGTCTCGTTTAAAGAATTGGCAAGCCAGGTGAAGGGAGTGTCGCCACGCTTACATCAAGTTGAAATTTTTCAGCCGCGAGACCAAATCTTCCACATCGCGCAGTGCATCGCTTGCACCGACATCAAAGACTTGCGTGAGGTGCTGCGCCGCCTCTTCGCAGGAAGCGCCTTTGGAAAACTGCTTGACCGCTTCTACAGCGCTTGGGTTCAAAGTAAAGCTTTCGCCAGTCATCGGGTCAAAGGCAAAGCCATCTTGGTTGACGGCTAGTTGGTTTAAGCGGTTCATGGTGTTGTCCTTAGGGCTGAGGTGGAGTTTGGTGGTGGTGGAAATCGTTTCGCGATGGAGCCATTTCACTCCTTCTGAATGACGCTATAGCTTGGGGTTTGATGACATCTTTGTCATCGTTGTAAAAAGTGCGGGATTTTTGCGCGCGCACTCTCTAAACTTCGTAGCCATGAACATCCTACTGGTTGAAGACGAAAAACGAATCGCCGATTTTGTTTGCGCAGGCCTGCGTGAACAAGGCTGGACGATCACTCATTGTGGTGACGGCAATACCGGTTTGGCCCACGCTGAGAGCGGCACCTTTGACCTGCTGCTGCTCGACATCATGGTGCCCGGCAAAGACGGTCTGGCGATTCTCAAAAGCATCCGCCGCAAAGGTATGGCCACGCCGGTGATTCTGCTCACCGCGCGCAATGAACTCGAAGACCGCGTCGATGGCCTCAACGCCGGGGCGGATGACTATCTGCCCAAGCCCTTTTTTGTCGAAGAGCTGGTAGCGCGCGTGCATGCGGTGGCGCGGCGCATCGCGGGCGACCGGCAAAACTTGCTGCGCGTGGGCACACTCACACTCGACCGCATCGCCCGCGAAGTCAAGGTAAAGCGTGAGGGGAAAGACGGCGAAGGCAAAGACAGCGTCATCGAGCTCACCGCGCGTGAGTTCAGCCTGCTTGAATATTTGGCGCGCTCGCCGGGGCGCGCCTTTACGCGCACCCAAATTTTGGAACACGTGTGGGGCTATGACTTTGACCCCAACACCAACGTGGTCGATGTCTGCATCCAACGCATCCGCCGCAAGATCGACCGGCCAGACGACGAATCGCTGATCGAAGCGGTGCGTGGCGTGGGTTACCGCTTTCGCAAAGCGTAGCCTTGGCCTCGTTTAATTCGTTCCGTTGGCGCATCGCGCTTGCGATGGCCTTGCTTGGCGGGCTGGCACTGGCCGCCTTTGTCGTCGCCACCTCGACCCTGCTGCGTAACCAGCAAGACCAGCGGCTGGAAAGCGAATTGCGCGCTCTGCTGTTGCGCGAGTTGGCGCGCCCGCAATCGGCCGACTATTGGCAGTACGCCGAAGGCAATTTCCCGCGTGCGCTGAGTGCTGCGAATCCGAAAGACGTATTGATGCTGGTCGAAAGCTCTGACAGCGCGGTAGTTGCCAGCTCCAAACTTTGGCCGCAGTGGGGGCCGCAAACCATTTTGCCGCGCCCGCCGTTCCCCAATTTGCAAGGTGCCGGCATGGGCGGCCCGGGAGCGGGTTCAAACTCCGCCGCCGCCACCGCGCAGTTCGCCCGCGCCAGCGTGAATGGGCGCGCCTACTTGATCGGCAGCCTCGCCAATCCCCAGGTGCGCCTAACCTTAGCGCATGATCTGGACAATGTCCAAGAGGAAGCGGCGGCCACCTGGCGGGCCTTTGGCCTGGCTTTTCCGGTGGTGATGCTGCTCTTGGCGCTGGGCGCGTGGGTGCTCTCAGGCCGGGCGCTGGCACCGGTCAATCGCATGGCGGCAGCGCTGGCGCAAATGACCGCACGCGGCTTGCATCAACGCGTGGAGTTAGCCCACCCAGACCGTGAATTCGCCGGCATGGTGGACGAATTCAACCGCATGGCCGAGCGGCTTGAGCGCAGCTTTGCGCAGACCTCGCGCTTTTCAGCCGATGCCGCGCACGAGTTGCGCACGCCGTTGACGATACTGCAAGGCAAGCTGGAGCGCGAGATTGGGCGCGCCTCTTCAGGCACCATGCTTGAAGAAGCGCAACCGACGGCGGTCTTCACCGACCTGTTGGCCGAAGTGCAGCGCTTAAGCGCCATCGTGAAGAAGTTGCTTTTGCTCGCCCAGGCAGACGGGGCCGGGATTCGCTTGGGCAAAGAGACCTGCGATCTGCGACAACTCGTAACCACGCAGCTGGAAGACCTGGATTTGCTCGCGCCCGACAGCGTGGTCACGCACGCGCTGTGCGCGCAGGCATCGGTGCAGGCTGATCGGGTGTTGCTGGGCCAAGCGCTACAAAACCTCTTCACCAACGCCGCTAAATACAGCGCCCCTGCAGCAGATGGGGTGTGGCGCATCGAAGTCAATTTGGCTTGTGAGGCGAGCGAGGCATCGCTCACCGTGCGCAATACCTCAGTGGCTCTGAGCGGTGGCGACGCACTGAAATTGTTTGAGCGCTTTTTTCGTGCCGACCAAGCTCACAGCCGCAGTATCGACGGCACCGGATTGGGCTTGAGCCTGGCGCGCGAGATCGTGCGCGCGCATGGCGGTGAAATTACTTTGCTCGAAGCTGCGGCGGTGAGCGGTGCTTGGACCGGGTTTCGGCTGCAAATGCCGATTGGCTAAGCGAGACCTAAGTGAGGTCGGGGCGGCGAACGAGGTAAACGCGGGGAGCAAGCTACGGCGAGAAACAAAAAAATGAGAATAGACATCATGCGCCACGAAGACCGCGGTGGTTCTCGAAAGGTGTCTGTCCCAAATTTTTGCGCTCAGCTACCAATGGGTTGCATGAGTGGTATTGATGTCCGGCCCCAATGGCACTACCTTACGCATTTTTTCGGTACAAAACATGATGTTCAGTGGCATCAAAACACGGATGGCCAGCAGCGCAAAACAACTGGGGACACACCTCTTTCTTTGACTTCACCTGACCCAAGTGACTCATGAGGAATATCCCCACTTGTTTTGCTTGAGGCTAAGCGTTTCAGGGATGACAAATTGCGAAAAAGCAAAAATTGGAGATAGTCGTCATGAGCTACGAAGACGGCGGTGGTTCTCGAAAGATGTCTGTCCCAAATTTTTGCGCCACGTGGTGCTATGAACACCCGCAACTTGCCTCAATGCAACACCGCAAACGCCTGCTCCACATCGTCCGGCCCAAAGCGATAGGTCTGGTTACAGAAATTGCAGTTCACACTCACTGCGCCCTGCTCGGCCAAAATCGCGTCCACGCCGTCCACACCCTCACGGCCCAGCAGCTTGAGCATGCCAGCCACGCGCCCCTGCGAACACGAACAGCGAAAACTCAAAGGGCGCGGCTCGAAAAGACGCAAGTCATCTTCGTGAAACAGGCGGTGCAACACCGTGGTCGCATCGAGGTGCAACAGTTCGTCCGGGCGCAGGGTGGCGGCCAAAGTGGTCACCCGCTGCCACTCATCCGCAACCTGGCTCGGTTCGAGCGCCAGCGATTTGCCACCCATGCCAGGCAAGCGCTGAATCAGCATCCCGGCGGCGCGCTCGCCCGTCGCGGCGAGCACCAGCCGGGTATCAAGCTGCTCAGAGCGCTGCATGTAGTTGGCGAGCCAATCAGCGATTTGCTCGCCTTCCAGCGGCACGATGCCTTGAAACGCATTTTTCCGGTCGCCCGCATCGAGCGTGATCACAAAGCGGCCTGCACCCACCAATTCAGCCGCATTGGATGAACGCTGCAAGGCTGCGTCGCCACGCCATTTGGCGGTTGCCCGCATGTGGAGGTCGGCGGTACATTCCACCACCGCCAACTCCAGCGGCGCTACCGAATGTGTACCCGGCTCGGCATGAATCTGCATCACCAGCGCGCCTTCGCGTTTCAGAGTGGCCGAGAGCAGCGCGGCAGATGCCATCAATTCGCCCAGCGCCGTTTCAATCGCAGGCGGAAACGCATGCCGGGTGGCCACTTCGCGCCAGGTACGTTCCAGGGTGACAATGCAGCCGCGAATCGGCAATTGGTCGAACAAAAATGGCGTGAGCGAATCCGGCATCAGAGTCTGTGAATCAATCCGGCGCGACCGAGCAGGCGCTCGAAAAGCAGCGCCCTTGGGCGCGCACGAGCGGGTGTGAGGGATTGAGTCACAGGCTCTTATTCCATTTCAAAATCATTACGAGATTAGGCGCACCGACGACGACAGTGCGCGTAGCACGGCTAGGAAGGGGCAACGACTCAATCGTAATGATTTAGAAATGGAATTAGCTCTTGCCAAACACTTCGTTGATTTGCTGGCTGACGCGAATGAAGGTGGTGCGGCGCGTCAGCTCACGCAACTTGCGCGCGCCCACGTAGGTGCAGGCCGAGCGCACACCGCCCAAGATGTCTTGCAGCGTGTCTGCCACCGGCCCGCGTGAAGGTACGAGCACTTCTTTGCCCTCTGAGGCGCGATATTTGGCAACGCCACCCGCATATTTTTCCATCGCAGCTTTCGAGCTCATGCCGTAGAAGCGTTTGAAGGTTTTGCCATCTTTTTCCACCGTATCACCAGCGCATTCGTCGTGCCCGGCGAGCATGCCGCCCAGCATCACAAAATCCGCCCCGCCGCCAAACGCCTTGGCAATGTCGCCCGGCACGGTGCAGCCGCCATCGGCGCAGATATGCCCACCCAAGCCATGGGCGGCATCGGCACATTCGATGATGGCTGAGAGTTGTGGGTAGCCGACTCCGGTCATTTTGCGGGTCGTACACACCGAGCCTGGGCCGATGCCAACCTTGACGATATCGGCCCCTGAGAGCACCAGCTCTTCACTCATTTCACCGGTGACCACATTGCCCGCCATGATCGTGATGGTGGGGTAGGCTTCGCGTACACGGCGCACGAAGGCGGCAAAGTTTTCGGTGTAGCCGTTGGCCACGTCGATGCACACATACTCGATGTGCGCCGCTGCAGCTTTCATCACTTCTTGAAACTTGGCGAAATCCTCTTTCGTGATACCCATCGAATAAAAAGCGGCTGACTTACGCGTGAGGCCACCAAAAAAGCTCGCAATCTCCGGCACTTCGTAGTGCTTGTGCAGTGCTACCGAGAGGCCGTGGGCGCCCAAGGCATGGGCCATTTCGACCGTGCCAGTCGTATCCATATTTGCCGCGATGATGGGGATGCCTGCGTACTTCGCCTTCGAGTTGCGAAAGGCGAATTCACGCGAAATATCGACTTCAGAACGCGAGGTGAGCGTGGAGCGCTTCGGACGGATCAGCACGTCTTTGAAATCAAGCTTGATATCTTCTTCGATACGCATACGGAGGTCCTTCGGGGAGGGAGTGGTCCGTTGCTTGGGCGGCTGGCCGAATCGCTCGGGCCGCACTTGGATGGGATGACCAGCAGAACAAAAAACGAAAAAAGTATTGCTGCCGATGTCGAATTATAGTTTCGCCGCGAATTTAGAATGCAGCCCGCACCGCGATTGCCTGGGTGGTGAAATTGGTAGACACAGCAGACTTAAAATCTGCCGCTATCCTGTGAAGGAGCGTACGGGTTCGATTCCCGTCCCAGGCACCAGCAAAGCTAATCACAAAACCTAACATTTGGTTAGTTTCATAGGCAAATGAGAGGGTTTTGCCGCCCATCAATTATCACAAAACATCACATAACCTAATAAAACATCAGTATCATTCCCGCCAATTTCCCGCACCTTTTCCCGCCACCGTCGGGCGCGGTGAAACTGGGGGGAATCAAATGGCAAGCCTCACCAAGCGCGGCAAGCGCTGGCGCGCACCGAGCAGCACCTGCACGCAACGTTGCACAAAAGCATGCCCGTGAATCACGCTGCTGAGCGCATCACCGTAACGCTCGATATTGAACCCTGATGAAGACGAACCGGTGGCGACGCTGGGCGCAGTGGACGAGGCAGGAGAGCCGCTCGCGCGGGTCTTGGTGGCACCGGCTTTCAAGCTCACGCGTGCCAGTGGCACAGTGTGGGTGGAGAGCGGTTTCAGGAAGCTGCGCTGAAACCGGCAAAAGGCATCTGCGATTCCTGTTCCCGCTTGCCTTGCCGGAGTATCCTTCCACAAAGACCCTCACGATCAGGCTACCCTTTGCCATGCGCATTTCGCTGATCGCGCGCAGTATGTCGCAATTGGCCAAGGATACGGGCCGCTGACCGAATCGCCTGGCTGTCGCCGCCGACGACGATCAGGTGATCCAGCACTCGCACGTCCACCAGCGCCAGTGCCGACTTTAGAGTCTGCGTCAGCTTTTCGTCAGCGCGCGACGGTTGGGTTGAGCCGCTAGGATGGTTATGCACCAGCAGTAACGCAGCGCTGTTCCTGGCCAGGGACTCCTTGACCACCTCGCGCGGATACACCGATGTCTGGCTCACTGTGCCGCGAAACATCTCGACGTATTCGATGACACGGTTCTGTGCATCCAGATGGATGATGGCGAACACCTCGTGCTCCAGCGCTCCCAGCTTCACCCGCAGGAAGTCGCGCACCACCTGCGGCGAGTTCAGGACTTCGCAGTTGCGCATCTGTCCTGCGAGCACACGTTGCGCAGCCTGCAATACCTCGTCGGCATTGGCCGGACGGTAGTCGCCCGCGACATCGCGAACGAGAAGGGAAGAATCGAGAGAATGAGTGCGTTTCGACATGATCGTGCTCCAGTCCGAATCGGGCGGAATTGCCCGGAACCGGAGGAACACGGCGCAGCGCAGCAGTCAGGGGGCGCAGACGGCCGCGAGGACGCGAGCGTGCCCAGCACGCGCAGCCCTTGACGGCGAGAACGACGTGGTACGTTGAAGGGAACAGCAAGGCCGCCTCACACACTCCACTGCCTCAGTGGCAAGCGGAGCGCGCAGGCCCAAAGGGCCGGAGGCATCAGGGATCAATGCCGAATGGCCGTGACTCGGCACGAGGCGCGGGGCAACGTCCGCGAGCCCGACGGCGGTACGCCAGGACGCATGAAAGCAAATATCAATATTTACGCTATCGCAAATATGACCTTGCTATCTACCCTCGCTTTTCCGTGTCGATCGAGTACCAGCCGTCGTCGGAGACTGTGATCTGAATCCAGCCGTCGCGCCGCGTCGTCAGTACGTGTCGCCTCTTGTTGGTCGTTCTGACAGGGACTCCGCGCTCTATCACCGCACGGTAGTCGGGCACCATCTGCTGGGTCTCATGTTCGATGGGTTTGTCCGAAATGATCACTGCATCGGGGCGGCAATAGTCGAACAGTTCAGGACAGAAGCCGCTCTCGCGCCCATGATGAGATGCCACGAGGAAGTCAAGATTGCGCAGCTCGGCACAAAAGTCTGCGCGCTGCAGCAATGCCCTCCAGCCAGGCTTCTCCAAGTCGCCGGGAAACAGGATCTTCACACCAGCGTACTGGACGAAGATGACCAGGCTGAGATCGTTCGTATTCTGGAAACCGGGGTAGCTGTTCCAAAAGGTGGTCGCCGTAATCCCGCCCATGCAGGCATTGAACGGCTCGGTCACGGGCTGGTTGTAGACTTCGCAGGCAGACGTATACCACTGCGCATCGTTGGTTAGCGGCCCGCTCTGCCGCTTGAGTTGTCTCATGTCTTCGCCGGTGTAGCTGGGGTTGCGGAACAGCGTCGGCACAGCGATGTTTTGATCCCGCAACCCTTGCAAGTCATCCATGTGATCCTGGTCGGCATTCGTGATGAACAGATAGTCCAGCGTTGAGCGACCCAAACTGTCGCGAATGAAGGTACTGGGCCGCCAGCCAACCGTGCTTCCAGAGTCAATCATGGCGAGCCGGCCATCGCGACCGTCATGGTTGTGGGTGAGCATGGCGCAGGCGCCGTGGGCAACATCCCAGATTCGCAGAACCATCTGACCCGGCATAGCTCCTCCTTCTTTAAACTCGGTCGCTGCGCAGGTACGGCAAAGTGTTGGCCATGCCGCTCTTCGTTACCACCGGTCCACGGCGCAGGTGAATCCCGTGGGTGTCCAGACCAGCGATACCGCCGGCAGGCCGCCGGCATCCTCTGCGATTTTGCGCAACGTTTCACGGTCGATGCCGGAATGGGGGCCGCCTTGCGGGTGGCTGTGCCACGTTCCGATGAAGGCGAGATGGCCGACAGAGTTTCCATGCGCCTCGCGCAAACCCTGGACCAAGCCATCTGTGCCGAGCACGAAACGCGCAGGTTCCCTGACGCTGTCGGGCGGCGCGCCGACAATGCCCGCGATGGTGATGGTGCGATTCTCGTGAGAGATTCGGCCGAGTAAGGCACCTCCGGTTTCTTTCGGGCTCCAGTGGATGGCATCTGCGTGAATTGCCTGAACCACCGGATGCAATACACGAATCTTCCAGCCCCCGTCGTCCACTACGTCCAGGACTGTGGTGGGACCAAGCGCTGCATTGGTCCACGACATTCCAACGCCCGCGGCATCGGCGACCCCGACACAAAGCTGGGCCTCCGCCGGAAGACCGTCCACCAGCCAGTGTTCCAGTTGCAGGCCCGCCAGCGCCGCCGCGCGTGAAACGGTGGCGTCGGACATCGGCGCGGTTAGCGAACGACAGTTCTCCCCGACAAAAACGCGTGTGGGGTCGGAACCGTCCCCAGCGACGCTCGCCCGAAGCGTACTCTCGGATCGGCAGTATTCGAACAGGAAGGCGGTCAGGTCATCGACTCGGCTTGAGCGGCCGCTGCCCTCCAGCAGGACCACGGTACAGCGCCCCTGGCCATACATCGCCACGCGAGCCAAGCGCGCGGCGGATTCGTTCATTGCAACCGATAACGTTTCTGATGCAAGTACCCTGAGCGATGCCGTCGCATCTACGATCAGCGCGCCATCCTGGGGAACTGCTCTGCTGAACTGAACAGGATCGGCAAAGACAGCAACCGCATCCACATCGAAGGCGCGTGTCTGGACATGCGACAAGGCCTCGAACGCTGTCTTCATCAGCGTCACCTTGCATGGGGGCGCTAGGACCGAAATAGGCTCGACAAGTGCGTGTCGTGCCGCGTTGTGAGGTGACATAGATTCGTTGTCGACAAACGTCATCGCGCCGAACCCAGCACGTCCGAGGTGTAACGCGATCTTCGAACCGAGGCTTCCGCAGCCGAGTATCACCAGCGGCTTCGAAGTGTCGGCGGATGCCAGGCCGGATGTTCGGGCCAATAGCTGGGGCGAAAGCGCATGCGCGTGAAAAGCAGGATGTACCGTCGCCTTATGTTCGAAGGGCGTTTGTGCGGAGTATTCATAGCGAACAACATATGGCAGCACCTCGGTGCTCCTGCCGGGTGAGCCGACAAGCGACACTGGTCGCTGCACAACAAGGACCACGATCGCATACAAGCCATGTGTCCATGTCCGTGGATCTTGCTGCATATCCCAAATGGAACGGCTGTAATAGCTATGCAGACCTTGCGCCAGTGAGGTCCGGTTGATACCCAGTTCGGCCGTCCGCTCAAGAAGCGTGTTGATATCAACGACTGTCTCCGGTTGATAGTGTCCGACTATGTGAGGCTGGCCCCGCACTACTGGCGCACGACAAATGAAAGCTGACGCGTGACCGCGACCCCATTTTCCCAACTGATCATCATGGACCACCTGATCGAAGACGGGATCGATCTGTGCGGTTAGCTCGGTGTTGAGGATCGCGTACAAGCCACCGTCCATTGTTACGTAGCCCGCGTTGACTAACAAGATGGAGCCGTCGGCAGGCGCTGAGGCTACGACACGTTCCGCGCTGAATACAACGTTTGATGGGCAACTGTCGCGGCGCGTAGGCTCCCATCCCTGCTCCAGATCGATCAGCGTACCAGCCGCTGCCTGGTGCAGCCAATTGATCAATTGATCGACGATGGCTTCCAGACCAAACCGATGCAGCAACTCGTCCAGTGATCCCTCAAACAGGCACGGCGAAACAAGCTGCCCAGCCCGATGAGGGTTGATGTGCGGCAGGTTGAGCGGAAAATCCTTGCGCAGGAAGACGCGCGGTGCCGAGAGGGGCCAGTCATTGTCGAAAAATAGCGAACAGGTCTCGATGGCACGAACGCCCGTGGCGGATACGCCGTCCTGGCGGCATCTGCTCGGCAATTCGACTTCTACGTCAACTTCGATCACCGTGGCCGTGCCCGACGAGCACGGCTCACTGACTCGGGCGAGTCCCCGGTGCCGATTTAGTTGATGGATAGCGTCGGCAACGGCACCTGTCATTGCGTTCCGTGCGGCATTGGCGTGCGCGCCGAAGTGATCACAGCGGCAGCCTTCGACCCGGTTTCTTTTTTGGAAGGAGGCTGAACACCCTGGGAGGTCACGGTGAAAACGAGCGGCTCCACCGCCTTGGCGTTAGGGTATTCGCCCGTGCAGTAAAACGCGCCTTTCGCGTCGTTCACGATCGCCACATACTCGCGCTTCGCACGGATACACGGCGGATCGCTATCGTCGTCGGCAATCGGTTTGCAACTTGCCACCACGATCGCTCCATTTCGGGTTTGCGATAGCGCACTTTGAGCATCCGCGTCGATCTGAACTTTCTCGCCAAGTTTGGACCAACTGTCATAGGAAAGCGAATGCCAGGAGCAATGGTGCGGCGCCTGCATGAGATCGTACTCAAGCACCTCTGGTTCGTCCTTGTGGCGTGCCCACTGGCGATTCCAAATGAATACTTCGGCATCGCCGCCTGTCAGGAATTTCGCGCCGTCGGGGGTCTTCGCATCGGCGGCAAGTGTGATATTCATAATCACGCTAGATTGATTTTTGACGAGACACTCTTCCTCTTCTTCATCGTCTTGCGCATCCAGCGGGGCCAAGAGGTAGGCCGAGAAGAATGCGGACTGCTTACCGTTGATCGTTGAAAAACTTTCATCCACTTTCTTCAAGATAGGGCTCAGGTCATCGGTCTTGCCGTCGATGTCTTCACCCATGATCAGAATACGGTCGCCATCGCCCACCGCGAAGCTCTTGTCACGGGTTATCTTGACGCGCCGCCGCGCCTCCGAACTAAACGCGGTAGCGTCGGCACCCAACGTGTGCGTTTTGCTCGCGCGGCGAAAGACAATGGGTGAAGACCAGACCTCACGAATCACGATCTTTTTGTCCTTGTAGTCCTTGTTGTCATCTGGGTACTCGCCGAGTGGCCCAAGATGAAAGTGCTGCGTCAGACCTCGGCAGTGGTCTTGGTCCGGATGGCTCAATAGGAAAGCGTCCACATAGGGACGGCCATTCGTATCTTTTTTCAGGCGATCTCGCAGGTCCTTGGCTACATCGCGCGCCTCGCCGTCAGGATCATCAGCGTCCTGCCGAATGTTTATATCGATCAGCAATGTGGTGGCATCGGTGTCACCGAATTTGATGAGGGTCATGTCGCCGTTATCGACAGGGAAGAAGGTAAGGGTGGTAGGCATAAGTATTTCCGGTGGACGGCCAAAGAATTATCGCGTATATTTAATATACGCTTATTTTTTAGATCAGTCTACTTTTTATATCCATAAACTCATGCAAGAGAAACCCACTTCCGACCTTGACCTCATTGTTCCCAAAGGAACGACCTGGGGCCTAGAACGTCGGCTCCAGTTCATCGACTTTCGTCTGCGCTGGGAGAGGCGCATTAACCGAATGGATCTGACTGAATATTTTGGTCTGTCGATTCCACAAGCCTCTCTCGACATAGCCAAGTACACCGAGCTGGCGCCGACAAACTTGGTCTATGATAAAAGCTCGAAAACCTATGTCGCAACACAAGACTTCCGTGCGCTCTACCAGAGTAGCGCGGCGCGGCGCTATTTGTCGGAGTTACTTGCGACGAAGACGGGCATCATGGAGTCAGCTACCAGCTTCATCGGATCGCCTCCCGAGATTGACTGGGCACCGTCGCCATGGCGCACGATCAACGAGCAGACGGTAGAGTCACTGGTCAAAGCGATACGGGAAAAGCTGGCCGTCCGCGTCAGTTACCAGTCGATGACTTCCTTGGATGAGTCCGAACGCCTGCTATCGCCGCATGCACTAGGCAATGACGGCTTTCGTTGGCATGTGCGGGCCTATTGTCACAAGCGTCAGCGCTTCAGCGATTTTGTGCTCGCTCGCATCCTCAATATAGCGGGATTTGAGTCAAGCGATGCAGATCCAAGTATGGACTCGCACTGGCAGACGGTGTTGACACTGGTACTTGCGCCGCATCCAGATTTGCCGCCTGCTAAGAAGCGGGTCCTGGAATTGGACTACGGTATGGAAGAGGGGCAGGTACTACTTCAGTGTCGCCAGGCTTTTCTGTACTACACGCTGAGGCGCCTCGGCCTACACACCAACGAGGCTCCAGACCCTCTTGCACAGCAGATCACTCTGAAAAACCGTGCCGAAATTCAGCCATACATCGATGCTTTGACGGCCCAAACCTAATCCACCATGACAGCCATTCTCGAACTCATCAAGGACCCGTACGAACGAAAAGCACGGGTGATTCCTGGTCTGCTGGTCGCGCTGCCGTTGCTTGTGCCACTATTGTGCGTCTACGGCGCGAAGCATCCCGTACTCACTGGCGTTATTGGTTTGCTTGGGGGGTGTGGTGCCATCTATGCGTTGGCCAGCGTGGCGCGTGGCCGAGGCAAAAAGTTGGAAGAAACGTTGGTGAAAGAATGGGGTGGAATGCCGACCACCATTGCGTTGCGCCACCGCGATACGTTCCTGGACAGTATCAGCAAGCAGCGTTATCACGCTGTTATTGTGGCCAAGTTGGGCATCGTCATGCCGACTGCGCAGGAGGAGATTGCAGACCCGGCCAAGGCTGACGATATTTATATTGGAGCTACGAGGCGGATTCGCGAACTCACGCGTGGCGACAAACAGCTCTTGCTCAAGGAGAACATCGCCTATGGTTTTCACCGCAACATGCTTGCGATGAAGCCGATCGGGATGCTCGCATGTATCTTCGGCGTCGTCTACGGGCTACTGATCGCGAAGGCCCTGCAAGTCATTCCGCCACACTTTGCACCAGTCAACCTCGTGGACCCCGGTCTTGCTGCCGGTTTGACGCTCCTCATTTCTCTCGCGTTGTTTGTCGCATGGGCTTTCTATTTCGACAAGGAAGCCGTGCGCCGCATGGGGTTTGTGTATGCAGAGCGCTTGTTCGAATGCCTGTCGTCCCTGCCTTCTGCGGCTCCACGGAAGCGTGCCTCAAAACCGGCAGCAAAAAGTGATTGATCCGTTCGTACAGGCTCGCCAAACTCTGCATGCACCGCGCCGACTGGCGCGGCCTCGTTGCTGAACGGTGCGCCTTTCCGCATGTTGAGAAAGTTATTGAGAATCTGCGATAAGCGCGAACCAACGCACATATCGTGTACCTGCTGACAACATACAGATTTTGTTGCCGCATGTAGAGCGCTAACTGATCACCCACCCGCCTTCGGCAAGTCGGCAGCGCGAACCGCGCGCAGCACTTCCCGAAAGACATCATCGAACGGCGGCAGTTGGTTCATCTGGTGCGCGAGGCGGGCAGTCCAGAGTCGCCGCAAACGATCTTCCTTGGCGGCGATTGCCTGCTCCATGCCCGCGACGACGCGCTGCCGCAGCGCCAACTTGGCATCGAGTTCGACGCGCATTTCCGCAACGCGCAAGTCGGTGGAACCAAACAGATACCAGAGGTCGTATAGGTCGCGCGGTTCGTTGCGCGCCCGGTCGCTCAATGCCAGCAGCTTTTCAACCGCGATTTCCTTGATGGCATAGACCTTCAAGGTTGGCCCTTCGGGTAAATCGTCAAAGCGGTCGTAGGTGCGATGGATCGGGCGATCTTGCAGCGGGAAGCACAGGACTTCGGTGATCGTGATGTCAACCTTCACATCGTTTGCGGCAGGCAGCGGCCCCTGGTAGCGCAAATAGAAGGTGTGGCTGTTCTGATGGCTATGGCGGTCTTCACGGTCAAAAACGATCTGCAAGCCACAGGCGGCCTCAACCGCCGCAAATATTTCGTCCAGCCCAGCCAGGATAGCTTCAAGAGTGATCGCACGGGTCAGCGTGAAGTCCAGGTCTTCTGAAAACCGATAGTGCTCGAACCAACAGCGCCGCAGGGCCGTGCCGCCTTTGAAAGCCAGTACCTCGCGTAGCGGATGACCGGCCAGACCCGTCAGGAACCAGGCTAGCACGTAATCGCGCTCGATGACGGCTTCCGGAATCCGCCGCCCGCCAGCGCTCACCAGTGTGTTCGAGATCAAGGAAATGTTGCGTTGTGGAATCATCAGCCAAGCCTTACGGCATCGAGTTCTTCGGGAGTTACGTTGAGCTGGAGACGCCAACGTGAGAGGAACGCCCCTTCAGCAGGGAGCAGTGGCTCAAGGCGCTGGTAGGTCGCCGTCAGCATGCCGCGCAGCGACTCTAGCGCCGACGTATCGGCCATGCCATAGTGTTCCAGCAGGTAGCCGAGGCGACGCACGACGGCGCCCACGCCGAGGTGTCGTGCATAGTCCACCAGCCGTTCGGTCTTCAGCGAATCACGCTTCATCCACAAGCCCTTGGCAACTTCGGTGATACCACCGGCAAATGCCGGGTGGCGAAGACCGTCGATGATGGTGCGCTCCATGTCGCTGATCATCACGAAGCGCTCCTTGTCGATCCAGTGCTTCGTGATTCCGAATTCCTGTTCCGCAGTGATGTGGACAAACCGAAAATCATAGCCGCCAACCGTCTGCGGACGCACGCGCCGCGTACAGGACACATACACGGTGAAGTTGGGCTGCGTCACCATGCGGTGCAGTTCAAGCGCTGTGCCGTGCGAAAGGAAGTAGTGTGCGGTGCACGCGAGTTCGCGCGCGATCAGGTAGGGGTTGTCAACATGCTCCGTGATCCGGCCGAGTTCAAAGGGCACAAGGTTGTACAGACCGGGTTTTAGTCGCGTCACCAAGCCTCGCAGTTGGGCCTTGTGCACGAGATTGCGAGATGCCGAAGCCGACAGGCCGGTGATAGAGCCAACGTCCGCCAGGGTGAACGTCGTCCGGCGCAGTTCATTCAGCTCTGTGAAGAGTTGCGCTGCCCGAGGGCCTAGCGTCTTTGTTTGCAAGTGATATTTTGCGCTCATTTTGCGCCCCTAAAAGAAACGTAATGCGCGACAAATGTAACATGAACGATATCTAGCGGCAATTTTGTCTCCCTCAAGGAGACGAATTGAGCATGAAATATAACAATAAAAATTCAAAAGGCGGAAGTCGCCATAGTTGGAGCGCATGCGCGAGCATCACCACTTCAAGTTTGATACCGAAGGGGCGTTTGGCAAGCGGGTCCTGTTGCAATCGGAGCAGGTGGCCCAATTTAGCTGAATCAGTGCGGTCATCTCGGCCGCTTCCTCGTCTCACTCATCCATCTGAACCCATCGCCATGAAGCGTACTTTTCTGTTTCTTGCCACCAATGTCGCCATTGTTCTGGTGCTCTCGGTCACCATGCGCCTGCTTGGCGTGGAGCCCTACCTGAACGCCAACGGCCTGAATTTGACCTCGCTCTTGATTTTTGCGGCGGTCATGGGGTTTGGCGGCTCGTTTATCTCGCTGGCGATTTCAAAATGGTCAGCCAAGCGCTCGATGGGTGTGCAGGTGATCCAAAACCCTTCCACGCCGGTTGAGGTGTGGTTGGTTGAAACAGTGCGTCGGTACGCCGATGCTTCGGGCATCAAAATGCCTGAGGTCGGCATTTATGAAGCGCCCGATGTCAATGCCTTTGCCACCGGTATGACCAAAAACAGCTCGTTAATCGCCGTTTCCACCGGGCTGTTGCAGCAACTCTCCCGCGAAGAAGCCGAAGCTGTGCTGGGCCACGAAGTTGCCCACGCTGCCAATGGCGACATGGTCACTCTGGCGCTGATTCAGGGCGTGGTGAATACGTTTGTGATGTTTCTCTCCCGGGTGATCGGGCATTTGGTGGACAAAATCGTCTTCAAAACCGAGCGTGGCCACGGCCCGGCCTTCTTTGTCACCATGATCGTGGCTGAATTGGTGCTAGGCGTGCTCGCTTCAATCATTGTCATGTGGTTCTCACGCAAGCGCGAGTTTCGCGCCGACCAGGGCGGTGCCAAGCTGGCTGGTCGCGGCAACATGATCGCCGCACTGGAGCGGCTGAATCGGCTGCACCCGCAGCCTCTACCGGACAAAATGGCCGCCTTCGGCATCGCCGGTAACAAAGCGATGGGGCTCAAGCGCCTGTTTATGACCCACCCGCCGCTGGAAGAACGGATTGCCACACTCAAAGCGGCGCACTACACCGAGAGTCTGTGATTCCGTTTTGAATTCACCTTCCCCCATCCCGTGATTCCTGCGCAGGAATGACAGTTTGAATACGGAACAATGTTTTCGTTGATTTAGAAATGAGATGAGGCTTGACCATGAACCGGGAAGAACAAAAAGCGATTCTTGTGATCGTCCTTAGTGCGGCCTTTGCGGACGGCGAAAAAGACGATCGCGAGCGTGCTGAATTGCGCCGGATTGCCGACTCCCTGGCGGGAGCAGCGAACGCGCCTGATATTGCCGGGCTGTATCAAGATGTTTTGCTCAAGCGCGTCAGTGTGGATGATGCGGTTGCCGCACTACCTGATGAAGGCACGCGCCAGTTGGCGTATGAAATGGCCGTGTGCATGTGCGATGTGGACGGCCGACAATCCGAGGCTGAGCGCGCGTTTCTGATGCAGCTCAAACAGCGCTTGAACCTCAATGCCACGCAAACGGCCGCCTTTGACATACAAGCCGAGACTCTGGTCGAGCTGGCCGAAACCGCAACGCCAGCCGCCTCTGGCACCAGCGCTGCTGCGGCGGCGGCGACCGGCAGCGCTGTAGTAGTAGCGGCGGCAGCAGCACCGCTGGTTTCTGATGCCGAGCTCGACAAGAGCATCCTCAACCATGCCCTTCTCAATGGGGCGCTGGAGCTGCTGCCACAATCTTGGGCCTCAATGGCCATCATCCCGATGCAGGTCAAAATGGTGTACAGCATCGGCAAGGCGCATGGCGTGGCGCTTGATCCTGGCCACATCAAGGAATTCATCGCCACCGCAGGCGTGGGGCTGACTGGCCAGTATCTTGAGCAATTCGGGCGCAAGCTGCTGGGCGGTTTGCTGGGCAAGCTTGCCGGTAAAACCGTGGGTGGGCTGGGCGCTGCGGCAACCGGTGTCGCCTTCTCGTTTGCCACCACCTATGCTTTGGGGCAACTGGCCAAACGCTACTACGCCGGCGGCCGGGTGATGGACACGGCTGTGTTGCGCGACACCTTTCAGAGTTTGCTGGGCCCGGCCAAGCAAATGCAAACCCAGTACCTGCCGCAAATTCGCGAAAAAGCGGCCACCTTGGATGCTGGCAAAGTCATGGCGATGGTGCGCGGGGGCTGAGAGCTTTTTAATTGAGCCAACGCATCAGCCTTACGCAAACACCCCCTGCAAAAACCAGCCGCTACCTTTTTCTGGCGCGCGGCGCTCGCGGTAAATCCACAGCAGCGCTTCGCCCGGGTCTTGGGCGATGAAATAGTCGCGCGCTATGTCGTGCCCGTCCCACCAGCCTGATTCGATTCGCTCAGGCCCGGCCAAGAGCGTGAGCGGCCCTTCGTGGAAGGGCCGGTAATGCCGCTCTGCCAAGGGCTTGGGCGGATCAACCAACAGCAGCGGACGGGCTGCGAACGCAGCCGATGACTGCGCTGACGACTGAGCTGAAGAATGAGCTGAATACTGGTGCGGCCTCGCTTTGAGCGAATCTTGCATGCCACCCGCACGCTCGGGGCGATGGTCGGCTTGCAAGCCGGGGGCGCGAATTTCGCCTTCGGCAAAACGTGCGCCAAGCCGCTCCATCAAGGTGGTGAGCGCTTTTTCATGCGCACCATCGGCGCGCCCGGCCGAAGGGAACAAGGCGCGCGATTCGGGTTTCAGCGCACTTAGGCGATCAACTGACAAGGCCACCCGATCAACTGGCGCGCCCAGCTTGGTTCTTGCGAGCCTCTCAGTGAAGAGCCTTGCCAGATGCGCCTCTTCAAAGGCAGGTTCAAGCAGGCTCAAAGGTAATACCAGCGGCGGCCGGTCGCGGCTGGTGAGGGTGAACTGCAATTCAGTCGCACCGCTGCGCCGCGCTTGCAAAAAACCGCTCAAGGCCGCCAGCAGGCGACGCGCGACAAACATCAGCGCCTCGTGCGAGGCCGTGGGGTAAGGCAGCTCTAAAAAGGCACTGAAACGCTCAGGGGGAACAAAGAATTTTTGCGGATCAGGTTTGGCCCCGAAGGCGCGGTCCAGCTCGTTGAACAAACCGGGGCCAAAGCGCCTCTGCGTGCCGTCACGCGGCAGCGCCATCACATCGGCAATGCCTTGCAGCCCCAGCGTGGCAAAGGTTTGCGTGAGGCTGCCAGCGCTTGCCAACAGGTGCGCGGGCAGGTTCGGCAGGGTGCGGCGCAGCGCGGGCAGGTCGAGCGCGGGCTCGCTCACTCCGGCCCGCGCGAGCAGCCACGCGCCTTGCGGCGTGGGTGCCGTGCCGATCTGCGCGACAAAGCCTTGTGCGGCGATGCCTTGGCGCAGCGCGGCCAAGAGCCTGGGCAGGCCACCAAACAGCTTGGTGCTGCCGCGCGTTTCGATCAGAATCGCTGACGGTGACACCGAGGCGTGCGGCGGCGTGTGCAGCGCTACCTGGCTGGAAAACTGCATCGCCCAGAGCAGCAGCAATTGCACCGCCTCTTTTTCGCGCGTTGGATTGCGCTCTTGCCAGGTCAATTGCGGGCTGAAGGCCAACGCCGCAGAAAGGGTTTGCCCGTGCTTCACGCCCAAGGCCCGCGCCGCCGCATTCGCGCGCAAAATGCGCCGCTCTTCAACGACTGCCAGCGGCGCTTCAGACTGGGGCGAGTGTTTGCACGGCGCACACGGCAAACCCTCAAGCGCCAAGTTCGGCAGATAGAGCGCGCTCCAAAGCTGGGGGGCTTGCGGGGGTGAGAGATTTGACATGGGTAACCTCTGAAGCGTCAGAAACAGCAGAAAGCGCAACATTGCGGCTTTTCAGGCGCAATGCCATGGAAGGAGAAAGCAGCGGCAAATCGAGCAATACCGGGCGTTGCAGCGGCGGGCCACGCCGTTTGACGATGCGCACCGCCAACTGGCCTGCCTGCGGGCCCAAACTCAAGCGCAGCGGCGCAGGCGAGCTGCTGCGCTCGGCCACGGCCGGGCGAATCAGCATGGCGACAATCCGCTGCCCTTCGGCCGCCACCTGCAAGCGGCGCAGGGATTTTTCATGTGGGTGGTTTAGCCATGCCACCAGCGCCCCGCCCGCCCCGCTTTTGAGAATCTGCTCGGCCGCCCACAGCGCATCAGCCTCAGTGCGGGTGTGGATGAAGACCAAGCGTTTCAAGTCCAGCCCGGCGGCTTGAAGCGCGGGGGTGTAGGGTTGCAGGGCTTGCAGAGGTAGCAATGGCAACAGCCCTGACAACCCTGACACGCTGCGTGGCCCGGCAAACATTGCCCGCTGGGCAAGCTTGCCGGAAGCATCATGCTGCACCCAAAACACCGGCTCGCCCAATGCCTGCACTGCGCGCCAGGCGGGCAGCAAGCAGCGGATTTCGCCAATCCCGGCGCGCACCGGCAGCAATTCCGTGAGCGCCCCCAAAGGCCAGCCACCGCCAGGCAATTGCGCATCCAGCGCGGGCCAGCCAGTGGGCAGACCGGGCAAAGCCGCCTGCCCCAATTGATCGCCGCGCCAGATCGTGCGATTGAGAGAAAGCGCTGTTAAATCAAAGACTTGCTTTGCAGAATTGCCGCCAGAAACCGCTTCAATTGCCGCGCGCGCAGAAACCGGAGGGGACAAAATCTCCTCCTCTTGTTTCAAGGCGATGGCGAAAGACATAAGACGCGAAGGAGCAGCTAAAGCAGGTGATGGCCAAGGAGTTTTTAAACTGTATAAACATCAGTATACTTAAATTTTTGCGATACGCAAGAAGTACCAGCGGAAATAGCGGGCATGCGCTGAGCCAACAGGAAAATTGTTTGACAATGCAGCTTGTTCTATTTATCGAAAATGTGCGACCCATGCCCCGCCAACTCATCTCCTCCGGTTCCACCTTCGAGGCCGACATCGGCTATTCACGTGCCGTGGTCGATGGCGACTGGATTTTTGTATCCGGCACCACCGGTTTTGACTATACGACCATGACCATCAGTGACGACATCGTCACGCAAACTGACCAGTGTTTTCGTAATATCGCCGCAGCCTTGCACCAAGCAAATGCCAGCCTGGCCGACGTGGTGCGGGTACTGTACATCGTGCCTGATGCCACGCAGTTCGCGCACACTTGGCCCGTGTTGAAGCGTTATTTGGGTGAGGTGCGCCCGGCAGCCACCATGATTGCCGCCGGTTTGGCTGATCCCCGTATCAAAATCGAAATTCAAGTGACTGCGAAAAAATCAACATGAAATCTACTGTTCTTATCACCGGATCTGCCAGCGGCATTGGGGCTGCATCCGCCCTGCAATTTGCCCAACTGGGCTGGCGGGTCGTCGTCAATTATTCGCGCTCGAAGACTGAGGCCGAAGCGGTGGCTGATGCCTGTCGCGCGGCTGCAGGCGAGGCCTTGCTGGTGCAGGCCGATGTCGCCCAAGATGCGGATTGCCGCCGTTTGGTGGCCGAAACCATCGCTAAATTCGGCAGGCTCGATGCGCTGGTCAACAACGCGGGTGTGACCAAATTCGCCGCGCTCAAAGACCTGGAAGCACTCTCGGCCGACGACTTCTTGCGTCTCACGCAGGTCAATGTCGCCAGTATGTTTCAGATGGCGCGTGCCGCCGCACCGCATCTGCGCGAAGCATGCGGCAGTGTCGTCAATGTGACCTCACGTTCCGCCGCCTCGGGCGCGGGCTCGTCAATTGCCTATGCCGCCTCCAAGGGCGCAGGCAATACGCTCACGCTTTCACTGGCCCGTGCGCTGAGCCCCGAAGTGCGGGTCAACGCTGTCGCGCCCGGTTTTGTGACCACCGCGTGGCACGACCGTCAGGCTGAGGGCGAAACCGGCCGCGCGCTACACGCCAAACAAGCCGCTGCCTATGCCGCGCGCGCAGCACTGCAAAAAACGGTATCGGCAGAAGAAGTAGCCGATGCAATTGTGTGGCTCACCACCGGTGCGCGGTCGGTGACCGGGCAGATCATCAATGTGGATGCCGGGGCGAGTTTGGGGTAGAACGCTTCTAGTGCAGATGCCTGAAGAAGACCATGGGGCGGCCTTCTTCAAGCCCATAGGCTGAAAATGCTTTTCCAGTAAGGCTCTTGGGCTAGTGCCTGCTTGCCGATGCATGTGAAATAGGCTGAAGTACCCTGTTTCGAGTTAATCTACGTCTCCTTGGAATGCCGTCCTAATCCCCAAACCTCTAAAAAAATCTCGATCACACCATGCTCAATCGCACCCTAACAAAGCTCGCAAAAATCACGATTTGTGCCTTCGGTTTGGTGGCAAGCGCTACCGCCATGGCGCAAAGTTACCCCTCCAAGCCGATCCGCATGATCGTGCCCTTCCCGGCCGGCGGCACCACCGACGTGGTGGCGCGCATCGTAGCGCAACGCATGACCGATGCCATGGGCCAGCCGGTGGTGGTAGAAAACCGTGGCGGCGCGGGTGGTGCGATTGGCGCTGATCTGGTCGCCAAGGCAGCACCCGATGGCTACACCATCTTGATGCACAACCTCACGTTCCCATTGTCGTCCGTCGCGCAGACCTTGGCCAAACGTTCTCCGTTCAATGCCGAGACCGATTTTGCTGGTGTCTCCATCGCCGTGTATGTGCCCTTCGTGCTCACCGCCAACCCCAGTGTGCCCGCCAAAGACCTGCGCGAAGTCGCCAATTTGTTGCGCAACAATAAATCGCTTCAATACAACTACGGCTCCACTGGGCCAGGCTCGGCGGTGCATGTGCTGGGCGAAGCTTTCAAGCGCGAAGCCAAGGTGGAGATGGAGCACATTGGTTTTCAGGGCGCGGCCCCGTTAAAGCAAGAGATGCTATCGGGCCGGATTCAGATTGGCGGCGACCAGTTGTCCACCTCGCTGGGCGAAATCAAGGCTGGCACCTTGAAGGCCCTCGCCACTACAGCCTCCAAACGCATCCCCGCGTTGCCCGACGTGCCCACCGTGCGTGAGCTAGGCTACGCCAGCCTCGAACTCGAAGGCTGGAATGGTGTTTTTGCACCCGCCAAAACCCCCAAGGACATCCTTGAGCGCCTACAAAAAGAAGTGTCTGCTGCCGTCCGTCACCCCGATGTGATGAAACGATTTGCCGACATGGGGGCCGAACCGGTTGGTTCCAGCTCCGCCGAGCAAGATGCAATATTGCGTCGTCAAATGGACCAGTTTCGGCCGGTCATCGCCGACATGAAGCTGCAATAGCGCATTGCTGTTTCACCCTAAGCCCGCCCACCTTCGCGCAGCCACCACACCGGCAGTTGCGCGCAGTCAGCCTCGTTCAAACCGGCGGCGGCAGCCCGGTCAAAGTTTTCCAGTGCGGCTTGGGTTAGCGGCAAATGGCAGCCGTTGCCCCTGCCCTGCGCCAGCATCATGCGCACATCCTTGCGCATCGTCGCCACATCCACAGTCACGGGCCCATTGGCCCCGCCCAGCGCGTTCGCGATCATCGGGCCGCGCACCTTGAGCATGTTGGGCCCGCCTGAGGAGTCGGCAAGAATGTCAATCACCCGCGCCGGGTCAAGCCCCAGCGGTGCCACCAGCGACAGCGCCTCGCCGAGTGTCTGCCAGTAAACCATCAGCGGCAAATTGACCGCCAGCTTCATCGCGGCCCCAGCCCCATGCCCACCAACGTGTTCAACCCGACGGCACAGCTGATCCAACACACTGCGCGCACGCGCCAAGTCTTCTGCGGCACCGCCTACAAAACCGATCAACTTGCCGTCTTTGGCTGGGCCAACGCTACCACCAACAGGGCACTCCAAATAGGCCGCCTGCACGGCCTTGGTGCGCACCGCCAGCGCCTGATGTTTTTCAGGGGGCACAGTGCTCATCTCCACAAACAGCTTACCCGCCACAGCGCCTGCCAATAAGCCATTTGCCGAGAGGAATACATCGTCTAGGGCGGCTTGGTCGGTGACTAACGTGATGACCAAATCAGTTTTTTCTGCCAACTCACGCGGTGTCGCAGCCCAGCCAATCCCGGTATCCAGCAAGGCCTGCGCCTTCGATTGAGTGCGGTTCCAAACGGTGACTTGTTGCCCCAATGAAGCCAGCCTGGCTGCAATCGTGCTGCCCATTTTTCCGATACCAGCGATTCCGATGCGCATAAACCGTCCTGTAGTCGATCAATTGAAAAATCATCATACTGGGAAAATCGCGTCTAATGATGGGGGGTGGCGCAAACGCTTGCTGAACGCTACGCCAACGAACTTTGGCAGACTGGCCAGCAGCGATGGTCGCTGCAAGTTTGCCGTCCACTTACCTTAAGCTGAATGCCTGAAGAACCTTATGGGATAAGCCTCTTGAAGAGCTCACCAGCCAAGTAAATGTCATCACGCAAGTCGGTCAAACCCTGGAAAATGACGGCATTGAATCATTAGGAGCGGTTGATGAATTTGCACCGGCCTTTATTCGCCACACTGTTTGTCTTGACCCTGATGCTGCTCCACCCGGCAATGGCGCAGCCGGTCGCACCGCAGGAGTTTCGCGCACGCTATTAGGAACCGGCAGCCCGGCCCCGGTGGCAATCTGGTGAGTTTTAGGCGCGAAGACGGTGGCGGAATTCTGCGCTTTGACATCGCCGTGGGCAAAGCCTGGGGCGCGTTGGGCATGGGCATGGCAACCCGCCAAATTCGTGACCGGCTCAGTAATCGCCCCACGTTTCAGGGCGCGCTGGCAGCCGACCGATGGTCGATTCATTCCCACCCCCGGCGGCGTACTGATTCTGAATCCGCAAGGCATCGCCATCGGCGCAATTGGCATCAGCGGCGACGACTCCGACAAAGACGAGTTCTGCGCGATTGGGGCGATCAAAACCGCCAATCTTGGTGCTGAGCCTGCAGAGCCTGCTCCGGATTGGAAACGGCAGGCTTAACCGCCTGCCGTTTCGCTTGGCGCTACCTTAAATCAAACCTCGCGCACGTCCACCGACACGCCGTTGGTCTTGACCGATTCAATCCCCGTCTCCCGGGAAGCTTCAGAGGCGTACATCTGGCTGGTGCCGATCACTTGATTGTTGCCGGCCCGCAGGTTGAAGAACGGCCGCTTATCACTGGCAATCTTGCGGTCGTAGCGCGCATCATCAGGGGCGTTTTTCTGCACTGAGGCGACGCCGTTGGTGGCCGAACTCTTGGCTTCGTACTGCTCGCTGCGCAGGATGACCTGCGCGTTTGCCGCCTTCAGTACGAAGGAAAACTGTCCCTTGTCGTTTTTGGATAATTCATACCAACCAGCCATGACTGACTCCTCTTGAGGGTTGAAAGAAACTTTATTGTACTGGTGGAACGCGTGGTGACGATTCAAAACACTCCGGGTCTAGCTGTAATATTTCTGGCACGACGTTCAGCAAAAAAAGCTTTGAGCAGCGCACCGCACTCCTCGGCCAACACACCGCCTTGCACTTCGGTATGGTGGTTCAGCTTCGGTTCACCGAAGAGGTTGACGACCGAACCGGCAGCACCGGTTTTCGGATCGTAAGCACCAAAAGTGACTCGTCTGAGCCGGGCGTGGAGCATCGCACCCACACACATTGCGCAGGGTTCGAGCGTGACGTAGAGCTCGCAATCGGGCAGGCGATAGTTGCCCTGCATTTCGCCCGCTTGGCGCAGGGCCATGATTTCGGCGTGGGCGCTGGGGTCGTGTGCGGTGATGGGCTGGTTAAAGCCGGTGGCAATCACCTGGCCATCCTTTACCAGCACCGCGCCTACCGGCACTTCGCCCATCACTTGGGCGTTGAGCGCGGCATCAATGGCCAGGCGCATGTAGCCTTGGTCTTCAAGCATGATGTCTGGAGAAGCTTATTGGGTGTGCTTCTTCAAAGGCCAAGGCGCTGCATCCAGATACCGAGCGCTTGTTCATCGGGTGTACCAGCGGCGTAGCGCTCTTTCATTGCGGCATGGGCTTCTTTGCGATGCTGATTGAGCTTGAACTTGCTTTCCAGTTGAGTAACGTCGATTTCAAATGCGACGATCCCAGCCAGCATCTTCGATTGAAAATCAGCATCAAGGCCGCGCCATTGCACCGCGTATTCCGGTTCGTGAATCGCGATCAGGCCTTTGAGAAGCGCATCTTTTTTTGCTTCGCCGTCGAGAATGCGCACCGTGCCGCTGGCGTGCACGGCCAGGTAGTTCCAAGTCGGCACGCGCGCTATGTCGGGGTAGACCTTGGGCGACATGTAGGCATGCGGCCCTTGAAATATGGCCAGCGCGGCAGGGTTGCTCTGCCACAGCTTCCAGTGCGGGTTGGGC
>JANLTH010000064.1:0-5331 GCA_031362865.1 Burkholderiales bacterium | reverse complement strand
CGTTGATGTCCTCGAAAGGTGTCTCTCCCCAAATTTTGCGCCTCGTGGACTCGATCTCACGGCACATCCCGCTGAACACGGGGACAGACACCTTTCGAGGACTGCATCAGACCTTAGGCACTCACGGTGTCTATCCCCGATTTCTGCTGGAGGCCAGGCCTTAAGCAAAATTTGGGGGATAGACACCATGAGCTACAAGGCGCGCTGAAGTCCTCGAAAGGTGTCTGTCCCTAATGGCACTACCTTAAGGGGAAGAGCCGCGCTGGGGGCTGGTTTTGAGGGGTTTGGAGCTGGCTGAGAGCCTTGCATTGCTAAGATTGTGGTATTCGACATCACATTCAAAACAAGAAGGATCAGCCATGGATAAGAATAGCAAAAAAACGCCTGTGTCAGGGGGATCGCGCAGTTTCGGCAGCGGTTTGGTGATCAACCGACGGTAGGGCTGGAAGCGGCCCTGCCAGCGGGGGCACTGGCGAGCCTGATGCAAGAGGAATGCGCGGCCTACCGCCACCGACTCTATCCACCGCTGACCACCCTGGGGCTATTCATCGGACAAGCGCTCAGCGCAGACGGCGCATGCCAGGATGCGGTAGCCCGGCACTTGAGCGAACGCACGGCACGGCACGAGTCGGCCTGTAGCCTGAACACCGGCCCGTACTGCAAAGCGCGCAGCCGCCTGCCCCTCGGGCTGATCCGCCGCGCCGCTGAAATGGTCGGGACGCGCTTGGAAGATGCCAGTGTCAGACCGTGGACTTGGCAGGGGCGCAAGGTGACACTGCTCGACGGCACCACCGTATCGATGCCCGACACCCCGGACAATCAGGCCGTCTATCCGCAAAGTGGCACCCAAAAGCCTGGGCTGGGATTTCCCTTGGCCAATCTGGTCGCCCTCATTTCGCTTGCCACCGGCGCGGTACGACAGTGGGCGCTCGGGCCGTGCCGTGGCAAGCACACCGGCGAGCAAGCCTTGTTTCGCCGTCTGATGCCATCGCTTGAGGAAGGCGAAGTGATTCTGGTAGACCGCTACCACTGCAACTACTTTACGGCGGCGATGCTGTTGGAACGCGGTGTCGACTTGGTGACCCAGCAGCACCAGCGTCGCCACACCGATTTCCGGCGCGGCACACGATTGGGTAAACGTGACCATTTGGTTCAATGGCGACGCCCCCAGCGCCCGGCTTGGATGGATCAGGCCACCTACGCACGCCTGCCGGAGTGCCTGACTATGCGCGAGACCGAGCGTGCCGGGCGCGTACTGGTTTCGACCTTCACCGACGCGCAACAGTTCACCGCTCAAGTGCTGGACGGCTTGTATGCACTGCGCTGGCAGGTGGGTGTGGAGGTGCTGCGCGCCATGACATCGGCAATGGTCGACAAGGAAATCGCGGTGTGCTTGCTGGCCTACAACTTGGTACGCGCCTTGATGAGCCGCGCCGCATTGGCGGGGCACGGTGGGGCAGGCTCAGGCATCGACGGGCGATTGCGACCACGCTTGCTGGCGTTCAAACCAGCCTTGCAACTGCTCTTGGCGTTCCAGCAGCAACTGCGCTTGGCCGCACCGCGCAATGCGCGTCGCATGACCGCGATCCTCATCGCCGGTATCGCCCGATGCAAAATTCCGATACGGCCTGATCGCTTCGAACCGCGTGCCGTCAAGCGACGACCCAAACCGCATGCCTTCCTCACTGTCCCTAGAAACGTCGCGCGCGATAACATCAGGAAATACCATCAACTGTCACGACCTTAAGGTAGTGCCATTGGTGTCTGTCCCCAATTTTTGCGCTGCGTTGGTCGCAAAATCCCGCAACCGCCCTACTTGCCCTTAACCGCCTCCGGCAAGCCCGAAGGGTCTATCGGCAGGCCAAATTGCAACTGATTATGCGCATGACAAACATGATGCAAGCCGAATGCTGAATCAATCGCATTCGCCTGACCCATGATGTCGGTGGTGCGGTTCACGGCTTCCTTCGCCAGCTTCACTGCAAACGGCGGCTTGGCGGCGATTTTGGCGGCCAACGCAAGCGTGGTAGCTTCAAGCTCCGCACGCGCCACCACCTGGTTCACCATCCCCAAGCGATGCGCCTCTGCTGCGCTCCAACTATCCGCCGTAAACAGTAACTCCTTCGCCTTGCGCGCGCCTAACTCCCACGGGTGGGCAAACCATTCCACGCCCAGCACGCCCATCGCCACCACGGGGTCGCAAAATTGCGCATCGTCCGCCGCGACAATCAAATCGCAGGCCCACGCGATCATCAAGCCACCGGCGATGCACTTGCCCTGCACCTGCGCAATCGTGGGTTTGGAAAGGTTGCGCCAGCGGCGCGTCATCTGCAAATAAATTTCCTGCTCGTGGGCGTAGCGCCCGGCTGTGGTGGGCGTGGCGCCCGCCTCGTCAAAACCGCCCCACGTGCCTACCGATGCGGGGCGCTGCAACTGGTCATAACGCTCACGCAGATCATGCCCTGCCGAAAAATGCGGGCCGCTTGCCGCAACGATGATGACGCGCACCGCGCTATCCGCCACTGCCGCATCAAACGCGGCATTCAGGTCGTAGGTCAGCGCCAGATTTTGTGCGTTGCGCGCCTCGGGGCGATTGAGCGTGATGCGTGCCACGCCGAATGCGGGGTGGTCGTAGAGGATGGTGGTGAAGGTCGGGAGCACGGCAGGCGCAGATCAAAAGAATCTCGATCATAGCGCACACTGGTTCGCGCTACACTGTCAGCCTACCCTGCCAGTGAGGTACACACCATGGGCTCCCGACTTCCTGAATTCGTTCAATCTGCAAGTGCCAGCGCTGACGCGGTCGCCCTGTGGGCGAAGTTGTGCGACGACCCGGTTTTCGCCAGCATGCCCTACAAAGTTGAAACCAATTTTCGTGGCGACATTATTCTGATGAGCCCGGCACAACCGCGTCATTGGCGCTATCAAGCCACCATTGCCCATTGGCTCTTTGACTTGGCAAAACAAAACGGACTGCCTGGCCACCCCCTCACCGAAGCAGGGGTCCTCACGATGGACGGGGTTAAAGTGCCCGATGTCGCTTGGGCCCACGCGGAGCAAGTGCGGCGGGCGGAAGCAGACCGGCTCTACCGCGAGGCATCTGCGCTCTGCGTAGAAGTGCTCTCGCCTTCGAACACCGAAGCCGAGATGCACGACAAAATGGCGCTCTATTTTGCCGCCGGGGCGAGCGAAGTTTGGCTGTGCGGCGAAACCGGCGAGATGCGCTTTTTTGACCCGCCGGAAGCGCAGGCGCTACCGCGTTCGGCACTGTTTGCTGCGTTCCCGGCGTCAGCGGAAACGATGCCGGCAGCGTAGGGACTGCGCTGCTTTTCCTTAGACATTCGACCCGATCGCAGCAAACTCCAAGCGCCGAATCCCGGCGAGCTTGGCAGCGTTTTGGCGGGAACCCCACAGATCTACCGCCTGCTGCATGCGCAACCAACTTTCAGCGGTGTGACCCAACAGCCGCTCCAGGCGTAGCGCCATGTCCGGCGTGACAGCCTGCCGTTCCTGCAATAGCTGCACCACAGTCCAGCGGCTCACACCGAGCCGCTGCGCAAACCCGGTTTGCGTCAGCGCCAGTGCGGGGAGAATGTCTTCACGCAATAGTGCGCCAGGATGAGTGGGCGGTCGGTTTGGGTTTCTCAAGCTGCGCATGATGGGTTGGCCCTCAGTGATAATCTTCAAGATTGACATCGCTCGCGTCTTCAGCCACAAAGCGAAACGTCAAGCGCCAATTGGCTGAAATACTGACCGCATATTCCCCTTGCCGGTCGCCTTTTAGAGCGTGAAACCGGAAGCCGGGCAAGTTCATGTCTTCGGGCTTGAGACTGGCATCCAGCCGATCCAACAAACGGGAAATACGATCTTTGTAAAGTGTCGGCAAGCCTGCCGCATGCGCGGGCTTGGCGGGGGCGACCTCCGGCCCAGTCGTCAATCGCAGCGCTTCCACTGATACTGGAGATTCGTTCAATCCTGGCCTACCTTGGCGGTTGTTCGTGGCGACGGGCCAACCTTGAAACCGTGGCCTTGCGCGACAATTCTCGCTTATGTGTGGCGATTGCGTCTTTTTTCCCATCACACAAATGGGCTTTTAACCGACACCGCCCGCACTCCCAGCCCGGCCGGCATTTTCACGCTCAGCCCGGGTTGCAGGTCTTCACTGTAAAGCACGGTGCAGCCAGCTGCCCCGGCAGAGGCTGCAATGCAAGCGTCGTACACACTGAGTTGGTAGTGGCGGGCGAGCGCGAGTGCGGCTACATGAATTTCTGCGGTCAAGTCTTGCACTTCACAGGTATCGAGCAGCGTGGCGACAATTTCTTCCACGTCGGCAAGCGGCATTGCCTTCTTTTTCACCAGCACATCGGCCAGTTCATTGAGCACTTGTACGCTGATTGTGGCATTACCGGCCAATAACTCCTCGGCCCGATCCGCCTTGCTGCCCGGCGCCAGCCAGTACACCAAGATGTTGGTGTCGAGGAAGTACTTCACCGGCGCGCGTTGGCTTCTTCGCGGGCGAAGCGATAGCCGCGTGGCATTGGGCTGCGAAAGCGGCGCAGCGCGGCGAGGCGCTCGCGCTTGCCCGGCGTGCGGCTGATGCTCAACGCCGCCACGGCAGTGGCATCGCGCCCGGCGAGCGGCACCAACTGCACGTCGTCACCCTCACTTAAGCCCAATTGCCGCACCAAGGCCACCGGCAGCCGCACGCCTAAGCTGTTACCCCACTTTGCGACCTGCATTGCACACTCCTCATCGAATCCATGGAGCAATTGTATATCCACACTCGCAATGGATACACGCGGTTAAGCGCGATTCATGCAGGCCGGTTTATGGATGCGCTTTCGTTGCGCCTTCCCTCACCCCAACCCTTTCCTGACGGGAGAGGGAGTATGAGTGCCGGGGCAACTCTCAGCGCAGTTAGCCTCGCCGGCCTAGTGCCAGCACGGTGACACCGGCTTGCCGGGCCAATTTTTTGTCAAACGTCAGCAGCGCCGATTCTTGCTGTTCGGCTGCCGTCACAATCAGGCAATCTGCAAACGTGCTGGCGGGGTTAGCGGCGAAGCGTTCCAGAGTGGCTGCAAACTTGTCGCGCTGATCGAGTTCGACGCGCGGATTGACGGCCAAAACCTTGAGCACCGTCAAAATCTCTGTGTGCCGCAGCCCAAAAGCGGATGCCAGTACCCAGCACAACTCAATTTGCACCACCTGCGGCACAAAAATCTCGCTGGCGGCACCCAGTGCTTCGCGCGCGGCGATGCACTGGGTGAGTGCGCCACTGTCATCTACCAGGGTGCGCGCGAGCACATTGGTATCAGGCGTGACCCTCATCAG
>JANLTH010000038.1:0-13033 GCA_031362865.1 Burkholderiales bacterium | reverse complement strand
CACCGTGCGCGGCCTGGCCGTGTACGGTCACCTCAAATTGCAGACAGCCATTATGCGCGGTGACGATGTTGTAGGAGAAGCCTGCTGCAATCGCGAAATCTGGCTTGGTGTGCCCACCTTCGAGCAGAAAGGCCGGGCCTGCCAAGCCACCAAATTCTTCGTCGTAGGTGAAGTGCAGTTCGACCGCGCCGCGCAGAGGCCTGCCCGCTGCATGCAGGGCTTTGAGGCAGAGCAAGGCGTAGGTGTAGCTGGCGATGTCAGATTTAGAGACTGCCACTCCGCGCGCAAACATGCGCCCGTTGACAACTGTGCCGCCATAGGGGTCGTGCTGCCAGCCCTCGCCGGGCGGCACCACATCGCCATGGGCGTTGAGCGCGATCGTGGGGCCATCGTCTGAAAAGCGCTGTCGCACGATCAGGTTGGTGACGGACTGCATGCCGACTTGGCGCAGCAAGCTGGTCGGCACAGGAATTTTTTCTACCGTTAAGCCCAGCGCAGTGAGGAGTTCGGCGCAGCGCTCCGCAGCAGGCGCGTTGTTGCCAGGCGGCGTATCGGTCGGCACGCGCACAATCTCGCGCAACAATTCGACCTGTGCTGGGTGTGCTGCATTGACCCACGCAGTGGCTGAAGAAGCAAGCTGGTTGGGCATCTTCAAGCAGTTACCGGGGTGTTCGGATGAAAGTTTTCAAAAAAATGCAGCAATACCGAAGTCGATACTTCCGCATCTTCTGCTGTCATCGTTTCACTCGGGTGGTGGCTGATCCCGCCATTGCCGCAGCGCACGAACAGCATCGCCATCGGGGCCACGGGCGGGAATTCCATTGCGTCATGTCCGGCCCCTGAAGGCAGGTAACGCGGCGTGATGCCATGCGCTGCAATCGCGCTGGCGAAAGCTTGTTGCAGCCCAGCGTCGCACGGTGCCGCGTTGATTTCAAAGTAAGGGTTGGCTTCGACTTTGATGCCGCGGCGCTGGGCAATCGCTGCAAACTCAGCATGCAGCGCATCCACTGCGGTGCGCCTTGCCTCGTTGTCGCCGGAACGCAGATCGACCGAAAATTCCACGTCTTGCGGGATCACGTTCACGGCGCCAGGCAAGGCCTTGATTTGCCCCACTGTGCCCACCAATTGGTCGCGGCGTTCGCTGCAATGGCGCTCTACCGCGAGCACCATTTCTGCCGCCGCCGTGAGCGCATCTTGGCGCCCACCCATTGGCACTGTGCCCGCATGGCCGGCTAGGCCGGTGACAGTCACGTTCATGCGGGTGGCCCCAGCGATGGCAGTGACAACCCCGACACTCAAACCTTCATTGAGCAGTACCGGGCCTTGCTCGATGTGCGACTCAACAAAGGCGGTTACCCCGGTGCCACGTCGGTCGAGCGCACGCCAGCCGTTTGGGTCACCGCCAAATTCGCGGATCGCTTGGCGCATGGTGATGCCGTTTGCGTCTTGCTTGTCCAGCCACTCGGGTTTGAAGGCCCCCGCCATTGCTTTGCTGCCAATTAGGGTCACGCCGTAGCGCACGCCTTCTTCGTCACCAAAGCCCACAATTTCCAGCGTGTAAGGAAGGCGCACACCGCGTTGATGCAAGTCTTTCACGCAGGCAATCGGTGAGAGGATGCCGTACAGGCCGTCGTACTTACCCGCATTGCGCACGCTGTCTTGGTGCGAGCCGGTCATCACGGTCGGCGCATTGGGCGTAGCCGCAGCGTAGCGCCCGACGATGTTGCCCAGCGCGTCGTAGCCCGCTGCCATGCCAGCATTCATCATCAGGCTGATGAGATAGTCGCCCGCCTGCTTGTGCTGCGCCGAGAGATAAGTGCGCGTGACGCGCGGCGCATCTTCGGTGAAGCCTGCCAGCACTTCCGCCTGGCGCATCAGTTCGGGGCCAAATTTCATTTTCTAGTCAAAGGTTGGATTCAAAATGCCCCACCAGCGCAGGGTCTGGCGGTAATGGTCACAGACTTTTTGGTCGGCAGCTTCCGGGTCGCCGCTGGCAATCGTGCGCAAGATATCGAGGTGTTCGGCCAGCGAGGGCGCAACCCGGTCGGGCAGCGAAGGCCGGGTGTTTTGCATCAAGCGGATTTTTTCGCGGTTGATCGCATAAATCTCTTCGATCAGCGGGTTGTGAATCGCGCCGCTCAAAGTGAGATGCAACTGCCAATCGAGCACGTAGGCTTCGGCTGCGAGCACCTGGTCTACCTCAACGAGTGCGCGCTCGTAAAGCGCCTGATGCGCTGTTTGCAGAGCATCCAGCGCGGGCTGTGCCAGACCTGCGCGCACGCGTCGAGCCAGTTTGCGGGCACCTTCGCGGTCGATCAGCATGCGTAGGCCAAAGCACTCGAGCAAGCGCTCGGGCGTAGCCTCCATGACATAGATGCCACGCTTGGGAACGATGCGCAAAAACTTCTCGGAAGCGGCGCGCTTGACCGCTTCGCGAATTGGTGCCAACGGCATGTGAAAGCGCTTGACCAAATCTTGCAGCGACACCATTTCGCCCGCGCGCATCATGCCGGAAACCAGAGCGCCTTTGAGGGCGCGATAGGCTTGGTCGTTAAGCAGGGAAGGTTCGATGAGATCGGACATGATGATTGACCTGATTTTTAAAAATGTTACATGAAATCTATTTAAAAATGTTGATAGAAATGTTTTTTTCGCTTAAAGTCTCTGATTCTGCGGCGAAGTCCTTGAGTCCGCACTGCTCCTTGAACAAAACGCGCCGTCTTTCCTGCGCACGCAGGAATGACAGCGGCGGACACGATTTCCCTATGGCAAAACTTTCTACCCACGTTCTCGACACCATGCACGGTTGCCCGGCGGCTGGGGTGGCGCTTGAACTTTTCGTGATTGAAGCTGCCGGCCCGCGCCGCTTGGTGACGGCAATCACCAATGCCGACGGGCGCACCGACGCACCCTTGCTTTCTGGCGATGCGGTCAAAAAAGGCCGCTATCGCCTGGTCTTCAAGGCAGGCGATTACTTTCGTGCGCGCGGTGTAAAGCTGCCGGAATTTCCATTTGTCGATGTCGTCACGGTCGATTTCGGGCTGGGTGAAGACGGTGGCAGCTATCACGTGCCGCTGGTTTGCACGCCGTGGACCTACTCCACCTACCGGGGCAGTTAATTGGAAGCCTACATTCTGGAGTGGCTCAATTTCTTGGGCCGCTGGTTCCACATGATTGTTGGCATCGCGTGGATCGGCGCCTCCTTCTATTTCATCTGGCTCGACTCGCACCTGCGCACGCCGCGCTACGCTGAAGAAGTCGAGCGCCTGGGGCTATCGGGCGAAGTGTGGGCCCTGCACGGCGGCGGCTTCTATCGCGCGCAAAAGTTCAAAGTTGCGCCCCCCGAAATGCCGCACCCGCTGCACTGGTTCAAGTGGGAGGCGTACTCCACCTGGCTTTCCGGGATGTTTTTGATGGTGCTGATTTACTACGTACAGGCCGATATTTATTTGATCGACAAGCGGGTGGCACCACTCACGCATTTGGGTGCGGTGGCGCTCGGCCTGGCCTTTTTGGCACTCGGCTGGATCATCTACGACATCCTCTGCAAAACCGCTTTGTCGAAGAACGAACCCGTGTTTGCGGGCATCTTGTTCGCGCTCTCCACAGGTGCGGCATATCTGCTGTGCAGCTTCTTTTCAGGGCGCGGCGCGTTCATCCATTTTGGGGCGATGTTAGGCACCATCATGGCAGCCAATGTGTTCTTTGTCATCATGCCCGGCCAGCGCGAAATGGTGAAGGCCAAAGCTGAAAACCGTGTGCCCGACCCTTCGCATGCGGCCAACGGCAAGCTGCGCAGCGTACACAACACCTACTTCACCATGCCAGTGCTGTTTGTGATGATCTCGAACCATTACGCGCTCTTCACCAGCCACAAGTACAACTGGGTAGTGCTGATGACGATTGCGCTTGCCGGAGTGTTGATTCGGCTCTATTTCACCTTCAAACATCGCGGCAATCATTTGCCGTGGCTGTTTGGCGGCGGACTACTGATTCTGGCGGCGCTCTTCTGGGCGCTGCGCCCCGTAGCGCTGCCGCCGCAGCCTGCTGGCGTGGCGAGCGCCGTGAAGTTTGCCGATGTGCAACGCATCATCGGTGAGCGGTGCGCCGTGTGCCATGCTGAAAAGCCCAGCTACGCAGGCTTCGTTGCGCCACCGAAAAATATTCGGCTCGATAGTTCGGCCCAGATCGTCGCCAACGCGCAAAGCACTTACGCCCAAGCGGTCGTGCTCAAGGCGATGCCGCCGGGAAATTTGACACAGATGACAGATGCAGAACGTGAATTGTTGGCGCGCTGGCATGTGGCGGGTGCGAAAGCGGAGTAGCCAGTGGCTGGAAAGGCAATCTGGGCGGCCCTCTTCAGGCATTTAATCTGAGCCAAACAAGCTCACCAGCCGTTAAATCGCTCCCAGGTTGCGACAATTTCCGAGCCACCTTCCACCACTTGATAGCGACCATGCTGCGCGCCAGTGGCGCAGGCGTGGTTGGGCAAAATGCGCACCAGGTCCCCGACACCGAGGCTGGGCAAGCTTGCCTGATTGCCCAGCCGCAGCGCAAGAATGCCGTGCTCCTGATTGGCCCCCACCATGATGAGGTCGCCGTAGGGTTTGCCGTTCAAGTCACACACCAGGCCATAGCCCTGATCCACCGGCTGCCTGGCAGTGCCCAGATCGCGCGACATTGCCATCCAGCCCGCATCGACGATGATCCAGCCTTTATCGGCTTGGTGGCCGATCACCGAAGCCAGCACCGAGAGGGCGATGTCTTCATTGCGGCACACGCCAAGACCTGCCATCACTAAATCTTGAAATACGAATACGCCAGCGCGCACTTCGGTCACTCCTTCGAGCGACCGGGCGAAATGAGCTGTTGGGGTGGAACCGACACTGACCACGGGGGCCGCGAAGCCTGCATTGCGCAGGGTTTGTGCTGAACGCACCGCAGCGGCCCGTTCCTGTTCCGCCATGGCGGCCTTGGCATCGGCGGTGTAAGAGGCATAGGAGGCTCCCGCGTGAGTCATCACGCCGCGTACTTCGCAGCCCGTGCCATTGGCATCGAGCGCGCGGGCAATTTCCACCAGAACGGGTGCGCCGGGTGCAACACCGGAACGATGCCCATCAGAATCGATTTCGATCAGCACCGGAATCCGGTCGTTGGTGGCGATGGCGTGCGCTGCCAGCAGATGCGCTGCGCCAACGCTATCGACCACCACCGTCAGATCAACCGCGCGCTGGCGCAGCCGCGTGACATGGGCGAACTTGTTCGGGGCCAAGCTCACCGCATAGAGCAAATCGCGCACCCCGGCCAAGGCGAATTCATCGGCTTCTTTGAGCGTGGAGACGGTAGCCGGGCCTTCCGGCGCATCCATCACCATGTGTGCTACTTCGATGCATTTTGGCGTTTTCAGGTGTGGGCGCAACGCCACGCCCAAGTGCGCCAGATGTCCGCGCAGGCGACGGATATTGCGCGCGACCTGCGCTCGGTCGAGGATTAGCGCAGGGGTTTCGAGGTCGAATAGATTCATGGCATGCCTGAAGAAGGTTATCAGTCGGCGGTTTTGCGAGGGTAGGGCTGGAGAAGCGCGCGGGATGGTCGTTTTGAGGTGATGCAGTTTACAAAACCGCTTCGATCGGTAGCGCTTGACCATCGCGCAGGGCAAAGAGCCAGTGGTCGATGGCCGCTTCGTTGCAGGCGGTGAGTCGGTTTTCCATATCGAACTCGGCCCAGGAGGGTTCAGTGCCTCTGAGCGGGAAGGGGACTACGACGTACCAGCGGTCTTCGGCATTTGGATTGAGCGGTCGGATGGTCAGAAAACCGCTTTCGAGCAATGTCTCGAAGCGCCCGTCCAGGCTGCGCGTTTCGTGTGGTGACTGCGATAGGTGCGTCGGGTCAATCCGCTGTGTCCACTCTTGTCGCAAGGTCACCGCGCCAAATTGCACAGAGAGCTGGCGGTCAAAGGCCTTCTCCAGCCGCGCGAGCGCTGACAAACCTGCGGTGCTCGATCCGATGTAGTTTGCCGGCCCTCGGTAAGTACTCAAGACCAGCTCGGTGGGGGATCGGAATTCCACGCGGCCAAATAAGAGGGACTGGCTCGTTTCCGGGTCCGGCATCGACCATGGGCCGACCAGCCCTTGATCCCATCGAAGCGTCAATCCCGTGTTGCGCACAATCATTCCGCCGGTGTCGGCGTCGCCCCAGTCGATTCGGCTCAGGTCGCAGTCGCGAAACACCGCTTGCGCCACCACGGTTTGGTCATCGGTCAACACACTGCCGAATGTGCAGCGTTCGGCGCGCAGTGCTATCAGGCTGGTATGGCGGAGATCCATGGTTGGCAGATTGCTGAAGTCGGCATCGCCAAGTTGCAAACCCGCCAAGCTCAGGCCGCGCAGATTGAGCGGCGAGTCGGCGCCAAGTGTGACGTGTTGCGCAATCTCGCGATGCGTGAGCCCAAGCGCGATCAGCACATCAAATACTCTGGCGCGCAGGAGCGGCGCACCCGCGTCCGTCGCTGTGCCTTGGAGCACCGACCATAGCGCTGAGGCGCGCTTGGCCTGCTCAGTGAGCGAGATGCGTGCTCGCTCGGCGTCCCACATCTCGCGCAAGAATTGGAATGATTCGTAGGTAAACCCGTGTGAAGGAAGTGTGCTGCGCAGCGCCGCCTCGGGGAGCACGCCATTTGCGACCGCGCGCACCGCCTCCACCCAATAGCGCGCGAGAAAGTATTCCTGGAACGAGCGGTGACCAAACACGAATCTCTCGTCACTTACGCGGGCGATAAACGTGGCGGTACGCAAGTCGTTTTGCAGCGCTGCGATATCGGCGCTCGCGTACCGGCTGCCAAATAACAGCGGCAAGGTTTTCTCCAGCCAAACCTCCAGTTCTGCAACCGCCAAGCTTTCTTCCTCGCTGTCCCACATATGCGCCGCCAGCGCGCCCATTAAGAGCGGCTTGTGCTCCGGCCGGATTTGATGCTTGCCGTTGTCGCGCGCGATCCATTCGGCGACGGTGATGTCGTACATACGCGCCGCGGTGATGGGTTTGCTATCGCCTGCCGCCACCAACTTGTCAATCTGCTCGGCCATCATCGCGAGCAACACTGGGCGGGTGGCAAGCTCTTGCAAGTTGTAGGTGATGCGAATGGTGTGGAGCAGCTTGTCAACATCCTTTGGCGGAACGATTTTGCGGATGTATTCTTCGATATGCTCGGCTGTCCAGGGCAGCAGCGTCATCTGAAAGTAATCTTGCGCCCGCGCTGTGCCGCGCCGCCGGGTGTCAAAAAACGCATGCTGGTCCTGGACCGAGCGAAAGTAGTGCGTGCGACAACTGACGATGGCGCGCGCACTGGGCGAGATGGTTTGGCCGCGCTTCGCTTCAAGCACGCGCAGCAATTGCCCAAAGACGTGGTGCAACACGTTGGAATCGACATTGAGCAACTCGTCCAAACCATCAAACACCATGACCACCTCGCCTGCGCGCGCTTGCGTGAGGTAGCTGGCTACGCGCGCTGATGCCTCCGCACCCACGCCACGCTTTTTGAGCACGATTTCCAGCATTTCTTCGAGAGAAAGCTCGCTCAAGCGCGTGACGCCTGCCAGATTGGAAAGATCGATGAACAGGCAGTTCAGGTTGCGGGCGCGTGCGCTTTCGGCCTTGGCATGTTCCCAGCGCGGGTGCTGCGATATGCCGTTGAGCACGCGATCAAAATGTTGGAGGTGGCTGGTTTTTCCAGTGCCTGCGTCACCCAAGAGTGCGAGCAAATGCGGCGCTTCGGTTTGGTTGTTTAGCGCCCAATCGAAGAGGCCTTGCAATACCGGGGTTTGCAGCTTGCTGGGCGCGGGCTTCTCGTGGTGAGGCGAATCGAGTGTGCTTACGGTTGCAGCGGCTTCGACAAAATCCTGAGGCCGCGCGCCATGCCGCGACGTACCTAAGCCCAAATTGACCGTGTCGCGGTTTTCCCGTACATGTGCTTCGGCGAGCGCTTGTCGCATTGCATCCGCTTCCTTCGCTACTTCATCGGGCGGGCCTGCGAGCGCGAACGCGCTGTCCACATAGTGCGCAGGGTCATAGCGCGGGTTGGGTGGCGGGCCGTCAGCAATCGGGTCAGTGAGACTTTCGCCGACAAACCACAACCAGGCATCGGCAAAGCGCGCTTCGCCAGCCACGCCGCGCGGCAGGCGCGTCGTCTGCAAGCGTAGCGGCGTGGCCTTGCCGGGTGTTTTGGGCGGGCGGTTGATGATTTGCGTAGCCAGCGCGCGGTGCGCGTCGATCAGGTCTTCGCCGGGGAAGAGGGTGCTCAGAACCAGCGTTAGCGGCGCGCGCCCGGAGTCGTCTACCAGCGAGAGGATGCGCGCGTAGCTGTTACCGACGCTGCCGCGCTGGACTTTGTCGTCAAAGCGCTGCCAGGAGCGTAATGCGGCATCGCGGGGGAGGGGCGTGAGCGTCATGTTTTGCGGGCGTTGGCGCGTGAGGTCGGTTCTTTGGCGATCCACTTCATGTGCTGCGTCAGTTGCAGTGACTTGCCGTTGCGCATGGCGTAGAGGAGTAGCGCGGCGACGATGAGGGTCAGAAGAAGTAGCATGCATCCCATCACTAGCCAGGTTGAGGGATCGAGAGCAAGGAGCCATCAGAGGGGAGACATTGTGAAATTCTAATGTATAAATGCTAAATTAGCAATTAAATAAAAATTTTACCTTCATTTCTCTTGGTTTTTCTTAAGTCTAAGTCGGCTTCGACGCAACGAGGGATTAGACGCAGCCATTGGTATAAGACTCAAACTCGCGAATCCTCGGGGTCGGACGCGTGGCGTGATCAATTATCGTGATTTATTTAAAAATTGGGAAGTATCCCGTAAAATAGGATAAATGAACCATCATCCCCGCCCAAATCTCGCCAAACGCTACGCCGACGACCTGCTTGGCATCTCACCGCTTTCCGACGCACCAAACGGCCTGTTTCTCGCCGCCGCCCGCCGCACCGGAAAAACCGAATTCTTGAAGCAGGATTTGCTGCCCGAGCTGCAAAAGCGCGGCTTGTTGGTGCTCTACGCAGACCTGTGGGAATCGCCCAAACCGCCCGGCGAGTTGCTGGCCGATACGCTGGCCCGCGCGGTGCGTGAAAACCTGGGCGGCAACGCCAAGTTCGCCAAGGGGGCGGGCTTGGACAAGCTGAGCGTGCCGGGTGTGGCAACGGTTGACCTGACCAAAATTGGCAAACCTGAGGGCGCGAGCCTCTACGAAGTGCTGCTGGCACTGCATCAGACCACCGGCAAAAAAATCGCCTTCATCATCGACGAAGCGCAGCATGCCTTGACCACCGAGGAGGGTGATGCCGCGATGCGTGCGCTGAAGTCCGCGCGCGACAATTTGCGGGGTACGCAAGGGCCAAACTTGCTGTTGGTGATGTCCGGCTCGCACCGCGACAAATTGATGCGCCTGCTGAACGCGCCTTCCGCGCCGTTTTGGGGTTCGCAGGTGGAAACCCTGCCCTTGCTCGACGATGATTTCGTATTAGCGCAGCGCATCGCGGTGATGGCACTGCGGCCCGAGTTTTCCACCGTGCGCCAGAGCGTGTTGGTGGAGGCTTTTGCGCAGTTGGGCAGGCGGCCTCAATTTTTCATTCGCACGCTCGGCGAGTTGGCCAAAACCGCGAACAGTGGCCCTGCGCTGGAACAGGCGCTGCTCGCTCACGCCACCACCCAGCGCGCCCGCGAGCGCGACGAATTCAGCCAAACCTTCGCGCGCCTTGAAGCGCTACAGCGCGCTGTGCTGCAGCGCATGTTGGAGACGAGCGACGGCTTTCGCGCCTACGACGCGCCAGCCTTGCAGTTCTACAGCGGCAAGCTCGGCAAAAAAGTTGGCGCGGCCGCCGTGCAGCGTGCGCTCGAAGCCTTGCGCGCCGACGAAGCCCGATTGGTGTGGAAGTCGTTGCGCGGCGAATACGCGATCTACGAGCAGGGCTTGGAAGAGTGGTACGCCTATCTGGTGGGCACGCAAGCCTGGCCGCCGAAACCATGAAGTAGCACCGGCCCCACTTTATAATGCGGCGCTCTGCTTCGATTCGACTCGTCCGCCCTTTGAGCGCCGCCATCTCAAGCCCTTCTTCGACCTCTGCCGCCCCACCTGGCCGCAGCTTCGGCTACGTATTTGCAGGCTTCTTTGCGCTGGTCACGCTCTATATTCGCTGGCGCTACGGCACTTGGGCGCACTGGGCTTGGGGTTCGGGGGTTGTGTTGGGTGGGCTGGCACTGGCTCTGCCCAGCGTGTTGAACGGCCCGGCGCGGCTCTGGCTCAGGTTCGGTGAGTTGCTGCATCGAATCGTCAACCCGGTCATCTTGGGCATCATTTTCTATGGCGTGTTCACGCCGATTGCCATCGGCATGCGGCTGTTTGGGCGCGATGCCCTCAAACTCAAACTTGATCCGGCGGCGCGAAGCTACTGGGTACCGCGTGATCCGCCCGGCCCCGCGCCCGGCTCGCTCAATCGACAGTTTTAACCAGAGACCCAGTTCGAATGTTTTCACTTCTCAAAGAGCTTTGGGCGTTTCTCAAAATTCGCAAGAAATTTTGGATGTTGCCGATCATCTTGTTGATGCTGCTGATCGGTGGCCTGCTCGTATTTGCGCAAGGCTCGGCAATCGCGCCGTTCATTTACACGTTGTTTTAAGCGGCGTGATCGTCCTCGGCATTTCGGCCTTCTATCACGATGCCGCCGCCGCGCTGGTGCGTGACGGCGTGATCGTCGCCGCCGCGCAAGAAGAGCGCTTTACGCGCAAAAAGCACGATGCGGCTTACCCGAAAAACGCGATTGCGTATTGCTTAAAAGAAGCGGGGATCGCTTTTAGCGCAGTCGATCATGTCGCGTTTTACGACAAGCCGCTGCCAAAGTTTGAGCGACTACTGGAAACCTATCTGGCCTTCGCGCCGCGCGGATTTAGTTCCTTTCTCACCGCCTTGCCGGTGTGGTTGAAAGAAAAACTCTTCCTCAAAGAATTGCTCAAACGCGAGTTGGTGGCACTCGACCCGGCCTATCCGTGGGAAGAGCGGCTGCTGTTTTCCGAGCATCACCTGAGCCACGCGGCGAGTGCGTTTTATCCCTCGCCGTTTGAGCGAGCTGCCGTGCTCACGCTGGACGGGGTTGGCGAATGGGCCACCACCTCATTAGCGTTGGGCGATGGCGCAAAACTTGAAATCGCGCGCGAGATTCATTTTCCGCATTCACTCGGGCTGCTCTACTCGGCGCTGACCTATTACACCGGCTTCAAAGTCAACTCGGGCGAATATAAAGTCATGGGCTTGGCCCCCTATGGCGAGCCGCGCTTTGCGCAATTGATGAAAGAGCACCTGATCGACATCAAAGAGGATGGCAGTTTTCGCCTGAATTTGGACTACTTCGACTATTGCACCGGCTTGAAGATGACCAACGCGAAGTTCGACACACTTTTTGGCGCGCCCGCCCGCAAGGCCGAAACGCCGCTCTCGCAGCGCGAGATGGACCTGGCGGCCTCGGTCCAAGCGGTCACCGAGGAAGTGATGCTCAAGCTGGCCCGTGCGGTGGCGCGTGAAACGGGTGAACGCAACCTGTGCTTGGCAGGCGGCGTGGCGCTCAACTGCGTGGCCAACGGCAAACTATTGCGCGATGGCGCGTTTGACAAGATCTGGATTCAGCCGGCGGCGGGGGACGCGGGAGGCGCGCTGGGCGCAGCTCTTGCGGCTACGCATATTCAACTGGGCGGCGCGCGGCCGCAGCCCAAAGCGGGTGGCGATGCAATGCGCGGCTCGTATCTGGGCCCGCAATTTGCAGCGGACGACATCGCTGCGCGATTAACGGCGGCAGGCGCGCGCTTCGAGGTGCTCGATGAAGCTGGGCTGATTGCCCGTGCCGCTGCCGATTTGGCTGATGGCATGGCCTTGGGCTGGTTTCAGGGCCGCATGGAGTTTGGCCCGCGAGCGCTGGGCGGCCGCTCGATTTTGGGTGACCCGCGTTCGCCTTCGATGCAAAAAACCCTGAACCTGAAGGTCAAATTCCGCGAATCTTTTCGCCCGTTTGCGCCTTCGGTGCTGCGTGAAGATGTGGCGCAGTGGTTCGACATCAACGTCGACAGCCCCTATATGCTGCTGGTGGCCGAGGTGGCGCAGGTGCATCGCCGCGCGATGTCTGAAACTGAGGCGACGCTCTTTGGCATCGACAAGCTTAACGTCAGCCGATCCGCGATTCCGGCGGTAACGCATGTGGATTATTCGGCGCGTATCCAGACGGTGCATGCCGACACCAACCCGCGCTATCACGCCTTGCTCACCCAATTCAAGGCGCTCACCGGTTGCCCGGTGCTGGTCAATACCAGTTTTAATGTGCGCGGTGAGCCGATTGTGTGTACGCCAGAAGATGCGTTCCGGTGTCTGATGGGCACGGGTATCGAGCGCCTCGCCATTGGCAATTGCTATCTGAAAAAAGAAGACCAAGATGCCGCACTGGCGCAAGATTACACCAGTGCGTTTGAGTTGGATTGAGTACCTCTTGACGTTGAAAACGATCACCCTCTACGTGCTGGCCCTGCTGTTGGTGGCGCTGGGTTTGCTGGCCATTGGCCTGCCTTATGCGGCGCTAATGTGCATCTTTGCCTTGTTTGCGGCGGCGGCGCTGTTTTTGCGCAAAGGCGATGCGTTGCTGGCGGCGGTCTCTTTCGTCTTCACGGTTGTCATCGCGAATCTGGTGCTCTCGCTCACCGGCATGGGCGACATGATGTATTACCGCCCAACCGAGCGCTACCGCATCAACGACAACGAATTTGGGCGTGTGCTGCAACCCAAGCTTGCGCTGAAGGCGAAGATTCCATTTGGTGATCTGGAAGCTACTGCCAAGCTGGGCATCATCGAGCCACGCGAGATTGAATTTATCTCGGACAAGCTGGGGTTTCGCAATCGCCAAGACTATGCCGGACAGCCTTGGGTGCTGGTGGGCGATTCATTCGGCATGGGCGAGGGCGACACCCAAGCGTGTATGGTCAACGAGGTGCTGGCGCGCGATCATGGCTTGG
>JANLTH010000032.1:0-18664 GCA_031362865.1 Burkholderiales bacterium | reverse complement strand
ACCCCGCTTCGTCCTAAACTGCCTATGCGTCACCTTGCAGATTTAGACGATAGACCCCTTTGATTTGCTCTTTGATTTGCTTTGATTTGCTAAGCTATACCGCAGGGCTGTGCGGTATACATCACGTTGAACTAAACCGCTGACGCGGTGGCAAGCCTGCCTTGCCCGACATAGCGTTTTTTCAGCGCAGGACTTGCGCGAACCGGCAAACAAGAGAAGCCTTCGAGCTGGGGAATCTTCCCCGGCCTTGAAGGAGAACTCTCATGTCACCGCTACGTCAACGCATGCAAGATGCCATGGTGCAACGCGGCTTTGCCCTGCGCACTCAGGAAAGCTACCTGCGCGCCATCTACCGCATGGCCAAGTACTACCGACGCGACCCTGCGCGGTACAGCGCGCAAGAAGTGCAAGCCTACCTGCTGCACATGGTCACCGAGCAGAAACTGTCCTACAGCACCATGAACCAAGCCGCGTGCGCCGCCCAGTTTCTGTACCGAACGGTGCTGCAGCGTGAGCGCGAACCGTTTCACATCCCGTTTGCCAAAGTGCCGGCCAAACAGCCCGAGGTACTCGCCCGCGCGGAAATTGCCCGGCTGTTTGAGGCCTGCGCCCACCCGGTACGGCGCATGCTGCTACAAACCATCTACGCCGGCGGCCTGCGCGTCTCCGAAGCCTGTGCCCTGCGCGTCACCGACATTGACAGCGCCCCCGACCGCCTGTGCATCCGGGTCGCGTGTGGCAAAGGTGGCAAAGGCCGCTACAGCCTGCTCAGCCCCACGCTGCTGGTACTGTTGCGCGCCTACGCACAAGCTACCAAGCCGGGCATCTGGCTCTTTGGCAGCGGCATTGCCAGTCGCAGTGGCGGCAGTGGCGAGCCAATGCCCATCGAAATGGCGCAACGCGCCTACCAAGGCGCGCGGGAGCGCGCCCAGATCACCAAATCAGGTGGCATCCACACCCTGCGCCACTGCTTTGCCACCTACCTGCTCGAAGGTGGAGTCGATCTGTTCACCATCCAGAAGCTCCTTGGCCACAGCCACATTGGCACCACGGCGAAGTATCTGCACCTGACCAGTCCACAGTTTCGCGCCCCCAAAGACAACGATCCACTGGACTTGCTGGCGGGCCTGCCCAAGCTGTAGCCCCGTAGCACGTAGCCCGTGGCCGACTTGGCCGAGGCGCTGCGCCAGTTTGGTACAGCGTATCTGGCAACCCACACCCTGACCACCCCACAGGCCAAAGCCTGGCGGGGGATTGTGGCCTGTCGTACCGCAGCACTGGGCGGGCAGCAACTGGCTTGTGATGGGTGTGGCCACCAGCATTGGCAATACCACTCCTGCCGCAATCGGCATTGCCCGCAATGCGGCGCCCGCGCCAAGGAAGCCTGGTTGCAAGGCCGTCTGGCGCAAGTGCTGCCAGTGCCCTATGCGCATTTGGTATTTACCTTACCGCACGGCTTGAATGCGCTGTATGGCGCGCACCCGCGCTGGGTGATCGACACCTTGTTTGCCTGTACCGCACAAACCCTGGCGCAGTTTGCCGCCAACCCCCGGTGGATCGGTGGTGCTGCGCATGCCGGCGGCAATCCTGTGGGCAGCCCCTCGGGCGATCCTGCGGTTGATCCCACTCCCGCGTTCAGTCTGGTGTTGCATACCTGGACGCAGGATTTGCGACGACATCTCCACCTGCATGCGGTGATGGCTTGTGGCGCACTGGGCGCACAGGGCAACTGGCTTAATCCGACGCGTCAGCCGAACTTCCTGTTCCCCGTGCATGCCTTGTCCGAGGTGTTTCGTGGCAAGTGGATGGCGGCCTTGCAACGGGCGCACCAGAGCGGGCAGATTCCCCGTGATCCACAAGGCGATCATTGTGCTTGGCGCAAGCGTCATGCCGCGCTGTACCGGCATGGCTGGGTGGTCTACGCCAAGACGCCGATGGGCGGACCAGCGCAGGTGCTGGAGTATCTCTCTCGCTATACGCACCGCACGGCGATCTCCAATGAGCGGATTCAATCGGTCGGCGCGCAACAGGTCACTTTCAAGGTGCGCGGTGATGCAACGGGTGCAGGTGGCGAACTGGGCAAACCCGGTAAGCGCACGGTGCGCCTTGACGGGGTGGAGTTTGTGCGCCGCTTCCTGTTGCACATTCTGCCCAAGGGGATCAAGCGGATTCGCCACTACGGGCTGTTGGCGGCGGGCTGTAAGGCGGCCAAACTGGCAGCCGCGCGCGCTGCGCTCAACATGCCCGCACCGAATCCACAGGCCAGCGAGTCGGCGGCAGACTTCATGCACCGGGTCAAGGCGATTGACCTGGCGTGCTGCCCGCGTTGCACTGCAGGACGGCTCCGGGTGATTCAGAGTGTGCCAACGCCTGCGCGACTGCCCGCACCGGGTGCGAGCGTTTCAGTAAGCCGATGTCGAGGGCCGCCGTGCGTGCCGCGATGATGACCGTGGCGTGGCAGGTGGCAGCGGGCGGGCCGCCGGGGGACGGAGCGCGCGCGGCGCGTTGGCAACGGTCGAATGCGCCGTTTGGGGGCGAATCCCATCGTCCAAAAGGCCGTTTGCGACCGCCAGCGGAGGCGCTTCGGTTGCTCGAAGCGGCGCAAGATAAGGCACAATCTGGCCTAAGTGGGGCGTGGAAGATTTCATTCCCCTTATCGCAGCCGCCTCACACCCGGTTCAGTCCAACAAGGTTTATCTGTCGCAGGAGAGTCCCATGCTTCGATTCAGTTTGCGCGTGCGACAGATAAACGCTGTTCGTTAGCCCGGTTGAGTCCACACCACAGAGATGATCGAGAAATCAAGCGTAGATGCACGGACCGTTCAAGAAATCGACATGGCTCTGCGCAAGCACGTCATGTCGCTGTGTGCGCCGCTGTGGTGGGAGTCGGATCGACAGATCGTGGTGAACAGCGGGACAATGTGCGTCGTTCAAACTCCGGAGATTCTCCTCGGAATAACCAACAACCACGTGTTGGAAATCTATGAGCGTCACAAAATTGAGAAGCCCAACATCTTCTGTCAGCTGGGTGGTGCCCCGTTTGAGCCAAGCGAGAACTTAATTGACCGTAGCCGACATTGGGATCTGGCCACATTTTCAATTCCAAACCTCACGCGACAGCATTGGGGTGGTGTCATCTACGTTCCGCCGACTTGGCCCCCGCCGGCGATCCAACTCGACGATCACGTTGTGTCCGGCGGCTATCCGGAGGCGAGGCGGTCCGTTCCTCCTGGCCCAAATCCTCCAAGCATGTCGATAGACTTCTTGTCTTTTCGTCGGAAACCTAACGGCTGCTCAGGCGAGCAGGTTTCGTTTCACATCGATCCGTCTGAAGTCACGTGGTTGCCAAATGTCCAAGAGCCACTACTGCCAGGAACCAGCCTTAGCGGAATGAGTGGCGGACCGTGCTTTCGGCTCATCGCTGCGGAGAACCGCATTGAACTTGGGGCATTTATCTACGAGGGCAACTACACTCTGGGAATTATTTTCGCTAGGCAGGCTGCGCTGATCTCTGCTAACGGTCAGATCGCACCAATACCACTGTGAACAGGCTAACAAACGGCAATCAAAGCGGCAATCAAAGGCGGCAATCAAAGGCAATCAAAGAAGAATCAAAGAGAAAATCAAAGGGGTCAGCGTCGAATACTTCCGTTAGAATACTTCCATGCCGCGCCGCCCCCGCATCCAACTCGACAATGTGCCACTGCACATCGTTCAGCGCGGCCATCACCGCGAAGCGTGCTTTCTTGCCGAAGACGACTACCAAAGCTATCTGCACTGGCTGGGCGAGGCTTTGGCTGCGCACGAATGCAAACTGCATGCTTATGTGCTGATGACCAATCATGTCCATCTGCTGCTCACCCCCAAGCGAGCGGCCAGCGTCCCGCGCCTGATCATGTCGATTGGCAGGCGCTACGTGCAGTACATCAATCGCACCTACCGCCGCACCGGCCCGCTCTGGGACAGCCGCTACAAGTCATCAGTCATTCATGCCGACACCTATCTGCTCGCCTGCCAACGCTACATCGAGCTGAACCCGGTGCGCGCCGCGATGGTGGACGACCCGGCCCACTACCGCTGGAGCAGTTACCGGCACAACGCACTGGGGCAGGCAGATTCCCGCCTGACCCCACACCCGGTGTATCAGGCCATTGCGGCGACCGACAAAGACCGGCAAGCACACTACCGCACACTATTCCGTGCGGAGCTCGATCAAGCGGCGATTGACGATATTCGGCTGGCGCTCAACCAGAATCAGCCACTGGGAAATGACCGGTTTCACGCGAAGATCGAACGGATGCTGGGGGAAAGGCGGGAGGCCAGACCGCGCGGTCGGCCCAGACTGGAGGATGGCGCTGCCGAAGCGATGCCGGGGCAAGGCAAATTGGCGCTTTTAGAAAAGGGTCGTTGATCCCTTTTATTTAACTGGGCGGGCGACAGGTTGTCGATCTGGTAGTCAATGTAGTCGCCCATGCGACGTATGCCACGGGCATACTTGTCAATGGCTTTGGGCTGAAGACCCTTGAGTTTGAGGTGTTTGAGATGGCTTTGGAAGCGCCGACCAAAATCAAGCTTGATAGGCGATGATTCAGTGTTCATGGTGCGGTATCCTCACGAAACGATGCAATATCATCCAACGGAATTGAAGGATGAGAGCGCAGCAGAATTCGCATTGGCGCAGCACGGGTTTACTCCGCGTAGCGGCTTCGTCCAACATGCCAATCCTGTTCGCGTCCTTCGGTCGCCCGACTCACAACAGCCTTCAGCCTTTGCTCGCGGCATACTGGCAGCGTTGCGCGTAGGAAAACAGAGGTCGTATATGCCGACAATTTCGATGTTCTATGGCATTCTTATCCGAATGTTCTTCTACGATACGGATAAGCATCATGTGCCGCATATCCACGCCGAATATCAAGGGCAAGTAGCTGTGTACTCTATTCACGACGGCACGGTTTTAGCTGGCGAACTTCCACCGAAGAAGCACAAACTGGTCGTCGCGTAGGTTGAAATACATCACGATGATCTGTTTGCTGACTGGCAATTGACCGTGGTCGGCAAGAAACCCTTCCAGATTCGAGGGCTAGACCAATGAACATCATCGCAGTCATTCCGAAAGACAATTACATTCTGTACATCAAAACAGAAGATGGAAAGGCTGGGCTTTTTGATGTGCGGCCTTACCTGGAATCGGAGGCATTTGCGCCGCTGAAAGACAACTGCGAGTTCCAGAACATACGTAACGGTAAGTACTTTGTGGAATGGGACTGCGGTGCCGACCTTTCCGCGGACACTATACAAACGCGATGGAGCACAATAACCGAGGACATCCAGCAAGACATGCCAGCCGACGCTCGTGCCTCGCGCGGCTGAGCTTTGGGGTAGGCCTGGTGCGCGCCGCGATTGTAATCAAAGGGGTTAGCGTCGCATATTTCTGTCCAACGACCGGTTTCACGCGAAGATCGAACGCGTACTCGGGTAACGGCGGGAGACCAGACCGCGCGGTCGGCCCAGACTGGCAGATGGGGCTGCCGGAGCGATTCCGGGGCAAGGCAAATTGGAGCTGTAAGAAAATCGACGATGACCCCTTTGATTCGCTTCCGCACTCAGGAGACCTATGGACTGGCCCACCGCAGAAAAGCTGACTGTCATGTGCCCGCTTGAGGATGGCTATGGCTTCGAGGTGCTGAGCCGGGGTTCCATAAGCGAACTCGTGGGTGCGCTGGCAATCTGGGAGCCGTCGTGGCAGACAGGCGCTGCCAGCGCGTACTTGCGAGAAGAGTTCTATGAGAACAGTGCCTACCTTCAAGACGGACCACCGCGAGACATCTTTGTCCTTCTCATTCGCCATGAGATGCGGCTTGCAGGCATGCTTTCCGCCAGGCGGAACCTCGACACACTCTCTCTGTATGGCAGTCTCGCGGTTGTTGCGCCAGAGCAGCGTGGAAAAGGTGGGCCGAAGTTTAAAGGTGACTACTTGGAGGCGATTGCCAGGCCAATGGGGCTTGAGTTTGTCTTTTCGTTGGCCACACTCAAGCATCGTGGATCGCAGCGGTACTTTGAGAGCATGGGCTACCGGCTGGTTGGAATCGTGCCGGGATACGACCGGGAGGAAATCTCACCTGGGGTAATCAAGCGGGTCCAAGAGGCTCTGTATGCAAAGGTACTTGTGACGCACGAAGTGCTTCTCCAACCGGAACTTGAGAACATGACTTCGAATGTCCGGCGGCTCTACGAAATACTCTCTTCGGCAGCCAACCCAGCGAATGCGGCTTAACCCCTCGCTCAGGCAGAGCGCCAACGGTGGGCCACCTGGCATGCTTGCTTCATATGTACAAAGTGCGTACGCTTGGCGAAAGGTTGGAAATAGGGAAATAGGGGACGGGTCAACATTGTTTTCGAGAAGTCTTAGGGTCAAGAGCGTCACTCCTATCCTTGAAGGTGTTCCATGCGCAAAGAATATGACTTCTCCGCCGCACGCAAGAATCCATACGCGGCGCAACTGAAGCAGCCCGTGACCATCCGGCTGGACCAAGATGCTGTGACCTGCTTCAAGTCGCTTGCGGACGAAACGGGAATCCCTTATCAAAGCCTGATCAATCTTTACCTGCGTGACTGTGCGGCATCGAAGAAGAAGATCAATCTCGCCTGGGCATAGGACAGGAAAGAGGTATCTATGAGCAAAGTTAAAGATGAAATGCGCGCTGAATATCGGCGCGAAGATTTGGGCAAGGGTGTTCGAGGCAAATACCTCGCTCGGGTATCGAAGGGAACCAACCTTGTTTTGCTGGGCGACAAAGTTGCCAAATTGTTCCCTACTGGTGAGGCGGTAAACCAAGCTCTGCTAGGGCTTGTCGCACTGACCGAGCAAACAGGGGGTGAGCTGCACGGTACGGGCCTGCGGCCAAGAAGGGATGGGCGATGGCGCGCCGCCCGTGCACTTGTGCCCCGGCTGTAAACTGTCTGCTTATCAGGAGCACACCATGAAGTCACCGCGCGTTATTTCAGACCCCGATGTACTCGGCGGAACGCCCGTTTTCATCGGCACGCGGGTGCCGGTTCGAATCCTCTTCGAGCACCTGGAGGCGGGCGATTCCTTGGAAGTTTTCCTGGAAGACTTTCCGTCTGTAAGCCGGAAGCTGGCGGTCCAAGTTCTCGAAGATGCCAAGCTGGCCCTCGTACTCGATGCGCATCCTGCTTGACGAATCAGTACCCGGCCGCCTTGGCTCGCTACTGACGGGACATTCCACCATCACCGTTCAGCGCAGGGGCTGGGCGAGTATCAAGAACGGCAAGCTTCTTGCGCTTGCCGCTGGTGAATTCGACGTGTTGCTGACTGCCGACAAAGGCATGGAGTATCAGCAGAATCTGGCTGCCTTGCCGATCTCAATACTCATCGTGCTCGCTCGGAGCAATCGGATGGAAGACTTGTCGGCTGCACTGCCACCCATCCTGGCAGCACTCGCCGATTTGCCGCCTCGCACGTTGCGCAAAGTTACCGCATAGCCTTCAGCTGCACCGGTCAGCTCTAATCTGGCGGTGCAGCTCGTGTCAGTCCTGGCAGGTCGTTTGGGTGTGACGTAACAGGCACCTCCAAGAGCCGCATTGATATTACCTCTTCAGCCAACCCGCATGAAGAGCCAAGCCCATCAATCCTCTTCAGCGCCGCCACTCAGCAATGCCCGGGCGGTAGACTGCGCACGCAAATGAAATCGACCGCCGCCAATCTGGAAACGCGTGACGAGCAACGCCGCGCCAACCTGCCGCAAATCACCTATCCGGAGGAGTTGCCCGTCTCGGGCCGCCGCGACGAAATTGCTGCCGCTCTTCGCGAGAACCAGATCATCATCGTCTGCGGCGAAACCGGTTCCGGCAAAACCACGCAGTTGCCAAAGATTTGCCTCGACCCGCGCTTGGGTGCGCGCGGCATCACCGGCCTGATCGGCCACACCCAGCCGCGCCGCATCGCGGCGCGCGCCACGGCGACGCGCATCGCCGAGGAATTGCACAGCGAACTGGGCAGCCACGTCGGCTACAAGGTGCGCTTTACCGACAAGTCTTCCGGCGCGGGCTACATCAAGCTGATGACCGATGGCATCCTGCTCGCCGAAACCCAGGGCGACCCCGACTTGCGCGCCTACGACACGCTGATCATCGACGAAGCCCACGAGCGCTCGCTCAATATCGACTTTCTGCTGGGCTACCTGAAGCAGCTCTGCGGGCGGCGGCGCGACCTGAAAATTATCATCACGTCCGCCACGATTGACGCGGAACGCTTCGCCAACCACTTTGCTGCCGATGGCAGACCGGCCCCCGTGATCGAGGTGTCGGGGCGCCTGTATCCGGTCGAAATCCGCTGGCGACCAGTGCTGCGTGAGGAAACCGCGCCGGTGGCAGGGGCGGCGAACAAGCCGGGCCGCAAGCAGGAAGAGCGCGACGTGAATCAGGCCATTGTCGAGGCGGTCGATGAATGCGCCATGCTGGGGCGCGGCGATGTGCTGGTCTTTCTGCCGGGCGAGCGCGAGATCCGCGATGCCGCGGAAGCCCTGCGCAAACACCACCCGCCCGGTGTGGAAATCCTGCCGCTGTTCGCGCGCCTTTCCGCCGAGGAGCAGCAGCGCATCTTCCGCACCTCCGGCGCGCGCCGCATTGTGCTGGCCACCAATGTGGCAGAAACCTCGCTGACCGTGCCTGGCATCCGCTTCGTCGTCGATACCGGCACGGCGCGCGTCAAGCGCTACAGCTATCGCAACAAGGTGGAGCAATTGCAGGTCGAGCGGGTTGCGCGCGCCGCTGCGAACCAGCGTGCCGGGCGCTGCGGGCGGGTCGCAGCCGGGGTCTGCATCCGCCTCTACAGCGAAGAGGATTTCAAGACGCGCGACGCATTTACTGATCCGGAAATCCTGCGCTCTTCACTCGCCGCTGTCATCCTGCGCATGAAAGCGCTGGGCTTGACCGACATTGCCAGTTTTCCCTTCATCGAGCCGCCGCCGTCCAAAGCGATTTCGGATGGCTACCAGCTCTTGCAGGAACTGAACGCCGTCGATGACGACAACGCGCTCACGCCGACTGGCCGCGAACTCGCCACACTGCCGCTTGACCCGCGCATCGGCCGCATGATCCTGGCCGCGCGTCACGAGGCCTGCCTGCGCGAGATGCTCATCATTGCCTCTGCCCTCTCGGTGCAGGATCCGCGCGAACGCCCGCTGGAGGCGCAGGAAGCGGCGGACCAGAAGCACCAGCGCTGGCTGATCGAAGGTGCCCGGCTGGTCAGCACCGCGAAGGAGACGTGGCGCTCCGAGTTCACCAGCTATCTGGCGCTGTGGAAATTCTTCGAAGACGCAGTCGAACACAAGAAGAGCAACAAGAAACTTGTCGAAACCTGCCGCGAGCACTTCGTCAACCATGTGCGCATGCGCGAATGGCGCGACGTGCATTCGCAATTGCAAACCATCGTTGGCGAGCACCAATGGCGGCAAAACGACACCGCCGCCACTTACGAGCAACTGCACCGCGCGCTCTTGGCTGGCTTGCTCGGCAATGTGGGCTTGAAGCCGGATGCCGAGCCGCAGTACGGCGGCGCACGCGGCATCCGTTTTCATCTGCACCCCGGCTCGCAATTGTTCAAAAAGGCCGGGCGCTGGATTGTCGCCGGGGAATTGATTGACACCACCCGGCTGTATGCGCGCACGCTGGCCAACATCGAACCACAGTGGCTGGAAAGTGTCGGCGCGCATCTGCTGAAGAAGAGTTACAGCGACCCGCACTGGGAGAAACGCCCGGCAATGGTCACCGCCTTCGAGCGCGGCAGCATTCACGGCCTGCTGCTCTATTCACAGCGGCGGGTTCACTACGGCCCGCTCAATCCGCAGGAGGCCCGCGAACTCTTTATCAAGGGTGCCCTGGTCGAAGGTGAATTCGATTCGGCCGCCCCGTTCTTCGCGCACAACCAGCGTTTGCGCCGCGAGATTGAAGAACTCGAACACAAATCGCGCCGTCCCGATGTACTGGTGGACGACACGCTGATTCACGCTTTTTACGATGCGCTGATTCCACCGCAGATCCATACTGGTTCGGCCTTCGAGCATTGGCGCAAAGAGGCCGAACGCACCAGTCCCAAATTGCTGTTTCTGCAGCGCGACGACCTGATGCGCCATGAGGCTGCCGGTGTGACCACCGAGCTTTTTCCCAAGCAAATCAACTGGGGCGGGGTGGAGTACGCGCTTGGCTACCACTTTGAGCCTGGCTCGCCGCGCGATGGCGTAACCGTGACCGTGCCGCTGGCGGCCCTCAACCAGATCAACGCAGCACGCACTGAATGGCTGGTGCCCGGCATGCTCAAGGAAAAGGTGCTTGCGCTCTTAAAGTCGTTGCCGCAGCGAGCGCGCCGTGATTTGGTGCCACTGCCCGAATTTGCGACCCGCTTTGTCGACCAAGTACCGCCGCAGGATCGTCCATTGATACCGGCATTGGTGCGCTTCATCCGTGAGCAACTCGGGTCGGCAGTGATTTCTAAATCAGGCAACGCGCTGCTCCCCGAGCACTTCAAACTGGAGAACGTCGCTACCCATTTGCTGATGAACTTCAAGCTGATCGACGAACATGGTCGGCAGTTGGAGCTAACCCGGAACTTGGCGCAACTCCGCGCAGAACATGGCCGCGCGGCGCTTTCTTCGTTCGCGACCAAGCTGGAAAGAAATGCCGATGTCGATGGCCGCGTGCTCTTCAAAGAGCGCGTGGCGTGGGACTTTGGCGACTTGGAAGAATTGATTGAAGTGCCTTCCAGCAAGGGTGCGTTGATCGGCTACCCAGCGCTGGTCGATCATGAATCCTTCGTTAACGTCGAAGTTTTTGACCAGCAAGAGATGGCTGAAGAAGCGCACCAGAAGGGCATCTTGAGGCTATTTCGCCTGAGTTTGAAGGACCAGGTGAGGGCGTTGGAGAAGGGCCTGAATGTGCGCTCGATGGCCTTGAGCCACGCGCCCTTTGGTAGCGAAGAGGAACTGCGCGAAAGCCTGACGCAAGCTACCTTGCACCGTGCGCTCATGCAAATGCCGCTGCCTCGCGCCCAAGCCGAATTCGAGCGCCGCCGGGGCGACGGCAAAGGGCGGCTCAATCTGCTCGCCAACGAATTCACCGGGTTGGCGGGGCGAATTCTGGAAGAGCACCACGCACTGGGAAAAAAACTACCGCAGTTCAAAGCCTTCCCCAAAGTGCTGGAAGACATCCAAGCGCAGTTGCAGCGGCTGCTGCCCAAAAGTTTTTTGCACACGCTGGCCTATGAACGGCTCACCCATGTGCCGCGCTATCTGAAGGCCGCCAGCTCGCGCTTGGATAAGCTGAAAGCCGATGCAGCGCGCGATGCCAAAGCGGCGACCGAATTGGCCCCGCTTCTGCAAAGCTGGAGCCGCCAGTACCAAGCCATGCAGAAGTCGGGCACGGTGGATGCGCGGCTGGAGGAGTTCCGCTGGCTGCTTGAAGAGCTGCGGGTGTCGCTCTTCGCGCAGGAATTGAAAACCCCGATGCCGGTTTCGGTGAAGCGCTTGCAGAAGGTTTGGGAGAGTTATCGCAGCTTGTGACACCGCGAAAAAGGACTGCGGAAACCCCGCTTTTAGAGGCGCAATCGTACAATCTGATTTGGACTTTACTAAGGTTGAAGAGCATGTCGCGTAAGTTGCAAGTTAAGGTCACGCCAAGCGACTTACGGGTGGCCGGGGCAGCGGCGCGGGCGGGCTTTGGGAAGCTGGAGGACGTCGTGAGACTCGCGGCTTCGGACTTGATCGCCCGAGCCCTGACGCGAAGCCCCGGCAGTCTGCGTGATCTCAAGGGCAGCGCAAGCGTGCGTGCCGATTACGACTACAAAGCGCTGCGCGCTGGTGTGCCGACCTCGGCAAGTCGCCAGCCATGAACCACATCGGCACCGCGATCGGGCGCGCGATCGTCTCGCAATTGCACCCGAAGATGCTGGGGCTGGCGATCCTGCCATTCGTGGGCACGCTGACGATTTGGCTGGCGCTTGGCATCTGGTTCTGGAGTGACGTGGTGCGCTTTGTCAATGCCACCGTTTTCAAGTGGACCGGCGTTTCTGGCATTGAGGCCTGGGCCGCCTCATTGGTTGCCGACTGGGGCTTCACCTGGATCGTGCATGCGGTAGTGGCGGTGGCTGGCTGGCTGGTGATGCTGCCGCTGATTTTTGTGGTGACGATGATTTTGCTGGCGGTGTTTGGCACGCCCATCATGGCCAAGCACGTCGCGCGCGACTACGCTGGTCTTGAAATGCGCCATGGCGGCGACTATCCGGGCAGCATCGTCAATAGCGCGGTGTCGCTCGCGGTGTTCCTCGCTTCATGGGTGGTGATTCTGCCGCTGTGCTTTTTTCTGTCACCTTTGGCACCGATTCTGTTTTTGCTGCCATGGGCATATTTGAATGCGCGCTTGTTTCGCTACGACGCGTTGTTTCAGCACGCCGATGCCGACGAGATCAAACACCTCTCGCGTGAGCATTGGTGGGGCTTCGTGGCGCTTGGGACGATTGCCGCGTTTCTCACCTTTATCCCACTCATCGGTTTGATGCTGTTTGTGTTCATCGGCCTGTTTTTTGTGCACTACGCGCTGCTGGTTCTGGCCGAACACCGCGCCCGCAGTGCTTCTGCCGCTGCTTCCACCATTTCCCCCGCTGCTCTCACCGCTCCCACGCCATGAATGTTGTGAAACACCAGATCGGCCTCATCATCATCGGCGACGAAATTCTGTCAGGCAAGCGGCAAGACAAGCACATGGCGAAAGTCATTGAGATTGTGCGGGCGCGCGGCCTGCAACTGGCTTGGTGCGAGTACTTGGGCGACGACAGTGAGCGTTGCACTGCCACCTTCGCCCGCACCTTTGCATGGGCGCGCGCAGCGCCAGAGTCGCGCATTGTTTTTTCGTGCGGCGGCATTGGAGCCACGCCTGACGACCATACGCGCCAATGCGCCGCCGCCGCGCTCGGTGTCAGCCTGCAAATTCACCCCGAAGCCGAAGCGGCGATCCGCCTGCGCTCGGCTGAAGCGAAGCTGGAAATCACGCCGCAGCGCCTTGAGATGGGCAACTTTCCGCTAGGCAGCGCGATCATTCCCAACAGTTACAACCGCATTCCCGGCTTTGCGATTGCCCGTCACTACTTCGTTCCCGGCTTTCCAGTGATGGCTTGGCCGATGGTGGAGTGGGTGCTCGACACGCACTACCAAAGCTGGCATCACCAGACTCCGCACGCAGAGCGCGCGATGCTGATTGTCGGCATCGGCGAATCGCAAGTGATTGACCTGATGAAAGAGATCGAAGCGCGTTGGGGGGTGACGGCCTTCTCGTTGCCTTCGATTGGTGGTGATGGCAAAAAGCCGCATATCGAGCTCGGGTGCAAGGGTGCGCCGGTGGCGGTGGAGGGTGCGTTTGCGCGGCTGGTCGAAGGGGTTAAGGCTCTGGGCGTGGAGCCTGAATTGTTGGTTAGCGCGGGCGACAGCCGATGAAAGCCCCAAACCACTTCTGGCGTAGCAGCAAATTCCTGCTGGGAGTTGGTACTTTGTTTCTGGCCTTGGGCAGCGTCGGGCAGGCGCAGTCACCAGCGCGCCCGCCCGATATCGGCGTGGCGTTGGTGATCGGCAACAGCTCCTACAAGAAAATGCCGCTCACGAACACCTTCAACGACGCGAGAGGTGTCGCAAGAGCTTTGTCCAAAGCTGGTTTTGACGTGATCTATCAGGAGGAAGTGAGCCGCCGCCAGATGACCCAGTCGATCCGTCAACTGGTCGACGAATTGGCAAAAAACAAAGGCATCGGCCTGGTCTATTTGACGGGCCACTTCGTGCAGCACGAGGGCAAGAACTATGCGATTCCGCCGGACTCCGAAGTCGAGTCGCCCAGTGACATCGCCACTGAGGGTTTGGATTTGCAGTTCTTGTTTGATCGTCTGGAGGCCGCGGAGAGCAAAGCCAACGTCGTCTTTCTGGATGTCGCACCCGAGGGCGTGTTTGGGGTCTCGAATCGCGCGCTCAAAGTGGGGATCGCGCAAACGCAGGCGTTGGGCCGCACCAGCGTGGCTGCATCGCAGGGCGTGATTGATCCGATCATTAAGGCTGCGCGCGACCGGGGGCCTTACGCGGATGCGCTCGCCCAGGCCTTGGACCGGCATGGCGGAGCCATGGGCAAAGTGATCGACGACCTGAATGCCACCGTCAAGCGCGGCGATGCACCTCCCCCTTGGTCGGTGCTGGCTCGCGGCGTTGCACTTGATGTGGTTGGTACCAGTGCCGCGCAGGCTGGTATTGCTGGCGCAAGCGGGCTGCCGCGCTTGCTTAAGCCAGGACTATTTTTGACCGCACAAACTTTTGACGGCCGCACCAAGCAACCGATGGGTCCGGTGGGGCGCGCGCCCGTGTTGCAGACAGGTGAGAGCATCAGAGTCGGGCCTTCAATTTATGAGCCGCAGGGGTATCGCATTTCCAGCAGACCTGGCGAAGAGATCACCTATCGGGAAGGGGACTACCACCTGCGTTTTCCATTGCGGGTAGGCGCGCAGGTACGGGTGCGCTACTCGTTGCGCACGAGCGAATTCAACAACGATTACGAGGAAGATCAGCGTGTGAGCGGCCGGGAAATGGTCACCACGCCGGCCGGTACGTTTGATGTCTACAAGGTCGAGGGCGAGGGATCAATTTTCCCCAAGAGCCCGGACGGCTCCCCACGTGGGCGCTTGCGCATGAAGCGCACAATCTGGTTCAGTGAAGATCTCGGGGTGGTCGCGATGGAGTTTCAGGCACGCGACCAAAGCGACCGCATCGGCACCTGGTTTCGGCGGGAGTTGCTCAAGGTGGAGGGGGTCAGCCCGAAGTGATGCCGTGACACCGTAGCTTGGTGTCGCGGTGACCGGTCAAGCCTGCGAGAGTCGGTCTTCGCGTGTGGTACTGATTCCATTTCTAAATCATTACGATATGTCGTTGCCCCTTCCTAGCCGTGCTACGCGCACTGTCGTCGTCGGTGCGCCTAATCTCGTAATGATTTAGAAATGGAATGACATGCAGATGCGTGTTCCCGGCAGACCCAGCGATGACTGGCGCATGGAGTTGTTCCGTCAGTCGTTCGAGCAGCTCGGCGCAGCCGCTGATATGCCTACGGGCGTAACGCGGCGTGGCGTGGTTTAGCAGGTGGGTGAGTTCGGCTTGTCGATTCAGGTCAGGCGCGGTACTTGACGGTAGGCGCGGCAGGCGCGTCAGGCGCGTCAGGCGCTCGTCGGTGTCATGGTCGTAGGCCTCGCACCAGCGCAGCTGGCAAGGGCGATCGAACACATCCAGATGACTGACGCACAAGCCGTCCAACTGGCCAATCACATCACGTGCATAGCGCAGCAGCACCGCATCGGGATGCCCGCGCCGCATCGGGCCTTGCCAGCCATCCCCATGATTGTGCGCTTCGTCCAGAGCATTGAGCGTGGCATCCTCAGTCGGCAACGGTCCGGCCCCGTGACGCGTGAGGTAGCTGCGCAGCACCCCGTAGTGGCGGATCGGCAGCGCCAGCCCGGCATCTGCCGCCATCGCCTCAACGGCTGAAGGATGGATCGTGCTCCAACTGGTGTGCGGATGAAAGCCGTGCCATTCATCAAGCAAAACGCCTTGCGCCCCTTCAAAAATCACCGATGAAGATGCCTGAAGAGCCGCTCCCAATAAGCTTCTTGAGGCAGGTGCCACGCGCTGTACCAGCGCCTGGGCGCGTTCAAACCAGCGTCGCGCGATGGTAGGGTCGCGCAGAATTCCCAACTCCTGCGAAACGGTGCTGCGCCAGCGCGGCGTGGCGGCTGACGTGCTGTCGTCCAATTCCATGAACTCGCTGGCCAGCCGCTGGCGAATTGCTTCCAGCTTGCTCAGAGTTCGCTGGTCGTTGGTGAGGTCGTCGTAGAGCAGAGCTTCATCTGCATGGCTAAGGGCGTGGCGCACGGTTTCGCCCACGCCCGCGCCGCAGGTGCCGTGGGCGGAGTCGCCGCGCTGTAATTCGCGCAGACGGCCGGCCGCTTGATGAAATGGTGTGGTGATGCGGCAGCGCGCGTCGATCACGAGTCTTGCGAGTGCGTCGGATACCCCGACTTTCTGCAAGGCTGCGTGCTCGACCAACAGCGCAGTGGGATGCACGACTACCGGTGAAGCTAAGACCGAGATCACGCCGGGTACAAAAGTACCCGCTGAAAATTGCGAGAAGGTGTGGTGGCGGCCGTCTGGCAGCACCACGTTGTGCCCGGCTTGCGCGCCGCCATTCCAGCGCACCACCGCAACTGTGCCGTGCTTGCGCCAACGGCGCGCCAGATAGTCAGTGAAGAGGCCCTTGCCACAATCGCCAAATCCTAGACCGATCAGCGAGGCGGCGCGCTGGGGCTGCATGTGACGGTCGGATTAGCCAAACAGCCTGCGCCACCACGAAGCTTGCGGCGGTGCTGCTGTGCTGCCAACCACCGCCACGCTTGCGCCTGGCTGTGCGTCAAGCAAGCTGGCGTAAGGCCGCAGGGCGCGCACAATCGCGCCGATGCGCTCGGCATCGATACCATTGCTTGCTAGCACTTTTGCCGCCGTGTCGAGATCAGGCAGCGCCTTCTCGGTTAGGCCGACGATGGCCGCGGCAGCCGCGCAGGTGTCGTCGGGCGACTCCATGCAGATTACGTGGTCACCCAATAGCTCGCGCCAGCGTTGTTCGCAGTTTTTGCGACGCGCCAAATCGGGAATCAGGAAGAACAGGTGATAGTTCTCAGCCGCCGCCGCAATCACCTCGTCAATCGGAATATCGTCATCCAGTTTGGTGCCGATCAGCGCTTCAATTTGATGACGCGAAACCGCCGGGTAAGGCAACTCGTCGCCAGTCAAAAACAGGTAGCCCTTCTTTTTGCGTTTCTCCCAGCTGTCGGTATCGGTATGCTGGGCCAGCACGTAGAAAGCGAGCTCGTAACTCTCGGAGCCCGTGCCACCGCCGCCGCCCTCAAGGTAGCTCCAGGTGAGCCACTGGTCCATCAGCGCGGCGGTCGATTCAAACTGGCCCACTTGCAGGGGCGCGTTATCTGAATTTGCGTCGCCAATCGCCATGAAGAGCAACTGCGGATCGGCGATCCGGCAGTCGGTCAAAAGCTTCATAAAAGTGGGCAGCTCCTTGGTGGCAAGCTGCCGCGGAATCGCGCCCATCGAACCGGTCACATCGAGCGCAAACACCACCGGCAGCGCATTGGGATGGTCGGCGCTGTCCCGCGACTCGCGCACCTTCATGCCCTTCGGGTTCATCAGATTGTGGCAGCCGCGCTGCCGAAAGACTTCGCCCGCCGAGAGATTGGCGCGATCTGCCACCAAAGCGGCATGTGCGGAGTGCGAGTAATTGCCGTGGCCCAAGATGGCCTCCTACAAGGTGGGATGGTGGGGCGGATCGGGATGGAAAGGTACGAACTGCGGCGCGCCAAACGCCTCGCGCGCGGCGCGACGCAAGAGATCGTCAATGCCCTGCGCGCCGTTTTGGGTACACCACGCGCGATCTTCGCTGGCGCGGCGTATCAAGGCGGCAAGCGGCGCTGGCAGCGCCGCCGGAATCGTGGGTTCCAGGTCGTCATCGCCGCCGTGCAGCAGAGCCCGAATTGTCCACGCGGTCTGGGCGAGGTCGCGGCCGCGCAATGCTGGCTCGCTACCATGTTTCGCCCCTGACCAGCCGATGATGAGCACACCGTGATCGCGCGGTTGCACCAGCAAATGGTCGGGCGAGAGTCGCCCATGCGCCCAACCGTGGGCATGGATAAATCCGAGCACCTCAAGCATGCGTCGCCAAATCCACACTGCATGGCGCGGGTCGATGCCTTGTGGAAAATTGTGCAGCACCCGCGACAGGCTGCCCCAGTAGCCGGTGGGCGCGCGTTGCACCAGTACCGTTTTGCCGCTGCCATCAATCTTGCCGACACCAGCAGCTTGTGGCAGACGCCGGGTGAAGTAAGCCGCACCCGGGCCGTCCAGCGCCTGCAAGGCATTGAGCACGCTCTCTTCGCGGTGCAGCACTGTGCTGCCCGCCTCGCTGCGCGCCAGCTTTAGCGAAACTCGTTCAGGGGTTGCGCTGACGGTTTCAGCGAGCAGCAATTCGGCATTCGCGCCACCACCCAAAGCGGCCTGCACGCGGTAGCGCTGCGCACGGCAGCGGATGATTTGCCCGTCGCTGGGCAAGCTTGCGGTAAGCCGCGCCTTCGCATCCCTGAACCACGCCCGCTGCACCACTTCCGCACTGTGGGTTACCACTGCCGTGCAGTAACTGCAAGTGACCATGCGCCACCAAGCTTGGCGCGGCAGGGGTGCTGCGCATTGCGGGCAGGCGAGGGCGACTAGCGGCATGGGTGAGAGGTTCGGAAGTTGACGTTTCTCGTGCTGCCGCCCTCTGCGCGGCCGGGCTAGAAAGTGCCGGGCAGCAAAATATCTTTGGTGATCTGATTGATGTCGCGATGCCCGCACAGCGCCATCGTCACATCGAGTTCTTTGTGAATAATCTCCAGCGCTTTGGTGACCCCGGCTTGGCCGAATGCCCCAAGGCCGTAGAGGAACGCGCGCCCGATCATCGTGCCTTGCGCGCCCAGCGCACGGGCTTTGAGCACATCCTGCCCAGAGCGAATGCCGCCGTCCATCCACACTTC
>JANLTH010000077.1:0-25802 GCA_031362865.1 Burkholderiales bacterium | reverse complement strand
TCATCGCGGACCGCGCACTCTTCGTGGCGGCAGGCAAGATCGGCGGAGCCCCAGCAGACTCGACGCTTGGCTTGCGCCTTGAAGGGCCAGGTGGCGCTTCGATTCGGCAGTTCTACGTGAGTACCCCGACGACTCAGGATGCAAGCTTTTTCGGCCCCTCGACCGTACCTTTGTCGTTCTTCCTGACCAACCTGAATGGGACACCGCTGACTGCGCCACTGAACACCTACTACAACGGGGTGCAGGTCACACCGGTGGATGCAGGGGTGCAAGGCGCACAAACAGCGGCACAAATCGCCGCGCAGCAGGCGGCCAATGCCGAGGCGAAGAAGGCTTTCGGGACCGACAGTGTGCAAGAGCAAATTCAGTTCTCGTTCACCGGTGATGTGGGTGGTACGCCTCCGTTCCCGCATTCGTTGTCTGGTGGCACAGCCCCGATCGGCATTCCGTCGTGCGCGCCGAACGCACCCCGTCCGGCGAATCCGGCGGATTGTTAGGCATCGGCCAATAACTGTTGATCGCAGCGTTTCTAGCGCATAGTGTGGATACCCCAAACCGAACTGAGGTGCGAAACTACAAGCTTTGGGTACTTGACTGAGAGTGAGAGTGCCTGCCGCCGTTTGGGCTGCAACCACGGTGTTTCCTTCAAAAAACACCGTGTTTGCGGTTCAAGCTTTGGATGGCTCAGCTCCAAAGGAATCTGCGCGCCATGAAGACTACAAAATTTGCACTTTCTTCCGGTTTGTGTCTCGCGGGAGGGATATTGTCCTTCGTAGCGGCAGCGCAGACTGCGGTGATGCCGCCGACAGTGGCGGCTCCTGCGGCATCATCTGGCAACCCAGCGATACCGGCCGCAACGGTTCCTGCAAGCCCACCAACGACACCTGCACCGTCGTCCACCGTGCCGGTTGTTGGGTCAAACGCAACAGGTAGCCCGCCTGCGACAGCATCGGCTCCCTCATCCAGCCCGCCTGCCGCAGAGGACAGCAAACCCGTGGTAGATTCGACCTCTGTGGGCATTTCAACTGGCGGAGTCGGCAACGCGGTAAATCAAGCTGGCGGCCGCGACCTGATTTCGCCACCGTATTTCAACCACGCGATCAAGGGCGGCGGCTTAGCGCTTCCCAAGTAGTTTCTGTAAGGCCGAATTCGTTCCAAATTTCGTTCCAGCCTCTGACTCCATAACCCAAGCCCACGTGCGCGAGTTCAACCTTTCCGACGCGAAGACGATCAAGATTGACGCGACCGACCGCAGGCTCGAGCGTGCGGTCTTGTTTGCTGATGTCAGCGGCAGCACCAAGCTCTACGACACCGCTGGCAACGAGGCCGCATTCGCCGCAGTGAACGAGTGCGTGGACTCGATGAAGGCCTGCACCATCAAAGCCGCCGGGCGCGTGATCAAAACCATGGGCGACGAGGTGATGAGCGTCTTCCCTTCGGCCGACGCTGCGGCCGATGCCGCCATCGAGATGATGCTCGCGATCGACGCGATGGAGCTAGTCGGCGGGGTCAAACGCGGCCTGCGCATCGGCTTTCACATCGGCGAGCTGGTTGAAGAAGACGGCGACGTATTCGGCGATTGTGTCAACGTCGCCGCCCGCCTGACCGAGCTTGCCTCCAAAGGCCAGATCATCACCAGCCGCGAGACCGTCGACCTGCTGGCCCACGCACTCAAAGCCTCGACCCGGGCGCTGTACAGCGTACCGATTCGCGGCAAAGAAAAGAACATCAATCTCTACGAAGTGCTCTGGCAGCAAGACGAAGAACTGACCGCCATGGCCAGCCGCACGACCGCGCGCACAGTGGTGGACGTGAGCACGCTGCGCCTGGTGTATGGCGCGGATGAAGTGGTGATGAACTCAGCGCGTTCTTCCATCTGGATGGGGCGCGACCCCAATGCCGACCTCGTGATCCGCGACCGGATGGCGAGCCGCTCGCATGGCAAGGTCGAGCGCCAGGGCGACAAGTTCATCCTCTCTGACCACAGCTCGAACGGCACGTATGTGACCATCGACGGCGACCGGGAGTTGGTGCTGCGCCGCGAAGAATTCACCTTGCGTGGGCGTGGCTGGATTACCTTTGGCCACGGTCGCGCGCTTGCGCAAGAAGCCGTCGCCTTCTTCTGCGAGTAATCAACATGTCAAATATCTTGGTTCGGGCACGCAAGGCTGGTGCCCTTTTTTGTGTTGCCCCAATTCTTCTGCTGGGCTTGCAAGCTGATGGCTTAGCACAAACCGCGCCCCAGCCACCGGCAAAGGCCGAAACGCCCAAAAAGCCCGTGGCGGCGCAAAAGCCAACCGTCAAGCCCAAGCCACGCGCCGCTGCCAAGCCGCGCACGGTGAAGCCCGTGGAACTCTCGGCATCAGCGCCGGTGATGCTTGCGCCAGCAGCCGCGCCCGCCGCGCTACCACCGGAGCCGATCGTGAACGCACAGGAGTCTCTGCAGCTCGGGCGGCATCTTGAAGAGGCCGGCAAATCGCGCGAAGCGATCATCGCCTACGAACGCGCTGCCAATGCAGCTCAGGGCGCACCCAGTGGAGTGGCGGCGAAACGCTTGGGGGAGATTTTTGACAACGGCTTAGGCGGTACGCCGCGCGACTACGAGACTGCTCTGCGTTGGTATGACAAGGCGCGGGTGGCGGGTGAAACGGTGGCGCGGCCCGGGGTTTATCGCACCGTGCGCGGAGTCAACTAACGCCGATTTGGGGGGATCAGAGATTCCTTAAGCAGCAGCCAACGCAGGTGCGGGCGCGTAGCTGCGCACCCGCAACGACATTTCAGCCAGATAAGCCGACCCACTCGCCTCAGCCCGAGCGCACCAGTCTTGCAACTGCTTGACCAACTGCTCGCGTGAAGCCGATGAACGGCCCCAGATGGCGGCCAGCTCTTCACGCATGCGGTACAACAGACCCAACTGGTCGTGCTTGTTCAACACCGCATCGAGCGAGGCTTTGTCTTGTGCGCCCAAGTCTTCAACATTGCGGTTGAGCGAGCGGCGTGCTTCGTTGTACTGGCGCTTGTGGATTGCCCAATCTGCCTGTTTCGCCCGCAAGCCCGCCACCTCTTCGCTCCAGGCGGCCTTGAGCGAGCGACCATAACGCGCCATCAAATCGTAACGATGGGCAATCAAATTCTGTACCGTATCAAAATCAACCGCACGCGCTTCGGCCAGCAATTTGGGTTGCGGTGCGATGAATTTAACGCGCGCCAGCCCGAGCGTTTCAAGAATGCGGATGTAGAGCCAGCCAATATCGAACTCGTACCACTTGTTTGACAAACGTGCCGAGGTGCCGTAGGCGTGATGGTTGTTGTGCAGTTCTTCACCGCCGATCAAAATGCCCCACGGCACGATGTTGCGGCTCATGTCGGGTGCGTCGAAATTGCGATAGCCGAACCAATGACCAACACCGTTGATGACACCCGCTGCCCAGAAGGGAATCCAGAGCATTTGCACACCCCAAATCAAAAAGCCAGGAATTGCGCCAAACAGCGCAAAGTCAATCGCGAGCATGACCAGAATGCCCGATTTTTGCCACGGGGTGTAGAGCTTGTTTTCAATCCAGTCGTTCGGCGTGCCATGACCAAAACGCTCCATGGTTTCGGCGTTCTTGGATTCCTTCACGTACAACACTACGCCGCCCCACACCACCCGGTTGATGCCGTAATGCTTGGGGCTGTGCGGGTCTTCAGCGGTTTCGCATTTAGCATGGTGCTTGCGGTGGATTGCAGCCCATTCCTTAGTGACCATCCCGGTGGTGAGCCAGAGCCAAAAACGGAAAAAATGGGAGGGAATCGCATGCAGATCGAGCGCACGATGCGCTTGATGACGATGCAAAAAGATCGTCACCGCAGCAATCGTGATGTGCGTCAGCCCCAGCGTAATGAGCACTAGTTGCCACCACACCAAGTCCAGCAGTCCGTTCATCCACATGGTTTTGTGCCCTCTGAGCAAACTTCACAAGTCCCTACGATTTTACGGACTTTCCGGAAAAACAACGGCCTTTTCACGCTATTTGACAGCCTGCGCTACCGGCTCACGCAGCAACACCTCGCGCTGCGGGTAAGGAATTTCGATTCCCTGGGCGTGAAATTCGCGCAGCAGCGCAAAGTTGAGGTCCGATTTCACGTTTAGCAGCCCGCCTTCTGGGTCGTTGATCCAGAAACCGAGCTCCAAATCGATGCCGCTCTCGCCAAACTTGACGAGAAACACCAAGGGCTCCGGCTCTTTGAGCACCCGCGGGTGACCGCCTGCCACGGCACGCAGGATCGTTTTGACCAGCTCCAGATCGGCGTTATACGCGACCGAAACCTGCACCGCAATTCGCACCCGCTTGGAGGTGAGCGACTGATTAAGCACCGGTTGCGCGAGCAGTGTTTCATTCGGGATGATGGCCTCGGTACCGTCAAGCGCCTTGAGCACGGTGTAGCGCGTGTTGATGGTGCTGACCGTGCCAACATATTTATCGACCGAAATCATGTCGCCGATGCGGATCGACTGGTCGAGCAGAATAATGTAGCCCGAGACATAATTGCTGGCGATTTTTTGCAAGCCCAGCCCTAAGCCCACACCTAGCGCACCGCCAAATACCGAGAGCACGGTCAGGTCGATGCCGACCAGCCCCAAGCTCACCAGCACCGCCACCAGCACCATCGCCGCTTTGACAAAGCGGCCCAGCGCAACACGCAAATTCGGGGCCATGCTGTCGGCCCCCATCAAGCGCCGTTCGATTGCCGAGGCGAGCCATAGCGACACCAACAGCGTCACGCCCACCGAAAATAGGCCCTGCGTAATCACCCACGCGGTGATTTTCTGTTTACCGACCGTGACGTAAAGCTTTTCCATCGTCGCCACCACAGCGGGCAGCACGCCGGTGAAATGCAAGGCCACGCCAACCCAAACGACAATCGCAATCCAGCGTTCCCACGCCACTAGCACGGTTGCTGAAAAGACGTGGCGCAGCATGTACACCACCGCGCGAACTACTGCAAAGGCGGTCAACAAGGGCAGCGCCAGGTCAAAAAGATTCACCGGAATCCAGTTGCCCAGCACCTCGCGCCCAACCCACGTGACCACCCAAGCCAGGAGTGGAAATGAGAGGCGGTTGAACCCGCCTGCGCCAAATTCGGCGAATTGGGCCGCAGCGGCCGAAGGCGATACAGTGACATTAGCCTCACGGCGCTCGTTGAAGCGCGCGCGCAGCCAGCGCGCCACCACCCAGGCCGCGCCAATGCACAGCGCCACCGCCGCGAATTGCCACCAGAAATCTGGCTGAGTCGCGTCCCTGGCGAGATTGTCAAAGATTTTTAGCAGAGGTGATGCCATGACCTGACGATTATGATGGCTTGAGTGGAAGGTAGCGCTGCGCACCTTCGCGCAGTTTTTGCCAATTGGCGCGGTATTGCTGCGCCAGCGCCCGGTTTCCGACCAGTATTAGAAGATTTTCGCTGTTGTAGCGCTGCGCTGCGACCGTCCAATTGTAGCTACCGGTAAGCACGCTGGGCGCGGGGCTGACAGCATCGATCACCATCACCTTGTTGTGCGCCAAATGCGATGGATGTTTACCCTGCTCGAACCACACCGGCACGCCAGCGCGCGCCAGATCAGAGAGCTTTTCGCCGGCGGTGCGCTCGGTTTGCTCGCGGTCTGACGTAATTTCTACCCGCACGCCGCGGCGGTGCGCGGCGATCAAAGCGTCGGCCAGTTTGCGGCTGGTGAAGCTGAAGGCATGCACCACGATTTCTTGGCGCGCCCGGCTGATCGCCTCGATCACGCGCGCCTCGATGTTGTCACCCGGCGTGAAGAGCGCTTCGACCGTGCCAGTGGCTGCCAAGGAAGTGGAAGTGCCGGGAGCCGCATCCCGCGCCTCCGCCAGCCCGATTGCACCGACCAGCAACAGTCCGATCATCGCTCGTGCAACGGCCCTCCAACTCACTTCTTGCGCTCCAGTGCAGCGGCAAAAAATCCGTCAGTGGCATGCATGTGTGGCAGCAAGCGCAGATACTCGCCCGACTGCCCGTAGAGCCGCGCCACGCCTTGCTTTTCAAGCACTTCTGCCGCATTAATCGCCGCAAAATCAGGGTGCTCAGCCAGAAACGCATCAACCACCTGCGCGTTCTCTTCGTCTAACAAGCTGCAGGTGGCGTACACCAAGCGACCGCCGGGCTTGAGCAAGCGCGCCGCCGCTTTGAGAATGCCCGTTTGCTTGGCGGCAAGCTCGGTGACATCGGTTTCGGACTGCCGCCATTTCAGATCCGGATTGCGCCGCAAGGTGCCCAAGCCGGTGCACGGTGCATCGACCAGCACGCGGTCCATCTTGCCCGCTAGCCGCTTGATTTTGAGATCGTTTTCATTTGCGATACGCTGCGGATGCACATTGGACAAGCCGCTACGCTTAAAGCGCGGTGTGAAGCGCGCCAGGCGTTTTTCAGAGGTGTCGAAAGCGTACAAGCGCCCGGCGTTGCGCATCATCGCGCCCAAGGCCAGCGTCTTGCCACCCGCCCCGGCGCAAAAATCGACCACCATCTCACCACGCTTGGGCGCTAGCAGCAAGGCCAGCAATTGGCTGCCCTCGTCTTGCACCTCAACCACGCCATCGGCAAACAATTTGACGCGCTGCAACGCCGGCTTTTCTTCAAGCCGGATGCCCAGCGGCGAGTGCGGTGTGATCGCGCCTTTAATGCCGACTTGCGCCAAGGCCACAAGCGCCGCATCGCGCTCCATTTTCAGCGTATTCACACGCAAGTCGAGCGGTGCGCTTTGGTTCAAGGCCGCCGCCAGTTTTTCAGTGACTTCATCGCCAAATTGCGCGAGCAGGCGCTGGTAGAGCCACTCGGGCAGATTGAGCCGCTCGGCTGGGGTGATTTGCCGCGTATCAAACCCCTTGGCACGGCGAAACACCTCCCAATCGGACTCACGCAACTCACAATATTCCAACTGGCGCTGGCTCAAACCCCGCGCGGAGAGCCACGCTACCAGCATGTCCTTTGGAAACGCGCTACCGGCGCGCTTCTCCAAGGCACTCTTCTCGCGAAGCACGCCAAATGCGGCTTCCGCGACGATGCCACGCTCCGATTGACCAATGTTCGGGTTCGCCTTGAAGAAATCCGACAACACCCGGTCGGCCGGCAAACCACCCCGTTGCAATTGCGGCAGCAGCTGCGAGAGCGCCCGCGTCGTGTGCTCGAGTAAAAACGAATTCCAGCGCGGCAGTGCAACAGTCATGCAATCCTTTCAATTAAATAGGGACAGTCCCCATTTAATTCCTATTTAATTTTCTATTCAATCTCAACAATGAGTTGTTGGGCGGGAGTGCCCGTAACACGCACGATGCCATTCTCACCGCGCAGACGGCCTTGGGCGAACCAGCGAATCGCCTCTGGGTAAATTCGGTGCTCCACTTGCAGCACGCGGGCTGCGAGCGTGGCTTCGTCGTCAAGAGGCAATACCGGCACTGCGCCTTGAATAATGATCGGGCCGTGATCGAGTTCAGGCGTGACGAAATGCACCGTGGCCCCGGCGATTTTGCAGCCCGCTTGGAGCGCGCGCGCATGGGTGTGCAGACCGGGAAATGCCGGCAGGAGCGACGGGTGAATGTTCAGCATGCGACCCGCGTAACGCTGCACAAAAGCCGGGGTGAGAATGCGCATGAAGCCCGCGAGTATCACCAAATCTGGACTGTGCGCATCAATCGCGGCCGCCAACGCGGTGTCGAAGGCCTCGCGTGAAGCAAAATCAGTGTGCCTGACGCACGCAGTGGCAATGCCTTGCGCGGCAGCGGTTTGCAGGCCCTGCGCTTCTGGTCGGTTGGAAATCACCACTGAGACATCTATCGGCAACTCGCCGCGCGCCTGAGCTGCGAGCAAGGCTTGCATATTGCTGCCGCGACCGGAGATCAGGATAACAACGCGCAGCGGCATTTTCGAGGTCATGGCAAGCGCAGCCTATTGGTTGATCACCAGCGGAACGCCGGTGATCCCCAAATGAAAGTCAGTAGACCAGCACACACCAGGCTTGTGCTGGGCCATCAAATACAGCCCCGCTGCGTCGGCCAAGGTCAGATCCTGGTCAGAAAATTTGCGAATCATCTGCGTGGCACCGGTGATTTCTGCCGCACCCATCGCAATCACTGTCAACGGAGTCAGGTCCTCAATCATCGCCAAAAATTGCATCGCGCGCTGTCGGTCGTAGCGCTTCAAAAACCAGCCGTGGCCTTCTGCGATCACCAGCGCCGATGTAATCAACTGGGGCGGATTGGAAAATAGATGCCGAAACAGCACATGATAAGAATCCGAGCGGTCCAAGAGCGAAATGAAGGCCCCGGTATCGACGTAGGCGGCCAGCACCGCCCTAGTCTTTTTGACCATAGATCAGATCGTCAATTTTGCGACTCGAATGCGGGTCGCCCGATTCGACCATGCCTGCATATTTCATCCACGGACGACTCTCATCGACCGGCAAAACACTGCGCAACGAGCGGCGCAAGAATTCGGCCAGCGAAATGCCAATTCGCGCAGCTTCTGCCTTGGCGGCCAGATATTCGTCTTCAAAAAGACTGATTTGGGTACGAACCATGCAGCACTCCGGTCGGGCGACTAAATGATAACAAATTGAGCGATGATGTTACCACAGCAGCGTGTTCAAGGGTTGCGCGGCGCGCCGCCAAGAAACGTCGCTTGCCCAATTGCGCGGCGCACAAAAACTTATAATCACGAGTCTAATTGTTTGATTTCACTGGCATTTTTCTCTTACGCAACCCACTACGCAAACCCTAAGTCCATGTTGGTAGCGCGCGGCCTGCCGCGAACCCTTCCTGCCCATCCTCTGGCCTTGACCATCGGCAATTTCGACGGCCTGCACTTGGGTCATCGTGGATTGTTGGCAAACGTCAAGGCCAAGGCGGCCGAGCTCGCCATGCATAGCGGCGTGATGACCTTTGAGCCGCACCCGCGCGAATTTTTTTCGCCGCACGCGGCACCAACACGACTTTCGAGCTTGCGCGAAAAGTTGGAACATTTGGCTGCGGAAGGCATCGACCGGGTCCAGGTGATGCCCTTCAACAAGGCCTTTTCCAGCTTGTCGCCAGACGCATTTATCGAGCGCGCCATCGTCGGCTTGAACACCAAGTGGGTCTTGATTGGCGACGACTTTCGCTTTGGAGCCAAGCGCGCAGGTGATTTTGCGGCACTGAGTGCAGCAGGCACGCGGCACGGTTTTGCGGTCGAAGCCATGCCCACGCTCAAGAGCGCTGACGGCACGCGAGTTTCGTCGTCGCTCCTGCGTGAAGTGCTGAGCGCGGGCGATGTTGAGCGCGCCGCCACCTTGCTCGGTCGGCCCTACCGTATTTCAGGCCGCGTGATGCATGGCGACAAAATCGGGCGCACGCTGGGTTTTCCCACGGCGAACATCCAAATGCGCCACAATCGCCCGCCGCTTTCGGGCATCTTCGCCGTGTGGGTGCATGGCGCTGCCGCGCAACCCGTGCTCGGGGCCGCCTCGATTGGCGTGCGCCCCACCGTGACGCAATCAAATGAGGTACGCTTCGAAGTCTTTCTGCTCGACTTTTCGGGCGACCTCTATGGTCGCCATCTCAAGGTCGATTTCATGACCAAAATCCGCCCGGAAGAAAAATATCAGGACATGGAAACCTTGGCGCAGCAAATTGCCGCCGATGTGGCGCAAATCCGCGGTTTTTTCGCCTCACCCTTGAGCCGAATTACGACTTCAGGCGCGCCCTGATTCCGTTTGTTCCGTAGGCCCGCGCGCGACCGATTGCGCAATCAAGCTTAAAGGGCCTGAAGTCAATCTGCCTGATCGCTGCCACACCGACAGCGATCTCGCCAACATCATCAAACCATCATGTCTGAACCTACGCAAACCCCTCCGAAACGCGATTACAAGTCCACCGTCAATCTGCTTGACACGCCCTTCCCGATGCGCGGCGATTTACCCAAGCGCGAGCCACAATGGGTGGCTCAGTGGCAGGAAAAGAAGCTCCACGCCGCGATCCGCGCAGCCTCCAAAGGCCGCCCGCAATGGGTGCTGCACGACGGCCCGCCCTATGCCAATGGCGACATCCATATCGGGCATGCGGTCAACAAAATTCTCAAAGACGTGATCGTCAAGTCGCGCAATATGGCAGGGTTTGATGCGCACTATGTGCCTGGCTGGGACTGCCACGGCATGCCGATCGAGCGCGAGATCGAGAAGAAGCACGGCAAGCACTTGCCACCCGACAAAACCCAAAGCCTGTGCCGCGCCTACGCCGCGGAGCAAATCGAACGGCAGAAGAAGGATTTTCAGCGCCTAGGGGTACTGGGCGAATGGGACGACCCTTACCAAACGATGGCCTACAAGACCGAGGCCGACGAGATCCGCACGCTCTCGACCGTTCTCACCAAAGGCTATGTGTATCGCGGTTTGAAGCCGGTGAACTGGTGCTTTGACTGCCGTTCCGCATTGGCTGAAGCCGAGGTGGAGTATGCCGACAAAAAAGACTTCGCGGTCGATGTTGCTTTCGCGTTTGCTGAGCCTGAAAAAGTGGCCGCAGCCTTCGGCAAGCTGGAACTCAAGGCGATGCAAGGCCACATCGTTATCTGGACTACCACACCATGGACGCTGCCTGCCAACCAAGCGCTCAATTTGCACCCGGAAATCGACTATGCGCTGGTCGAACTCTCTTCAGAAAGCCCTGAAGAACCGCGCCAGTACTTGCTCTTGGGGCAGGCATTGGTGGACACGTGCCTGGCGCGCTACGGCTTGAAAGGCCAGATCATCGCCACCTGCAAAGGGGTCGCGCTCGATCAAGTCAAGTTCAAACATCCGCTGTACGGCGTTGCGGGCCAAAGCGAATTCAACCGCCTTTCGCCGGTGTATTTGGGCACCTATGTGACCACCGATTCTGGCACTGGTGTGGTTCACTCCTCGCCTGCCTACGGCGTGGAAGACTTTTTGTCGTGCAAGGCCAATGGCCTGACTGACAAAGACATTTTGACTCCGGTGATGGCGGACGGCAAATATGTCGAGGCCCTGCCCTTTTTTGGCGGCTTGTCGATCTGGGATGCCAACCCGTTGATCGTGGAGAAATTGCGCGAAGCCGGGGCCTTGCTCAAAGTCGAAAAATACGATCACAGCTATATGCATTGCTGGCGGCACAAAACGCCGATCATTTATCGCGCCTCGACGCAATGGTTTGCGAGCATGGATGCGCCCCCGGGCTATGAGGGCACAAAGCCCGCCGAGTCGCTACGCGAAACCGCTTTGCGCGCGGTGGAAGCGACGCAATTCTTTCCGGACTGGGGTCAGGCGCGCCTGCATGGCATGATCGCCAACCGGCCCGACTGGACGCTCTCGCGCCAGCGCCAGTGGGGCGTGCCGATGCCTTTTTTCGTCCACAAAGATACTGGCGCGCTGCACCCGAACACACCGGCCCTGCTCGAAGCCGTAGCCAAGCTGGTCGAAAGCGGTGGCATCGAAAGCTGGCAGACCGTAGACCCCGCCACGCTGCTGGGCGCAGATGCCGCGCACTACGAGAAAAACCGCGACACGCTAGACGTGTGGTTCGATTCCGGCTCGACCCACATGACAGTGATGCGCGGCTCGCACGCTTACCTCGACAACCCCGGCCATCAAGCCGATATGTACCTGGAAGGCAGCGACCAGCATCGCGGCTGGTTCCATTCGTCGCTGTTGGTCTCGTGCATGATCAACGACCACGCGCCGTACAAAAGACTGCTCACGCACGGTTTTGTGGTCGATGGGCAAGGCCGCAAAATGAGCAAATCAGTCGGCAACGTGATCGCGCCGCAAAAGGTGAGCGACTCGCTGGGTGCGGAAATCCTGCGCCTGTGGGTCGGCTCAACCGACTATTCGGGTGAATTGTCGATCTCGGATGAAATTTTGAAGCGAGTGGTGGAAGGCTATCGCCGCATCCGCAACACCTTGCGCTTTTTGCTGTCTAACACCTCCGATTTCGACATCAATCAGCATGCGATGCCGCCTAGCGAATGGCTGGAGATCGACCGCTATGCAGTAGCGCTCACGGCAGAAATGCAGCGCGCCGTGCTGGCCGATTTCGAGAAGTTCGAATTTCACCCAGCGATGGCGCGGATCCAAACCTTTTGCTCCGAAGACCTGGGCGGCTTTTATCTCGACATTCTGAAAGACCGGCTGTACACCAGCGGCAAAAATGCCAAGCAACGCCGCTCGGCACAAAACGCGCTCTGGCACATCACCAATACCTTGCTCAAATTGATCGCCCCAATCCTCTCTTTCACGGCAGAAGAAGCTTGGAGCATCTTCGCGCCCGGCGACGCGAGCATCTTCATCCACACCCACTACACGCTACCGGAAATTGCGGCAGGCGCTGCGTTGCAAACCAAGTGGGCTGGCCTGCGAGCGATCCGCTCTCACGTGCTGAAAAAGCTCGAAGAGGCGCGCGCAGCAAGCGTCTTGGGGTCATCGTTGCAAGCCCAGGTGCGACTCACCGCGAGTGGCGACAAGCTCGCGGCGCTGCAATCGCTGGGCGATGAACTCAAATTTGTGCTCATCACCTCGCAGGCCGAGGCGCTTGCTGGTGATGCGGAAGAAATCGTCGTCAAGCCCGCCAGTGGGACTAAGTGCGAGCGTTGTTGGCATGTCCGCGAAGATGTCGGCGCGCACGCCCCGCACCCGACGATTTGCGGGCGCTGTGTGAGCAATCTGGAAACTGCCGAAGGTGAAGCGCGGAGGATTGCGTGACGCTGGGCGCTGCGTTCCCTCACCCCCAACCCCTCTCCCCTTGGAAAAGGGAACGCCGATGAATCCAATCTCCCCCGGCCGCAGCATCGCACTGGCGCTGCTGATCGCCATTCCCATCATCTTGATCGACCAATGGACCAAGGCGCAGGTCACCACCTATTTGCAATACGGCGACCGCGTGCCGATCACCTCTTTCTTCAACTTGGTGCTGGTCTACAACAAAGGCGCTGCCTTCAGCTTTCTCTCAAACGCCGGTGGCTGGCAGCGCGGATTTTTCATCGTGCTCACGCTGCTGGTGTGTGTGATGATGGTCTGGATGCTTGTCAAATACCGCAGCGAAACCTGGTTTCGCTGGGGCTTGATGTTTGTGCTGGGCGGCGCAATTGGCAATTTGATCGACCGCGTGCTCTTGGGCCACGTAGTCGATTTTCTCGATTTCCATTGGAGCGGCTGGCATTTCTGGGCGTTCAATGTGGCCGACAGTGCGATTACTCTCGGTGCGGGAATCTTGATTGTTGATAGCTTCCTGCCCAAAAAAGCGGCACAATCCCCGGCATGAAAAAACATATCGTGTTAGGCATCTCAGGCGGAATCGCGGCTTACAAGTCGTGTGAGCTGGTGCGGTTGCTGGTCAAGGCCGGCATGAGCGTGCAAGTGGTGATGACGGAAGCAGCCACCCACTTCGTCACTCCAGTCACGTTTCAAGCGCTTTCTGGCCGCCAGGTTTTCACCGACCAATGGGACGCACGCCAGGCCAACAACATGGCCCATATTGACCTGACTCGCGATGCCGCCGCCGTGTTGATCGCGCCCGCCTCCGCCGACTTTATGCGCAAGCTGGCGCATGGCGCGGCAGACGATTTGCTCTCTACGCTGTGCTTGGCGCGCCCGGCGAACCTACCTTTGCTGGTAGCCCCCGCGATGAACCTGGAAATGTGGCAAAACCTGGCGACGCAGCGCAATCTAGGCACGCTGCGGAGCGACGGCATTGCTGTGCTGGGCCCGGGCAGCGGCAGCCAAGCGTGTGGCGAAACCGGCGACGGGCGCATGCTCGAAGCGGCCGATTTGTTGGTGGAGCTAGAAGCGGCGTTTCAGCCAAAGCTGTTGCACAGCAAACGGGTACTGCTTACCGTTGGGCCCACCGAAGAGCCGATTGACCCGGTACGTGTGATCACCAATTCGTCAAGCGGCAAGATGGGTTTTGCGCTCGCGCGCGCCGCTTGGGAAGCGGGAGCCATAGTCGAAGTGATCGCCGGGCCAACCCCGCACCCCACGCCGCGCGGCATCGCCCGCACCAATGTGCAAACCGCGCGGCAAATGCACGATGCCGTGCACGCGCGCATCAAGTCAGCAGATATTTTTATCGGCGTCGCGGCAGTGGCTGACTACTATGTCAAGCATCAATCTGAACACAAGATCAAAAAGGATTCCCGCGCCGACGCAATGAAGCTTGAACTGGCGGAAAACCCGGACATTCTGGCTTCCGTCGCGGCCTTGAAAAAGCGCCCGTTTTGCGTGGGGTTCGCAGCCGAAAGCGAAAAGCTTTTGAAGCACGGCCAAGAAAAACGCAAAAAGAAAAACATTCCGCTCTTGGCAGTCAATCTGGCGCAAACCACCTTCGGCGCTGAAGATAACGAATTGACCCTGCTGGACGATCAAGGCATTCACCACATCGCACGAGCACCCAAGCTTGAGGTTGCACGCGCCTTGGTGGCACATATCGCCACGTTGTTGAAGTGTTGAACACCAATCCAAAACCAGACCGGAGACCCCCACCATGAATCGCCGCCTTGCACTTGCCGTTTTTTCTGCTGTTGCAGCGCTCGCTGTCACCCCCGTTGCCAGCCACGCGCAGGGCTATCCTGAAAAACCGATCCGCTTCATCGTGCCCTACCCGGCGGGCGGTGGCACCGACATCATGGCGCGCATGATCGGCGCGAAGATGCAGGAATCGTGGAAACAGCAGGTGCTGGTGGAAAACAAGCCCGGTGCCTCAGGCGTGATCGGCAACGACCTCGTCGCCAAAGCCGCCCCCGATGGCTACACCGTGTTGTTGGGCATCACCACACTGGTGCAAATGCCGCACCTGCGCAGCAATTTGCCCTACGACGTGTTTAAAGATTTTTCACCCGTCGTCCAGTTGGCGCTCTCGGCAAACTTTCTGGCCGTGCCCGCGAACTCACCTGCCAACAATCTGAAAGACTTCATCGCACTGGCCAAAGCAGACCCAAAGACGAGTTATGGCACCTTTGGCGCGGGCACGACCTCGCACCTGCACGGCGAGCTCTTCAACCTGCAAACTGGCCTCAAATTGACGCACGTGCCGTTTCAAGGCGGCGCACCCCTGGCCACCAATTTGATGGGCGGGCAAGTGCCGTCCGGCTTTCTCGATGTCACCTCTGCACGCGCCCACCTGACTTCGGGCAAGATGAAATTTCTCGCCATCTCTGGTGCCAAGCGCTACGCCGGGCTTCCCAGCGTACCCACCTTCGCCGAAGAAGGCTTAAAAGACTTTGAAGCCAGCGGCTGGTTCGGCGTGTTCCTGCCCGCCAATACGCCGAAAGAAATCGTGAGCAAGCTCGCGACGGAAATCTCCCGCATCATGAAGCTGCCAGAGGTACAAATGCGCGTCAACGACATCGGCTTGCAGCCGGTCGAAAGCTCACCTGAAACCTTTGCTGCGGCGATGAAGAGCGACTTCGCCGTGTGGGGGCGAGTGGTGAAAGAGGCGAATATCAAGCTGGAGAACTAAGCCTGGAGCGACTCTTCAGAGCATGTTTCTGAAGAGTCGCCCGCGGCGGGATTTTTCATGCCCCCTGCCCGACGAGCCTTTTCTGGCCCCATTGTTCACGGTATCTGACCGAAGAGCTTGTCGTGGCGCTATTGTTCACGCCAACCCCGGGCGGATTGCTTCAACCCGGATGATTGACAGCCAGTCTGATCCAAGACGGGGTAGCAGCACCCGTATGCACCGATACCTTGCCCGCAGGTGCAACGCCGTTGGGCACAAGTACACCAGCGCTGGCGAAGGGCCCTGCGGCTGGGTGCGCAAAGGTCACCATCCCTTTCTGTTCGCTGCCACCTATTTCGATGACCAGCCGGTTGCCCTTGGCCAGTCGCCAGGCGATCGGCCAGACGTTCACATCCACCTCACAAGGCGTGCCAGGCATCATCGGCTCCTTGCGGTCAAACGTGTGCCACGCTTTGTAGAGCGTGGCGCGTGCCGCATCGGTGTTGCGGCGGGAAACCCGCAGCCAACCCATTGACACCGGCAACGCCGGGTCCTGCGCGCCCTGCGCCGTGACCTCCGTGCCGTCAGGCCGAATCTCACGCACAGCCACAAACAAGTCGGCATCGGTGACAGAAGACGATACGGTCAGGCGCAAAAGGGCCGGGCCGACAATTTCCAGGTCTTCCGGCAGCGGTGGGGTTTCAAACCGTACGGGTGCTGTGGTGGCACCGTAATCGGCGGTGTAGCTCGCGGTGGCAGCGGTCGCTGGTACTGCACCGACCAGCATGCGGCTGGCTGCGTCCAGGTAGATCGTGCGCGGCGCGGTGCTGGCAAGCGGGTAGCGGTCTCCGGTGCGCCTGACCGTGCCGCCCGCAGCGCGCACCGTAACTTCGACCGCCGGGTCAGCCACGTCACTGGACACGCCTTTGAGAAAGCGGTCAAAGAAACGCTGCTGCCGGGCCACGTCACTGACCCGGTACATGAAGTCCGGATCCGGTCCGCTACCGGTATAGAGCTGGCGATGGGTCGCGTTGACCGCGCCATTAAAGCCGTCAATCGTGCCGTTGAGGTGCAGTCCAAGCCCGCCATTGTTGGCGTAGGCAAATACTGCGGCCTTGATTTTTGAGAGGTCCGGCGTTCGCTCCGCCCAGAAAGGGTCCGTGGCGGGTAGATCGTCACGCAGGATCAGGCGGAAGTCTTTGGCGAACACAGTATTGGCACTGAGTTCGGCGGCAGACAACTTCGGCGATGATGGGTTCAACGCCGCGCCGTACTGGTAAGCCTGGATCCGCCGCAAATACCACGAGTCCAGAAACCGTGTGCTCAACAGGCCGCCGTGGCGCACGGCATCGCGGTAAATGTCGCTGAAGCCCTGCGCCACGAGAATCGCCTTCAGGTGGGGTGGGTTCAGCTGCGCCACCAGCCACTGTGCTGCCGCGTGGTACGAGTCACCCACAGTACCCACCTTGCCGTTGCTCCACAGCTGAACGCCAGCCCACTCAATGGCATCGTAGAAATCAGTCTGCAACTGGCGTCCCAGGATTTCCAGCTTGCCAGGCGATGCCCCCGAGCCGCGCTGATCGCAGCGAATCTGTACGTAACCGTTGCGCACCCAGCTCTCGGGCAGCGGCGTTTCCCAATGCATGAACTCGCCATTGGTTTCCTGGCGCGGATGGTCGGCAGGCGACCAGTCTTTGAACGGGATGTCCTTTGGGTAGGGACCCATCGACATGATGACGGGGAATCGGCCCACCGCGTCAGGGCGAAAGATGTCGGCTACCACGTAGCTGCCGTCACGCATCGGAATTCGCACATTCTTTTGCGCGATGATGTGGTAGCCGCCGCCGGTGACGGAGCCGCCGCCCGCACAAGCCACCAGGGCCGGAAGCGCCGAGCCGACAAGGCTGAGCTTGATGAGATTGCGTCTGCTGGTGTTCATGAAAGTCTCCATGGAGGTCTGTGGGGAAAGATGCAGACTTCCACACCGAGCCGATGGGCTCCGGGACGACGAGCAATTCGCACTGCATCGCCGGAAAGCTGCGCCCTGGATGCTGCGCGCACCGGCGGCAGCTGTCATTCACCTAGGTTCAGCAGCAACCTGTTTGCGCAGACGGGACAGCGACTGAGGCCGGATGCCCAAGTAGGAAGCCAGCAGGTATTGAGGTATCGAGTCGATCTGCGGGCCGAACTGCTCGTGCATCATTTTGTAGCGCGTCTGCGCATCCATCAGAAGAAACGACAGCTCGCGCTGCTCTTTGCGCACGTACAGAAATTCGGCAACCCGTCGCCCCACTTTCTGCCATTCAGGATGTGACTCGTACAGGCTGAGCAACACCTGATAGGGCCAGACGACCAACTCGGTGGGCACAACCGCCGCGATGGCTACCTGCGCCGGTCGCTGCACAGCCGCGCTGCCAAAAGACAGCGTGAACGAGCCGGAAAAACTAAAGTCCTTGGTGGCTTCATCGCCATCTGGCAGCGTCACGTAGTAGCGGACCACGCCAGTTTTGATGTAGGCTAATTCGTGGCGGCTCTGCCCGAGCCGACAGAAGTCTTCACCCGATACCAGCCGCCGCGAGCCCCCCTGCTTCACAAACGATTCAATGTCAGCCATCGGGGGGTTGGCGAGCCGCTGAAAGTACGTAGCGACAGCACGGACAAGCTCACTATGTTCCACAGCATGCCTCAGACAAGATGAGATTTCGCGGTGTGGCGGAACACCGATTATCCCCGATTGACCAGGCCGGTAAGAGTAGGAACTGCGTGCCGAACTGCCTACCACTAAATGCCCTCGCCGCCGTTCAGAATCTTCAAGGCTGGTTCCAAGAATTGCCCGAGCTTCAGTCACTCATGCCTTCGCCATCGGGTCACAGCAGTTGCGAGCGCATCCTTGCACACGCAACCGACACCCGGTCAGAAATCCTGCCTTCGCAAGAATAGCGATGGAGCGGCAAAATTACTATCGCAACGCAGCGATGGCTGAAGAGCCTTATCTGGCGCGGCTCTTCAAGCATTTACGTTCAAGAATTCGCAGTCCCACCGACTTGCACCGCGCCCAGGGCGGCGCAGGCTTGCTGGGTTGTCTGCCCCAGCGCTACCCCCGCCGCCACTGCAAGCGAATTGGCAGCTGAAATCACGCCATCATCCCACGTCGATTGCCCTTCGCCGATGCGCGCGCTGGTGTGCGAGACGGTGGCGGCGGCGATACCGGCCGCTTGCAGGGCAGGCAAACCGGCAACCCCGGCCTCGTCGCGACCAAATCCAGCATCGTTGGAAATCAGTGCCCCCACCCGGGCATCGATCGCGTATTGCGACGCATTGATACCGCCATGCGAGCCAGTTACGACGATATGCCCGCGATGTAGCACGCGCTGCGATTGGGTGGAGCTGTCGAGGATGAATACTTTCAGCTTACGCATGGGTGATCGCCTTGAGGCGCTCCGCGCTTTCGGGCCGGTCCAAGTGCGGTAAGGCATTGAAAGTCACTAACCGCGTCGCGTCGCTGCCGACAATCAACTCGCACACGCCGGTATTACGAAACTGCAGATTGAATTCGACCGCCATCGCGCCCGGGCAACCCAGTATGTCGATCAGCGCGCGGCTGATCGCGCCACCCGAACTCACCACTAGGGCAGCCTCTTCACGACCCAAGCCAGTCGTGGCGGTTTGCAAGGCGGTGCGGGTGCGTTCGCCAAACTCTGCCCAAGTTTCAAAGTCGCCGGTGAGCGAACCATCGGCCCAGGCGTGCATGGCTGTTTTGAGGGTGCGCCAGTAGCCGCGATAGTCGCTTTTTTGATGCGCCAACACGTCGCGCCCGTCGGTGAATTTGGCGTAGAGGGCTTCGCCGTTGTATTCATTCAACCCAGCGTGGGTATCGACCAAAGTCGCGACACCCATGCCACTCAGAATTTCGCTCGCGGTATCGCGTTGGCGCACCAAAGTTCCGGCCACGGCGCGGGTGAAGATGATGCCGCGCGCGGCAAAGTACTCGCCCAACCAACGTGACTGCTGACGGCCTAGCGTCGAAAGCTGGTCGTAGTTGGCCTGCCCAAATGAAGCCTGCCCATGACGGACGAGAAACAGCAACGCCACCACTACACCCTTATGCCTTCCTCGCGCACGTAGGCGGCGACGATGGCATTCATATCCGCATCGGGCTTGAAGCCCAAGGCATTCGCGCGCGCAGTGTCGAAGTGGTAGGCCCAGGTTTGCACAATGGCGTTGATCTTCTCGTCGAGTTGGTAGGAAACGCGCGCGCCTGCGGTGGGCGAAACTTGGGTCAAGGCGGCGTGCATTTCTTCCACACTGACCACGATGCCGGGCAGATTAATGGTGCGCAAGCTGCCGACCGCAGCGGAAGTGAGCTCGAAGGATTGCAGCAAATACTCAATCGTTTTGGTGGGCGAAAGCATCCACATTTTGGTTTCTTTCGCGACCGGGCAGACGTAGTCCACACCATTGAGCGGCTCACGCACGATGGCGCTGGCAAACGACGACGCAGCGGCGTTTGCCTTGCCGGGCCGCACGGAAACCGTGGGCAGGCGAATCGCACGCCCGTCGATAAACCCTTTACGATGAAAGTCGGCCACCAGCCATTCGCCGATCAACTTTTGTACGCCGTAACTGGCTTGCGGCGTGGGGATGGTGTCGTCTTTGATGACCGCTGGCAAGGGCACGCCATAGACCGCAATCGAGCTTGAAAACAGCACGCGCACCTTGTGCGGCAGCTTGCGCACAGTTTCGAGCAGAGTACGCGTGCCATCGAGATTGACGCGCATGCCAAGGTCGAAATCGGCTTCGGCCTGGCCCGAAACCACGGCGGCCAAGTGAAACACCGCCTCGGTGTTGTGCCCGATCACGCCGGCTAAAAAGTCGGCATCACCCGCGTCGCCAGTGACGTGCCGGACTCGCGCGTCATCAATCGGTTTGGCAGGCGGCATGATGTCGAGCAACACCAGTTCAGTGATGGTCTTTTTTTCGTCCTGCGCGTTGGCCAGCGTGCCACGTGCGAGCAGCGCGCGGGCCAGCTTGATGCCGATCATGCCGACCCCGCCGGTGATGACAATTTTCATGTTGATGCTTCCTCAGTATCGGTGCTTGGTAACGCATTCTTTGTATCACGAAAAAAAGCCGCCGCCTCGGCAATCGTGCGCACTCGCCGCATCGGCGGCAGGCTTTGCCAAATCCGCTTTCCGTAGGGTTTGCTGATCAGGCGCGGGTCGCAAATCACCAGCACACCGCGATCAGTCTCATCGCGAATCAAGCGCCCCGCGCCCTGCTTGAGTGCAATCACCGCGTGCGGCAACTGGTAGTCCATAAACGCATTGCCGCCCGCTTGCGAGATGGCATCGATGCGCGCTGAAAGCACCGGGTCGTCTGGCGGTGCGAACGGCAGTTTGTCGATCATCACCAACGAGAGCGCGTCGCCCCGCACGTCCACGCCTTCCCAAAAGCTCTGGCTGCCGATGAGCACCGCATTGCCTGCTTCGCGAAAGCGATTGAGCAAATCGGTGCGCGAGCCTTGGCCTTGCAACAAGACAGGAATGTCGAGCCCGAGCGCTTTCAAGCGATCGAGCAAAATCTCATGCGCGCGCTGCATGCCGCGAATGGTGGTGAAGAGCAGAAAGGCCCCGCGCGGACCGCCAGTTTGTAGGGCTTCGAGCAAGGGTACGGCCGCATCCACCACCGCTTGGGTATGGGTTTCGTCACGCGGATCAGGGAAATTCTGCGGCACGCAGAGAATTGCCTGCTCGGGATAATTAAACGGGCTTTCCCAACTTTTGGTGACTGCCAACTCCAAGCCCATCTGCGCTTGATAGTGCGAGAAATCGCCTTTCACACTTAGGGTGGCCGAGGTAAAAATCCACGCCCGAGGCAGGCCTTCCAGCTGCTTTTTGAAAATCGGGGCAATATCGAGTGGGGTGGAATGCAAGTGAAACGGCTGGTTGAAGGTTTCAATCCAGCGCACCGTGGCAGCGCTGCCAGCCTGAGCCGGTTCACCGTCGGCATCAGCGCTTGGCGGCATTTGCTCGGTGCGCCACTTGCCCAACAGCGCATGCAATTCCTGCGCACGCCGCCAACACGCTTCGAGGCCTTCGCTACGTTCGGCTTGATCTTCGAGCGTGGCGATAAAGCCTTCGAGCTTCAATTCGAGTTTGTCGAGTGCTTCATCGAGCTGGTCGGCTTTTTGAAAGCGGGTGAGCGACATGCGCACATTGGTTTGCGGCAGGGCCAGGCGCGTGTCGCGCAGCGCGTATTCCAGGCTGCGCGTAATCGCGGGCCAGTCGGCCCCGTCACGCGCGCCTTCCATGCCCTCGCGCAGCGTGTCGCGCGTCAAGTCCATCATCTGCGCGGAAGAAAAGGTTTCGCCGAAAAAAAGACTCGCTGTTTCAGGCAGCTGGTGTGCTTCGTCAAAGATGACGGTATTGCAGGCCGGCAACAATTCGGCCATGCCGGTGTCGCGCAGCATCACATCGGCAAAAAAGAGGTGGTGGTTGACCACCACCACGTCTGCTTTGAGTGCGTCTTGGCGCGCCTGCATCACGAAGCAATCTTTGTACTTCGGGCATTCCTGGCCTAAGCAATTTTCACGGGTCGAGGTGACCATGCTCCAAATGCCTGCGTTTTCCGGCACATCGGAAAGGTCGCCTTTGTCGCCGCTTTGCGTGGTTTTGGCAAACAGCTGAATTTTGCGCAGGTGCTTGACATCGTCCTTCGAGGGTAACTTGCCCTCTTTCGAAGTGCGCTCCAGCCAGTAATGGCAAAGATAGTTGGCCCGCCCCTTGAGCAGCGCAATCGTCACCGGTACTTTGAGAGCGCGGCGCACGGTCGGGATGTCGCGCAGAAAAAGCTGGTCTTGCAGATTTTTGGTACCGGTAGAGACAATGACCTTGCCGCCTTTGAGCAGCGCGGGCACGAGATAGGCGAAGGTTTTACCAGTGCCGGTACCGGCCTCAACCACCAGTGCGCCCTGCGCATCGATTGCGTCGGCGACCGCCTCGGCCATTGCTTGCTGGCTGGGGCGGGCCTTGAACCCTGCGATGGCCCCGGCCAGCACGCCTTGGGCGGCAAAAGCGCCGACCACTTCCGGCTGCGACATCAGGCCACCCCTTCAGGCCAGCACGTCAGGAATGAGCCGCATCTGCAACAGGACAATCGTGTCTTTCAGTTGCAGCTTCTTTTTCTTCAAGCGGCGCAATTGCAATTCGTCGTGGCCCGGCGTGGCCGCAAGCTTGGCGATCACATCGTCCAAATCGCGGTGCTCGACCTGCAATTCAGCGATGCGGCCATTTAAAGCTTCGATCTCGTCTTGGGTCAGCATGCGCAGGATGTTACCCAATTCCGCGTGGCACCGCGTCGGCCACGCGCCTATATAATGAATCGAAATCCGCGACTCCTGCTCGACTTTCTACGCGTCCCTGCGCCGCAACCGTCAAGACCTCCATGCCACTCAAAATCGATGTAGCTTCCGGCACGCATATTGGTGACCGCGAGGAGCAGCAAGACCGCGTCATCATCATTCCTTCCAAGGCGCACCCAGGGGTGGCGCTGGCGATTGTGGCTGACGGCATGGGTGGCCACACCGGCGGTGCGATGGCCGCGCAGCAGGTTATGTCCACCGCCTCGCAGATTTTCCAGAATTTTTCGCCGAAGGACGATTCGCCCGAAAAGCTGCTCACCGCCATCATCCACGAATCGCACCTCATCATTACCCTGACCTCTTACACCAGCGAGGCGGAGCCGCATTCCACAGTAGTGGCACTGCTGTTGCAACCCGGGCGCGTTGACTGGGCCTGGGTGGGCGACAGCCGCCTTTACCACTACCGCAACGGCGCGCTGGTCAATCGCAGCCTCGACCATTCTTACGTCGAGCAGTTGTATAAAGAAGGCAAGATCACCGCCGAACAACGCGAGACCCATCCGCAAAAGAACATCTTGATCCACTGCTTGGGCTCAGAAAATCCGCCGCTGATCGACTTCGGCTCTGCGCCCGAACTGCATGGCGGCGACTGTTTTGTGCTTTGCTCTGACGGCCTGTGGGCTTATTTCTCAGACGAAGAGATGGGCAAGATTCTCGACGAACAGCCCCCGCGTGAAGCCTCGCAACACCTGATCGACCTAGCCCGCCCCCGCTCCCGTGGGCGCGGCGACAACCTGACGTTGGCAATCATCAAGTATGTCTGGGTGGAGCCTGAAAAGCCCAAGGGTGTCAACGCGCCTGACCCCAATTTCAAATGGGTCCCACCGCCGAAGCCCGCCTGGGAAGACGACGGGGCCACCAAAGAAGTTGCCGAGGCCAGCGCCGACAAGAAAAAGGGCAGCATGTTCGGCAAGCTGTTTGGTAAAAAGTAAGCATTCAGGCGAAGAAAAACGCCTATCCGCTTGATTGTTAGTGCTTTTTTGGCAACACCCTGCCGCCCGCGCGCACTGCCTGTGCTTGCCCAAGGCGGGCAAGTGCGACTAATATCTAATTTCTCGGGAACCGATTTTTGCCTTCTTTGCACTCATTGAGTGACCACTTCGCAAGACCTTTAGCCTGCTTAGGCCCGATTTTCTGAATCCGGAGTTCACACATGACTACCTTAAAAACACTCACGGCGGTTGGGGCCACACTGGCTCTGCTCATCGGCCAAGCCTTCGCCCAAACCGCTGCACCAGCGGCGGCTAAGCCTGCTGTCGCTGCACCTGCTGTAGCTGCTCTCGCCGCGCCTGCCGCCAAGCCGATGATGGCAGCCGCCGAAGCCAAACCTCCAATGGCGAAAAAGCGCTACGCCAAGCGCGTCATGAAACAACGCGCCGTATGCACCAAGCTCGATGACCCGTGGGACAACATTTGCAACGTGCATAAAAACGCCCAAGTGGCTTGCAAAGACCTGCCAACCGGTGCCAAGAAAGTTACTTGGGTCAAAAACGCCAAAGGCAAAAAAGTACGCAAGCTGGTGGGCCCGACCGAGAACAAGCGGAAAACTTGCATCGATTCCTACATGCGCAACGTGTAGGGCCTAACCGATTCGGCTCTGACAAAAACCCGCCGTTTGGCGGGTTTTTTGCTGATGGGTCTTCGCTTCGTGAATTTTGCACCGATTTCCGAACCCGCTGCGTGGCGGGTAGGGACGCGAATCCATTAGGTGGTAGCAACGGGCCGCAATCGGCGAACGTGACTTGTTGATCGCTGCACACGCGCTTGCGCACGACCTGACGCTGGTCACCAACAATCTAGTCGAGTTTCAGCACGTGCCGGGAATGAAGCTAGGGAAGCGCTGAATAAGTGTCAAAAGCAAGCCGATGCCAAAACCGCTTCATTCGAGAGTTGGGGGATGCTTAAGGGGGCTTGTCCCCTTAATCAGTTTTTCCCTAGAAAACCGGGGTGACACGAATGGCTGAAGAGGCTTTCTGGGCGGCGGTCTTCGAGAATCGTGGCCGAAGAGGAAATTGCCGAGCGGGTCTTCAGACCTACTCAGGGAACTTCTGAAAATCTATTGAGACCGGCTCCGAATCTTTCACCGACTGGATTGAGTCAGAAAATTTGTCGCCGCCAATTTCCGCTTTTCCTACACGCCTCACGGGTCAGGCAAGAAGCGAAACCCCAGCGCTACGGCGTGGGCGCGGGCCGCTACCGAGTAGGCACGCATGTCGCCGCCGTACTTCTTCGCCAAGGCGGAGCGGATTTGGTGCAGTTCGTCAATTTCGGGGTCCGCGCCCGCCGCGACGGACGGAACGGCTGCTGGTTTTACAGTGCGCTGCCGCGCACGCGCGGTTGGCTGTCGTAGTTGTACAGGCATGGTCAGCTCTCCAGCAGTTCAAGGGGTGAAACAAGCTCGGGCAGGCGATAGCCCCGCGCAGCGCAGAGGCCGCGCAACACGGGCAGTTGAATCGGGTTTGCGATATGCTTGAAATTCCAAGTCAGTACCACGTTCGCACCGTGGTACGCGGCGCACGCGATGTGCAACGCGTCAAACCGGGCTTTGGCGGGCAAGCCACCGCCAAGCACAAGATATTCGGCCAACACTTCCACATCCGCGTCGGTGTCGAGCAAATCAAGCTGGCGCGCGGCAGCAGGGCGCACTTGCGCCGCCACGGGATCGCCCGCACTGATCTCTTCGACGACATAGGGAGAAATACATCCACGCACCGAGTCAAGTCGCGTATTCCACCACCGCTGGGTAACTGTGTGCCATGCCTTCTTGACGGGATCCACAGGCACTTTGGCTGTCAGGTCACTAGTGTCCGGTCAAAACTCGAACAAAATCAATTGGTTAGCGAGGGGTAGTTGGTTGAAATTGTAGGCGATACCTGAAAAGGCTTGCTGGATATGGTTTTTCTCGAAAACGGACA
>JANLTH010000069.1:0-4021 GCA_031362865.1 Burkholderiales bacterium | reverse complement strand
AGCGACTGCCGTCTTTACGAATGTAGGTCAGTTCGTAGATGTCTTCAATCCCGCGCGAGGCCTTGAACACCAGGGCTTCGAAGCCCGGCGTGATCGGCGTATCCAGCTCGACGCTCAGGGCCGCAGCGCGGGCAATCACTTCCTGTGGATCGGAAATGTCGGCCGGCGTGATCTTGTTCATCACGTCGGCCGCAGCGTAACCGAGCATGCGTTCTGCACCGACGTTGAAAATCTGGATCACCCCTTTTGCGTCGGTGGCAATACTCGAAAAATTGGCACTGTTAAAGATGGCGTTCTGCAAAGCTCCCGCAGTGAGCAGTTCTGCCTGAAGCTGCTTGTACTCGGTGATGTCACGGGCAGCCGCATACAGCACGCGGAGCTCGTTGATCGGCGTGGCGCTCCACGTCAGCCAGCGGATTGAGCCGTCCTTACAAAGGTAGCGATTCTCAAAATTGAGCAACGCCTGACCACCGTTGCGCTGCTCGGCCTGGAGCACCGCAGCGGGGCGGTCGTCGGGATGCATGAACTCGATATAGGGCTTGGCGAGAAGCTCTGCCCTCGTGTAGCCAAGCGCTCGCTCCCAAGCCGGATTCAAGTCCTTGAAGTGGCCGTCAAAACCCAGAATGCACAGCATGTCCTGCGAAAGTGCGAAGAAGCGGTCGCGCTCGTCTGCCATCCGCCGCAATGCGTACTCATGGCTGACATCGCGGAACACGAAAACAGCACCGACCACGCGGCCCTCGCGGTCGCGGATCGGCGCACAACTGTCGGCGATGTCGCGTTCGCTGCCATTACGCGCAATCAGTACGGTGTGGTTCGCCAAGGCCTGGACTGTCCCATGCGCCAGCGTTTCCATGATTGGAATTGGTATTGGTTTGCGGCTTTTCTGGCCGATGAGTTGAACCACATCGGCCACCGCGCGACCTGCCGCCTCGCGCGGGCTCCAACCGGTGAGGGTTGCGCCAAGCGGATTCAGGAGCGTTATGTGACCGGTGGCATTGGTGGCAATTACCGCATCACCAATCGAGTTGAGCGTGACCGCAAGCCTTTCTTCACTGAGTTGCAGGATGGCATTGGCGTGGAGCAATTGCTTGTTGGTTTGCTTTTGCGCGTTGAGCAATTGCTCGGTTTCGAGATGGACCAATTGCTTTACCCGATGCCGGGTTTCCCGAACCATCAAAAATGCGAAGGTGAGCCCCAGAAGGAGCATCAACACACTCGCTACCACAATCAGGCCAAAGAGCTGGCGCATTTCGGCCTTGAATCTCGCCTCAACCCGCGTCAGCGCTTCTTCCTCCAACTGAATAAAGCTCCGCAGTTCCAGCCGAATCGAGTCCATCAAGCGCTTGCTTACTCCGCTACCGACTGCAGCAATAACACCCGGCATGTCATCGAAGTTACGCAGCTCGATCGTCCGCGCAAGCTCGGTCAGATGCGCTGCAACCAGAGGAGATAGGGTGAGTAGGTGTTTGCGGGCGGCACTGGTCGAGGCGAGCTGATGAAGTCTCTCGAGGTCGCCATTGACGCGATCACGTACCGCCAAATAGGTCTGCAAGAAAGTCTTGTCGCCGGTTAGTGCAAAGCCGCGCTGGCCAATCTCGGCATCTTCCAAGTCAGATAGCAAGGCATTGGCGTCACGAATCAGCACCAAGGTGTGGCTACGCGCCTCGGCGGCAATCTCAATCTGCCGAAAAGCCCAGAACGATGCCGCCACTGCCACCGCCACGAGTAGGGCGGCTACCGCAAACAGAGCGATTGTGCGGCGCTCAGCGGGGGCGTTTCCTGTACCGCGCATGGTTGGTCCCTGTGAACAGCGTACAACGATGCAAGCGGAATCGCACGAGGAATCGAACAAGGAATCGCACCCGGCTACCCCAACATACCAAAATCGAGGCTTCCGGGGTTCAACGGATGCGGACTGCTTCCGGTCGCACGGCCTTGTTCCCACGCTGCCCAGTCATTGTTGCAGCTTTTGCGGCGGCGCTCTGTGCGCTGGCACACACAGGAGTTCAGCGGGCCGGTGATTCGATGGCGCTGCCACGTGTTCTGGAAAACGGAAGCACAGCAATAATTTGGGCAGAATGGCTGATCTAGGAGCCTGTCGGACTTAAGGGGTCGAGCCAAAATTGTCGAAAATTGCGTAGCGTTTGGTGATGCTTTTTAGCCAATAGTTGTTCTATTGGCGACGGAAGTAGCGCCTAAAGCTACCAATTTTTCGGCGATTTGGGCCGATTCGCTTAAGTCCGACAGGCTCCTAGGGCCCAACTTTGAGGAGCGTTGTAAGTGTTAACAGACTCGGGAAGGATTGGCGGCGAACGCCGTGAAGCCGATGCCTTTGGCACCATCCGCATCCCGGCGGGCGTTTTGTGGGGCGCGCAAACGGCCCGCAGCCTGCAATTCTTCGCCATCGGTGAGCAGCGTATGCCGTTGACGCTGATCCACGCCCTAGCCTGGATCAAGTGGGCAGCAGCCAGCGTGAATCAGGATTTGCGGTTGCTGGATTCCCGCCAGGCACAAGCCATCGCGGTTGCAGCCCAGCGCGTGGCGATGGGTGAGTTCGATGCGCAGTTCCCGCTTTCAGTATGGCAAACCGGGTCGGGCACGCAAAGCAATATGAATGTCAATGAAGTTGTCGCCGCGCTGGCTTCGCGGGCGCTGGCGGGAGGTGCAGCAGCCCCGCCAGTACACCCCAACGATCACGTGAATCTCGGGCAGTCATCGAACGATGTCTTTCCGAGTGCCATGCATATTGCCGTGGCGGGCCAAGTGAAGTTGCACCTGCTGCCAGCCCTGGATGAACTGCGCACTGCGCTGGCAGCCAAGGCACTGGCCTTTGCCAATGTGGTAAAGATCGGTCGTACCCATCTGCAGGATGCCACTCCGGTAACGCTGGGCCAGGAATTTGGCGGCTACGAGGCGCAACTCGCGCTGTGCCACGCCACGATGACGCATGCCTTAGTGGCAGTCCATTCTTTGGCGCTTGGCGGCACGGCCGTGGGCACCGGGCTGAACACCCATCCGGAGTTTGGTGCGCGCGTGGTCGCAAGCCTGGCCGGCGCGTTGGCGCTGCCGCTGGTGCAGGCAGACAATCTGTTTGCCGCGATGGCGGGCCACGAAGCATTGGTGGCATTCCATGGAAGTATGCGGATGCTGGCGATCGCTCTGACGAAGATTGCCAATGACATCCGTCTGATGGGCAGCGGGCCGCGAGCCGGATTCGGTGAATTGCGGTTGCCACAGAACGAACCCGGCAGTTCAATCATGCCCGGCAAGGTCAATCCGACGCAAGTGGAGGCGCTGACCATGGTGTGTGCCCAGGTGATAGGCCATGATGCCGCCATTGGTTTTGCCGCGAGCCAGGGTCAATTCGAGCTCAACACCTACAAGCCCTTGATTGCTTTGAATGTGCTCGACAGCGTGCAGATTTTGTCTGATGCGATGCGCAGCTTCGCGTGCCATTGTGTGGCGGGGATTGCCGTCAACACCGCGCGGGTGGAGGAGTTGCTGCAAAGCTCGCTGATGCTGGTGACAGCGCTGGCTCCACACATCGGCTATGACAGCGCTGCGCGAATCGCCAAGCACGCCGAGCAGCACAACACCTCCCTGCGCGCCGCAGCACTGGCCCTGGGTGCGTTGAGCGCGGAGGAATTCGACCGCTGGGTCGATGCCCGCCGCATGCTCGGCCCGCAGGCCAGTTAAAGCCGTCTGGCAGCTAAACATAGCGACTTAAATAACGCCGCATAATCGTTTCAGAACTGAATTTGGTTTGAGCCATCGCGCAAAGCATTCTTGAACCGCAACGAGCACTGCGTTTAGCGTCTGGAAATGCCGATTGTGAGTCGCCATACGGCGGGTGAGCTTCCACACCCGCTCGATAGGAGCCAGTTGCGGGCTGTAAGGCGGCAGAAATACCAGTGTCAACACCTTGCGGTATCGGTGCAGAAATGGTTTGAGAAGTTTTGCATGGTGATATCGGGCGTTGTCCAGAACGATCAGCATGCGCTTGCCCTTTGTACGTCTG
>JANLTH010000067.1:0-3425 GCA_031362865.1 Burkholderiales bacterium | reverse complement strand
GCCGTTTGGCTCCAACATAAAAGTTGAAACCTTCGTAGAGGAAGGCATCCCCGTCATCAGCGGTGCACATTTGCGGGGGTTACAGCTCCACGACAAAAGCTACAATTTTGTCACTGCGGAGCATGCGGACAAACTTGGCCGCTCAAACGTTCGGCGCGGCGATGTCGTGTTCACTCATGCCGGGAACATTGGTCAGGTCGCGATCATACCCGAGACCGCCGAATTTGATCGGTATGTGATTTCACAGCGACAATTTTATATGCGGTGCAATCGTCAGCTCATGTCCCCGCTCTATGTGGTGCACTACTTTCACTCACCAGAAGGCAAGCACACACTGCTTGCAAATAGTTCTCAGGTTGGAGTGCCGTCCATTGCACGACCGGCAACCTATTTGAAATCCATCGAAATCTGCTGTCCGCCAAGAGCCCTTCTCGATGAGTTTGATCGAGCGGTTTCGGCGATTCACCTTAAGGTGGGAAAGAACGAACTCGAATCCCGCACCCTCGCCCAGACCCGCGACCTGCTGTTGCCGCGCCTGATGAGCGGGGAGATCGTGGTATGAAGATGCGGTTGCAGCCTCCTAATTGCTTGTGGAGCACATCATGATTACCGAACTGCGGTTGGAAAACTGGAAAAGTTATGAGAATGCGTCACTCCACATCGATGCTCTTTCAGTACTCGTCGGTACCAATGCGAGCGGAAAATCCAATGCCTTGGATGCATTGCTACTGTTGAATCGGGTTGCTTCTGGGCAAATGCTCACTTCGGCATTGAAGGGTGACGGCACGCTAGCGCCGGTACGTGGTGGCGTCGAATGGGCCGCGAGGCAGCCCGGTTCGGTGTTTGCCCTGGGTGTTGTGTGTCGTGCCGACGAACTCACTGACTATGAGTACCGCCTGGAAGGAGTGATTTCAGAGAGCCGATGCGATCTTCATTCTGAGCATCTGACCCGCATCAAGTATCGACCTGGAAAGAACGGGCAAAGAAAGTCACAGGCCGGCAACATCAAGTTGCTGCGAACTGACGCTTGCGCTGTGAACTCACCAACGATCATTGCACGTTTGTATAACGAAAAGCAGGGAACCCCACGCCAATTGAGCCGCGCGCACGCGGTGCTGTTCCAGCTTGTGGGTCAGAAATTGCGGCAAGAAATCCAAGATGGCGTTTCCGAGATGATCTCGGCGCTACGCGACATATTTATTCTTGATCCGATTCCATCCCACATGCGCAAATTTTCTCCTCTGTCGGACAGGCTTGAGTCGGATGCATGGAATGTCGCTGGCGTACTGGCTGCATTGCCAAAAGATAAGCAACAAGAGATCGAGGCTGTACTTACAAAATACGCCAGCCAGTTGCCGGAACGGGACATTCAGCGTGTTTATGCCGAAACGGTCGGCAAGTTCCAATCCGACGCCATGTTGTATTGCGAGGAGCGCTGGCTGGATAATGGCCCCCCGCCTACGGTAGATGCACGCGGAATGTCGGATGGAACCTTGCGCTTCCTCGCGATACTGACCGCACTGCTCACCCGCCCTAAATCCAGCCTATTGGTAATTGAAGAAGTGGATAATGGCTTGCACCCGTCGCGAGCGCAGTTGTTGCTCGATATGTTGAAGGCGGTCGGCACGCAACGTGGCGTAGATGTGCTCGTAACAACCCACAACCCGGCATTGCTGGATGCGATGGGCACCGCGATGGTCCCATTCATCACCGTAGCGAATCGCGACCCATCCACGGGTTACAGCGTTTTGACTTTGCTGGAAGACATCGCGCAATTGCCCAAGCTCTTGGCGCAAGGGCCGATCGGCCGATTGTCCAGTCAAGGACTAATTGAAAAGAGCCTTGCGACAGGGCAGGCCGCGCAGAAGCAGGTAGAAATCGCCTATGAGTAAGCGTGTTCTCATCCTGGATACGTCCGTGCTGTGCTGCTGGCTGCAAGTGCCAGGCAAGGAGGAAGCCGGCCCGGTGCATGATCGTTGGAATCACGACCGCATCAGCGCGCTCCTGGCGGACGAACGGGCAATGGACAGCACATTCGTGTTGCCGATTGCTACGCTGATCGAAACAGGGAATCACATTGCTCAGGCACCCCGCCAACGATTCGAGCGCGCAAGTGGTCTGGCTGGCTATTTGCGTGAAGCCGCCGATGCGGCGTCTCCATGGGCCGCATTCACAGAGCAGTCGCAACTTTGGCAAGCGGAGAATCTGCGTGCCTTGGCCGAAACTTGGCCCCAGCTTGCAGTGGGCGGCACTTCGATCGGCGATGCCACTATCAAGGATGTAGCTGAGTATTACGCTAAGGCGGGGTATTTCGTGGAAATTCTCACCGGGGATGCGGGATTGAAAGCCTACGAACCTGCTCAGCCAGTGGCAATACCGAGAAGACGGCGGTAATATGTTTGCGCTCACTATCGTCAAGCGCGCTGAATGAACCGAGCGCGAGGTCGCCCACTCGGGCGAGCACCGGTGGCGGCTCTACCGCTTGTCCGAACACGAATCTAAAGGATAAAAGGCGGGGTAATAGGCATGAGAGTCAATGATCTCGGGGCAGGTTATATTTATAAACCCATGATTTTTAATCACTTTCTAAAGAACGTAATTCAGGTAAATGTTGTTTATGAAGACCGGATTTGTCCAATAGAGCGAGTGGGTTCGAAAAGACTCCCGGAAAACTCAGTGCGTCCAAATCCTTTGGCTCAAACAGCGTGTAGTTGGGTCGATTTTCTTAACAAAGTGCGCCAAAGACGTCCGTCATGTATCAATAAGTCTTTGATTTACATATAATTTATTTGGCTCAAAAACCCGCCTAGTGATCTAAAGCGAACCAAAGGCTAAGCCAAAGCGCCGCATGGCCTACTCCAACATCAATAGCGAAGACCGTGTGGTTCAGGCCACCTTTGCCGAGCATCTGGAAACGGTACTGGAGTGGGAGAGTGCCTACGCGTGGAACCAGGAGACCTTCGGCCCTGCCGGTACCCTGGGTCGGACGAGCGAGCGGGACGTGGTGCTGGTGCGCGATCTGCGGGCGGCGCTGGCCAGGTTCAATCCGCAATTGCCGGCGGCGGCCCTCGACGAAGCGGTGGTCAAGCTCACTCATCACGACTATTCCCGCTCACTGCTGCAGCACAACCAGGCGTTTCACAAGCTGATTCGCGACGGGGTGCCCGTCAGCTATCGGGATGCATCGGGCCAGATCCGTCATGCGCAGGCGGCGGTGATCGATTTCCGCGACGCAGGCGCCAACCGCTTCCTCGCGGTGCGCGAACTCAAGATCACGGGGCTGCGTACGCCCAACTACAACCGCCGCGCCGATCTAGTGTGCTTTGTCAACGGCCTGCCGCTGGTATTCATCGAGCTCAAGGCGGTATACAAGAACATCCGCGCCGGCTTCGACGGCAATCTGCAGGACTACCTGGATGAAAACG
>JANLTH010000046.1:0-3053 GCA_031362865.1 Burkholderiales bacterium | reverse complement strand
CGGCACGGGCTTCGGCGGTGGCACGTGCCTCCTCGGCCTCAACCTCGTCGCGCGAACGCACTTGCACGGTCATTAACATTTTGGTGACTTCAAGTTTGACGTTTTCGAGAAATTGCTCGAACAGTTCAAACGCTTCACGCTTGTATTCCTGCTTGGGGTTTTTCTGCGCATAGCCGCGCAGGTGGATGCCCTGGCGCAAGTGATCGAGCGCAGACAAATGCTCGCGCCAATGCTGGTCCAGCGTTTGCAACATCACCGAGCGCTCAAAGCCATGCCAGGCCTCTTCGCCCACCATTTCTTGCTTGGCTTGGTAGCTTGCATCGGCGGCCCCCACCGCCCGCTCAAGCAGGTCGTCATCGGTCAACTGTGGCGCATCGACCAGCATTTTTGCCACGTCAACATCGAGCTGCCAGTCGTTCTTGAGCGTATTGGTGAGCGCATTCAAATCCCACTGCTCTTCGATGCTTTCAGCGGGCACGTAGGTGCGGAAAATATCGCTGAACACGCCTTGGCGCAGGCTGGTGATGGTGTCGCTGACATTGTCGCCGTCGAGCAACTCATTGCGCTGCGCGTAGACCACCTTGCGCTGGTCGTTGGCCACGTCGTCGTATTCGAGCAATTGCTTGCGGATGTCAAAGTTGCGCTGCTCCACTTTGCGCTGGGCGTTTTCGAGCGAGTTGGAAACCATGCGCGCCTCAATCGGCTCGCCCTCAGGCATCTTGAGCATCTGCATGACTTTGTTGACCCAGTCACCGGCGAAGATGCGCATCAGCGGGTCGTCCAGCGCCAAGTAGAAGCGCGAAGCGCCAGGATCGCCCTGGCGGCCAGCGCGGCCACGCAACTGGTTGTCTACCCGGCGTGATTCATGGCGCTCGGTGCCGATAATCTTCAGGCCACCAGCTTGAAGCACTTGATCGTGGAGCGACTGCCAGTCGCCTCGCAACTTTTGCGCCCGCAGGTCTTTCTCGGTTTGTGTGAGATTTTCGGTACCCTCGATCATCGCCACCTGCTTTTCGACGCTGCCACCCAACACGATGTCGGTGCCGCGTCCGGCCATGTTGGTGGCAATCGTGACCATTTTCGGGCGACCCGCTTGGGCCACGATTTCCGCTTCGCGCGCGTGCTGCTTGGCGTTTAGCACCTGATGCGGCAGCTTCACCTTTTGCAGCATGTCCGAGAGCAGCTCGGAGTTCTCAATCGAGGTCGTGCCGACCAACACCGGCTGGCCGCGCTCGTAGCAGTCTTTGATGTCGGCGATGATGGCTTGATATTTTTCACTCGAGGTGCGGTACACCTGATCGAGCTGGTCCTGGCGGATCATGTCTTGATTGGTGGGCACAATCACCGTTTCCAGACCGTAGATTTCCTGGAATTCGTAGGCTTCGGTATCGGCTGTTCCGGTCATGCCGGAAAGCTTTTGGTACATCCGAAAATAGTTCTGAAAGGTGATCGAAGCGAGCGTCTGGTTTTCCGCCTGAATCGGCACGCCTTCCTTCGCTTCGACCGCTTGGTGCAAGCCTTCGCTCCAGCGGCGGCCCGACATCAAACGGCCGGTGAATTCGTCCACGATGATGACTTCCATCCGCCCGTCGTCACCCGGCTGCACCACGTAATGCTGGTCTTTGTGATACAGGTTGTGGGCCCGCAGCGCCGCGTAGAGGTGATGCATAAGCGAAATGTGCGCAGGCTCATAGAGGCTGCGGCCTTCGGGCAGTAGCCCAATGCGCGCCAAAATCTCTTCCGCGTGCTCGTGGCCTTTTTCCGAGAGCGATACTTGGTGGCCTTTTTCGTCAACCCAGAAGTCGCCGTCGGGCTCAGGCATGTCTTGCTTGGCTTCAGTCGCCATCCGCTTCAAAAGCGGTGCCACTTCGTTGATGCGGTAGTACAACTCAGTATGGTCTTCGGCCGGGCCACTAATAATCAGTGGCGTGCGCGCTTCGTCGATCAAAATCGAATCAACTTCGTCGACCACCCCGAAAAAGAGCGGGCGCTGGACGCGGTCTTTTTTGTCTTGCACCAGGTTGTCGCGCAGATAGTCAAAGCCGAATTCGTTATTAGTGCCGTAAGTAATGTCGGCAGCGTAGGCGGCTTGCTTTTCGTCGGAGGGCAACTGTGAGAGGTTGCAACCGGTTTTGAGGCCCAAAAAGCCAAAGAGGCGACCCATCCACTCAGCGTCGCGCTGCGCCAAGTAGTCGTTGACCGTAATCACATGCACGCCCTTGCCCGCCAAGGCGTTCAAATAGGCGGGCAGGGTTGCCATCAGCGTCTTGCCTTCGCCGGTGCGCATTTCAGAAATTTTGCCGTCGTGCAAGGCCATGCCGGCCGCCATTTGCACGTCGAAATGGCGCATGCCCAAGGCCCGTTTACCTGCTTCGCGCACGGTGGCAAATGCTTCGGGCAGGATGTCGTTCAAGGTTTTGCCAGCGGCCAACTCGGCCTTCAGCTTGTCCGTTTGGGCCGCAAGTTCGGTGTCGCTCTTGGCTTGCATCGCCGGTTCGAGCGCGCTGATCGCCGCGACACGCTTGAAATACTGCTTCATCAACCGGTCGTTGCGGCTGCCGAAAATCTTCTTGATTACGCCTAGCATGGGCTGGTTTCTCTTTGGTGGGCTGGTTCGTGGGTCAAACCCCGAACTCACCGCAAATGCGGTTGTGTGCCCCCCTTTCAAGCCGGGGCACACGATTGAAGGTCAATCAGGTTTTGGGCTTTTGCATTTGCCCGGTCATTGGGATGAAGAAAACGCCGACATCCTTCTTTGAGGTGACTTTGCCGTCTTTGTCTTTGCTGTAGATGTAGAGGAACTGACCGCGCTTGAACGGCTGGCCGATTGGCACCAGCATCTTGCCGCCCGGCTTTAGCTGCTGAAACAAGGCCTGTGGCACAAACTGCGCCGCGCAGGTGACGATGATGGCATCAAAACCGCCTGGCACTTCGGGCCAACCAAAAAAGCCGTCACCCACCTTGGTTTCGACATTGTCCAATTTGAGCGGCTTATAGGTTTTTGCCACGCCCTTGCCCAGCGGCTCGATGATTTCAATCGAGTAGGCTTTTTT
>JANLTH010000040.1:0-16262 GCA_031362865.1 Burkholderiales bacterium | reverse complement strand
ACCCGATGGGGCTGATGGGATTCGAGTTCGTCGAATTCGCATCGCCCACCACCGGCACGCTGGAGCCGCTGTTCGAGAAGCTCGGCTTCACCCTCGTTGCGAAGCATCGCTCGAAGGACATCATACTGTATCGGCAGGGTGGCATCAACTTCATCGTCAATCGCGAACCCAAGAGCGCCGCCGCCTACTTTGCCGCCGAACACGGCCCCTCAGCTTGTGGCCTGGCCTTCCGCGTGAAGGATTCGCACAAGGCCTACGCCCGCGCACTTGAACTCGGAGCGCAACCGCTCGAAATGCCCACCGGCCCGATGGAATTGCGCCTGCCTGCCATCAAGGGCATCGGTGGCAGTTCAATCCGAGTGCACCAGACCGCCTGTGGGCCTGTGACATCACCTACATCGCCACTGGGGAAGGCTGGCTCTATGCCGCTGCGGTGATCGACCTGTACAGCCGCCAGATCGTCGGCTGGAGCATCCAAACCCACATGACCGCCGATCTGGTGAGCGATGCGCTCAAGATGGCGTGGTTCCGCAGACGGCCGAAGAAAGACCTGGTCGGCGGCTTGATCTTCCACAGTGATCGAGGTAGTCATTCCATTTCTAAATCATTACGAGATTAGGCGCACCGACGACGACAGTGCGCGAAGCACGGCTAGGAAGGGGCAACGACATATCGTAATGATTTAGAAATGGAATCAGTATTGCAGCGGCCAGTTTCAGACAACGCTACGCCACTTTGGCATGCGCAGTTCGATGAGCCGAAAAGGCGATTGCTGAGACAATGCGCCAGTGGAAAGCTTGTGGGGTTCGATGAAACGCGCCAGAGTTCACGGTCGCAGCTTTGCGACCGCCCGCGAGACGAAAGACGAGATCATTGATTGGATTTTGTTCTACAACAGCAAACGGCTTCACTCGACCTTGGGCTACGTCAGTCCTGCCCAGTTCGAGAAAAACTGGCATGCCGCCCAGACGAAGAAAGCGGCATAATTGGCGGCCCTTATGGGATACGGAAATCGGGGGCAAGATCAGTTTGCCATTTCCCATTCGTTCAATTGCGCATGGGTCGAGATGTGTGAAGGGATCAATCCCGCCGCTTCATCCGGGTCAAGAGGTGTGGCACCGGTTGGATAGTCAAACGAGAAAGAAGTGCTCATCGCCACAGCTTGCGCGCGCTGCCTCGTAACAGTGATTCGGTCAGCAGCTTGCGCTGACGCAGGCGCTCACGCGCCGACACGCCTTGCGCTTCCAACTGCATGGAATGATCGGCGGCCTGGAGCATGGTTTCTGCAACTACTGCGGCGCGGCGTTCAAGCAAGCCTTCAATGGTGCCGGTTTCCGGCACCAAGGCATAGACCACGCGGCAACCCATCGCCCGGGCCATGCGGTCCAGGCTATCGAGCGTAACGCGGCGCTCGGCTTCAGCCACCTCCAGGCTTTTAACGGACTGACGGCTGATCCCCAATCTGTCGCCGAGCTGGGCTTGCGTCATACCCAACCCTTCGCGGATGGCACGCGCCCAGCCACCGCACGGGGGCGCGGGGGCGGAAGGTGCAAACGCCCTCAGACTGTCGGAGAGCTGCATGCGATGCAGGTGGAGTTGGGATAAGGTCATTTTGTGTTTTTAGCATATTAAAGGCTGCATTTCAATGTAAAAATGCATATCAAAACTTGCGCTTATTTGAACGGAAACCATTCCTGATGGCCTATGCCCATTGGCTTACGCAAAAATTTGTTGCCGTATGTTGTTGCCGTAGATGCAGCCTTTCAGGATACGCATGCTGAATAGAATACGAGCGATGTCCGCCCCCACCACCCACACTCCGATGATGCAGCAGTACCTCGCGATCAAACGCGAGTACCCGGAGACCCTCGTCTTCTATCGCATGGGCGATTTTTACGAACTGTTTTTTACCGACGCCGAGAAGGCCGCGCGCCTGCTCGACATCACGCTCACCCAACGCGGAGCTTCAGCGGGCAACCCGATCAAGATGGCGGGCGTGCCCTACCACGCGCTCGAAGGCTATCTCGCCAAGCTGGTCAAGTTGGGTGAATCGGTAGCGATTTGCGAGCAAATCGGCGACCCGGCGACCAGCAAGGGCCCGGTCGAGCGCAGGGTGGTGCGAGTCGTCACGCCGGGCACTTTGACCGATGCCGGGCTGGTGCCGGATCGGCAAGACAACCTTCTGCTCAGCCTTTGTGCCGACCGCCACCGTGCTGGTCTGGCTTGGCTCAATCTGGCAAGCGGCACCTTGAAGCTTTCAGAAACGCCGCTTGGCAATCTCGCCAGCGAATTGGAGCGGATTCGCCCGGCGGAGATTCTGCTGGGTAGTGAAGCGGCACTGGAGTCGGCCTTCGCGCAGACCCGCCTGCCCTCGTGGCATTTCGATGCCGCCGCCGGTGCCAAAGCCTTGGGCGAGCAGTTTGGCGTTGCCACCCTCGACGGTTTGGGCGCGGACGATCTAACCCTGTGTCATGCCGCGGCCGGTGCGCTGCTGGGCTATGCGCAAAAAACGCAAGGCCAGCAACTGCAGCACGTGCAGCGCTTGCAGGTCGAGCGCGCGAGCGACTTTATCCTGATGGATGCGGCTACGCGGCGCAATTTGGAGCTGACTGAAACCCTGCGCGGTGAATCCAGCCCCACCCTACTTTCCACGCTCGACACCTGCATGACCACGATGGGGAGCCGACTCTTGCGCGCGTGGCTGCACCACCCGGTGCGGGCACAGGATGCCGCGCAGGCGCGCCACGGTGCGGTGGCGGCGCTTGTGCCATGCCACGCCGCCACGCGCACGCAACTCAAAGGCACGGCCGATGTGGAGCGCATCGCCGCGCGCATCGCCTTGCGCAGCGTACGCCCGCGCGAGCTGGCGGGCTTGCGTGATGCCTTGAAGAAGCTTGATGGGATTCGTTCTTCATGGCATGCCTCTGAAGACCCTTTACTGCAAACACTCTTCGCGCAACTGGCCCCGTTACCTTCTCTGCAAGCGCTTTTACAAGCAGTCATCGCTGAAGAACCGGCGGCGTTGGTGCGCGAAGGCGGCATCATCGCGCCAGGGTTTGACACGGAGTTAGACGAACTTCGCGGCCTCACCACCAACGCCGGCGACTACCTGATCGCGCTCGAAGCGCGTGAAAAAGAGCGTACCCAAATTCCAAATTTGCGGGTCGAATACAACCGCGTTCACGGCTACTACATCGAGATCACCAACAGCCACGCTGCGAAAGTGCCAGACGACTATCGCCGCCGCCAAACGCTGAAAAATGCCGAGCGCTACATCACGCCCGAACTCAAAGCCTTTGAAGACAAAGCGCTCTCCGCCGAAGCCAAAGCCCTGGCCCGTGAAAAGGAGCTCTACGAGCAGCTCTTGAGCGATCTGCAAGCGCATGTACCAGCTTTGCAAACGGTGGCACGCGCGGTGGCCCAAGCCGACGTACTGGCCACCTTCGCCGAGCGGGCACATGCCTTAGGCTGGGTGCAACCGGTGCTCCAGCCATTGCCCGGGATTCACATCGACGCCGGTTGCCACCCCGTGGTAGCCGGGCAAATCGACAATTTCATTCCGAATGGTTTGAAGCTCGATGGGGCGCGCAAGATGCTCATCGTCACCGGCCCGAACATGGGTGGCAAATCGACCTACATGCGGCAAACCGCGTTGATCGCGCTGTTGGCGTATTGCGGCAGCTTCGTGCCCGCCTCAGCCGCGAGCTTGGGGCCTCTGGACCGCATCTATACCCGCATCGGCGCGGCTGATGATTTGGCGCAAGGCCGCTCCACCTTCATGGTGGAAATGACCGAGAGCGCCGCGATTTTGAATGGCGCGACCGAGCAATCGCTAGTGCTGATGGATGAAGTGGGGCGCGGCACTTCCACGTTCGACGGCTTGGCCTTGGCCTGGGCCATCGCCCGGGCTCTGGCGCAAAGTAACCAAAGCTATACCCTGTTTGCCACCCACTACTTCGAGCTCACCCAGCTTGCCGCTGAGTTGCCGCAAGTGGCCAATGTGCATTTGGACGCCGTCGAGCACGGCAGCAAAATCGTTTTCATGCACGCCGTGCAAGAAGGCCCGGCTTCCAAGAGTTACGGCTTGCAAGTCGCGCAGTTGGCGGGAGTACCCGGCAGCGTGGTACGCGCCGCGCGCAAGAAATTGCAGGGATTGGAAGAGGACGCAGCGCGGCATTTGCCGCAGCGCGATTTATTTGGCTCTTCAACGGCAATGCCTGAAGAAGCAAGTCCAGAGCCGGTTTTGGAGCATGATGCGTTGAGGCGCTTAATGGAAGCGCGGCCTGACGAATTGACACCTCGACAGGCGTTGGAGTTGGTGTATGAATTGTGTGGGTTTGTGCGTCAATAGGCCCGCCACAGAATTCTTGGGTAGCGAAGTCGAGCTATGTCAAATCGCGTTTCACTCAACCTGCGTTTGTTCGGGAAGATCCACGTTAAGCGCTGTGCTACCTTAAGTGAAGAAGGTCCCAATTTCCAAAGAGTGTCCAAGGGAGAACATGATGCGAAAGTCCGTCGCCGATCTCAACTTTCTTAGGATGCTGATCCTAATACTGACCAGCCACTTGGCGACTGCGGGAATTGCCACCACCGCTTTGGCGCAATCCGTAACTGCCAAGCCGCAAAGAATAAGCTTTAAAGCCGGTGCAACCAGCCACGAGTGGCGCGGTGCGATCCACGCCGGTGAAAAGGATTTCATCCTCCGTCTGGGCAAGTCACAAACGCTCAAATTGGAAAGTTCGGAAATCTACTCTTGGAGTGTCATCGGGCCGGACAAGAGGGCACTTGCCTGCGGCGGCTCAGCGGACGCGGGATATTGCGCGCCAGGTGGAGAAATTGCGTCGCTACCGCTTTCTGGTGACTATATCGTTCGTACCACGTATCGGATGAGTGACTGCGCCACCTGCCCCATCGCGACTAGCCGGAAGGTCAACGTCGTGTTTATCGCGCGTTGAGCGCCGCCACAAGACATCGCGCGCCACCTGCGTCAGCGCCCACTGTTTCGCTCTTCATCAGCAAACTCTGAAGCAGCAATCCCATAGCCAGCCTTGTAGCGTGGTTCCCTTAAATGCTTGATAGAGAGGTGCCCTGGTGCGCTGCAAGGATTGGTGCGCAATCAACTCTTTATCACCCCTCCCGCACCCGCCGCGTCTTCATCACTCGCCCAATTTCACGCTTGACCTCACGGTCTTTCTCCGCATCGCGCTTGTCGTGCTGGGCTTTGCCTTTGGCCAAACCAATATCGAGCTTAATGCGCCCGCCTTTGTAGTGCAGGTTGAGTGGCACCAGGGTCAAACCCTTTTCGCGCACTTTGCCAATCAGCCGGTCGATCTCTTTCTTGTGCAGCAGCAGTTTGCGGTTGCGAGTGGCCTCGGGGTGAACATGGGTTGAGGCCGTTTTGAGTGCGGTGACGTGCGCGCCGATCAAAAACAGCGCGGCATCGCGCACAATTACGTAAGCTTCTTTCAGCTGCACTTGATTGGCGCGAATCGCTTTGACTTCCCAGCCTTCGAGCACGAGCCCGGCTTCATAGCGTTCCTCTATGAAGTAGTCGTGAAAGGCTTTGCGATTGTCGGCGATAGTCATTGAGTCTTCGGGGGGCTTCGAGTATTTGGCAGGCGAACTGCCTAGAATGGCATTTTAGTTCCCCGCCGTTTTTCCTCGATGCGTCGCGTCCAAAAATCTGTTCTCGTGCCCTATTCTGCGCAGCAAATGTTCGATTTGATTGATCGTATCGAGGACTACCCAACATTCTTGCCCTGGTGTGGTGGCACGCAGGTGAGTCGCGGGGCATCCAGGGTGCAAGCGGCGATTACGATTGATTTTGCCGGCCTAAAACAAGCCTTCACGACCGTGAACCACAATACGCCGCATGAGCGCATCGCGATGCAATTGCAGGATGGCCCGTTCTCGCAGCTTGAGGGTGAGTGGAACTTTTCAGCGCTCAAAGCCGATGCGTGCAAGGTCGCGCTCGACCTGCGTTACGACTTTCGCAGTGCCTTGCTGGCAGCGGCAGTCGGCCCCGTGTTCGACATGATTGCTGACTCGATGATTGATGCCTTCACCGACCGCGCCGAGGTGCTGTATGGCTGATACGATTGCCATTGAAGTGACCTACGCAACCCCCGCTGCGCAGCCGGTTTTGGTCTTGGTGCTGCCTGCGGGCGCGCGCGTTGCCGATGCGCTGGGGCACGCCACGGTACGGGCCGCATTTGGCGAGATGATTTGCGACACTGCCAAAGCGGGCGTCTTCGCCAAACTGGTGGAGCGCGACCAAATTTTGCGCGACGGCGATCGGGTCGAGCTGTATCGGCCACTGACCGCCGACCCCAAAGTGGCGCGCCGTAAACGGGCGGCGAAAAAATCAGAGGCATCTGCCAAGAAGCTTGCTGGATAAGCCTCTTCACGACACCATTCCTGAAGAACCGGACTGGACGCGCCTCTTCAACCCATCGCTATCATGTACATCGTCGCCATCGCCTGGATTTACGTCATTTTCATGATGTCCATCACCGAAAAATCGGTGGTGGCTGGGGTGCTTACCTTCGTCTTTTATGGCTTGCTGCCCTTGATGATTATTTTGTGGCTGGCAGGCGCACCGCAGCGCGGACGGAATCGCGCCAAAGCGGCGCGGGCAGCAGCGGTAGCCCAGGCCGAGATACCAGAACCCCCGCGCGAAAAGCAGCCTGGCAGTGCTCCCTCACCCGCACGGCGCACCATAGAATAATCTCATGTTGGTCTACATCATCCGTCGCGTTTTTCAGAGTGCGCTCGTGCTCTTTCTGATGTCGCTGCTCGTCTTTGTCGGGGTGTTTGCCATCGGCAACCCAATTGACATTCTCATCAGCGCCCAGGCCGACCAGAAAGACATTGAAGCGGCTACCGCCGCACTCGGCTTAGACAAACCGCTCTGGAGCCAGTACTGGGTCTTCCTCAAAGGTGTCGCGGCGGGCGATTTGGGTCGCTCGTTCGCCTTCAATATCCCGGCGATCCAACTCATTTTTGAGCGCATGCCGGCCACCTTTGAGCTGGCCCTGGTGGCGATGGTGATGGCAGTGGGATTAGGCATTCCGCTCGGGCTGCTGGCTGGCTTGAAGCCCAATTCATGGGTCGGCAAGCTCATCATGACAGGCTCGATTTTGGGCTTTTCACTGCCTACGTTTTGGGTGGGCCTCTTGCTCATCATGGTGTTTGCTGTGCAGTTGGGCTGGCTGCCTTCCAACGGGCGCGGGCCCACCACCAATTTATTCGGCATCCCGGTCAGTTTTTTAAGCGTGGAAGGCCTGCAACACTTGCTGTTGCCTGCACTCAATCTGGCGCTGTACAAGCTCTCGCTCATCATCCGGCTCACGCGGGCGGGCACTCAAGAGGCGCTGCTGCAAGACTACGTAAAGTTTGCGCGGGCCAAAGGCCTGTCGAGCGCGCGGGTGGTGGGTGTACACGTGCTCAAAAACATCATGATCCCGATTGTCACTGTGATCGGTCTGGAATTTGGCAGCGTGATTGCCTTTGCGATTGTGACCGAGTCGATCTTCGCCTGGCCGGGCATGGGCAAGCTCATCATCGACGCAATAGCAGTGCTGGACCGCCCGGTGATCGTGGCCTATCTGTTGGTGATTGTGACCATCTTCATTGTCATCAATCTGGTGGTGGATTTGGTCTATTCGCTGCTTGATCCGCGGGTGCGCTTGAGTGAATCCAAGGGTTGATGATGAACGCTCCCGCTTCCCTCGCTGTTGAATCGCCTTGGCAGCGCTTGCGCCGCGACTTTATGGAGAGCCGCTTGGCCATGTTCGGCCTGATTTTGCTGGGACTGGTGGTGTTTGTCGCGATTTGTGCACCACTGATCTCAATGCAAAACCCCTACGATTTGAAGCAAGTCTCGATTGAAGATTCGCGCATGGCCCCGGGCAGCACCATGAGCACGGGCAAAACCGCCTTGCTGGGCACTGATGAACAGGGCCGCGATCTGTTGTCTGCCATTTTTTACGGCCTGCGCATCAGCTTGATGGTGGGCGTGACTTCGACTTTTTTTGCGATGCTGATCGGGCTTTCCATCGGCCTTTTTGCCGCCTACGCGGGCGGGCGCACCGACAGCGCGATCATGCGTTTGGTCGATATTCAACTCTCGTTTCCGGCGATTTTGATCGCGCTGATTCTGCTTGCCGTATTGGGCCAAGGCATCGACAAAACCATCGTCGCGCTAATTACTGTGCAATGGGCATACTACGCCCGCACGGTGCGCGGTGCGGCACTGGCGGAGCGACAAAAAGAATACATGGAGGCCGCGCGCGTGCTCGCGTTGCCGACTGCGCGCGTGATCTTTCGGCATTTGTTGCCCAACTGCCTGCCGCCGCTGATTGTGATTGCCACCGTGCAAGTGGCGCATGCGATTGCGCTCGAAGCGACGCTCTCGTATTTGGGCATCGGCGTGCCGGTGACTGAACCTTCGCTCGGCATGCTGATTCGCAATGGCTTTGAATACATGCTCTCCGGAAAATATTGGATCAGTTTTTACCCTGGCATCGCCTTGCTAATAACCATTGTCGCGATCAATTTGGTGGCCGACCAGTTGCGCGATGTGCTCAACCCGCGCTTGCAAAAGTAGCGACAGCTCCACCGTGACCGATGCCACCATCTCCCCCATCACGCTGGAAGTGCGCAACCTTTCCACGCACTTTTTCACCCGCGAAGGTGTCGCAAAAGCGGTAAACGATGTCTCGTTTTCAGTCGCCCCTGGCGAGATCATGGGCTTGGTGGGTGAATCGGGCTCGGGCAAGTCGATGACCGGTTACTCGATCATGGGCTTGATCGACGCGCCCGGCAAAATCGTCGGTGGCAACATCTTCCTCAAAGGCCGCGATTTGCGCGGCTTTGATGCCGAGCAAATGCGCGACGTGCGCGGCAACCGCATCGCGATGATCTTTCAAGACCCGATGATGACGCTCAATCCGGTGCTGCGGATTGATACGCAAATGATCGAGGCGATTCAGGCCCACGAACCAGTCTCGCGTGAGAAGGCGCTGGCCCGTGCTCGCGAAGCACTGGTGCAGGTGGGGATTCCTTCGCCGGACGAGCGCTTGTTCGCCTACCCGCACCAATTTTCGGGCGGCATGCGCCAGCGGGTGGCCATCGCTACGGCCTTGTTGATGAAGCCTGATCTCATCATTGCCGACGAACCGACCACCGCCTTGGACGTGACGATCCAGGGCCAAATTTTGTACGAGATGCAAAAGCTCTGCCGCGTTTCCAATACGGCGCTGATTTGGATCACCCACGACCTTTCGGTGATTGCCGGGTTGGCCGATCATGTGTGCGTGATGTACGCCGGGCGCATTGTCGAGCGCGGCTCGGTGGCGCAGGTGCTCGACCAACCGCGCCACCCGTATACGCGCGGGCTGATCGATTCGGTGCCGTCCCATTCCGGCACACGCGGCACCACGCTTAAACAAATTCCCGGCATGACCCCCTCGCTGCTCGCCCTGCCCTCAGGCTGCGCGTTTCGCGAGCGCTGCCATTGGGCCGATAACACTTGCCGCGACGACCCGGCTGAGCGCACCGACATGGCCGCGCACGGGGTTCGCTGTTGCCACCCACTCGAAGGCCAGGCATGACCGCACCGCTGCTCGAACTGCGCGCGGTCAGCAAGCGCTTTGTCAAGCCGCTCGACGCGGCAGCGAAAGTCGCCAACTGGCTGGGGGCCAAGCAGCGCGAGCAGGTGGTTCACGCGGTTGACAATGTGTCGCTTAGCATCGCACGCGGCGAAGTGCTGGGGCTGGTGGGTGAATCCGGCTGCGGCAAATCCACCCTCGGGAGGATGGCGGTAGGCCTGCATTCGCTGACCGATGGCGAGCGCTTTTGGGAAGGCCGCAGCGTGGCAGCAGATGACCATGCCACACAACTCAAAACGCAGCTGATTTTTCAAGACCCCTACGCCAGCTTGAATCCGCGCCTGCGCGTGATCGACATCGTGGGTGAAGCCCCAGTGGTGCATGGGTTGATCCACCCATCGACCCAAGAAGCTTACGTGGCAAGCCTCTTGGACAAGGTGGGCCTGAATCCGGAAATGGCGCGGCGCTTTCCGCATCAGTTTTCTGGCGGGCAGCGCGCGCGCATTGGCATCGCCCGTGGGCTGGCGGTGCGGCCCGAGTTTGTCGTCTGTGATGAAGCCGTGGCGGCACTCGATGTGTCGATTCAGGCGCAGGTCATTAACCTCTTCCTGCAACTGCGCGAAGAATTGCAACTGACCTATCTTTTCATCAGCCACGATTTAGGCGTGGTGCGGCATTTGAGCGACCGCGTGGTCATCATGTATCTGGGTCGGGTGGTCGAAAGCGCACCAACCGACGAGGTGTTTTCCGCCCCTGCACACCCGTATACGCAAGCGCTGTTAAGCGAAGTGCCGTCGCTCGAAAAACGCGCCCGCACCTATATTCCCATCAAGGGTGAAATCCCTTCGCCGCTCAATCCGCCGACTGGCTGCCACTTTCACCCGCGCTGCCCGCGCGCGGCAGATGTGCCGGGCAACCGCTGTGCGAGCGAAGCGCCGCCGCTCAAAACAATTGCGCCCGGGCGAATCGCCGCGTGCCATCTCTTGTAGGATCAGAACATGACCACTCAATCCCCGCCCCAGCCACTCGCAGGCCTTAAAGTGGTCGAATTCACCCACATGGTGATGGGCCCCACCTGCGGCATGGTGCTGGCTGATTTGGGTGCTGAAGTCATCAAGGTGGAGCCGATTGAAGGTGACCGCACGCGCCATTTGCTCGGCGCCGGTGCAGGCTTTTTCCCAATGTTTAACCGCAACAAAACCAGTATCGCGATTGACTTGCACAAGCCCCAAGGTGCTGAATTGGCACGCAAGCTATGCGCCTCGGCCGACGTGGTGGCCGAAAACTTCAAGCCGGGCACGATGGGCAAGTATGGCCTGGACTATGCGGCGTTAGCCCAAGTCAATCCGCGCCTCATCTACGCCAGCCTGAAGGGCTTTTTGCCCGGCCCCTACGACCATCGCACGGCGCTCGACGAAGTGGTACAGATGATGGGTGGCCTGGCCTACATGACCGGCCGCCCCGGTGACCCGTTGCGCGCGGGCACGAGTGTCAACGACATCATGGGCGGCATGTTTGGCGCAATCGCCATCATGGGCGCGCTGCTGCAGCGCGGGATTACGAATCAGGGGATGGCAGTGCAAGCGGCCCTGTTCGAGAATAACGTCTTTTTGGTAGGCCAACACATGCTGCAATACGCGGTGACCGGGCAACCTGCCGCACCGATGCCTGGGCGCGTTTCGGCGTGGGCGGTGTACGACGTGTTTACGGTGAAAGATGGTGAGCAGATTTTCTTGGCAGCCGTGAGCGACGCGCAATGGAACACCTTCTGCGACGTGCTGGGCTTCGCTGACCTGAAGGCCGACCCGGCATTGGCCACCAACAACGAGCGCGTCACGCAGCGCACCAGCCTCTTGGCGACGCTGCGCGTGCGCCTTGCACCCTATGCCGCACACGAACTGGCGGCGATCTTTGAGAAGGCCGGCTTGCCGTTTGCGCCGATTCGCAAGCCCGAAGAGTTGTTCGACGACCCGCACCTGGTGGCCACCGGCGGCTTGGCCGATGTGCGCCTGCCCGACGGCCCGCGCGCCGGTGAGCTGGTCAAGACCACTCTGCTGCCCTTCACACTCGACAACCAGCGCTTGGGCGTGCGCCTGCACCCGCCGCAATTGGGCGAGCATACCAGTACGCTCTTAGGCACCCTGGGGTACTCGATCGCGCAGATTCAGGAGTTGCGTGAGGCGCAGGCGGTTGCCTGAACTTAGGCGGGCAGGCACGAAGTTTGCGCGCCTTGCCCCAGGCACTAAAATTCACCCCGCTTTTCATTGACCTAACACTTTTGGAGACAATATGAAAAAACGCAGTTTTATCGCCATCGCCGCCACAGCGGTGACCTTGGCCCTTGCCGCCCCACTCGCCCTGGCGCAAACCGCGCTCGACGACGTGATGAAGGCGAAAAAAATCACCATCGGCATCCCGACCGACTTTCCGCCCTACGGCATGGTGGGTACCGATTTGAAGCCGCAAGGTTTGGACATCGACATGGCCAACTACATCGGCACCAAGTTGGGTGTTGCCGTCGAGTTGGTAGCCGTCACCAGCCCAAACCGGATTCCGTATTTGCAAACCAAGAAGGCTGATTTGGTGATCTCCACGCTCGGCAAAAATGCCGAGCGCGAAAAAGTGATCGACTTTACCGCCGCGTATTCACCTTTTTTCCAAGCGGTGTTTGCGGCCAAAAGCCTGAATCTCAAAACCTTTGCTGACTTGGGCAGCAAATCGGTCGGTGTCACACGCGGCGCGCTCGAAGATCAGGAACTTTCCAAAGTCGCCCCGGCTGCTGCCGATATCAAGCGCTTTGAAGACAACAACGCCACCGTCGCAGCGTTCGTGTCAGGCCAGGTGCAAACCATCGCTACCGGAGCCTCTGTGGCGGGCAACATGATGGCGCGCAACCCGGCGCTTAACACCGAGTACAAATTGCTGCTCAAAGACAGCCCCAATTTCATCGGGGTTGGCAAAGGTGAAGACAAGCTGCGCCTGAAGGTGAACGAGATCATCGCCGCTGGCAAAACAGCCGGTGATCTGGACAAAATGGCGCTGAAGTGGCTGGGTCGTCCGGCCGGCGATTTGCCGAACTAAGGTCAGGCGTTGAGGGGCAATCAGGCGCCTGTGAAGCGCGCTCCAGCTCCTCACCCCCAACTCCGAAAACGCCGACCCCTCTCCGAGCATGACAGTCACGCTCGATTTTTTCGCCGTCCTGAACCAATGGCCCTTGCTCCTCAAGGGAATCGGTTGGACCTTGGCACTGACCACCATTTCCACCGTGGTGGGTGTGGCGGTGGGTGTGGTGTGCGCCTGGACCCGCGTGCATGGCGCGGGTTGGGCGCGCTTCGCGGTGAGCACGTATGTCGAGTTGATCCGCAATACACCGTTTATCGTGCAGTTGTTTTTCATCTTTTTTGGGCTGCCCGCGATGGGCTTCAAGCTCTCGCCGGAAATGGCCTCGGTGATCGCGATGGTGGTCAATTTGGGGGCGTACAGCACCGAAATTGTGCGCGCCGGGCTGGAGGCTACGCCGCGCGGGCAAATTGAAGCCGCGCAAAGTTTGGCGCTCAACCGCGTGCAGGTGTTTCGCTACGTGGTGCTGCCGCCTGCGCTCAAAACCGTGTGGCCTGCATTGGTGAGCCAGATCATCATCGTGATGCTAGGGTCAGCGGTGTGCGGGCAAATCTCGGTGCAAGAACTCTCGCACATCGCCAACCTGATTCAAAGCCGCAACTTTCGCGCCTTCGAAAGCTTTATCGTCGCCACCGTGCTGTACCTGATGCTTTCCATCGCGGTGCGGCAATTGCTCAATTGGCTCGGGCCGCGCTTTTTGTGGCAGCGGTAGAACGCAATGGTTGAGTTCACCCTCTGGGACATCTTTCGCAATCTGCTGGTTGGCGCACAGTGGACCGTACTGCTCTCGTTGATCGCTTTTGTCGGCGGTGGTGCAGTGGGCTTGGCGTTACTGGTGTTGCGCTTGGGCAAGATGGTCTGGGCTGAATGGCTGACCCGCGCCTATGTGCAATTGTTTCAAGGCACGCCACTGCTGATGCAGCTCTTCCTGGCTTACTTCGGCTTAGCTTTGTTTGGCATCAAAACCTCTGCCTGGGTGGCCGCAATTTTGGCGCTCACGCTCTATACCAGCGCCTTTCTCACCGAGATTTGGCGCGGTTGTGTCAATGCCATTCCGAAAGGCCAATGGGAGGCCGCCGAGGCGCTGGCGCTCTCCTTCACTGAGCGGCTGCGCTATGTGATTCTGCCGCAAGCGTTCAAAATCGCGATTCCACCCACGGTCGGGTTTTTGGTGCAGGTGATCAAGGGCACGGCGCTGGCCTCGGTGATCGGCTTTGTCGAGCTCACCCGCACCGGGACCATGATTACCAATGCCACCTTCAAGCCATTTCTTGTTTATAGCTGCGTGGCGCTGCTCTACTTTGCGCTGTGTTTCCCGATTTCGCTTTACGCCAAAAAGCTGGAGAACCGCCTCAATGCAAGCCGACGCTAAACCGATCATCCAAATCACCGGGCTGCGCAAATCTTTTGGCACCAACGAAGTGCTCAAGGGTATCGACCTCACAGTCGCGCCCGGCGAGGTGATTGCCATCATCGGCAAATCCGGTTCGGGCAAAAGTACGCTGCTGCGTTGCATTAACGGGTTGGAAACTTTTCAGGCGGGGTCGCTGGCGGTGGACGGGCTGGCGTTGACCCACGACGAAGCAGCCCTGCGCGCGTTGCGCCAGCGCGTCGGCATGATCTTCCAGAGCTTCAACCTGTTCCCGCATTTGAGCGTGGGGCGCAACATCATGTTGGCACCAACTCTGGTTAAAAAGCCCGACACTGCGAACATGGCAGCCCAAGCCCGCAAACTCCTGGAGCGCGTCGGCTTGAGTGAAAAGTTTGATGCCTTCCCCGATCAGCTTTCGGGTGGGCAACAGCAGCGGGTCGCGATCGCGCGGGCGCTCGCGATGGAGCCTGCCGTGCTGCTATGCGACGAAATTACCTCGGCACTCGACCCCGAGTTGGTGGGCGAAGTGCTGCGCGTGGTGGAGTCGCTCGCCAATGAAGGCATGACCTTGCTGATGGTGACCCACGAGATGGCTTTTGCGCGTAAGGTGAGCAATCGTGTGATCTTTATGCATCAGGGAAAAGTGCATGAAGAAGGGCCACCAGAGCGGCTCTTCAAAGACCCGCAGACGGCAGAGTTGAAGCAGTTTTTGTCGTCGCTGACGGACTAGCCGATCAACTCGCGCGCAATAATTTCGCGCTGAATCTCCGAGGTGCCGCCAAAGATCGTGAAGGCCCGGGCGTTGAGATAGCCCGCTGTGATGGGCCGCGCGGCATCGGTTAGCACCGCTTCGTCTTCCACCCGATACAGTGGTCGCGCGCTCTCCCAAAAAAGCGCATCCGGCCCTAATAGGCGCAACCCCAAGCGGGTGATGTCTTGGTGAATTTCGCTCCAGCGCAACTTGAGCATGGAGGACACCGGCCCCGGGTTTTGCCCCACGGTGAGCGCCGACATGATGCGCAGCTCGGTCGCTTCGAGCGCGCGAATATCGACTTCGAGCGCTGCCACGGCAAGCGCCTCATCCGCGTCGAGCGCCGGCTTGACCGCGCGCACTTGCGCTAACGCACGCCGCAAACGCCCCGCCGCAATCGCGCCGCCACGCTCAAATTCGAGCAGGTATTTCGCCACCACCCAGCCCTGACCCTCATCCCCCAAGCGGCACGAAACCGGCACCTGCACATCGTCGAAGAAGACCTGATTGACCTCATGGTCGCCGCTCGCGCTCTTGATCGGGCGCACCGTGATGCCGGGCAAGTGCATGTCGATCAGCAAAAAGCTGATGCCGTCCTGCTTGCGCGCCTCGCCTTCACCGGTGCGCACCAGGGCAAACATGCGATTCGCAAAATGCGCGTGGGTGGTCCAGATTTTGCTGCCATTGAGCACATAGTATTCGCCTGAAGAAGCACGCTGGGCGCGGGTCTTCAACGATGCCAAATCGGAGCCGGAGCCCGGTTCGGAATAACCTTGGCACCAATAGTCTTCGCCCGAGAGCAGCCTTGGCAGGTAGTGCGCCTTCTGTTCAGGCGTGCCGAATTTCATAATCACTGGCCCTGCCATGCGCAGGCCGAGTGGCGAAAGCGAGGGCGCATCGGCTTGGGCGCACTCGGTCTCAAAAATCCAGCGCTGCTCAAGCGACCAGCCGGTGCCACCGTATTCCGCCGGCCAGGCCGGGGCCACCCAGCCTTGCGGGTAAAGCTTGCGATGCCACTGCAAGCCCACATCCGGCTCGGAAAACACCGAGGTATTCAAACGTGCCGCGCGCTGCAAATCGGGCGTGAGATTAGCTTGCAGAAAGCTGCGCACTTGCTGGCGAAAGGCCGCTGCCTCGGGCGACATCGCCCGCTCGCGCGCCACCTGCACGCGCCGATCTGCCAAGTGCCGCAGGTGCGTGGCAGCACCGCCGTAGAGTGCGTCGAGCGCCAGTTGCCGCTTCAGAAAATGGGCCACCGGCAGTTCGTCCGTCACGCCCATGCCGCCATGCAGTTGAATCGCCTCTTCACACACGCGCCGCGCCGCTTGCGCCACCTTGGCGCGCACCGTGGCGGCAAGGTGGGCGCAGGTGGCTGCGTCATTCGCGGTAGCGGCGGCTTCGAGTGCAG
>JANLTH010000016.1:0-7643 GCA_031362865.1 Burkholderiales bacterium | reverse complement strand
CAAAGGTGGTTCCGCTTTGCAAATCCACCACTGGCGCTTCGTAGCCTGGCCCGACGGTAAAGGGCAATTCCCCTTGCCCGCCGATGCACTTGGCGTACTCGATATTGGTGATATCCCAGATCTGGCCCGCCTCCAATTTTTCGCCCGCAACCAGCGAATCGAAGGCCGGAATCGTGACCGGGTAGGGTTTTTCAAATGTGAGATAGAACTCGCCTTGCGCCTCGCCCAGCCAGCCGGTGCGCATGTCGTCGAACATCAAATACCACTCGTTCCACAAGCCCTCGCCGTATTCGAGCTGGATGCGCCCGATTACTCCGAAATGGATGCCTTGGTGGGAGCCTTCCGTGCCGATCTGGATCAGCGTCGGATCGTCTTGCAACTCGGCCATCTTGCCGATGTTTTCGAGCACCGTGCCGCGCTTAATCAGCGTGGCAGTGCAGTACTCGCATACGGCGACCAGCGACGCACCGGACTTAAAAGTGACCGGTGCGCCGCAGGAGGGGCAGTTTGCGGTTTTCAAAGCGAAACTGGCTTGCCGTGAAAGCTCAGATCTTTGACATCAGGTCGGCTTTCTTGGCATCAAATTCTTGCTGCGTCAGTACGCCCTTTGCGACCAAGCCGTGAAGCTTTTCCAGGGTCGTCGTGACCTCGTCGATGGACAATTTGGCGGGCGCAGCGGCAGCCGGAGCCGCCGCTTGCGGCGCTGCTTGGGCAACCTGCGGCGGCTGCATGCCGCCCATCATGCCCGCCGCCATTTGCTGGCCCATGGCCACGCCGACCGCCATGTTGGCCCCCAGGCCTGCCATGCCGCCGCCACCTTCGTTAGCGGCCGCAATCGGGATCGCATTCGCGGTCTGGAATTGGGTGAACTTGTTCATGTCTCCAATCATGTTCATGCCGATCTTGGTGTCGAGCATCTTCTGGATTTCTTCAGGCAGCGAGATGTTCTCCACCACCAACGAGTCCAGGCCGATACCCATCTTGGCGAACATCGGCTCGACCTGCGCTTTAACGGCCTTGGCAAACTCCATCTGGTTGCCGGCCATGTCGAGGAAGGGCACGCCAGAAGCACCAAAGGCGTTGGTCATTGCCGCGATCATGGTGTTACGCAGATGCCCGTCGCAATCTTCAACCGTGTAAGTCTCGCGCGTGCCGGAGATTTCTTGGTGGAACAGCTTCGGGTCGGCAATGCGATAGGAATACATGCCGAAGGCGCGCAAGCGCACCATGCCAAAGTCTTTGTCCCGAATCGTGATGGCTTGTGGCGTGCCCCACTTGCGGTTCAGTTGCAGGCGTGTGGAGAAAAAGTAGACATCGCTTTTGAAGGGCGACTCAAACAGCTTGTCCCAATTCTTCAGGTAGGTGAGCACCGGCAGGGTTTGGGTAGTGAGCTTGTACATGCCCGGGCCAAACGCATCGGCCGCCTTGCCTTCATTGACGAAGAGCGCCATTTGCGATTCGCGCACGGTGAGCGAGCCACCATATTGAATCTCAAAATCGGGCATGGGGTAGCGTGAGGCCAGCATCCCGTCACCGCTCTCGGTGTACTGAATGATGTCGATAAACTGTTTCTTGATAAAGTCCATCAGTGCCATGACTGTGCTCCTAAAAAGGAAATTCGGTCTTAAGTACGGGGTAAAGCGTAGCATAAGATGACGTACACGCCGTTAAATTCAACCGTAATCCAAGGGGCCAAGTGTGATTTTGTTTGCAGACGGTGAACGCGAAGTGGTGGAATGGAAGCCGGGCCTGCTCGGGCGAGCCGGTTGGGCGGGCGAAACCCTGACGCTGACCGACCGGCGCGTAGTGGCACACAATGGCAGTTCGCATGAATCCATGCCCCTGCCCACGGTGGGCAGTGTGCGAGCGGTGTACGCGCGCGACATCAATCACTTGTTGGTGGGCATCCTTTGCATTCTGCTGGGCTTGATCGGTGTCAGCGGCTACAAGGCGGTGGAACGCCTGGCAAATCGCACCATCGCGGGGGTGGAAAAGAAAATCACCCAAGAACCCAAAGTCGGTACAGTCGCGAATCCCGCGCCCGAGGCGGACGATAGAGACCGCCTGAGCGTACCTATCGGCCTCATCTGGCTGCTCATGCTGCCGCTGTTTGGCTTTGGCCTCTATCGGGTTCACGAAGGCGCGCGTGGGCGCACCACGCTGGCGATTCACTACGCCGGTGGGGCGTATCGCGTCATCCGCTTTGGCCGCGATGCCGCGCTGCTTGAGTTTGGGCAAGATGTCGGGCGGGCGCTGGCGGAGTGACGCGGAATTACCGACGGTGGGCAACACCTTTACCTTTAGATAGGGAAATTTCTCATGAGTGAAGCAGATCAAATCGACTTTTCCGCAACCGGACTGCGTGGTATCACACAACTGGAAATCGATCAGCGCGTCTATGATCTCTACGACGAATACTGTCATGGCGGTCTGGATCGGCGTGAGTTTCTGGGGCGCGCTGCGGCGCTCGTCCTTGTGGGCGGCTCGGGGCTTGCCATGGCGCAGGCACTGCTGCCGCGCTACGCTCAGGCGCAAACAGTTTCGTTTACCGATGCACGCATCAAGGCCACCTACGTGACTTATCCATCGCCCGGTGGCACATCGGGCACGATGCGCGGCTATTTGGTGCAGCCAGCCGGGGCCGGGCCGTTCCCAGCGGTATTGGTGGTGCACGAGAATCGCGGCCTCAACCCTTACATTGAAGATGTGGCGCGGCGTGCGGCGACCGATGGCTTTTTGGCGTTCGCGCCAGATGGACTATTCCCGGTCGGCGGCTACCCAGGCAATGACGACGATGGCCGCAAACTGCAAGTCGGCTTGGACCAGGCCAAGCTGCGGGTTGATTTGCTCAACGGCGCGCGCTTTGTCAAGAGTCACGCGCTGTCAAACCGCAAGCTGGGCGTGACCGGCTTTTGCTTCGGTGGCGGCATCGTGAACTATCTCGCGGCTGAGATGGGCGCTGACCTGCAGGCAGGCGTGCCCTACTACGGTGTGGCGGCGGATGCGGCAAGTGTGGCCAAAATCAAAGCGCCACTGGTTTGCCACCTCGCAGAAAACGACGAGCGCATCAACGTGACCTACCCGCCTTATGAGGCAGCACTCAAAGCGGCGGGGCTTAGCTGCGTGGTCCATACCTACCCTGGTACACAGCACGGTTTTCACAACAACTCAACGCCGCGCTATGACAAGGTCGCAGCCGACCTTTCATGGGCCCGCACGGTGGCGCATTTCAAGCAGCATTTGGCCTGACGATGGGCGCGGCGAGCGGTGCGTCCCGCACCGTTCCACCGCGCTTTACTCCGGCACAAACTTCGGCAATTCAATCGGCGTGTAGCGGCCGGATTTCGATAACGGGTCGCGCAGCAGTTTTTCCAGTTGCGGCGCGGGCAAGGGCACGCTAAACAGGTAGCCCTGCATTTCGTCGCAGCCTTCCTGCTCCAGAAAGGCGCGCTGGGCTTCGTTTTCCACACCTTCCGCGATCACTTGGAGCCCCAAGCTTTTTGACATCGCGATGATCGCGCGGGTGATGGCCGCGTCGTTCTTGTCGTCCGGCAGTCCGTCCACGAACGTCTTGTCGATTTTTAGCGCATCGACCGGAAATGTCTTCAAGTAGGCCAGCGACGAGTAGCCAGTACCGAAATCATCCACCGCAATCGTGGTCCCCAAGTTGCGCAATTGGGTGAGGGTTGTTTGCGTCACCTCAGGGTTTTCCATCACCACGCTTTCGGTGACTTCAAACTCAAGCTTATGCAACGGTGTGCCCAGGCGTTGGGTCAACTTGACGACATGCTCAACCATGTTGGCGCGACGAAATTGCCGCATCGAAAGATTGATCGCCACCCGCAGTTTTGCCAGAGCAGGGGCGCGATCTTGCGTTTTCTGTTCCTGCCAAATCGCGATCTGCGCGCAGACGGTGTGCAGCACCCAATCGCCCAATACGCCGATCATGCCGGACTCTTCCGCGAGCGGCACAAAACGGTTCGGGAACAGCAGCCCCAGGGTGGGATGCCGCCAACGCACCAATGCTTCTACGCAGCTGATCGCGCCGGTGCGGGCATCGATTCGCGGCTGGTAGTGAAGCTCCAGCTCACCACGCTCAAAGGCGCGCCCGAGGTCGGCAGAAAGTCGCAGCGTTTCGGTGACGGCGGCATTCATTTCGGCGGAGAAAAACTGGTAGTTGTTGCGCCCCCGCGCCTTGGCGCGGTACATCGCGGTGTCGGCGTTTTTGAGCAAGGTTTCGACATCGCCGCCGTCCTGCGGGAAAACGCTGATGCCTTGGCTTGCGGTCACGAACATTTCGTGCCCATCCACGTTCAGTGGTGCCGCCAGCGCTTCGGCGAGTTTGCGCGCAATCGCGCCCAACCCGGCCGAACTGCTGATGCCATTGACGATCACGGTGAACTCGTCGCCGCTATGACGCGCGACCGTGTCCACCTCGCGCAGCGCGCCTTTGAGGCGGCGCGAGATTTCACCGAGCACCTTGTCGCCGGCTTCGTGGCCCAGCGAATCGTTGATATTTTTGAAGTTGTCCAGGTCGATAAAGATCAGCGCCGCCTGGTCGCCGTCGCGACCGGCCCGCTTCAGCGCTTCGAGGGCGCGTTCCTGAAACAAGGCGCGATTGGGCAGATGGGTCAGCGCATCAAAATTGGCTTGATATTCGTAGCGTGCCGTGAGCATGCGCTGCTGCTGTGAATCGCGCCATGCCAGCCAGCCGGTCAAGAGTAAGCCCAAGGTCGAGATACCAGTCACCAGCCCCAAGGTGCGGCGCGTGTCGTCACTGGCGATCGCCTCGATCTGCGCCATCGGGATACTGACTTCCAGTGCTCCGAGCAATTGATGCAGTTGCCACTGTTTGCCGGGCTCGACCCCAGCCGCCTTTCGCAGCGCGCGGATCGCCGGTTGCTTCTCATAGGCATTGTGACAACTCACGCAGGTGGCCGAGGAGGCCGGGTCCGCGCGCATGAAGCGCAGCGTGCGAGTGCGCGACTCGGGGGATGACTCAAAGCGCCACACCGGCTGCCATTCAATCTCACGGGAGGGGTAAGCCTGGTCTTGCGCAGCCAGTTGTTGCCAGCCCCATTGTTGGAATTCATCGACCAAGCCTTGGCTGGTTCCGAGATTCCATTTGGAGAGCGGGTGATACATGTACAGGCCGCCGCTGGACCTGCCTGCCTCCTGTCCGGCCATCTTCAGAAATTGGGCTGGTAGCGGCACGTGTCCGCGGCGCTTGGCAAAATCTTCGCTGACTCCGCCGCCCTCGCGGATCAGCTTGTCGGCAACCTCCGTGGTGTAGACCGTGCGCGCCGCCAGCGCTTGGAGGGTAATCACATCGGCGATTTTCAGCGCCTCGCTATCAATCAGGCGGCGCTGCGATTGCGTGAGTACCACGTAGGTCGTCACAATGACGGCAATCAATGTCAGCACAAAGACGGGCAGCAAAGAACGCCGCCAGTGGATCTGCGTCTCGAATGGAGTTTTGTCGCGTGTCTCGGTTTCGGGCATTTGGCGCACAAAAGTTTGTCGTCGAGATCGCTTTCAATGGACTAATGCTAGCCAAGAACACCGGAGTCAAGGTCTGCTAAACCGCTGGCGGCGCGCCTCAAACAGACAAACCCCGGCTGACACCGCAACGTTCATGCTTTCTACCACGCCCGCCAGCGGGATTTTGCGCAGCTCGTCGCAGGTCTCGCGAGTGAGGCGACGCAAGCCTTCGCCTTCGGCCCCCATCACCAGCGCCAGTGGCTCGTGCAAGCCGGGGGCGTAGATCGATTTTTCCGCTTCCCCGGCCGTACCGATGATGCGAATCTGCCGCTCTTGCAACTCCCGAATGGCGCGCGCCAGATTGGTCACGCTTACAAAGGGCACCGTATCTGCCGCGCCGGAAGCCACCTTGATCGCGACTGCCGAAAGCCCGACGGATCGGTCTTTCGGGGCCACAACCGCATGCGCGCCGGCACCATCTGCCGCGCGCAGGCAGGCCCCCAAATTGTGCGGATCTGTGACCCCGTCTAGCACCAAGATCAACGGTGCCTCGCGGCTGGCATCGAGCGCATCCAAAATGTCGTCGAGCGAGTTGCTCGAGGCTACCCGCTCCACCCGCGCGACGACACCTTGATGCCGCGCTTCGCTACCCACCCATGCGTCGAGCTGGTTCGCACTCGCTTCGCGGGCGCGCACGCCAGCGCTTGCGGCCAGTGCCAGCAAGGTTTGCATGCGCAAGTCATGTCGTTTCGGGTCGAAATGTAGCTCTTTGACCGAAGCACGCTGGCGCTTCAGGCTGCCAGTGACCGCGTGAATGCCGAAAATGTACTGTGAGGACATGCCGAAGAAGCGCTCTGGGGTTGGTTTTTCAGGCAGTTGTCAATGCGGGCCAGAGGCTCACGCGTTAACCCGCAGCATGATTTTGCCGATGTGTTGCGAAGCTTCCATCATTTCATGGGCCTTTGACGCCTCCGCCAAATCGAAAGTGGCGTGAATGATGGTGCCGACCTTTTTGGCGGCCAGCAAAGGCCACACGTGCGCCTTGAGCGCATCGGCAATCGCGGCTTTTTGCGCAACCGTGCGCGGGCGCAGGGTCGAGCCGGTGAAGGTAAGGCGCTTGAGCATGATCGGCATCAAGTCGATCTCCACTTTCGAAGGCTGCAAGAAAGCGATTTGCACCAAGCGGCCTTCGAGCGCCAGTGAGCGCAAGTTTTGCTCCACGTAGGGCCCGCCTACCATGTCGAGAATCATGTTCACGCCACGCTTTTCAGTGTGGTTGAAAATTTCCTTCGCCCAGTCTTGGGTTTTGTAGTGGTAGACGACATCAGCCCCGAGTTTTTTGCAGGCCGCCACTTTGTCGTCGTTGCCCACCGTGGTGTACACAAAAGCACCAAAGGCTTTCGCCAACTGAATCGCAGTGATGCCGATGCCGGACGAACCACCGTGAATCAAAATGGTTTCGCCTTTTTTGAGCGCGCCGCGCTCGAAAACGTTGGTCCACACGGTGAAGTAGTTTTCCGGTAGCGCCGCCGCTTCAATCAGCGAGAGCCCCGCAGGTACGCTCAGGCAATGCGATGCCGCAGCGGTGCAATACTCGGCGTAGCCGCCGCCAGCGGTAAGTGCGCAAACCGTGTCGCCGATCTGCCATTGCGTCACGTCATCAGCCTTGGCGACCACCTTGCCTGCCACCTCCAGACCCATCACCGGTGAAGCGCCCGGTGGTGGTGGATAGTTACCAGAACGTTGCAGACAGTCAGGCCGATTCACACCCGCGTAGGCCACTTCGATCAACACCTCACCCGCTTTGGGTGTAGGCAGAGCGCCTTGGTCAAGCTTCATCACGGCGGGTGCGCCACCTGCGCCGTGGTTGATCAATTTCATGGAGGTCGGGAGTGTCATTTTTGGCGTATTCTCAGATGATTTGGTGAGGGAAGTCTACTGGCGAACCGCAACACGCTACCAACTACGGCGCATGCGTTTAACCACGCTTTCGACTTCACACTGGTTGAATCCCTCGAAAAACCGCTGAAGAAGCCCATCCAGAGCCATCCTCCAAGCATTGCAAGCACTGCGATCAAACCCAAAGAAGTTGAAAGCGTGGTTAAACGCATGCGCCGTAGTTGATAGCGTGTTGCGGTTCGCCAGTAGACTTCCCTCACCAA
>JANLTH010000010.1:0-45791 GCA_031362865.1 Burkholderiales bacterium | reverse complement strand
CGAAATTGCACTCCTTGGTGTCTTCAAACTCGCGAATCTGCTTCTCGGTCATCAGTGAGTAAGCAAACGCCTTGGTGTACTGACCGGACAAACGCTGATTGGCGATCTGCTGGAGCTTGCCGTCTATCTTCATTGACGGCGGGAAATCGTTCGCGATGAACAGGTCAGAACCGCTTTTGGTGACCATCAGGCGGAGCAGGTCCACCATGTATTTGTAGGATTGTTGCTGGTCGGTGGTGGACATTGTGAAAGTGCTCCCAAGGCTGTGAGTGAGAAGAGAAACAATTGGATTATGCAACTTTTGAGTGACCCGCGCAAAGCGATGGTTCCCCGAGATCCCGCACGGCATGACTTGACAGCAGATTATTTGACATCTAAAGTAATTAAATCATGTCAACCCAAACCGCCCTCGATCAAGAAACCCGCTTCCAAGGTGCCGAATACGCGGATCATGGGGCGCTGCGCTTGTGGCTGCGCTTGCTCACCTGCACCAACCTGATCGAGAACTCCATCCGCGCTGATTTGCGGGCACGTTTTGACTGCACGCTGCCGCGCTTTGACTTGATGGCGCAGTTGGAGCGCCACCCGGAAGGCTTGAAGATGGGCGATTTATCCAAGCGCATGATGGTGACGGGCGGCAATGTGACCGGGATTGCCGATCAACTGAGCGACGAAGGCCTGATTGTGCGCGAGAGCCACGCCCGTGATGGCCGCGCTTATCTGGTCAAACTCACGCCCAAAGGCCGCCGCGAATTTGCCCGCATGGCGCAGGAGCACGAAGCCTGGGTCGCCGACATGTTTTCCGGCTTGGGCGCGCCCGAGCTGGAGGCCTTGCAGGCCCTGCTGGGCCGCCTTAAAACATCTGTTTCTGCTCATCAATCCCCCACCGTGAAAGCCGCCGCATGAAAAGCACCGCCACCTTCTTGAGCACTCAGTATGCTGCGCGCCATTTTTCTTGGAGCTGCGCGGACAAGGTAGGCACGATTACCTTGAACCGCCCAGAGCGCAAAAACCCGCTCACTTTCGATTCTTACGCCGAGTTGCGCGACCTGTTTCGCCAGTTGACCCATGCAAGCGACGTTGGCGTGGTCGTGCTGCAAGGCGCTGGTGGAAATTTTTGCTCCGGTGGCGATGTGCATGAAATCATCGGCCCCCTCACCAAAATGGCGATGCCGGAGCTGCTTGAATTCACTCGCATGACCGGCGATCTGGTTAAAGCCATGCGCCACTGCCCGCAGCCGATCATCGCGGCCGTCGATGGTGTCTGCGCGGGGGCGGGCGCGATTTTGGCGATGTCGGCAGACTTGCGCTTAGGGACTGCCGCATCGAAAACCGCCTTTCTGTTTACGCGCGTTGGCTTGGCCGGGTGCGACATGGGCGCATGCGCGATTCTGCCGCGCATCATCGGCCAAGGCCGTGCCGCCGAATTGCTCTTCACCGGGCGCAGCATGAGTGGTGAAGAAGCGCACCAGTGGGGCTTCTTCAACCGATTGACCAGCAGTGAAAGCCTGCTCGCCGAGGCGCAACAGCTGGCCCGGCAATTGGCCGATGGCCCAACCTTCGCGCATGGCATCACCAAGACGCAATTGCACCAAGAATGGGACATGGGCGTGGACGCAGCGATCGAAGCGGAGGCCCAGGCGCAAGCGATTTGCATGCAGACCGAAGACTTCAAGCGGGCCTATCAGGCGTTTCTGGCGAAACAAAAACCAGTGTTTGTTGGCAAGTAGGGGGTTAAGCGTGAGGGGTGAGGCAACAGCCGGCCCTGCCGCGACATGATTCCCCGCAATCCAATCTCGTCGCAACACTTACGCCCCGATCTGCCCTGAACCTCACCCTAACTCCTCACCCCTCACTCTCATGCACCTCCATTGGCCATTTTTTGAAAAGCACCATGCTGAAGAAGCACGCCAGATGGGTGTCTTCGCGGCATCATTACCGAAACGCTTATCTGATGCGCATCTTCACGGTGAGGGTCGTGAAACTGTTGATGCCGCTTGCCGTGTCATCGTGACCGAACTGGGCCGGGCAGGTTTGCTCAAGGCTTGTGTACCCGCAGCCTATGGCGGATTGCATGAAGGCTTGGATTCGCGCTCGCTGTGCTTGGCGCGCGAAGCGCTGGCCTACCACGAAGGCTTGGCGGATTTCGTGTTTGCGATGCAAGGCTTGGGCAGCGGTGCGATTTCGGTGGCTGGCAGTGAGGCGCAAAAGGCCCGCTACCTGCCGCGTGTCGTCAGCGGCGAGTGGATCGCCGCTTTCGCGCTTTCCGAACCAGAAGCGGGTTCTGATGTGGGCGCGATGAGTGCGCACGCGCAGCGGGTCTGCGATGGCTACGTGCTGAACGGCGAAAAAACTTGGATTTCGAATGGCGGGATTGCCGACTTCTACTGCGTTTTTGCGCGTACCGATCCGCTCAGCCGGGGTGCGAAAGGCATCTCGGCCTTTATCGTCGATGCCGATACGCCGGGCCTGGAGATTTCTGAGCGCATCGACGTGATCGCCCCGCACCCGTTGGCGCGCCTGACCTTCGATGGCTGCCGCATCGCCCCGACCCAGCGCCTGGGTGCGGAGGGCGAAGGGTTCAAAATTGCAATGCAAAATCTCGACATTTTTCGCGCGAGCGTGGCGGCAGCAGCCCTAGGTTTCGCCCGCCGAGCGCTCGACGAAGCGGTGGCTCGTGCAAAGTCTCGCCCAATGTTTGGCGGCAAGTTGGCCGACCTGCAACTCACGCAGGCAGCTTTGGGTGACATGGCAACCCAGATTGATGCAGCCGCCTTGCTCACCTACCGCGCCGCCTGGCAGCGCGACGTGCAAAAAACTCGCACCACCAAAGAAGCGGCGATGGCCAAAATGGCGGCTACCGAAAGTGCGCAGCAGGTGATTGACCGAGCCGTACAAATCTTCGGTGGCTTGGGGGTTGTAAGCGGCGTGATCGTGGAAAAACTGTACCGCGAGATTCGCGCCCTGCGCATCTACGAAGGCGCAACTGAAGTGCAAAAAGTCATCATCGCCAGGGAGTTGCTCAAATGAAATCTGGCAGCGCAGCAGGGTTAACCCGCACGGCCCATCTCGACACCTTCGCACGCGACCGCCTGCCGCCGCGCGCAGCCTGGCCTGAGCTGCGCTTCGACCTCGACTGCCTGCGCTATCCGGTGCGTCTCAACGCCGCCGCCATGCTACTCGACGACACCGCAGCGGCGGGTCATGCAGATCGCCCGGCGCTGCACACCTTGGTCGATCACCAACTGGTGAGCTGCACCTACCGCCAATTGCAAGCGCGCGTTAACCAGATCGCCCGCGTGCTCACCGAAGACCTGCGCCTCGTACCAGGCAACCGCGTGCTGCTACGCGGCGCGAACAACCCGATGATGGCCGCGTGCTGGCTCGCAATTGCCAAAGCCGGGTTGATCGCCGTGGCCACCATGCCGATGCTGCGCGCCAAAGAATTGCAGCAGGTGGCTGCCAAGGCGCAGTGTCAGGCAGCACTGTGCGACGTGGCGCTGGCTGATGAGCTGGCCTTCTGCACTACCGTCGGCCACCCGCACTTTTGCCCCAGCTTGACGCAAACCTTGCTCTTCAACACGCCACAGCCAGGCCAGATCGAGGACCGCCTCGCAAAAAAGCCGGCCCAATTTACCGCCTGCGATACGGCGGCGGATGATGTCGTGCTGATAGCTTTCACTTCAGGCACCACCGGGCAGCCCAAAGGCACGATGCATTTTCACCGCGACGTGATCGCGATGTGCGATGCGTTTCCACGCTCTGTATTGCAGTCCGGCCCGACCGACATCTTCTGTGGCACGCCACCGCTGGCCTTCACCTTCGGTTTGGGCGGCATGCTGGCGTTTCCGTTACGGGTGGGGGCCTCGACCGTGTTGGTCGAAAAGCTCACGCCCGATAGCTTGCTTTCGGTCATCGATCAGGCCCACGCAACGATTTGCTTTACCGCGCCGACTTCGTATCGGCAGATGGCAGGCCTGGCGAAGAATCACGATTTGGGTTCGCTGAAAAAATGCATCTCCGCAGGTGAAGCGCTGCCCGACGCGACCCGCCAGCTCTTCAAATCCGCCACCGGCATTGAGTTGATCGACGGCATCGGGGCCACTGAAATGATCCACATTTTTATCTCGCACACGCCGCAGCGGGTGCGGCAGGGTGCTACCGGCTATGCCATTCCGGGCTACCAAGCTTGCATACTGGACGACGATTTCGAGCCCTGCCCGCCCGGCGTGGTGGGCAAGCTCGCCGTCAAGGGCCCAACCGGTTGCCGCTATCTGGACGATCCGCGTCAAGCCGCTTACGTGCCCCCCACCGCCCACGGTTGGAACCTGACGGGCGATGCCTACAAGATGGACGAAGACGGCTACTTCTACTACCAAGCACGCACCGATGACATGATCGTCTCGGCGGGCTACAACATTGCCGGGCCTGAGGTGGAGGCCGCTCTATTGCAGCATGAAGCGGTGGCAGAGTGCGGCGTGACTGGCGCGCCAGACCAAGATCGCGGGCAGATCGTTAAGGCGTTCGTGGTTCTCAAACCCGGCTTCACTGGCGATGCGGCGCTCACCGCAGCGCTGCAAAGCTTTGTCAAAGCGACCATCGCGCCGTACAAGTATCCTCGGGCCATCAGTTATGTCATGAGCCTGCCCAGAACCGAGACTGGCAAACTTCAGCGCTTCAAGCTGCGCGACCTTTGACCAGTTGCTTCACGGACTGGCACAATGAGGCATGTTGATCGCCTCTCCCGCTACTCGGCTAACGGCCAGTATTCAGCTCTCCAGTCTTCGTCCCTGGCGGGCGCTGTTCGACCTGGCGTTGCTCTTGACGGTCTGGCTATGCGGGCATGCCCCTTGCACCGCGCAAGGGCCTGCCACCGGCGAAGTCGTGGTCACCGCAACGCGCATGGGCAGTGCGTTGTTGGTCGAAGCGCGCGCGCTAGTGATTGCCCCCAATGCCGTAATTTGGGAGACATTGACCGACTACAACGGATTTGCAAATTTCATCCCCGGAATGCTGTACAGCCGCCTGATGGAGCGACGCGGCAACCTGGCCCGCGTGGAGCAGCGCGGCGAATCGCGGGTCGCGTTCGTCAATTTTCCGATTCAGGTAATGGTCGTGGCGAACGAGCATCCACCGCACCGCATTGAACTCAAGCTCGAAAGTGGCAACCTGCGCCAGCTTGAGGGGGCTTATCAAATCACACCGCAGCCGGGTGAGAACCTGGACCGTCATGTGCTGGTGTGGAAAGGCATCATCGAGCCAGAAGGCTTTCTGCCACCGTTGTTGGGCGAGCTGGTGCTGCGCTCCAACCTTGAAGACCAGTTTCGTGGCATGGTGAGCGAGATCGCGCGGCGGGCCGCAGCTGCCACCCTGCCTGGTTCCAAAGCGCAGGCCGCCCCATGAAATGGGCGGCCCACGGGCTGATTGGCTGTGTGGCGGTCTTGCTGGGTGCGTGCGCGCAACTACCGTCTGCGCCGGAGGCGGGGGTCGCCGCGGGCGCGCAAGCCTGCCACAAGTGGTTCACCCAGCTGGATCACGCAATCGAGCAGGCAGGGGTCGGCGACGCCCAGGAGGCGCGCATTCCCGGCTACCCGCATTTGCGCAGCAACCGCTTCACCGCAGCGCTGGCGGCAGACTTAAACGTTTCCGACCTCGAGTATTCGAGCGCGGTGCTGCCGCAAATGCGCGAGCTGGATCGAGCGGCGCGCGGCGCAGAGCTGCGTAACTTGCCGGCCGCCGCAGTCGCTGCCTTGAGCCGAACGCGAGGGGAGCTCATCGAGCGCAGCGACCAATGCGCCAGCCAGCTCCTGCAAGCGCCGCCACCGGCGCGCAACGCCGTGCGCGTACCGGACGACTATCACTCAGTGCTGCGCTTCTTCGGCCTTTATCCGTTGACGCGCTACCCTTTCACGTGGGGAGTCGAGGCGGAACTTCGACGCACCCGCGCCGCATTTTTAGCCCCTTTGCCTGCCAGCCGCGTGGTGCGTTACGTCACGGATCAGCCCGCGATGGAAGTTGCGCCGGTACCCGTGTTTGAGAAAGAAATCGCCAGCGGCGACGACTTGGCCGGAGGGCTGGCCTGGAACCGGGCAGGCGACGCGCTGGAGTTGGCCACGGAAGCACCCACCATCTATGTCCAGCACGGCCTGACCCGCTACCACGGCCAGACTCTGCGGCAGGTGAGTTACCAAATTTGGTGGGGCGCACGCCCGGCCACCGTGCCAGGCGACCTCTTGGCAGGGCATCTGGATGGCTTGATTTGGCGCGTAACGCTGAACCCGCAAGGGCGCCCGCTGATCTACGACACGATTCACCCCTGCGGCTGCTATCACCTCTTTTTTACTACGCCGAGGGCGCGCCCTGTCGCAGCACCGCCGGATGAGCCAGAATGGGCCTTTGTCGCCCAAGAACTGCCGGACCTGGCCCCTGGTGAACGCCTCGTGTTGCGGATCACAGCGGGTACCCAGCAACTCGTGCGGGTGAGCGTGCAAGCCACACCGATACAAGAGCCCGTGGCTACCGCACTTTTGTCGCTGGATGTTCTGCGTAGCCTGCCGCTGCGAGGCGCGGGTGCAGCGCGCAGCGCTTACGGCCCTGACGGCCTAGTTGCAGGAACCGAGCGCGCCGAGCGTTTTCTGTTTTGGCCAATGGGCATTGCGGCTGCCGGGCAGATGCGCCAATGGGGCAGGCATGCCAGCGCCTTCGTCGGCCGCCGGCATTTTGACGATGCCGATTTGTTTGAAAAGCGCTTTGTTTTCAAGTTGGAACCATGAACCCGGATATCAGCCTCGACACGATTCGCGCCGCGCATCAGCGCTTGGACACCCATGTGCTGAACTCGCCCTTTCTGCATTCGCGCACGCTGTCTGCGGTTTGCGGGGCAGAGGTCTTTCTCAAGTTTGAGAACCTCCAGTTCACCGCATCGTTCAAAGAACGCGGTGCGCTCAACAAGCTCGCGCAGCTCTCTGCGCCTGAGCGCGCGCGCGGTGTGCTGGCGGTTTCGGCAGGCAATCACGCGCAAGGCGTTGCCTTTCACGCCCAGCGTTTAGGAATCGCCGCAACGATTGTGATGCCGCGCTTTGCGCCCGCCGTGAAAGTGGAAAACACGCGCCGCTTCGGGGCAACAGTGGTGTTGGAAGGTGAGAGCTTTGACGATGCCCGTCATCATGGTTTGGCGCTGGCGGCGCAGCAAGGTCTAACGGTGGTGCATCCCTACGACGATGCCCAAGTGATCGCCGGCCAAGGCACGATCGCCCTCGAAATGCTGGCGGCGGAGCCGACGCTTGACACGTTGTGTATCTCGGTCGGAGGTGGCGGCTTGATCGGTGGAATTGCCACAGCGGCGAAGGCGCTCAAGCCGGGCATCGAGATCATTGGCGTGCAAACCGAACGCTTTCCGGCGATGGTGGCGCATTTCCGCGGCATCGGGCTGGCGAGCGCGGCATCGAGCATTGCCGAGGGTATTGCCGTCAAGCAGCCGGGCGAACTGACCAAACCGCTGGTGCGTAGCCACGTAGACGACATGCTGCTGGTGAGCGAGGAGGCGCTTGAAGAAGCGATTTTGATGCTGCTGGAAATCGAAAAAACAGTGGTCGAAGGTGCTGGGGCCGCTGGTTTAGCCGCGTTGCTCAAGCATCGCGCACGTTTTGCGGGGCGGCGCGTGGGCTTGGTGCTGTGCGGCGGCAACATTGACCCGCTGCTCTTGGCCGAAATCATTCAGCGCGGCCTGGCGCGCTCGCAGCGACTCACACGCATCAGTGTGGCCACGCGCGACGTGCCGGGTGCGCTCTCGCGGGTTGCCACCATCATCAGCGCCCAAGGTGCGAACATCGAAGAAGTGTCGCACCAGCGCACCTTTTCGGCTGTGGCCGCCGGGCATGTGTCAATCGATTTTGTACTCGCCACGCGCGATGCGGTGCATGTTCAGCATGTGCTTGAAGCCTTGTGTGCGGCTGGGCTGGAGGCGGCGTTGCGCTGAAATCTGGGCGATGCGGTGATGTCGGGATTCCTCGAATTCCTTGATTGTCGTCAAAGCGACAGAGAAACGACAATCCCCCCCGCAGAATCCGGCGCTGGTTTGTAGAGCATTTCCTCTACAATGTTTTTTCAAGTTCGGCCCCGGCGCAGCCGCCAATCAAGAAGCGGCACCGGGCTTGCAGCACACTCACCCTTTGGTGGAGACACAGTTCAATGCAATCCGGCGATACCTTCCCAAGACTGCTCTTGGGCCATGCAAGCGCGCGCGGCGAGAAGCCGGCGATGCGCGAAAAGGCTTTGGGCATTTGGCAAACCTGGAGCTGGGCGCGGGTGGCCGAACAGGCGCTAACCGTCGCAGCTGGTTTGGCGGCACTGGGTTTGAAGCGCGGCGCACACGTCGCCATCATTGGTGACAACCGCCCGACCTTGTACAGCGCGATGATGGCGGTACAGGCCTTAGGCGCGATCCCGGTGCCGCTGTACCAAGACGCGGTTGCCAATGAAATGGCCTACGTGTTTCGTGACGCGGAAATTGCTTTTGCCATCGTGGAAGATCAGGAGCAGGTAGACAAAGTGCTGGAGCTGAAACTCCAGTGCCCGATGATCGCCCATATCGTCTATGACGACCCGCGTGGGCTGCGGCATTACACGCAAACCGAGCTCACTTCGTTCGAGCAATTGCTGGCTAGTGGGCGCGCCTTCGGTGAGAAAAATCCGGGTCACGTAAAGAGCGAAATCGATGCCCAGCGTGCCGACGAAACCGCTGCGATGTTCTACACCTCGGGCACCACCGGTAATCCAAAAGGCGTGGTGCATACCCACGCCAGCCTGATCGACCGGGCGCGGGTCGCGGTGGCGTTTGACAAGCTGACCGACGCAGAAGACATCCTCGCCTACCTGCCCCCGGCCTGGATTGGTCAAAACATTTTTTCGTATTCGATGATGCTGGTGGCTGGCTTTTGCGTGTGCTGCCCCGAGTCGGGCGCGACCGTGACGACTGATTTGAAAGAAATCGGCCCCACCTACTACTTCGCGCCGCCGCGCGTGTTTGAGGGACTGCTCACGCAAGTGTCGATCCGAATGGAAGATGCGAGCGCCATCAAGCGCAACATGTTCCACTATTTCATGGGCGTGGCCAAGCGCGTGGGTGTGCCGCTCTTGGAGGGAAAAAGCGTGGGTTTGGCAGATCGTCTGGCCTATGCCGCCGGCAATTTCTTGGTCTACGGTCCGCTCAAAAACAATCTCGGCATGAGCCGGGTGAAATGTGCCTACACTGCAGGCGAGGCGATAGGGCCGGACTTGTTCGATTTCTATCGCTCGATGGGCATCAATTTGAAGCAACTCTACGGCTCGACTGAAACGGCGGTGTTTGTCTGCATGCAACCTGACGGACAGGTCAAGTCCGATACGGTGGGCACGCCCGTGTCTGGTGTGGAAATCAAATTCACCGAGCAGGGCGAGCTGTTGGTCAAAAGCCCCGGCCTGTTGCGTGAGTATTACAAAAACCCGACGGCGACTGCTGAAGTGAAAACGAATGACGGTTTTTATCGCACCGGCGACGCGGGTTTTCTCGATGCAGACGGGCATCTCAAAATCATCGACCGTGCCAAAGATGTGGGTGCGATGGCTGACGGCACCTTGTTTGCGCCGAAGTACATTGAAAACAAACTCAAGTTCTTCCCGTACATCAAAGAAGCGGTGGTGTTTGGCAATGCGCGCGACAAAGCTTGCGCCTTCATCAATATCGACATGCAGGCAGTGGGCAATTGGGCCGAGCGCAAGGGCTTGATCTACACCGGCTATGTTGACCTGGGCAGCAAAGACGAGGTTTATGGTCTGATCCGTGAGTGCGTAGAAAAAGTCAACGCTGATCTGGCTGCTGATGCCAAGCTTGCCAATTCACAAATTCACCGCTATCTGGTGCTCCACAAAGAGTTGGACGCGGACGACGGTGAACTGACCCGCACCTCCAAAGTACGGCGCGGCTTTATCGGCGAAAAATATCAAGTGCTGGTCGATGCTTTTTACTCGGGCAAAGCCGTGGAGCATATCGAAACCCAGGTTAAGTTTGAAGACGGGCGCACCGGCATGGTGTCGGCCGATTTGCGCCTCGCAGAGGCAAAAACTTTCAGCGCAGCAGGCGCGGTCAAAGCCGCGTAGAGCGCACTCATCAATGGCAAATCTCAATCGCAAAATCGGTGACGTGGTCCTCAAAGTTGAGGGCATCTCGCTTTCATTTGGTGGTGTCAAGGCGCTGCAGAACATTTCTTTCGATGTGCGCGAGCACGAAATCCGCGCCATCATCGGGCCAAACGGTGCGGGCAAATCGTCGATGCTCAACTGCATCAATGGCGTGTATCACCCGCAAGAAGGCGAGATCACCTACAAAGGCATTAAGCGCCACGATGTGGACACCCACGAAGCGGCGGTCAATGGCATCGCGCGCACCTTCCAAAACTTGGCTTTGTTCAAAGGCATGAGTGTGCTTGACAACATCATGACCGGGCGCAATTTGAAGATGAAAACCGGAATCTTCGCCCAGGCCTTTCATTTGGGCCCGGCGCGTGCTGAAGAGATGAAGCACCGTGAGTATGTCGAAAAGGTGATCGATTTCCTGGAAATCCAGCCCTATCGCAAAACGCCGGTCGGGCGGCTGCCTTACGGCTTGCAAAAGCGCGTCGATCTAGGGCGCGCGCTGGCGATGGAACCCACCCTGCTGTTGCTGGACGAACCGATGGCCGGCATGAACATGGAAGAAAAGCAGGACATGTGCCGTTTCGTGATGGACGTGAACGACGAATTTGGCACGACCATCGTCCTGATTGAGCACGACATGGGTGTGGTGATGGACATTTCGGACCGCGTGGTCGTGCTCGACTACGGCAAGAAAATCGGCGATGGCAACCCGAACGAGGTGCGCGCCAATCCCGATGTCATCAAAGCGTATTTGGGCGTAAGCCACTGAGCAATCAAGGCAATCAAGATGAAGAAAAAAGGCATTTATGTGGTCGGCGCGCTGCTCCTGATCGGGCTGTTCGCGCCGCTGTTTCAGAAAAGCACGGCTCCGGGCTTCTATCTTGAAGTGCTGCTCGGCGGTTTGATGGCTGGCGTGCTCTACTCGCTGGTAGCGCTTGGTTTTGTGCTGATCTTCAAAGCGTCAGGCGTATTCAATTTCGCGCAGGGTGCGATGGTGCTGTTTGCTGCGTTGGCGATGGCGCGGCTGGCCGAGTGGTTGCCCAAATGGATTGGCATCCCGGCCGGATGGCCAGCCACCACATTGGCCTTTATTCTGGCGACCGGCATCATGATTTTGCTCGCGATGGTGATCGAGAGAATCGTGCTGCGCCCGCTGGTCAATCAAGAAGGTGTCGCGCTCTTGATGGCAACTCTTGGCGTGACCTACTTTTTGGACGGTTTCGGGCAAACCATTTGGGGCAGCGATATTTACAAGATTGACCTGGGCATTTCCAAGGACCCGTTGATGGCCTTTGAGGGCGTGTTTCAGGGCGGGATTCTGCTCAACCGAGAAGATATTCTGGCGGCGGTAATCGCCACTGCATTGGTGGCGGGCTTGGCAGTGTTTTTCCAAAAAACCGCGACTGGGCGGGCTTTGCGCGCGGTGGCTGACGATCATCAAGCGGCGCAATCAATCGGCATTCCACTGAACAAAATTTGGGTGATCGTGTGGGCAGTTGCAGGCTTTGTGGCACTCGTGGCCGGGATGGTCTGGGGTGCCAAGTTGGGCGTGCAGTTTTCGCTCTCGCAATTGGCCTTGAAAGCCTTGCCAGTGGTCATTCTTGGCGGGTTTACCTCGATTCCGGGAGCGATTATCGGCGGCCTCATCATTGGGGTCGGCGAAAAAATGGCTGAAGTATTCCTTGGCCCGGTGCTCATCAAGGCGTTTGACCTAGCCGGTGGCGGCATTGAAAACTGGTTTGCCTATATGCTCGCGCTGCTGTTCTTGATGGTGCGCCCCGAGGGTCTCTTCGGTGAAAAGCACATCGACCGCGTCTAGCGCAGCACCCTCCATCCCTGACTACTGATTCCCGAGCACCGATCCCCCATGTTCTATAGAGAAAACGGCCAGTTCAAATCGTCCTACAAAGATGACCAGCAAATTCTGGGCATCTTTCAGGACAAGATTTTTATCTTCGGCTTGATTGCGTTTGCCTTGTTTGTCGTGCCGCTCTTTGCAACCGACTACGCCTATCGCGCTGTGTTGATCCCGGTGCTGATTTTGGTCATTGCCACCATCGGCCTGAATATTTTGGTGGGCTACTGCGGCCAGATTTCTCTCGGACACGCGGCATTCATGGCGGTGGGGGCCTATGCGGCCTACAACATCGTGGTGCGCTTGCCGATGCTTAATTTCCTGCTCGTTTTGGTACTCGCTGGTTTGGTCACCGCTGTGGTGGGCATGATTTTTGGCCTGCCTTCCTTGCAAATCAAAGGACTCTACTTGGGCGTGGCCACGCTGGCGGCGCAGTTTTTTGTCGACTGGGTGTTTGCCCGTGTGAAGTGGTTCACCAATTACTCGCCATCCGGTTCCGTTTCTCCGGCGGTGGTCGAGATTTTTGGCTGGAAAGTGGCATCACCAGTGGATAAATATATTTTTGTGCTGCTCATTGTGATTGTCTTCACGCTGATTGCCAAAAATTTGGTGCGGGGCCACATCGGCCGCTCGTGGATGGCGATGCGCGACATGGATGTCGCCGCCGAAGTGATCGGCATCCGCCCGGTGTATGCCAAGCTGTCGGCCTTCGCCGTGTCGTCTTTCTACGCTGGGGTTGCCGGGGCGCTCTGGGGGTTCGTGCACCTGGGATCGTGGGAGCCCGCTGCGTTCTCGATCAATCAGTCGCTCAATATGCTGTTCATGATTATCATTGGTGGCTTGGGATCAATCTTGGGTTGCTATATTGGTGCCGCATTTATTGTGATCCTGCCGATTTTTCTCAATCAAGTGCTGCCCGTGGTCGGTGGGGCGGTTGGTCTAAAAATTGATACCGCCTTTGTTTCGCACTTGGAGTTCATGATTTTTGGCGCGTTGATCGTCTTTTTCCTCATCAAAGAGCCGCACGGAATTGCGCGGATGTGGGCGATTGGCAAAGAGAAGCTGCGTCTTTGGCCTTTCCCGCACTGAAAAACCGCAATTTTCTGGCATCAGTTGCTTGCGTCGTCAACCAGTTCAGGTTTTGCAGCGTAGTAGTAGATTCAAGAGTTGTATTCAAAGCAACCAATTGTTTTCTTCTCACTTTTAGGAGACTTACCATGTTGAAACTTGCAGGACTGGTGGCTGCGACCGCAGCCGCTGTTGCCGCCACGATTGCCGCTCCGGCTGCTTTCGCGCAGGCGAACGAGCAGTTTTTCCCCGTGCTGGTGTATCGCACGGGAGCCTATGCGCCCAACGGCGTGCCATTCGCGAATGGCTATGTCGACTATCTCAAGTTGGTCAATGCCAAGGGCGGCATCAACGGCGTGAAAGTTGCATACGAAGAATGCGAATTCGGTTATGCAACCGACCGCGGCGTCGAGTGCTACGAGCGTCTCAAAGGCCGGGCCAACGTGGCCGGCTTCCACCCACTCTCTACCGGCGTTACGTTTGCCGTTACCGACAAGGCGGATGCCGACAAGCAAAATATCATCACGATGGGTTATGGTCGTGCCGATTCGGTAGACGGTCAAACCTTCAAATGGAATTTCCCGCTCGGTGGAACCTACTGGGACGCGGCTGACATGCTGGTTCAGCACATCGGCAGCAAAGAAGGTGGCTTGGACAAGCTCAAGGGCAAGAAAGTCGCACTGGTCTACCACGACAGTCCGTTCGGTAAAGAGCCGATCGCTTTGCTCCAAAAACGCGCGCAAATGCACGGCTACGACCTGCAATTACTGCCGGTCACCCATCCGGGCGTTGAGCAAAAAGCTACGTGGCTGCAAGTGCGTCAATCGCGTCCTGACTATGTTTTCCTTTGGGGCTGGGGCGTGATGAATTCGACCGCGATCAAAGAGGCTGTCGCAGTCGGTTATCCGCGTGAAAAAATGTACGGCGTATGGTGGTCGGGAGCTGAGCCAGACACCCGTCCAGCGGGCGATGGCGCAAAAGGCTACAACGCGCTGATTTATCAAGCACCGGCTGGCAAAGGTAAAGTTCACGACGACCTGATCAAATTGGTTTACGACAAAGGTCAAGGCACAGGCAAGAAAGAGGACATGGGCGAAGTACTTTACAACCGTGGCCTGATCGCTGCGGCGACCACGGTCGAGGCGGTGCGTCGCGCGCAGTCCAAGCATGGCAAAAAAGCGTTGTCGGGCGAGCAGGTTCGCTGGGGCTTGGAGAATCTAGCCATCGACGACAAGCTGATTGCGGGCCTCGGCCTGACCGGCTTTATGGTGCCGATTTCCACTTCATGCGCTGACCACCATGGCGGTTCGGCTTCGTGGATTCAGACCTGGGACGGCAAGCAGTGGATCGTGGACAAAAAGAAGTACACGCCCGACATGCAAATCATCAAGCCGATGATCAAAGACTCTGCAACCAAGTACGCGGCGGAGAAAAAAGTAACCCCGCGTGATTGCGCTAAAGAGCTTTCGTAAGTGATTCAGCCGTAGCAAACGCGGCCTTTCGCCAAAACTAGGCGGAGGGCCGCGCAATCGCCTCACTTCAACCGCGTCGATTCGCGCCCACTCATGTCTACACCGCTCCTCTCTGTCAACGGCATCGAAGTCATCTACAACCACGTAATTCTGGTGTTGAAGGGTGTTTCCTTCACTGTGCCGGAAGGCGGGATTGTGGCGCTGCTGGGCGGTAACGGTGCGGGGAAAACCACGACGTTGCGCGCCGTTTCGCGCTTGCTCAAGGGCGAGCGTGGCGAGGTCACTAAAGGTTTTATCGAATACAAAGGTGAGCGGATCGACAAGCTCACCACCTATGACCTGGTCACGCGTGGCGTGGTGCAGGTGATGGAAGGGCGGCACTGTTTCGCCCATTTGTCGGTGGAAGAAAACCTGCTCACTGGCGCGTACACGCGCAAACTTTCCAAGGGTGATTTAAGCGCCGCACTGGAAAAGGTGTACGCCTACTTTCCGCGCCTCAAGCAGCGCCGCACCAGCCAATCGGGATACACCTCGGGCGGTGAGCAGCAAATGACCGCCGTGGGTCGCGCGCTGATGGCTAAGCCCACCATGATTTTGCTCGACGAACCGTCGATGGGCCTGGCCCCGCAAATTGTCGAGGAAATCTTCGAGATCGTCAAAGACTTGAACACCAAAGAGAAAGTGAGCTTTCTCTTGGCAGAGCAAAACACCAGCGTCGCGCTCAAGTACTCCAACTACGGCTACATCCTCGAAAATGGCCGGATTGTGATGGACGGCGAAGCCTCTTATTTGGCTTCCAACGAAGATGTCAAAGAGTTCTACCTGGGTCTTTCGAAAGAAGGCAAAAAGAGCTTTCGCGATACCAAGTTTTACAAGCGGCGCAAGCGCTGGTTGGCCTAGGAGCCTGGAATCTTTGCGTTTTGTCACAGAGCGGCTCCGAAGTCGCGCGAAGACAGGCACAACGTCACACTTGCTCACAATTTGTGACTGGTGCAATTGGCCGATTCGATGCACACTGAAATCTCGTTATTCAGACCGCAGGAGAATCTTCATGAAAAAGCCCCTAATTGCAGCACTTTTGACGACCAGCGCGGCGCTGTTGTTCGCTATGCCGACTGCCCATGCTGCCAGCGGCCGTGATGTTGCTGCTGGGTTGATTCTCGGAGGTATCGTGGGCGCAGCAATCGCCTCCCAGCCGCGCGTTGTGGAGCGCCAGGTGGTGGTTCAGCAACCTGCGGTGGTCTATCCGGTGGCGCAGCCGATTTATCAGCCCGTGGCACCGCAAGTGGTCCAACCAGCGCAGTGCTACTACCCTGGCCCACCTGCGGCGTATGGTCCGTGCCCCGGCGGCCCGGCCTACCAGTCCGCTCCACAATTAGCCCCGCAGCCGCAAAGCTACGTCGTGCCCCAGCCACAGGTGGTTTACGCCCAGCCTACCGTGGTTTACACCGAGCCCACGGTGATTTACACCAGCCCGCGCTACTACGCGCCGCGTCCAGGCTTCGGTTATTACCATCACGGCGGTCATCGTGGTCACGGGCACGGTCACGGCGGCATTTCAATTCGGTACTAGCTCGGGTGGGGCGCTACACGCCCCAGAGCACATCCGCGCCTTTGGCGCGTGATTTCTCCAGTAACTCGATCAACGGAAAAGCGCGTGTCGCCAACGGCACGCGTTTTTGCATTGCGGGCACGTCATCTGCATCGTCATCGGCGGGTTTCGCTTGCGCACTCAGGGCAGCGCGCAGCAGAGCCAAGCAATTCGAAACCTCGACGGCGGTAATCACACCGCGCGGGCCCATGGCTTTGCCGATGATGTCGAGCATTTCCTGAGCGTTAGCATCGAGCATGGTGACATCGCCCGAAGCTTTGGAAGTGAAGGTGATTGCCATTTTTTAGGCTGCTGGATTGGCCACTAAGAAGCGCCGCAACCGGTCCGCGCCATCGGCCAGTTTGTCGTCTTCCGCCGCAAAGCACCAGCGCAAGAATCCCTCACCTTCCGGCCCGAAGGCCGCGCCCGGGGCCAGCCCCAAACCAGCGTCTTCCACCAAACGCTTGGCGAGCGCTACCGAATCGGTGAGCCCAACAATGCGAAAAAATGCATACATCGCGCCTGGGGCTGCGGGGGCGATGACGCCCGGAATCGTCGCCAAATGGGCTGCCAGTACGTCGCGGGCACGCATCATTCGGGTGCGCGTATGGGCGATCACATGGTCGCCTTGAGTAAGCGCGGCGACACCAGCGCGCTGCACAAACACCGGAATGCACGAGGTGTTGTACTCAATCAGTTTGCCAATATCGTGAACGAAGCTAGTCGGCCCAGCCACCCAACCCATGCGCCAGCCGGTCATCAACCACGACTTGGAAAACGTGGAAGCCGAGACCACCCGCTCTTCATAGCCGCACAGGTCAAAGAACGAGGGGGCGGCATACTTGGGCGTTTCGTCAAACGAGAGCCTGGCGTAGGCATCGTCAGAAATGATCCAGATGCCGTGCTTGCGGCAATGGTCGAGCACGGTCTGCTGCTCGGCGCGCGTCATCGTCCAGCCGGTAGGGTTGTTGGGCGAGTTGATGAGCACAGCGCGGGTGCCTGGCGTGAGTGCATCGAGCAGCTTTTGCAGGTCGAGCCGCCAACCTGCCGTGTCGTCAAATTCGAGCCCCACGCGCACCGGCTCCACCCCCAGCGCTTTGGGAATTTGCGTGATATTGGGCCACAACGGAGTCACGCAGACCACCCGGTCACCCGGGCTGTAGAGCGCCTGAGCGATCAGCATCAGCGCCGAAACGCCCGAACTGGTCAGTGCCACGTTACCGAAATCGCACGGCGAGTGCAAGCTGGAGAGGTAAGCGCAGAGCGCTTCTCGAAGGGGTTGGATGCCGTAGTTGTGGGAATAAAAAGTCTCGCCCGAGGCTAACGAGTGCGCCGCTGCGTCACGGATGAACTGCGGTGTCACCTCGTCCGGCTCGCCAAACCAGAATGGCAAGACGTTCTGGCGGCCAATCGCCGCATTCGCTACAGCGCGGATTTTTGAGGGCTGCAGTTGGTGAATCGCCGGGCGCGCAATGGCGGGAAACGCGGCGGCTTGTGGCGCTTGAGCGGAATCTGACATACCAAAACCTGTGCAAACTGGGCAATCGGTCATCGTAACAGGCCGCCTATTGCAGCGACAAAGCGCGAGCGACAAACAGCGCGGCATAATGGGGCAAACACAGATCGTTACCTTTTTTGAAAAATGGGGCCTCACATGAAATCCAAAGCCGTCGTCTGCCGCAACCTCAATGCGCCGGTAGTCGTTGAAGAAATCGAGATTCAGCCGCCCCAGCGCGGCGAAGTGCTGGTCAAAATGGTGGCCTGCGGGGTCTGTCACAGCGACCTTTCTGCCACCAACGGCACGATTGGGTTTCCACTGCCGCTGATCCTTGGGCACGAAGGCGCAGGCGTGATTGCCGAAGTGGGCGAAGGTGTCAGCGAGTTTAAAGTGGGCGATCATGTGCTCACTTCCTTTGTCAGCATGTGCGGCAAGTGTCGCTATTGCGCGGTGGGCAAACCGGCCTTATGCGAATTGGGCGCGCGCACCTTCACCACCTTGCCCAACGGCGCAGTGCGTACTCATGATGCAAGCGGAGCCGCGCTCGGCATCTTTTCCGGTGTCGGTTCGATGAGCGAATACGCCACGCTCTCGACCGATAGCGTGGTCAAAATCCGCAACGACGTGCCGCTCTCATCAGCCTGCCTGGTCGGTTGCGGTGTGATGACAGGCTTTGGCGCAGTCACCAATACCGCCAAGATCGAAGCTGGTTCCATCGTCGCGGTTTTCGGCTGCGGCGGTGTAGGCTTGGCGGCGATTCAGGGGGCCAAAGTGGCGGGTGCCGCGATGGTGATTGCGATTGACACCGTGGCGCACAAGCTGGAATTTGCCAAGCTGATGGGTGCCACCCACACGCTGAACTCGAAGGAAGAGGAGAACCTCGTCAAAGCAATTAAAAAGCTCTCGGGCGGCGGAGTCGATTACGCCTTCGAGTGCGTGGGCTTTGGCGAGATCGTGGCGCAGGCCTACGGTGCGCTGCGCAAGGGCGGCACCGCAGTGGTGGTAGGCGTTGCCAACGGCAAAGACATGACCTCAGTAAAAACTGCCACGCTGACGTTTGAAGAGAAAACCCTGACCGGCAGCTACTTCGGCGGGGCGCGCCCGCGCGAAGACTTTCCACGAATTTTGGCGCTCTACAAGGCAGGCAAGCTCAAGCTCGACGAGCTGGTCACCAAGACCTATTCGATTGATGAAGCGCCGCAGGCATTTGCCGATTTGGCAGCGGGCAAGAATGCGCGTGGGGTGATTGTGTTTTGAGTGCGCGCGCGGCACAATCGCACTGCGATACTGCCTGAAAACCCTTATCCAGAGCGGCTTTTCAAGCATTTGCCGGGCTGCCACTAGTCGCTCGCCGCTTGACCGAAAGCGCCCGAATGCGCTATAACTAGGGCCATCATGGTCAACGTACTCAAGCTCACTGCAGCCGGTCTTCCACAAGCGTGGCTCACGCTGGAAGATGCTTGCCTGCACTACGCCAAGGGCGAGGTGATGTGGGAGCTCGGCGCTGAGCTGGCCACGCTGCGTGGCGGGCACAACGCGATCACCGGCTTGCAGTCCAAGATCACTGTCAATTCCATCATCAGCGTGCACGGGCACACCAAGATCAACCCGTTTGACATTGTCCCGGCGCTGACCAACAGCAAGCTGTTCGCGCGCGACCGCAACGTGTGCGCCTACTGCGGCGACTTGGTGCGGCTCGATCATCTGGAACGTGAGCATATCCGCCCGCTCTCGCGCGGCGGTGACGACTCGTGGATGAATTGCGTCTCTTCGTGCCACGGCTGCAATCAGCACAAAGGCAACCGCTACCCGCATGAGGTTGGTATGGCGCTGGTCTATGCGCCTTACGTGCCTTCGCTGTGGGAAGACATGATCCTGCGCAATCGTCGCATTCTGGCCGACCAGATGGAGTTTTTGGCCGCCAATTTGCCGCGTTCGAGCCGCTTAACGGCGAAATTGTCTGCCTGAAGAGTCGCTCTGGTGACGGTTCTTCAGGCATTTCATCGCCTCTGTAGATCTAAAACGCGGTCGCCGTATGTTCCAGCACCGCGCGCGGCGTGCGAAATTTTTCGGCCATCGCGCGCTCTTCCTCGCTCTTGTTCTGCGCTTGCATGTAAGCCCCTAGTTCACGCGCGCGGCGGATTACTCGGTTGCCTTCCGCAGTGCGCAGGCGGCTGTATTCATCGAGCGCGGCATCAATGTCATGGTCACCGTCGAGCAGTCGCGCCAACGTGCGCGCGTCACTTACCGCCTTGGTCACGCCCATGCCCACGTGCGGGCGCGCCACGAAAGCGGCATCGCCCATCAGCACCACGTGGTGGTAGCGCATCTGGGTTGAGGTGAGATCAAAAATCGGCTGGATCAAAGGCTGCGGGGTAATGTCGACAATCTCGGCAAATCCGGGCGACAGGAGGCGATGCGCGGCAGCATGCATTTCGTTCACCACCTGCGGGCGCAGCAGCTGCGGCGCGATGCCGTTGCGGTACACATTGCCGTCCGTGCCGGTCATCAGTCGCGCCAATTCGGTTTCGTCGGCGGGCCGATACCACACGTAGTTGTAACGCCGGTGCGGTGCGTCGACTTCGCCATTCGCACCCGCCACTGCATAGCCCAGCATCTGCTCGCCAGGCGGAATGCAGAAGGCAAACACCTCGCCTAAGGCCGCGTGGGTGGCGGCGGACATGTCACGCTCTTCCGGCGTGCCGCGCCAGGCAACGTAGCCTGCGTATTCGGGCTGGGCGTGCGGCGCTACTTGGGCGCGCACGGCTGAGCGCAGGCCGTCGGCGGCGATCAGAAGATCAGTTTCGCGTACTACCCCGTCGGAGAAGTACGCTCTGATTGGGCCTTGCGGCAGATTGCCTGAAGAGCCGCTATCCACAAGGCTCTCGAAGGCGGCCCCATGGTGAATCGGAACCTGCCGAGCCGCATCGCGCAGCAGCCCGTAAATCTTGCCCCACGACGTGAAGATTTGGTCGTATTCGTAGCGATCCACCACGTCGCCTTGGGCATCCACAACCACCCGGTGCGGAATCTTCACGCCCAGGCGTTGCTCGACTTCTGCACGATCACAGCCGGCGGCGATCAGCCCTTGTTCAAGCTCCGGGTGGGTAACAAAGCCCGCGCCGCGCCCTTCGAGCGTGGTGGGCGATTTTTCGCAGATTTCGACTTGCCAGCCGATGCGGGTCAGATAAGCGGCAGCGGCCAAGCCCGCCAGCGAGCCGCCGACAATCAGTGCGCGCATGCCGCTTTAAGCGGGCTTGGCGGCGGTGTATTCGTGCGCCTGATAGTTCAATTCAACCACCACACCCGAAGGGTCGGTCACAAATACTTGATGCAAGCCCGCGCTGGGCACTTCGCGCTGCGTGAAGGTGATGCCCTTGGTGGTCAGCATGGTCGTCATGTCGGTCAGGCCATTGGCGAAAAAAGCCACATGATCCAAACTACCCGTACCCTTGAGCGAATCGAGCGAGCGGTCACCCATGTAGTCCACCAGACCTTTGTCGTTACCGACATCCACTCCAATCACGTGTACCACCGCGTTCGACGATTTGTCGTGGCTGCCGTTGTAGAGCCACACGCCCGGAAACGGGAAGGGTGGGCGTGGGCCTACCGTGAAACCGAGTACCTCGGTATAAAACTTGGCAGATGCATCGACATTAACGGTGCGCACGGAGTAGTGGTTGAGTTCGGTGATGGGCATTTTTTTGGGGATCAGGGGTCAGGGATTGGGGATCGGGAGAGTGGCGTGACGCTCGGCAGAAAAGTACCGGGGATAGGCCCCCACGACACGAGAAGAAAAATAGTGGGGATAGACCCCATGAGACGTGATGGACATTCGAGTTCTTGGAAGGGGTCTGTCCTCAGCATTTTTTCCGTACCGTGCCGCCGCTGCCGCTGCCGCTGCCGCTGCCGATTAACCAATAGCTTACGGCTCCGCAGCAATCTGCGTCAACCACCAGCGTTGATGCGCGGCATGCACAATCACGTGGCTTGTTGAGGCACCCCAGGTCTTGCAGCACCCCGGCGCACCCCTTAAGATTTCGCCTATGAAACCATCTCCATTTTCCTATCATCGCGTGACCCAGTTGGCGGAGGTTTTTCCGCTGCTTAGCCTCCACGGCAGTAACGCCAAACTGTTGGCAGGCGGGCAAAGTCTGATCCCCATGCTCAACCTGCGCTTGTCGCAGCCCGAGCTGCTGGTGGATATTTCGCGCTTAAGCGAATTGCGCGGAATTCGCCTGGAGGGCGAGGTGCTCAAAGTCGGCGCGCTCACGCGGCACGTTGAGATTGAGCGTTCACCCGAGGTGGCGCGGCTCTTTCCCACGTTGATTCAAGCGGTGCGCGAAATTGCTCACCCCGCCATCCGCAATCGCGGCACGATTGGCGGCAGCCTGGCACTGGCCGACCCAGCTGCCGAGTGGCCAGCCGCAGCGTTGGCGTTTGACATGACCTTCGAGCTGGCCTCGGCGCGCGGGATGCGTCAAGTCAAAGCGACTGACTTCTTCAAAGGCTTGTACGACACAGCGCTGACGGCTGATGAAGTGCTTGCTGCGATCTACATACCTGCCTCAAGAGCCACGTCCAGAGCGGCTTTTGGCGAATTGGCCCGGCGCAGCGGCGACTATGCGATTGCTGGGGCGTTCGTGAATGCCGAGCGCAGCACTGGCGAAAATGGCGGCTGCTTGCAACACACGCGGATTGCCTATTTCGGCGTGGCGGGCGTGCCCGTGCTGGCGCGGCGCACCATGGCGGCACTCGATGGCACGACCGGCGATGCCGCCGCAATTGAAGCGGCGGCGCAGCATCTGGAGGCCGACCTCGACCCACTGGCCGATCTGTACAACAAGCGCGCCACCAAGCTGCATTTGTCGCGCGTGCTGCTCAAGCGCTTAGTTGCTTCTCTTGGAGCTTGAAAACAATGAGCCAAACCATTTCTCTCACTTTGCAAGTCAATCGGCAGTCCGTCACCAAAACGGTGGAGCCGCGCACCCATTTAATCGATTTTTTGCGCAACGATCTCGCGCTCACCGGCTCACACATCGGCTGCGAACATGGCGTTTGCGGGGCCTGTACCGTGCTGGTGGACGGCGAGATTGTGCGTGGTTGCTTGACCTTGGCCTGCCAATTGGAAGGCGCACAAGTTGAAACCATTGAAGGCTTGACCGAAAGCGGAGCCATTGCCGATTTGCAGGCCGCCTTTTTGCAACGCAATGCGCTGCAATGCGGCTACTGCACGCCCGGCATGCTGGTGTGTGCCACCGAATTGTTGCAGGATCGACCCAGCGCCACGCAGGTGTCGCGTACTGAAATACGCGAGCATATCTCCGGCAATTACTGCCGTTGCACCGGCTACGAAGCGATTGTGGACGCGATTGAAGAAACGCTCAAAAGTCGGCACGCCACCAAAGTTTTCGCGAAGGAGGTTGCATGAACGCCCCGGTTCCAGGCCTGGCCCCGCGTACCTTGATCGGCACTGATGTCGTGCGCCCGAATGCCAAGCGCCTGCTGGCTGGGCGCGGCGCGTATGTGGATGACAAGCGCCATCCGCGCGAGCTGCACGCGGCATTTGCGCGCAGCCCTCACGCACATGCTCGCATCGTGCGGATTGACTTGAGCAACGCGCGAAAGTCGCCCGGTGTTTTTTGGTGCGGTGCAGGCGCGGATGTGGCAAAAGCGGTCTCGCCGTGGGTGGGCGTGCTCTCGCATTTCAAAGGCATGAAGTCCGCACCACAACATGCCGTGGCGATTGACCACGCTACTTGGCAAGGCGAAGCGGTCGCCGTGATTGTGGCGCAAACGCGCGCGCAGGCTGAGGATGCCTTGGCTCTGGTGGAAGTGGACTACGAGCCGCTGCCTGCCGTGACCGACATGCGTACCGCGCTGGACCCCGCCACACCGGTAATCCACCCCGCATTGGGCGACAACCTGGCGTTCACGCGCGGGGTTGATACCGGCGGCGTGCCGGAAGTGTTTGCCAAGGCCCATTTGGTGGTCGAAGAGACCTTCAGTTTTGGTCGCCATACCGGCGTGTGCTTGGAGCCGCGCGCGATTACGGCAGACTTCAACCCAGCCGAGCAGCAGCTCACGGTGTGGTTGAACAACCAAGCCCCGCACATGATGCGTGACATTTTTGCCAAGCACTTGGAGATTCCCGAGGCGCACGTGCGGGTGATCGCGCCCGATGTTGGCGGTAGCTTTGGGATCAAAGTGCATGTGTACCCGGACGAAATGGCGATTGTCGGCGTTGCCAAACTGCTGGCGCGCCCGATTCGCTATGTGGCCGACCGGCTCGAATCGTTTGCCACCGACATCCACGCGCGCGAGCACTTCGTCAAAGCGCGTTTGGCGGTCGATCAAGACGGCGGCTTTCTCGCCTTTGAATTGGACGATCTCACCGGTATCGGGCCGTACTCGGTCTACCCGCGCACCAGTGCGGTGGAAGGCAATCAGGTTGTCAACCTCACCGGTGGGCCCTACGATTTCAAGCACTATCTGGCCAACCTGCGGGTGGTGTTTCAGAACAAAACGCCGACCTGCCAATATCGCGCCGTCGGGCATCCGATCGCGGTGGCGGTGACTGAAGGCCTGGTGGATCTGGCCGCTCAAAAGCTCGGGATGGATGCTGCAGAGATTCGCCGCCGCAACCTGATCGCGGATGACAAATACCCTTTCACCTCAGCTTCGGGTATGAAGTTTGAAGGCCTGTCTCATCAGGCGTGCCTGACAAAGCTCTTGAAGTTGATGGACTACGACGCGCTGCGCGCCGAGCAAAGAGCCTTGCGCGCTCAGGGCATTCATCGCGGTATCGGTCTGGCAGCGCTGATTGAAGTGACCAATCCATCAGCCGCGTTTTACGGCGTAGGGGGCGCGCGCATTTCGTCGCAAGACGGCTGCACGCTGCGCCTTGAACCAACCGGATGGGTGACTGCGCTCACGGGCGTTACCGAGCAGGGGCAGGGCACGGAAGCGATGATCGGGCAGGTAGTGGCTTCGACCGTTGGCGTGCCGATGGAGCACGTGCGCGTGATTACTGGCGACACCGACACCACGCCCTATGGTGGCGGCACATGGGCTTCACGCGGCGCGGGGATTGGTGGCGAAGCGGCGCTGCAAGCGGGCCTGACGTTGAAGGCAAATATTCTCGCGCTGGCAGCGGTCATTCTCACGTGCGACGCGGCTTCGCTCGATTTGCGGGCCAGTCAGATTGTGGATTTGCAAACCGGTGAAGCCCTGCTCTCGCTGGCGGAAGCCGCGCGCATCGGCCAATATCGCCCGGACACCTTGCCGCGCCACTTTCAGCCTGAGCTGACTGTTTCACGCCAGTACGGGCAACGCGACTACCCCTTCATTTTTACCAACGGCATTCAAGCAAGCTACCTGGAGGTGGATGTCGAGACCGGCTTCGTCAAGCTGCTCAAGCACTGGATGGTGGAAGACTGCGGCACGATCATCAATCCGCAATTGGTCGATGAGCAATTGCGCGGCGGCATTGTGCAGGGCATCGGCGGCGCACTGTTTGAAGAGTGCCTGTACGACGAAACCGGGCAGCTGCTCAACGCTACCATGGCAGATTATTTGGTGCCAATGGCTGCCGAAATGCCTGACATGGTGATTGGCCACGTGGAAACGCCGACCAAGAGCTCGGTGCTGGGCGCAAAAGGCGCAGGCGAAGCCGGCACGGCGGGCGCGCCTGCGGCGGTGATGAATGCGCTCAATGATGCGCTGTTACCATTCGCAGCCCGGGTGACCGAGCAGCCTTTCACGCCGGAAAAAATTCTGCGTGCCCTAGGCCACGTTTAAGGAAAACAAATGGAGTTCAGTGGTCAGCAGTGGATTTCCGCGCCGCGTGCGCTGGTGTGGCAAAAATTGAACGACATGGCAGTCATCAAAGACTGCATTGCCGGGTGCGAAACCGTTAACGAAATCAGCGCAGATCAGTATGAGTTGGTGATGGTCGCCGCCATCGGCCCGGTTAAAGCCAAGTTCAAAGGCAAGCTCGCGATTTCCGAAAAGCTCGACGGTGAAAGCTATAAGCTGGCTGGTGAGGGCAATGGCGGGGTTGCAGGTTTTGGCAAGATGGCCGCCGTGGTGACCCTGGCCGATGCCGAAGGCGGTACCTCGCTGACCTACAAAGCCGATGCCACGGTGGGCGGCAAGCTCGCACAAATCGGCTCGCGCTTGGTACAAGCGGCCGCCAACAAATTCGCCGACGACTTTTTCAAGAAGTTCAACGAAGTGGTTTCGCTCGGTGCGCCAACGGTGGCATTGCCAGAAGATGGTGTCGCAAAAGCCGCGTCGGATAATGATCTTCCGGCAAAGGCTATGGAGAATGGCTCTGGTGGCGCTTCTTCAAGCCGCGCCGTGCAAAAGTCTTGGTGGGAGCGCTTCTTGGCAGCACTAGGCCTGCGCAAGTAGCGTTCTTGTCAGCGCCCCCATCGTTGGCCAGCGCTTAGTCCAACACGATTTTGCGCTCGGTAGCGATTTTCTTGCGCAGGTCAAATTCCTTTTGAATCTGCGCCGCAAACTGCTGCGGCGTGTTGCCGTCGGGGATTGAGCCGCCATCGGCCAAGCGCTTGCGCACATCAGGGTCAGCCAGTGTTTTGACCACGGCCGCATGCACTCGCGCGATGATTTCCGGCGAGGTTTTGGCGGGAGCCACCAAGCCATACCAAGCCATGTTGTCCATCTGCGGCATGCCTTGCTCACCGAAGGTCGGCGTTTCTGCCAGTGCATCGGCGCGCTTCGGTGCAGCCACTGCGAGCGCGCGCAACTTGCCCGCTTTGATGTGAGCGATGGACGATGGCAGATTGTCGAACTGAACCTGCACTTGGCCTGCGAGCGTGTCGTTCAATGCTGGGCCCGAGCCGCGATACGGAATGTGCAGCATGAAAGTTCCGCTCAACTGCTTGAACAACTCGCCGTCCAGATGCGAAATTCCGCCCGTGCCCGACGAGGCGTAGGAAAGCTTGCCGGGGTTGGCTTTGAGAAACGCGATGAATTCCTTCAGGTTATTTGCCTTGACCGAAGGATGCACCGTAATCACGTTGGGCACGTTGGCCAAGTTGCTGATCGGCACAAAATCGGTGAGTGGGTTGTAGGGGTTTTTGGGGTTGGTGGCCGGGTTGGTTGCCATCGTGGAAACCGTGGCTACGCCCAGCGTGTAGCCGTCAGGCGCAGACTTGGCAAGTGCATCTGCACCGATAGTGCCGCCACCACCGCCGCGATTTTCAATAATGATGGGTTGCCCCAATTCCTTACCCAATTTGTCGGCAACGATGCGCGCGACGATGTCGGTTGTGCCGCCAGGCGGGAAGGGCACAAGCAGGCGGATCGGCTTGGCGGGCCAAGCTTGGGCAAGCACCGGCGTGGTGGTGAGCAAGCTTGGAGCCCCCAGGGCTGCGAGCAGGGCGAGGTTCAGAGCGGTACGGCGATTCATGGAGTCTCCAATGATTTTTTATGAGAAAAGTGACAACGGTTTGAGGCTGAGAGATTCAGATTTACGAGGACGATATTCTCGCAAGCTTTGCGGCAGTACTTCAGACCGTTGCTACACTGAAGCGGTTCACTTTTTGTGCATTTCACAATGTTGTTGAGCAGGCAGGTAGAAGTTTGAACTTCGCGCCGGTGCGTCCTTAGGGAAAAAGCGGTGAAAAAAGTTCAAACTTCTTAGTGCCGGTTCTAGAGTCCGCTTGATTGCAGGCGGTACGGGAGAGTCGTATGAGTGGTGCTGTCGGCATTATCGGAATCGGCGCGATGGGCATGGGGATGGCGCGCTCACTGGTACGCAACGGCGTGCGCACCTTTGTGCGTGACCTGCGCGCTGAGGCGCATAGCGAGGCGGCGGGCTTCGGCGCGCAAACCTGTGCCAGCCCGGCGGAGCTTGCCCGCGTGTGCGGAATTGTCGCCACCGTGGTGGTGGATGCAGCGCAAACCGAAGCCGTGCTATTCGGCGAAGCGGGCGCGGTTGCAGCGGCCGCACCTGGCACCACCTTTGTCATCAGTTCCACTCTAGACGCAGACTATGTCGCCGGGGTCGCCGCGCGCGTTGAACTGAGCGGGATGCTCTTGGTGGACGCACCCATCTCAGGCGGCCCGAAACGCGCCGCCGAAGGCACGATGACGACCATGATTGCAGGCGCGCCCGCCGCACTGGCAGCCACGCGCGACTATTTCCCGAAAGTTGCCGGCCGGATTTTCAACATCAGCGAGCGCGCCGGAGATGCCGCGCGGGTCAAGCTGGTCAACAATATGCTCGCTGCGGCAAACTTGGTGGCCGGGGCCGAGGCGTTGGCTCTGGGCACGCAGTTGGGGCTCGATCAAAAGACCTTGTTCGACGTGATCTGCGCCTCATCGGGCGGTAGCTGGATGTTTGCCGACCGCATGGGGCGGGTGGTGGCACAAGACCCGACCGTGACGGCGGCGATGCCGATTTTGGCCAAAGATGTCGGCCTGGCAATGGAGTTGGCGCGCAAGAACCAGTTTCCGGCACCGATGGGCGCACTGGCGCATTCGTCGCTGTTAGCGGGTTTGGCGCTCGGCCTGCATGAGCGCGACGATGGCGATGTCTACCGCGTTTACGAGCGCTACGTCAGGGGTGGCTGAGGGCTCAGCGGACGCTTAACTGAAAGTCACTGCGGCTCGTTCAGACCGGGGTCAGGTTCTTCTGCTAGCGGCACACGATAGGCTTCGGTGGCCCACGCGCCCAAGTCAATCATTTTGCAGCGCTCTGAGCAAAATGGCCGAGACGGATTGGTCGTCGACCACAGGCTAGAGGTTTGACAGTTGGGGCAGGCGACCAGAGCTGGCATGATCCGCGCTATAGATTGCACAAAGTCAACTCGAAGGCGACATCGTGCAAGGCTTGGCGCGACTTGCCGTCGCCTTCGCTGCCACCGGCAATCGGCGACACCATAAAGCGCGCCATGAGGGCGTAGCGATTGGCGCTCAGCTCGGGCACGCCGGGCTCGTCGCCGGCCAGTTTGAGGCGGGCCAAATGGTAGGTTTTGCCGGCCAGCATTTGTTGAAATTGACCGTTTTGCGCCACCGCCGGCTGAGTGCGACCGCTGCCGCGCAAAAGCTTGAGGACGATCGCGAGCGCATCGCGGATCGGCAGCATCGGTGCGATCCAGTCGGTCAGGTCTTTGGTGCGCGTATCGACCGAGCGGGAGAGCCAGTGATGGTAGGCGGGCAGGTCAAATTCGCAAGTACCGCCCGGGATTGCCGAACGATTTTTGATGCCGGAAAGCCATTCATTTTCGCGCACGTGCTGTCCGGCTTTGCCGGTCAGGCGATTCAGGTTGACCGAGGCCAATGCGATCTCTGCGAGCACCGTTTCAAGCACGTCATGAGCAATGTCAGGATTAGTGCGAAAACTGCTCAAGCCCTGGCGCTGGCGCTCCAATTCTTGCAGCAGATCTGATTTGACATCGGCGCGCCCGGCGACTTCAACGATCTCGAAAATCGCCAACAGGGCGGCATGATGATCGCGCGGGTGGCTGCGCTGCAAAAAGTAGTGAGCCTTGTCGAACAGATCTTCAAGCCGCAGCAAGGTGCGGATGCGCTCGATGATCGGATACTCGTAGATGATCGACATGGTGCGCGCGAGTTTACGTCAGCCCACCCGCAGCGGGGGTTTTGGAGCTGGCTTGGGCGAGCGCCAAATAGCGCCGATGCAAGGCATCGACCTGTGGTGCGAGCGCAGCGTGATTGCCATTGTTGTCAATCACATCGTCCGCGACTGCCAGTCGGGCCGCACGGCTGGCTTGATTGGCCATGATGGCTCGCACGTGGCCTTCGTCGAAACCATTGCGCTGCATCACGCGCGTGACCTGCGCAGCTTCCGCGCAATCCACCACCAGCACGCGGGTGACGCGCCGGTGTGGCAAGCCACCCTCGACCAGCAGGGGAATCATCAGAATCACGTAGGGCGAGTCAGCCGCTTGGGCCGCCGCCTCGGTCTGCTCGCGGATTAGCGGGTGTAGGATTTGTTCGAGGCGCTGCTTCTGTGCCGAGTCGTTGAAAACGCGCAAGCGCATCAGCGCGCGATCCATCGCGCCTGACGCGGTGATCATTGCGCTGCCAAACGCTTGGGTGATTTCGCTGATTGCGGCACCACCTGGTGCGGTCAGTGCATGGGCGATGGTGTCGGCATCGATGACGCAAATGCCGTGCTGCTCAAACAACTTGCCTACCGCTGATTTGCCTGAGCCGATGCCGCCGGTCAGGCCGATGCGTAAGCCTGGCGCGCTCATCGTCAGATTATCGAGAAAATCCGACGCGCGATGGGTTCACCCCAAAACAGCGCGATTCCCCCGGCGGCGGCCAGAAAGGGGCCAAACGGCATCGGGACTTGCTTGTCGCGACCTTGCAGCACGATCAGCAAAATTCCCAGTATGGCCCCCACGACCGAAGAGAGCACGATGATCACCGGAATCATCTTCCAACCCAGCCAAGCCCCGAGCGCGGCCAAGAGCTTGAAATCGCCGTAGCCCATGCCTTCTTTGCCAGTGGCCAGTTTGAACAGCCAGTAGACGCTCCAGAGGCTTAGGTAACCCACCATCGCACCGATCACAGCCGATGGCAGGTTGGTAAATGTACCGAACAAGTTGAAGGCCAGGCCGAACCACAGCAACGGCAAAGTCATCGAATCGGGCAGGAGTTGCGTATCGAAGTCGATCAGGGCCAAAGCTACCAAGTAGAAAATCAGCAGCAAAGCGCCTGCCGTTTGAACGCTGGGGCCAAACTGCCAGGCGGCGTAGCCCGCTGCCAAACCGGTGGCCAATTCGACTGCTGGATACCGCAGGCTAATGCCGGTTTTGCAGGCACTGCACTTGCCGCGCAAAGCGAGAAAGCTCAATACAGGAATGTTCTCGGTTGCGGTGATTTTGTGCCCGCAATGAGGGCAGGCCGAGCGCGGTATCGCCAAGTTGAAAGGTTTTTCGTCCGCCGGAATCGTGGCGGCAGAGGTAGTAGTAGCTGAGGCTTCCGCCAGAATCTCGGCCGAATCACGCCGCCATGCCAGCTCCATCATCTTGGGCAGGCGATAGATCACGACGTTAAGGAAACTACCGACGCATAGGCCAATCGCAACTGCGGCGACGATGACAAACAGCGGCTCGGTAGTAGGCATCGAGGAGAAGGCAGGAAGAGACGGAGTCGGGACGGCGAAAACAAAAACGGCACTGCCGACGCGAGTCCGCAGTGCCGCTTCGCGCAGCGTGCGGCTCTAAACCACCGCGCCCAATTTGAAGATCGGCAGGTACATGGCAATCACCATGCCGCCAATCAGGGTGCCCAAGACGACCATAATGACAGGCTCCATCAAGCTGGAGAGCGCGTCCACTGCATCGTCAACCTCCGCTTCGAAGAAATCTGCCACTTTGGAGAGCATAGAGTCCAGCGCGCCGGACTCTTCCCCAATCGAAACCATTTGAATCACCATCGACGAAAAAACTTGCGAGTTTTGCATCGCGACGGTCAGACTGGTGCCAGTGGAAACCTCGCTCTGGATTTTCTTGGTGGCATCCACGTAAACCCGATTGCCGGACGCGCCACCAACTGAGTCCAGCGCCTCCACGAGTGGTACGCCGGCGGCAAACATGGTTGACAGCGTTCGAGTCCAGCGGGCTACCGTCGCCTTGCGTACCAAGTCGCCGAATACCGGAACTCGAAGCATCAGTTTGTCCATCATCAATTGCATGGCCGTGGACCGCTTCCACGCTTGGAAGAAGAAATAGAAGCCACCCACGGTCGCAAACAGCATGATGTACCAGTAGGCGACGAAGAACTCTGAAATTGACATCACGATGAGTGTGGGCGCCGGTAGATCTGCGCCAAAACTCTTAAATACTTCCTTAAACGCGGGAATCACAAAAATCATGATTACCGCCGTAATCACCACGGCCACCACGATAATTGAAATCGGGTAGAAGAGCGCCGATTTGATCTTGCTCTTGATCGCAAGAATTTTTTCTTTGTAGATCGCTAACCGATCCAGCAGGGTTTCGAGAATACCGGCCTGCTCGCCCGCCGCGACCAAATTGCAGAACAAGGGGTCAAAGTAGATTGGGTACTTGCGGAACGCCTGGTTCAAACTGCTGCCAGTTTCTACCTCGGTCTTGATCTCAAAAATTAGCCGCGCCATCGCAGGGTTGGAGTGCCCTTTGCCGACAATATCGAACGATTGCAGCAGCGGTACGCCCGCCTTCATCATCGTGGCCAACTGCCGTGTGAACAGCGCGATGTCTTTCTCGCTGACTGAGCCGCCGCCTCGGAACGACTGCTTCTTGACCTTGAGCACTTTGATGCCCGAGCGACGCAGGGTCGATGACACCATGGCATCGCCGGTTGCGCGCATTTCACCGCGCACCGTTTTTCCGGCTTTGTCCGTGCCTTCCCAGACGAAAGTGAATTCCTTGGCTTTTCCTGCTACGGCTGTTGCCATGCTGCCCTCCTGATGACTTGATGGCGATCTTGCGTTTTACTGGTTGATTGATCCGCGCCACAGACGACGCGCAACTCTACTCATTCGTGCAACCCAACACTTCTTCGATCGACGTAATCCCTTGCCGAACCTTGCCCAAACCCGACTGGCGCAGGCTGCGAACGCCCTCCAACTCGGACTGTTTGGCAATGTCCATCGCGTTGCCGTGATTCAAGATGATACGCTGAATCTCTTCGCTGATTGGCATCACCTGATAGATGCCCACTCTACCTTTGTAACCGCTTCCCTTGCATCGTTCACAGCCGCCTGGCCCATAGGCCTGCCAAGTGCCGTCCAAGTCCTCTTCCTTGAAGCCCGCCTCAGCCAGGGTTTGGTGGTCAAAGGTCATCGGTTTTTTGCAGGTACACAGGCGACGCGCCAAGCGCTGCGCGGTGATCAAAACCACGGCCGAGGCGATATTGAACGGGGCGACGCCCATGTTCATCATCCGGGTGAGCGTGGTCGGTGCGTCGTTGGTGTGCAGAGTGGAAAAAACCATATGGCCGGTTTGTGCGGCCTTGATTGAGATGTCGGCGGTTTCAAGATCGCGAATCTCACCCACCATGATGATGTCCGGGTCCTGCCGCAGGAAGGCTTTGAGCGCTGCCCCGAAAGTGAGACCGGCGCGTTCATTGATATTGACCTGATTCACCCCGGGCAGGTTGATCTCGGCCGGGTCTTCAGCGGTGGAAATATTGATGCCCGGCGTGTTGAGCAAATTTAAGCAGGTGTAGAGCGACACCGTTTTGCCCGAGCCAGTGGGGCCAGTGACCAGCACCATGCCATAGGGGCGCGCAATGGCGTGCATCAAACGGGCTTTTTCTTCCGGGTCGTAGCCTAGCGCGTCGATACCCAAAGTTGCCTGCGACGGATCGAGAATCCGCATCACGATCTTCTCGCCAAACAAGGTAGGCAAGGTCGAAACTCGAAAGTCAATCGCGCGGGTTTTCGACAGCACCAGCTTCATGCGCCCGTCTTGCGGCACACGCTTTTCTGAAATGTCCATCCGCGAGATCACCTTGATCCGCGAGGCGAGCTTTTCCTTGATCGCCAAGGGCGGCTGGGTTACTTCGCGCAGTTGCCCATCGACCCGGAAGCGGATGCGATAGAACTTCTCAAACGGCTCGAAATGCAGGTCAGAAGCGCCATCGTTGATCGCATCAATCAGAATTTTTTGCAAGAATTTGACGACCGGCGCATCGTCAACTTCAACTGCCTGCGCATCGTCCCCTGCCGCAGCAGCGGTTTCTTCGTCGCTGAATTCGAGGTTGATGTCCTCGTCGGACAGCTTCATTAGCGTGTCGTTGGCCGATTCACCCAGCTTGGCGATCAGTGGTGCTAGTCGTTCTTCGTCGACCACCACCAGATCAACCGAAAGTTGGGTCGAAAACTTGATCTGCTCGACGACCTGAGGATTGGTAGGGTCGGCAACAGCGACTGAAATGCGGTTACCGCGCTTGGCCAGGGGGATCACCCGGAAGTTCTGGATGATTTTGCGGTCAATCGCGCCCGCCGGAATCTGCCCTTCGTCGAAAGCGCTCAAGTCAAACAAGGGGTAGCCGAAGGTTTCTGCCGCGAACGCGGCTACATCGCGCCCCGACAATTTTTTCGAGGCGACCAGTTGCTCCAGGAAGGTGACTTTCGCGCCTTTAGCCTGTTCGGCAATCTGCTCCGCATCGCGGGCGGCCAATCGGCCGTTTTGCACCAACGCACGCGCGATTCCGGCCAGCGAGGCAGGTGCGATATTGGCGGGGATTGCGGCCACAGTGGAGGTTGCTTGGATGGTAGGTTGTGCTTAAGGCATCGCTTTAAGCGACGATGCCTAAGTACTTAATTGTAAAAGCGTTTTCGGTCACTCGACAAGCAGGGCTTGTACCGCTGAAGCCGCCCGCCGACTCGCCCGTGCGCAATAACAACGGCACGAAGCCTCTAAACGCGCAACTACAAAGGTAGCGCCGACTGGAGCGGTTCATCCACCTCGGGAATTGGCCGCCGGAGCCGGACGGTCTTGATGATCCGGTCTTCGGTTTGCACCACTTCCATCGCGCAACCATTGATTTTCAGGCTGACCCCAGATTCCGGAATGTCCTGTAAGCTTTCCAGAATCAAGCCATTGAGCGTTTTTGGGCCGTCGAGCGGGAATTGCAGCAACAACTGACGATTCAGCTCGCGTAGCAGACTGGAACCTTCCACGAGCACAGTTTCGCCCTGATTGAGATCAACAACACCCGCTTTGGCCCAGCGATATTTCTCAGCCGATTTAAGGGGCGCAGTCGTGGTGTATTCGCCGATGATTTGCTCGACGATATCCTCCAACGTTACCAAGCCTTGAATTTGACCGTATTCGTCCACCACTAACGCGATGCGCTCACGGTTTTCCTGAAAAAACTGCATCTGCTGCGAAACCGGGGTCGAAGCGGGCACGTAATACGGCTCGTTCAAAATCGCTCGCAGGCCCTCGCGAAATTCCTCTTCGCTGCCGGGGTCAGCCACCAGCGCCATCGCCTTGCGCAGATGGAGCAGCCCTTTGACATTGTTCGGGTCGCTCTCATAGACCATCAGCCGCGTGTGATAGCTGGTTTTCAACTGGCGCAAGATGGTGGCCATGCCGTCGGCCAAGTTGATCGCCTCAATTTGGCTGCGCGGGCTCATGATGTCGTCCACCTGCACCCGCTCCAGATCGAACAGGTTCACCAAGATGCTGTGGGTTTTTTTGGGCATGAAATGCCCGCCTTCGAGCACCATCGAGCGCAGCTCCTCCGGTGACAATCGCTGCTCACCGTCCTGCGAAACGTTGATCCGCATCAGCCTGAGCAAGCCTGCCACAAAGAGATTGACAAACCACACCACGGGCGATGCCAGCCAGAGCATGGGTTTAAGCAAAAACGCAGCCGGCAGGGCGATTTTTTCGGGGTAGGCCGCGCCAATCACTTTGGGTGTGATTTCGGAAAACACCAAAATCAGAAAGGCCACCACACCCGTGGCAATCGCCAGCGTGTTTTCATCGTTGCCCAGCCACGAAATCGCAATCGCGGTAACCAACGCGGTAGTGGCGGCATTGACGAAGGTGTTGCCCAGCAAAATTACGCCCAGCAGGCGGTCGGTTTGCGCGAGCAGTCCGGCTGCGAGAATCGCGCCTTTCTTGCCTTGCTTCACCAAGTGTTTGAGGCGATAACGGTTGATCGCCATCATCGCGGTTTCGGCAATCGAGAAAAAGCCGGAAACTGCCAGCATCACCACCAAAACGAGGATTTGCACCCAAACGGGAATGTCGCCCAAGAAACACCTTCAAGTACCGAAGAAGCGCCGATTGTAGTCATGCACAGCCCAAGCGCGTGCATCTGGCTACAATCGGTGGCATGAATACAACAGCGCTTCCCTCAACTTCTCCGCCAGCCCTTCTGCTCGCTCCGCCTCTTTCTCTTCGTACGGGCGGTCAAATCCTGGTTGACCAGCTCAAGATCCACGGGGTCAAGCACGCTTTTTGTGTGCCCGGCGAAAGCTATCTTGCCGCGCTCGACGCGCTCTACGACGCCCGCGAAACCATCGAGTTGATCGTCGCGCGCCAAGATGGCAGCGCCGCCTATATGGCCGGGGCTTATGGCAAGCTGACCGGCACGCCGGGCATCGGCTTTGTCACTCGCGGGCCGGGGGCCACCAACGCCTCAATCGGCGTGCACACTGCATTTCAAGACAGCGAGCCGATGATTCTTTTCGTCGGCCAAGTGGCAAGCGATCAGGTCGAACGCGAGGCCTTTCAAGAGATGGATTACCGGCGCATGTTCGGGCCCATGACCAAGTGGGTGGCGCAAATCGACCGGGTAGATCGCATCCCTGAATACGTCAGCCGCGCCTTCCATACCGCCGTGTCAGGCAGGCCCGGGCCGGTAGTCTTGGCATTGCCGGAAGACATGCTCACGCAAACCGCAGAGATCGCCGACATCGCGCGGCCCTACGTGAAAATCCAAGCTGCGCCAAGGTCTTCAGATATGCATGCCTTGAAAGACGCGCTGGATAAGGCTCTTCAGCCACTCATCATCGTGGGCGGCTCTGGGTGGACTTCTTCAGGCGCGGCCGATTTCAAAACCTTTATCGAGGCATGGAATCTGCCAGTCGGCGCAGCTTTCCGATTTCAGGATGTATTCGACAATCGCCACGTCAATTTTGTCGGCGACGTTGGCATCGGCTTGAATCCGAAGCTGGCGCAGCGGGTGCGCGATGCCGATTTGATTTTGGCGGTAGGTGCCAGGCTGGGCGAGATGACCACCTCCGGCTACACGCTGTTGCAAGTGCCCAACCCTCAGCAAACGCTGATCCACATCCACAACGACCCGAACGAACTGGGCCGGGTTTACCAAGCGGCGCTGATGATCGCCAGCGGCATGAACGAATTTGCCGCCAGCGCGGCTGCACTGGCAGCGGGTACGCCCAGCTGGGGCGAGTGGACTCGCACGGCGCGCGCTGAGTACGATGCTTGGCGCGCGCCCACCGTCACTGGCATCGGCAAAACGCAGAAAACCGTCACCATGCCAGGGCCAGTTGATCTGCGCGAAGTGATTCTCCACATCGAAAAGCAGGTGCCGGAAGACACGATTTACACCAACGGCGCGGGCAATTTTGCCGGTTGGCTAAGCCGCTATCACCAATACACCGGTTTGACCACCGCCCGCACGCAGCTCGCGCCATCATCCGGCTCGATGGGCTACGGCGTACCGGCAGCAATTGCCGCCAAAACCTGTCACCGTGACCGTGTGGTGATCGCCCTGTCGGGCGATGGCGACTACATGATGAATGGGCAGGAGCTGGCCACCGCCGTGCAGTACAACTTAGGCATCATCTTTATCGTGGTCAACAACAGCATGTACGGCACGATTCGCATGCACCAAGAGCGCGACTACCCGACGCGCACTCACGGCACCGCGCTCAAAAACCCCGACTTTGCCGCACTCGCCAAAGCCTACGGCGCGCACGGCGAAAAGGTGCTCGAAACCAAGCAGTTCGCCGGTGCATTTGAGCGCAGCCAGCGAGCCACCGTCAAAGGCCAGCCCGCGCTAATCGAAATCGTGATCGACCCGGATGCCATCACCACCCAAACCACGCTCAGCGCCATCCGCGAGCGCGCCCAAAAAAATTAAATAGGGACAGTCCCTATTTATCATCATCCGGTAAAAGCCTTTGGACACTCCTTTCGATCTTGAGATTTCGGCCCGCGTGGCGACCGTCACGTTGAACCGCCCGACGGCGCGTAATGCCCTGTCGAATGCGCTGATGCTGGGCTTGACGCGCTGTGCCCGCGAGTTGGCTTCGCGCAGCGAGATTGATGTGGTGATTCTCAGCGGCGCAAACGGCGTATTCACCGCCGGAGCTGATCTTAAAGACGCACGTCGCTGGGCCGATGACAGCCTGCCCGAGCTGGAGCGCCGCGAGATTGCCGCGACCGGCTATCGCCTTTGCAAGGCGTGGGAAGAGTTGCCGCAGATGAGCATCGTTGCCATTGAGGGCTATGCCGTCGGCGGCGGGCTGGCGCTCTCGTTGGCTTGCGACTGGCGCGTGCTGGCGGAAGATGCGTTTGTCAGCCTGCCAGAAATCGCGCTCGGCATCCCACTCACTTGGGGCACGATTCCGCGCATGGTCAATTTATTAGGGCCCGCTAAAGCCAAGCGCCTGACGATTTTGTGTGAACGAATCGCCGCAGCCGAAGCGTTGCAGTTGGGCGTGGTGGACTACCTCGCACCCAGCGGCGGCGCGCTCGCCAAAGCGCAGGCCTTGGCGGCGCAGGTGTTAGCCCTGCCGCAAATTGCGGTGCGAATGAGCAAAGAGTCGATCAACGCACAAGCTACTGCGCTTAATCATCTGGGCGGGCACATGGCGCACGACCAGATTCAGCTTGCCGCCGGTAGCGCCGCTTCGCGTGCCGCGCGTGAAGGCGCGTTGAAAAAACGCTAAACGGCTGAAAACTACAGCGGCGGTGGGATCGCCCCAACCACGTAGAGCATCAGCGAAAAAGTCACAAAAGTGAGCGCTGTGGTGAGCAAGATCACCGCCGAAATCCGCTCAGAATCCGCTTCGTGGCGCGTGGCAAACAGAAATACCGAGCCTGCCGTAGGTAGCGCCGCCATCAATACCAGCACATGCATTTCTTGCGCGGGCAGGTTCATCAGTTTGGCGACCACCAAGAGCAGGTAGGGGTGAATCACCAGCTTGGCGGCGGTCAAAAAAAGCACGTCGCCACGCTTGAGCATCGAGCTTTGCACGACATCTTTCTGCGGCGCGCGATACAACGACATGCCAATGGTGAAGAGCGCAATCGGCCCAGCCCCGGTGCCCAAGAGCGAAACGAAGGTGTCGAGCGCTTGCGGCAGTTTCGCGCCACTGCCCGAAACGACCAAGCCCAGCAGCACCGCCCAGATCAGCGGATTTTTGGCCACACCCTGAAGAGCTGCCACCAAAGCGGCTTTTGGGCCGCCGTGCGTCGCATCACCGACTGCGCCCAAGGCCAGCGCCAGCGACATGATCACCAGCAAATCGCCCATGCCCGCGGCGATGATGAGCGGCCCGGCTTGATGCCCCAACATTGGCGGTAGCAAGGCAAAGCCCATGTAGCCCCAGTTAGACCACGCCACCGAGAGCGCGCCCAGCGAACTGTCGCGCATCGATTCGCCATGCCCATAGCGCAGCGCAAACAACACAAAGCCATAGGTGATGAGGCCGGTTGCCAAGTAAGTGAAAAGTACCGGCCCATTGGCAATCTGGCTTAAGGGCGCTCCTGCGGCGAAGCGGAATAGCATGCAGGGTAGCGCGAAGTAGAGCACAAAGCTGTTGAGCGCAGGCACGGCGTTCTCGGGCAGCATGCGCTGCCGCGCGGCCAAGTAGCCGCAAAGCACAAGTGCGAAAAAAGGGGCGGTGACGTTGAAGATGGCGAGCATGGCATTACGCCCTTGATTTTCTGCGCCCGGCGCGAAACTGCGTCGTATCGTCGTAATAAGCAGGGTCGGCGTTTTCGCGTGCCCAACCGGGAATTCCCTTGAGCGGGACCGGATGCAAGAGTGCCGTGGAGGGTGCGGAAAGCGCGGTAGATGCCATCAAGAACCAAGCGCAGAGCCGTTCTTCAAGCATCGCCAGGCGCTCAGTGGGGCTCGCGGCGAAATAGTCGGAGCTCACCTGCAGCAACAGGCCGCGCCCGGTGGCCCCATGGTGCAAATTGAGCAGTCGCTCGTAAAGCGCGTGCCCGAAAACGACAAAGTCCATTTGCTCAAGCACGTGGGTGCGGCGCTCCACAAACAGCGTGCGCCATTGAAAGTGGCGAATCAAATCAAGCAGCGTTGCATCACTTGAGGCCACAATCAGGCCGCCTTCATCAAACAGCGTGACCAGATTACGCAAGGCGCTGCGCCGGTTCGGGCTTGAATCCAAGCCGTCTTGCACGTGCAAGGCGTTTAACCGCGCCTTGGTGCGCGGAAAGGTGAGCCACGTACAGGCATGAAAAGCGTCGTGCCACAGCGCTCGGGTTTCGACCGCACCGGTCGCATAAATCTTGCGCTCAAAGTCGATTGCCGATAGCGTTGGTTCGGAGGGATGCACAAAATGAAGAGCCGCGCCGGATAGGGTTCTTAAGCCTCTATCGGCTGAAAGCGCGTTCCAGTGGCTGGCCTGCGGCCACGTGCCGTGAGGAACGCCATCCAGCAAGGGTTTCAGAGAAGCGAAGGGGTCGAACTGTGAAAAATCGACACCGCCTTGCGGAGCCGGTGGCCAAGCCAGCATGAGCGGCACGCCAGAGGCTAGTCGAAGCGCCAACGCAGCGTCTCACCGGCGCGCAATGGCACGATGCCCGAGGCATCGACATAGTTGTAGATTTGGGGAAGTTGCCAATCGGTTTTTACCAGCGTCACCGTGCCGTTATTGCGCGGCAAACCGTAAAAATCCGCCCCATGAAAACTGGCGAAACCTTCCAGCTTGTCTAGTGCATTGACCGACTCGAAGGCCTCGGCATACAACTCAAGTGCGTGCGGCGCGGTGAAGCAACCCGCGCAGCCGCACGAAATCTCTTTGGTGTTGGTAGCGTGCGGCGCGGAATCGGTGCCCAGAAAAAACTTCGCGCCGCCCGAAGTGGCGGCTTGGAGCAGGGCGACGCGATGCTCCTCGCGCTTCAGTACCGGCAGGCAGTAGTAATGCGGGCGGATGCCGCCCTTAAAAATCTCGTTGCGGTTGAAGAGCAGGTGCTGTGGTGTGAGCGTGGCCGCAACGCGCGCATCAGCTTCAGTGACAAACTGTGCGGCTTCTTTCGTGGTGATGTGCTCAAACACGGTTTTCAGCTCGGGCAGGCGGCTGCGCAGCGGTTGAAACACGCGCTCGATGAACACCGCTTCGCGGTCAAACACGTCCACTGCCGGGTCTGTCACTTCGCCGTGCAGCAGCAGCGGTACGCTTAAGCGCTGCATCATCTCCAGTGCCGCTTGAACCCTGCGCAAATCGGTAACACCGGCATCCGAATTGGTGGTGGCACCCGCCGGATAAAGTTTGAGCGCCTTGACAAAGCCCGAGTCCGCGACCCGGCGAATCTCGTCCGGCGTGGTGGTGTCGGTGAGATACAGCGTCATCAGCGGCTCGAAAGTCGCGCCTTCCGGCAGCGCTGCCAGGATGCGTCCGCGATATGCCGCCGCTTCTGCCACAGTGCGCACCGGTGGCTTCAGATTCGGCATGATGATCGCGCGGCGGAACTGGCGGGCTGTGTGCGGCAGTACAGCGGCAAGCGCCGCGCCGTCGCGGACGTGCAGATGCCAGTCATCGGGGGTAGTGAGGGTGATAGTGGTCATGTGAGGTTTGGGTGGTTGGGCACATGCTGCCGTAGATAGTGCGAATAGAGAAAATCCGGCTCTTGCGCCAGAAACTGTTCAATCGCTACGGCGCAGTCAAACAGCAAAATCGGTCGCGCTGCAAAGTCTCTAAAGCAATTCGCGTCTGGCGCGGTTTCGCTGACTGCTTCAATTTCGGGAGAAGAGGCCAGCATCAAAGCGAGCTCGCGGCTAGTGAACGCCAAATAGGCGCTTTTCCCAGGCGCAGTTTTGACCACCCGTAAACTGAACCGGTAGCCCTGCGAAATCGACGTATCAGGCAACGGAGTGCGCAGAAAAAAAAGTCCGTTACTCATTGGATCAGAATGCACCGATAGTCATTCACATTCGTCCGCGTCGGCCCGGTGGTAATCAGGCCACCTAGCTTCTCGAAATAGGTGAAGGCGGTATTGCTCTCCAAATGAGAACTGGCTGAAAGACCAAGCGCATAGAGTCAAAGGGGTCAGGGTGAATATACCTGAAGACCAGCCACCAGAGCTCGAATTCCGCTGGTTCAACACCATGCTGGGCAATCTCAAGACCGGCTTGAACGGTACTTATCACGCGATCAATCATGCCAAGTACGCCCATCGCTATCTCGCCCAGTTCGCCTATCGCTTCTATCGCCGCTTCAATTTGGCCGCAATGGTCCCGCTTGCTGCGCGCCGCCGCCACTACCAAGCCACTTCCCTTAAGCCTCCTGCGGCTCCCTGAGGCAAGTAACTAATCAAGTATTTCAATGACTATTGGAAATTGGAGACCAACTCCTGCGAAGGAAATTCATATTCTTGCGCGTAGAGCAAGTACGGTAGTTGTGCTCAGCTTGACAACAAGGCCTCGAAGTCCATCTCAAGCCACAGCCGGTCTGCGTCGGCGAACGGCGGGCGAAGTCAACTTTCGCGGCGCGGGGTTCAGCACCTCCCTACCGCCTTTTGTCTGACGGCGCAGCGCGCCCTCGATAGCCAAGCGTAAATCCCCCTGCGCTTGTGCAAGCAACTGCGCGCGTGCCTGGTGTACTTCTTCAACAATCGGATCAACCCACATTTAGGACTCCATCAATTCACTTGGTGTAACAATGCGCGGCGGCTCGAAGCCGCAATCGCGACACACTTGCTCGACTAGTCGCACCCGATTGGCATTGGCCAGATGCTTGTAGTTCCACGTCGCCAGAAAGTCTACTCCTGCGCAGGCACAGACGGCAACGTGCAAGGCATCGTAGCGCGCCTTGACGGGCATGGCCCGGCGCCTGATCAGCTCGTTTGCGATCCTCTCGATCTCCGCAGCCGGGGCTGTAACCAGAGGAAAACCATCAAGCGCCGCCAGGCGGGCGCGGGCTGCGGTCGGGTCACCTATTGAGGCTTCGTCGAGCACCCACTGCGAAATAACTCCGCGCAATCGCGGTAGACCGATTTGCCACCATTCCAACGTCAGCGCTTGGTGAGCAGCCACGATAAGGTCCCGGCTTGCTGTGGCGACCAGATAACTGACGACGCTAGTCTCGATGTAGACAGTACGCTTCAAGGCCGCTGCTTTCTGGTCATGATTTTCAGGAGATTAGGATGCACCGGTAGTCATTCACATTCGTCCGTGTCGGCCCGGTGGCAATCAGGCCGCCGGTCTTCTCGAAATAGGTGAAGGCGGTATTGCTCTCTAAATGAGCGCTGGCTGAAAGGCCAAGCGCAGAGCCTTTCTTCAAGACATCAACCGCAAAAGCCGCGCCCGCATTGGCTTCTGAGCCATCGATGCCGTCGGTGTCGGCGGCGAGCGCTTCTACGCCGGGCATGCCATTTAACTCGATGGCCAGCGAGAGCGCGTATTCGCTGCAGCGGCCGCCTTTGCCCAGCGGGTTTTTCACCGTCACGGTGCATTCGCCGCCGGAAATCAGCGCGATCGGGCCCGGCGGCCAGTTGCTGCGATAGGCGACGATTTCGCGCACCATCGCAGCATGCACTTTGGCGACTTCGCGCGCTTCGCCGGTAACCGTGTCGCCCAGCAAAATCGGGTGTACCCCAGCCGCTTTCCAGCATGCCGCCGCTGCTTCCAGGCTTTGATGTGCAGTGGCGATGACGCGGTTTTCGACATTGGCAAAGACTGGCGAACCAGCTTTAGGCGTTTCATCGATGTCGCCTTTGATGCCGCGCAGCAAATGCTGCCGCACGGAAGCAGGAATCGTGCATTCGTAGCGTGTCAAGATGCCTAGTGCGTCGGCAAATGTGGAAGGGTCGGGCGCACACGGGCCGCTGGCGATGTGGGTGGGGTCGTCGCCAGTCACATCCGAAATGGTCAGTGCCAAGATCGGGGCCAAACACATTTCGGCCATGCGCCCGCCCTGGATCAGCGAGAGGTGCTTGCGCACCACATTCATTTCTTGGATCGGTGCGCCGCAGCGCAACAACTCTTTGGTGGTGGCTTTCAAGTCGGCCATGGGAATCGGGTCCACCGGTAGCGCGAGCAATGATGAGCCGCCACCGGAGACCAGCACGATCAGCAAATCATCCGGCCCCAGTGCCTTTACCAACGCCATGATCTCGCGTGCCGCGCGTTCGCCCGCGTCGTCCGGCACGGGATGGCCCGCTTCAACCACGCGAATCCGCTTGAGCGCCTCGTCGCCCGCATAGCCATGCGCATAGCGGGTGATGACCAAGCCTTGCAGTGGCGCGGCATCCGGGATCGGGTGGCGCTGCCGCCAAGTTTCCTCCACCGCACGGGCCATGGCTGCGGCCGCCTTGCCGGCGCCCACTACTAAGGTGCGGCCTTGTTTGGGCGGCAGGGGCAAGTGCGCTGGGACGATCAGCAACGGGTCGGCAGCGGCGACCGCAGTGCGGTAACTTTCCAGAAGCAGGGGAGACAAGGAGGGGGCCAATTTGACACCAAAATGCGCGACTCAGAAGTGGGAGATTCTAGTCGGCGCATCACCCGATCGCTTGTGCGGGGAAACCCTTAGCGAGCACCGGACGCAACTGCGGGCGCAGCCGGAGGCAGCCAGGCGAATTGGGCGAATCGAGGACTGCAATCGGGAAAAAATTGGCGGCATGCGATGCTTCGAGCCTACGGCGCTTGTTACAATCCTAGGTTGACTTGAAGCTTTAAGCTTTTCTATTGGGCTCATCGGTGGATAGTTTTGGACATCCCGCGTTGCTTGCGGCGCACCTGTCAAAGCCTTCGCACCCGTTGTTGGAATCGACCATGATGCAAAACCAAAAAACCCGAAATACATTTTTCCGATGGGGATTTGCCGTTGCGGCACTGCTGTTTGGTGTGGCGGCGTGGGCAGCGGGCGACATGCCTGGCGGCCCGGCGGTGCGGCAGCTCAATTTGCAGCCAGCTGTCACCAAAATTGCCGAAGACATCATTTGGCTGCATTGGGTCATGCTGGCAATCTGCACGATAATTTTTATCGCCGTGTTTGGCGTGATGTTTTATTCGATCTACGCGCACCGTCGCAGCAAAGGCCACAAGGCGGCCACCTTTCACGAGAGCACGACGGTCGAGATTGCCTGGACCATCGTGCCTACCATCATCGTGATCATCATGGCGGGCCTTGCCACCAAGACCGTGGTCGCGATGAAAGATACTTCGGGTGCAGACATCACCATCAAAGCCACCGGCTACCAGTGGAAATGGGGTTACGACTACATCAAGGGCGAAGGCGAGGGGATTGCGTTTTTCTCGATGCTTTCCACGCCGCGCGAGCAGATTGAAGACGTGAATCGCGAAGCGCGTGAAAAAAATCCTACGTATTTGCTCGAAGTGGACAACGAAGTCGTAGTTCCAGTCGGCAAAAAAGTGCGCATGCTGATGACCGCCAATGACGTGATTCACGCTTGGTGGGTGCCCGCGTTTGGCGTGAAGCAAGACGCGATTCCGGGATTTATCCGCGATGCCTGGTTCAAGGCTGAGCGAACCGGCACTTTTCGCGGCAACTGCGCGGAACTGTGTGGCAAAGAGCACGGCTTTATGCCGATCGTGGTCAAGGTGGTCGAAGCCAAGGAATATGCGGCGTGGGTAGAAGGCAAGAAGAAGGAAATTCTCGCCAAGCAGGATGACCCAAACAAAGTGTGGGACATGGCGGGTTTGATGGCGCGCGGGGCGAGTGTCTACGCGAGCAACTGCGTCGCTTGCCACCAAGCCAGCGGCAAGGGCGTGCCCCCGGCGTTTCCGCCGCTTGATGGTGCCAAGTTTGTGATGGGTAGCAAAGACAATCCGGTGGCGATTCTGGTCAACGGCCGTCAGGGCAGTGCGATGGCCTCGTTCAAGGGTCTGAGTGACGTCGATTTGGCTGCGGTGACGACCTACGTGCGCAATTCATGGGGCAACAAGACTGGCGACATGGCCACCCCCGCTGAAGTCAAAGCGGCGCGTGCTTGGGATGCCGGCAAGGTAACGCAACTGACCGCCAAAGCGAATTAGGCCGCAGGCATCGTTCCTGCACCCGCCACGAATACGACATTCCAGTTGGAGAAACACACAATGAGCGCAGTTCTCGATCCGCACGGCAAACCTCACGGCCACGAGGGTCACGATGGCCACGGCCATGGTCACGACGACCATCATCACGGCCCGCCAGCGGGTTATTGGCGCTGGATGACGACGACCAACCACAAAGATATCGGTACTTTGTATCTATGGTTCTCGTTTTTCATGTTCTTGTCAGGTGGCGTGCTAGCGCTGACGATCCGTGCTGAGTTGTTTCAGCCGGGCCTGCAAATTGTGCGCCCAGAGTTCTTCAATCAGCTCACCACCATGCACGGCCTCATCATGGTGTTTGGCGCGATCATGCCGGCCTTCGTGGGCTTCGCCAACTGGATGATTCCGCTACAA
>JANLTH010000123.1:0-43751 GCA_031362865.1 Burkholderiales bacterium | reverse complement strand
GCCTGAAGTGCTCGCCTGACGGGCATCAAGCGAGCACTTCAGGCTCGCCCTACTCGCTTAATCCGCGCGGAATCCGCTCGCATCAATAATCGGCCTCCACTTCGCGATATCAGCCAGGCGCTTGGCCTCCAGTTCTTCCGGTGTACCGGGAGCGGCCTCTACTCCTTGCGAAAAAAGCCGCGCCTTGACCAAGGTCGTATTGAGCGCCGCGTTCAGTGCTTGATTGAGGGCTGTGACCTGCGCGGCGGGCGTACCTGGCGTGGTCCAAAGGCTATACCAAGCGCTGCCTACCGCATCTTTGTAGCCCAGCTCGACCATGCTCGGAATATCGGGCATTTGCGGGGTGCGCTTGGGCGCGAAGGTGGCAAGTATGCGGATCTTGCCGCCGCGATGCAGCTCCAGCAAGTCGCCCTCGGTATTGATGCCCACCGGAATCTGCCCGCCTGCCAAATCATTGACCATGTGCGCGCCGCCTTTGTAGCCCACATGGACCATCGGCACACCAATCACACGCCCGAGCATGATGCCAAAAAATTGCGGCAAGCTCCCTGGGCTGGGCGAGCCATAGTTCGCTTTGGTGGGGTTGGCCTTGAGCCATTTCACCAGGTCTGCCATGTTTTTTGCCGGGTGCGCAACCGGCACCGCCAAACTGAATTGAAAATGCCCAACCATGCCAACCGGCATCATGTCGCGTGCCGGATCGTAGCCAGGGTTTTTAAACGTCAGTTGCGACAGTACCGGGGTCACCAAGGGCGCGATCAACAAGGTGCGCCCGTCGGGCGCGGCGTTGCGCATGGCATCGAGTGCGATTTTGCCGGCGGCACCCGTACGGTTCTCGACGACGAACTGACTCCACCCCAGCGTTTCGCGCATCTTGTCGATCACGGCGCGCGCTGCCAAATCAGCGCCACCGCCAGCGGCAAAGCCGGAGATGATGCGACCAGACCCCGCAGCTTGGGCGTAACCGGCCAGCGGAGAAAAAAGAGGCGCAGCGGCAATCGCGCGCAGCACCGCACGGCGCTGGATCTGTGGCTTCGAGGCAGATTTCATAGGCGCGTTTCCGTTGGCAGGTGAGGATGCGAGGAGTGTAGCGCAAGCCATCCAGCGTAAACTACAAAGCGGGAGAGGGTCGGACAGCCGCCGGCAGTGGCAATCAAAGCACTGCGGGAGGAAAGTCCGGGCTCCATAGAGCAAAGGTAGTGGGTAACGCCCATCCGCCGCGAGGCGAGGATCAGAGCAACAGAGACGAGTCGGCGCCAAGGGGCAACCCAAACGCCGGGTGAAACGGGCAATCTCTACCTGGAGCAATACCAAATAGGCAGGCGAACGCGCGGCTCGCGCAACGCAGCATCGCCTGCGGGTAGGTAGCTTGAGCGCATGGGTAACTATGCGCCTAGAGGAATGGCTGTCATAGCCGTGCGGGGCAACCTGCATCGCCGTAACAGGACCCGGCTTATAGACCCTCTCCCTTTTTCGATGCCCAGCAAATTCCGCCGATGGAATTATCTAGGCATCGAAGGTCTTAGACTTGGTTAGGTTAAAAATCGACTTCCAAAGGCTTGGCATGAAACTCAATTATCTTGGCAATTCCACCCTTTCCGTTCCTGAAATCTGTTTGGGTACGATGACTTTCGGGCAGCAGAATACCGAAGCTGAGGCCCACGCGCAACTCGACTACGCACTCGAGCGCGGCGTGAATTTCATCGACACGGCCGAGATGTACCCGGTGCCACCCAAGGCCGAGACCTACACCAAATGTGAAACCATCATCGGTAATTGGCTGGCAAAGCAGGCGCGTGACCGGGTGATTGTCGCTACCAAGGTGGCTGGGTTTGCGCGTGGCATGGATTGGTTAAAACCCGATGCCACACCCACCAACATTCGCGCAGCATGCGAGGCAAGCTTGCAGCGGCTGCGCACCGACGTGATCGACCTGTACCAACTGCATTGGCCTTCGCGCAACACGCCGCTCTTCGGTGCACTCGAATTTAACCCAGTCAATGAGCGCGCCTCTGCCAGCATCGCCGAGCAGGTCGAAACCTTCGCCGCCCTGGTGAAACAAGGCAAGATCCGCCACTACGGCTTGTCCAACGAAACGCCCTATGGCTTGATGCAGTGGCTGCGGGTTGCCGATGAGCAAGGCGCACCGCGCCCAGTGAGCGTGCAAAACGCCTACAGCTTGGTGAACCGCGCCTTCGAAGACGGCTCAGCCGAAATTTCGTTCCGTGAAAAGATTGGCCTGTTGGCTTACAGCCCGCTGGCCTTCGGCACGCTTTCTGCCAAATACGCGGACGACGCCAATGCGGTGGGGCGCATCAACATTTTTGGCAAAAACTGGAGCCCGCGTTACTCGCGCGCCCTGACCGAAGAGGCGGTAGCCGCCTACGCCAAGCTCGCCCGTGAAAATGGCTTGACGCCGGCACAACTGGCCTTAGCCTGGATGCGCCGCAAACCCTTCCTCACTTCCGCCATCATCGGTGCCACCAGCATGGCGCAGTTGCAGGAAAACATCGATGCCTTCGCAATCTCGGTGAACGACGATGTGGCGAAGAAAATCGACGCGATTCACCAGCGGCTGCGCAATCCGGCGCAGTAAAACCGGCATGGTATGATGCTTGTATTACAGAATGAAAAGAGGGCCACCATGCTGACAGCACGACTGGATGCTTCACTTGAAAGCCAGCTTGAGAGCTACTGCGCAGATCAAGGCCTGACCAAGTCTTGGGTGGTCGCTGAAAGCTTGCGACTATATCTAATCGATGCCCCGCGCCGAAAAACCGCATGGGAGCTAGGTGGCCATTTGGTTGGGCGGCAGGCGAGCGCTGCCGCGCACAGCCGCTCTGAAAATACGAGCGCAGCTTTTCGGGAGATCGTCCGTGCAAAGCACGCTCGTCGACGCGGGACCGCTGGTCGCGCTGTTTGATTCTTCGGATCGGCATCACGCAAACGCCGTTCGCATTGTTCGGCTAGAGCCCTATCCAATCTTCACCACGTGGGCCGTGCTGGCTGAAGTTGCCGCACTGTCGCACTGGCAATGTTGGATTGACTGCCTGGCTTTTGTCGAGAGTGGCGCAGTAACTGTGGCGCACGTGGAGCGTGCTGCCCTGCCCCATTTAATCGCCTGGGCCAAAAAGTACCGTGACCTGCCGATGGACTTGGCCGATGCGTCTTTGGTCGCACTCGCCCATCAGTTGCCAACCCGGCGGATCATCACTATGGATGCGGATTTCACCGTCTATCGCCTCGACGACCGCGCGAAGTTCGAGATCATTTGGTAGTCGGTGTCGGGGTTGGTGGGAGTGGGGGAGCACCCGCCACCGCCGACCTTCGGCTACTTCGGCTTGCCCATCACCAAATCCGGAAACCACGTGACGGTTTGCGGGAATACCGTGACGATCACGATGCACAACACCAGACAGCAAAAAAACGGAATCGCCGCCTTGGCGATCACGTTGGAGTCTTTGCCGGTCATGTTTTGCAGCACAAAGAGATTAAAACCCACCGGTGGTGTGACCTCCGCGATCTCAACTAGCAGCACGATGAAAATGCCAAACCAGACCAGGTCGAAGCCTGCTTTTTGAATCATCGGCAATACCACCGCTGAGGTGAGCACAATCATTGAGATGCCGTCCAGCGCGGTGCCCAGCACGATGTAGAGCAGCGCCAAGATGCCGATGAGCGCATAGGGCGAAAGGCCCAGGCTATTGACCCACTCAGCCAACTCGCGCGGAATGCCGGTGAAGGCCATCGTCTTGGTCAGAAATGCGGCGCAGGCCAAGATGAACATAATCATGCAGGAGACCCGCGTGGCGCCCATCAAGCTGCCTTTGAAGTTTTCCCAGTTGAGCGACTTGGAATGCCAGGCGATGCCGAGAGACCCCAGTACGCCATAGGCGGCACATTCGGTCGCGGTGGCCCAGCCCATGATGAGCACCACCACGATGAACACGATCAGCAGGGTGCAAGGAATCAAATGGCCGGAGAGCCTGATTTTTTCCATCAAGGTGGTGTCGGGCCCAGGAGGTGGCACTTTGTCCGGATTGCGGATCGACCACCACGCGATGTAGCCGGAGAAGAGCGCCATCAAGATGAAGCCTGGAACAAAGCCTGCGAGAAAAATGCGAATGATCGAGGCATCGGCTGCCACTGCATAGACCACCATCGTGATTGACGGCGGGATCAGAATCCCCAGTGTGCCTGCGGTGGCGAGCGAGCCCAAAGCCAGGCTTTCGTCATAGCCACGTTTTTTAAGCTCCGGCAAGGCCACCTTGGCGATCGTGGCACAGGTAGCAGCCGACGAACCCGAGACCGACCCGAAGATGCCGCAACCCAAAATGGTCGTGTGCATCAAGCGGCCAGGCACGCGGTTGAGCCAAGGGGCCAAGCCTTCAAACATTTGCGCTGAGAGGTTGGTGCGAAACAGGATTTCGCCCATCCAAATAAATAGCGGCAAGGCCGCTAACTCCCAAGAGGCCGAAGATTCCCAGAGCGCGGAAAAAATGTTTTTCCCCCAAACCGCAGCCGGGATATTGGTAAAAAACGCCATGCCGATCCATCCCACCAAGGCTAGCGTAATCGCAATCCACAGCCCACCCGCCAGAATCATCAGCAGGATGATGAGCAGAAAACCACCAATCTCGACCGCGCTCATACGTCCTCCGAAAAATCGCCGCGCGCATGGCGCTCTTCAACCGCGATCACATAGGTGGGGCGATTGCCCAGCGCCACCAGAATCAGCTCATCCACGAAGGCGATGAAGAGCAGGATCGAGCCAATCACCAGGCTTAGCTGCGGAATCCAGCGCGGAATCACGATCAGGCCATTGGCCATGTCGTTGAACTGGTAGCTCTCCCACACATAGGCCACCACTGAGTAAGCGATATAGCCGCTGAATACTGCCGCAATCAGCAAACAGCAGATTTCAAAAAAACGCCGCACGCCCGGTTTCAGGCTCTCCAGCAACAAGCCTACCCGCACAAAGTCGCCGTGTTTGAAGGTATGGGCCAGGCCAAGAAATGCCGCCGCAGCGCACAGCCACGAGGCGATGTCGTCAGTGCCACCGGTCTTGAAACCGGTTTGCCGCATGATCGACGAAATCACCATCACGGCGAAGATCAGAAAGACGCACAGCCCGGCCAAGTACCCGGCGATGTCGTACAGCAAGTTCAGCGCTTTGCGCATGAGATTCCTAGGGCAGGCTGGCAGCCTGCAATTGCTCGATTGTTGTGGAAAAAGCCACGCAGGCCGCTATTTAAACCAGGAGATGGAGAAACGCTCCGTCCGCCAAGAGGCCTGCGCGCTGGAACGGTCTTACATCTTGCGGTATGCGTCGACGACTGCCTGGCCTTCGCTGCCAGCCTTTTTGAGCCAGTCGGCAAGCATCGTATCACCGATCTTTTTCATGTCTGTCGCGAGCTGCGCTGACGGTTGATGAATGGTCAGGCCCTTTTTCTTCAACTCGTCGGCGTACCAGCTATTCTTCTCGCGCGAGACCTTCCAGCCCCGTGTTTCGGCGGCTTCGGCGGCCTTGAGCACCGCCTCTTGAGTCGGCTTGTCGAGTTTGTCGAACGCCGCTTGATTGACGATCACGCCATTGCGCGGCAGCCATGCCTGAACATCATAATAGTGGGTGATCTGCTCATAAATGCGCGTGTCGTAGGCGGTCGCAAGTGACGAGATCAGCGAATCCACACCACCCGTGGCGAGCGCTTGTGAAAGTTCGGCAAACTGAATCGTGACCGGATTGGCTCCCATCAGTTCACCCATCTTGGCCGTGCCGGGTGAATAGGCGCGCCATTTCTGGCCTTTCAGATCCGCCGCGCTGGCAATCGGCTTTTTCACGTAAATGCCCTGCGGCGGCCACGGCACGGCGTAGAGCAGCTTCATGCCCTGCTTGGCGAGCAGTGCTTCCAGACTCTTTTGCGAGGCTTTGTGCAGCTTGTGCGCCGCCTCATAGCTGGGTGCTAGAAACGGCACGCTGTCCAGTTCGAACAGCGGGTGCTCGTTGGAAAAATTGGTAAAAATGATCTCGCCAATTTGCGCCTGACCGCCCTGTACGGCGCGCTTGATTTCCGGTGCTTTAAAGAGCGAGGCATTGGCGTGCAGCGCAATTTTGAGTTTGCCTGCGGTGGCCTTTTCAACGTCGTTGGCAAAGGCTTGCACGTTCTCGGTTTGAAAACTGGTAGCCGGGTAGGCGGTGGGTAAGTCCCACTTGGTTTGCGCCATGGTCAAGGTACTGAAACTACCGACCACAAGCAGTGCGGCGGCGAGTAATTCGGTTTTTAAATGACGCTTGAAGCGATGCAACATGTGAATCCTCCTGGTTGAAAGAATCGGAACGGGCAAAACAACGGCGACAACCACTGCAACGACTACTTCAGACGGGCATCGGCAAAACGCCGGGCCTCAAAACTAAGCAAGGTAGAAAGTCCGTCCGTCCCGCCGGTCTTGAGCCAATCGCGGGCGAAGCGCTCACCCAAGCGGCGCAGATCGTCGTGCAGAAACGGACTTGGTGCAGCGACCTGCATACCGGCAGTCGCGAGCTCCGCTTCGTAGCGCTGGGCGTTGGCCTGCGACTCGCTCCAGCCACGAGCCTCGGCTTCCCGCGCTAGCGTTTGCAGGCGCGCCCGCGCCGCCGGGCTGAGTTTTTCAAATGCGGCACGGTTGACGAACAGGCCGTTTTTTGGCATCCAGCCGTTGACGGTGTAAAAATATTTCATGCGGCTCCAAGCGCGGGTCTCCACGCCAGTCCAGCTGGAGGTAAGCATTAAATCCACCTCGCCCGCGCCAATCGCACGCGCCAAATCAACCACCTGGATCAAAGTCGGTTTGGCACTGGTCAGTTCAGCCAGGCGCGTCGTCGCGGGGTTGTAGGTGCGCATCGCCAGTCCCCTGAAATCCTTGACCGAACCAATCGCCCGCGAGGCGTATAGATGCTGCGGGGGCCAGGGCACGGCGTACAACAACACCAGGCCGTCAGCGGCAGCGCGTTTTTCCAAGTGGCTGCGCGAGAGCTCCCACAGCGCCTTGGCATCGTCGTAGCCCGCCACCAGAAAGGGAATCGCGTCGACACCCCACAGCGGGTCGCGTGCGGCGAGGCTGGAGAGAATCACCTCGCCCATCTCGACGCGACCTTCGCGCAGGGCCGCGTGGATGTCTGCCGGTTTGATGAGTGTGCCGTTAGCGTGCACGGTAATGGCCGGGGCTTCCGGAAGGCTTCGCCCGAGTTCGTCAGCAAAGCGCCGCAGATTTTGGGTGTGAAAGGTGGAATCCGAGTAGGCCGATGCCAAGCGCCACTCTGATTGCGCCGCAACACCGCCAGGCAGTATCAAGCCGCCGTACAGCAGCGCCATCGCACTCAAGGCGATTTGCCAGCGCGCATTGCGAGGGGATTGACGTGGATTCATGGCGCGGCTCCAGACCTGGGTTTGCCATTCGATTAAACAAATTTGATAACTTTAACTACGGTTTGCTATTTAAATTACAAAAGTATTTTGACAATTTGTCAACAATTTGTTGAAATAAAAAAATAAAATCGTTTACGTAATAAATCTCAAATCAAAAATTATGACGGCAATTCACCGGCAAACTCAAGTCAAAACCGTTGCGGCGGGGTTGCCACACGCGGCCCAAGCGCATAATTCCAGTGACGGCGGCGCACTTGCGCACACGCCGCTGTACCGGAGTTTTGCTATGCCTCGATTGAAATCCACCCCGGCTGTAGCCACAGCAAGCGGCAAGCCTAAGGTCGCCACTGCGCCACCACCACGCGAATTGGTCGGCGGCATCGTCTCCTCGGCACACTTGGCGAGCCCACGCAGTGTGGAGCTTTCCGAATTCGAGTTCGGCATGATCATCGCCGCCAATGCTTTCAATCGCTGGGCGGTGCGCTGCATGGCCGCCGCCGGTTTGCGTGACTTGACGACGATGGACGTGCTCGTGCTGCATCATGTGCACCATCGGGCGCGCAACAAAAAGCTGGCTGACATCTGTTTCATCCTGAACGTTGAGGACACCCACGTGGTGGGGTACGCCCTCAAAAAACTGGTGGCGCTGGGCGTGGTGGAAGGCGAAAAGGCCGGTAAGGAAGTGACCTATTGCACCACCGAGCTGGGCCGCGAGTACGTCGAAAAGTACCGGGAGATTCGCGAGCGCTGCCTGGTGACGTCGATTTCGCCCGATGGCCACGAAAATCCCGAAATCCGTGAGCTGGCGCGCTTCCTGCGCACCTTGTCCGGCCTGTATGACCAAGCGGCACGAGCTGCCGCTTCGCTTTGAACTTTTCTCTGAAACCATCGGCACTATGCAAACCGAAATCTCCAACTCCTCCCCGCGCTGGCAATTCTGGATTGATCGAGGCGGCACGTTTACCGACATCGTCGCGTGCGCACCCGATGGCACGCTCACGACCGCCAAGCTGCTTTCCGAAAATCCTGAGCAATACCGCGATGCGGCGGTGGAAGGCATTCGCCGTTTGTTGAAGCTCGATGCCGGACAGACGATCACGCCCGAGCAGGTCGAAGCGGTGAAGATGGGTACGACGGTGGCTACCAATGCACTGCTCGAACGCAAAGGCGAGCGGGTTGCTCTGCTTACCACGCGTGGCTTTCGTGATGCCTTGCGCATCGCCTACCAAAACCGCCCCAAGTTATTTGATCGGCGCATCCTCCTACCCGAGCTGCTCTATACCGACGTGGTGGAATTGGATGAGCGGGTCGGCGCGCACGGTGATCAGCTGGTCGCGCTCGACCAAAATCAAGCACGCGATGCCTTGAAACGCTTACTGGATAAGGGTTTTCAGGCAATCGCCATCGTTTTTATGCATGCCTACCGCTACCCGGAACACGAAGCCGCTGTCGCGCGCATCGCCCGCGAGCTGGGCTTTGCGCAAGTCTCGGTTTCGCATGAAGTGAGCCCGCTCATCAAGCTGGTGGGGCGTGGCGACACCACGGTGGTTGATGCCTATCTGTCGCCGATTCTGCGGCGCTATGTGACCCAGGTCGCAGCAGAAATGCCGGGGGTCAATCTGCAATTCATGCAATCTTCAGGCGGCTTGACCGACGCGCATTTGTTTCAGGGTAAAGACTCGATTCTTTCCGGCCCGGCAGGCGGCATTGTCGGCATGGTGCGCACCAGCCTGGGTGCAGGTTTCGACAAGATCATCGGCTTTGACATGGGCGGCACGTCCACCGATGTTTCGCACTTTTCAGGCAAAAGCTTGAGCGACATGGAACGTGCCTTCGACACCCAAGTAGCCGGTGTACGGATGCGCGCGCCGATGATGAGCATCCACACGGTGGCAGCAGGTGGCGGCTCGATCCTCAGTTTTGATGGTGCGCGCTACCGCGTGGGACCAGATTCAGCCGGGGCCAACCCGGGCCCCGCGTGCTATCGGCGCGGCGGGCCGCTGGCAGTGACCGATGCGAACGTGATGCTGGGCAAAATCCAGCCACAGCACTTCCCGGCAGTGTTTGGCAGAAGCGCCAATGAAACACTTGATCGACCAGTGGTGGCTGAGCGATTCGCGGCGTTGGCGCAAGAGATTGAAGCCGCTACCGGCAACAAGCGCACGCCGGAAGAAGTTGCCGCAGGCTTTATTGAGATTGCGGTCGGCAACATGGCTGAGGCGATCAAACGCATCTCAGTGCAGCGCGGGCACGACGTGACTGAATACACGCTCACCGTCTTTGGCGGCGCGGGCGGGCAGCACGCCTGCCTGGTGGCCGATGCCCTGGGCATGACGCGCGTGTTTGCGCACCCACTCGCGGGCGTACTGTCCGCCTACGGCATGGGCTTGGCCGACCAAACGGCGATGCGCGAAAAAAGCATTGAGCAAGGCTTGAGCGATGCCTCACTGGTTGCGGCCCGCGCCGAATTGGCCACGCTCGCAGAATCAGCCACCGCCGAACTGGCCGCCCAGCATGTGGCCGCGCCGCGTATTGAGGTACACCAGCGGGTTCACCTCAAATATCAGGGTACGGACTCGGCGATGGTGGTGCCCCTGAGCGGGGTTGCAGAAATGACCCGCGCCTTTGAGACCGGCTACCGGCAACGGTTTTCGTTTCTCATGCCGCATTTGCCATTGGTAATTGAAGCGATCTCGGTCGAAGCCGTCGGTGCTGCTGCGACGGTAACCGCCGATGTTTCATTGCCCTCGCGCGATCTGGCGCAACACGGCGCGCTCCGCGCCGCCGAAACGGTGCGCATGTTCAGCGGCGAAAGCTGGCGTGAGACCGCGCTCTATGGGCGTGCCGGGCTGCTGGCCGGTGACACGATTCACGGCCCGGCCATCATTGCCGAAGCCAATGCCACCACGGTGGTTGAGCCCGGCTGGCAGGCCGAGGTGACGCGCCAGAATCATCTGGTCCTCACCCGCGTCGCCGCGCGCACCGAGCGCCGGGCAATTGGCACGACCGCCGACCCGGTGATGCTGGAGGTGTTCAACAACCTCTTTATGTCGATTGCTGAGCAGATGGGCTACCGGCTTCAGAACACAGCCTACTCGGTCAACATCAAAGAACGGCTCGATTTTTCGTGCGCACTGTTTGACGAGGCTGGCAACTTGATCGCCAATGCGCCGCATATGCCGGTGCACCTGGGTTCGATGGGTGAGAGCATCAAAACCGTCGCCAAACGCAATGCCGGCAAAATCAAACCGGGCGATGCCTACGTGCTCAACGACCCGTACCACGGTGGCACGCACCTGCCCGACATCACGGTGGTAACGCCGGTGTTCGATGCCGACAACCAGAAAATTCTTTTCTACGTCGCCTCGCGCGGCCACCATGCTGATGTGGGTGGTTTGACACCAGGCTCGATGCCAGATTCCTCGAAAACCATCGAAGAAGAAGGCGTGCTGCTCGACAACGTCAAGCTGGTTGAACACGGCGTGCTGCGTGAAACCGAACTAAGGGCCTTGCTCAGTTCGGCCAAATACCCGGCGCGCAACCCCGACCAAAACTTGGCCGATTTGCGCGCGCAAATCGCGGCGAACGAAAAAGGGGTGCAGGAGTTGAATCGCATGGTGGCGCACTTCGGTCTGGAGACCGTCCGCGCGTATATGCGCCACGTGCAAGACAACGCTGAAGAGAGCGTGCGCCGCGTCATTGCGGTGTTGCAAGACGGGGCTTACACCTACCAACTCGACAACGGCGCGATGATCCAAGTGGCGATCCGCGTGAATCAAGCGGCGCGCAGCGCGGTCATCGATTTCACCGGTACTTCGGCGCAATTGCCCAACAATTTCAACGCGCCTTCTGCGGTGTGCATGGCAGCGGTGCTCTATGTATTTCGCACCCTGGTTGACGACGACATTCCGCTTAACGCGGGCTGCTTAAAGCCGCTCAATGTCATCATCCCGCCAGGATCGATGCTCAATCCGGACTATCCGGCATCGGTGGTGGCAGGCAATGTAGAAACCTCATCGTGCATTACCAATGCACTCTACGGCGCATTGGGCTTGATGGCATCTGCGCAAGGCACGATGAACAACTTTACCTTCGGCAACGCGAAGTATCAGTACTACGAAACTATCTCTGGTGGCGCGGGGGCTGGGCAGGGATTTAACGGTGCGTCGGTGGTGCAAACCCACATGACCAATTCACGCCTGACCGACCCGGAAGTGCTGGAGTTGCGCTTTCCGGTACTGCTGGAAAGCTACGCGATTCGCCAAGGTTCAGGCGGGGCGGGCAAGTGGCAGGGCGGCAACGGCGGTACGCGGCGCGTGCGGTTTTTGCAGGCAATGACTGCTTCTATCCTCTCCAACAACCGCTTGCATGCGCCATTTGGCATGGCAGGCGGCGCGCCCGGTGGGGTGGGCAAGAATACGGTGGAACGATGCAGCGGCGAGGTCGAGACCCTGCGCGCTTCCGATTCAACCCAAATGCTGCCAGGCGACGTGTTTGTGATCGAAACCCCGGGTGGTGGTGGATTTGGTGAGGTCAAGGCCTGAAGAGCCTTACTGGTAGGGCATCTTCGAGCATTCCCCAAGAGGCACTTGGGCATCACGCGCGCCCACTAAAATTACCCGATGAATTCGACCATCATCGACGGCGCTCAGCTTGCCGCTGCCCTGCGCGCCCAGTATCGCGAACAGGCCTTGCAACTGACCGCCCAAGGCCGTCAACCCGGCCTGGCGGTCATTATCGTGGGCGACAACCCGGCCTCACGGGTTTATGTGCGCAACAAGGGCAAGGCGTGCGAAGCAGCGGGCTTTCATTCGCGCCTGATCGCTTTGGCCGAAAACACCTCTGAGGCCGCATTGCTCGGGCACGTGCAAGCACTCAATCGCGACGCGGCGATTCACGGCATTTTGGTGCAGCTGCCGCTGCCCGCGCAGATTGACGCGCAGCGCGTGATCGAAGCGATTAATCCGGCCAAAGATGTCGATGGCTTTCATGTCGCCAGCGCAGGCGCGCTGCTGACCGGCGCTACTGACGCGGGCTTTGCCCCATGCACCCCGGCAGGTGTAATGGCCATGCTCAAGAGCGCCAAGATCGACCCAACCGGCTTGCACGCAGTGGTGATTGGCCGCTCCAACATTGTGGGCAAGCCGATGGCGCTGCTGTTGCTGGCAGCCGGTGCGACGGTGACCGTGTGTCACTCCAAAACACGCGACTTGGGCGCGATCACCCGTCAGGCAGACATTCTGGTAGCCGCCATCGGCAAACCGCGCTTTGTGACCGCCGATATGGTGAAGCCAGGCGCCTGCGTGATTGACGTGGGCATCAACCGCGACGCCGACGGCAAGCTGTGTGGCGATGTGGATTTTGCGGCGGTTAAAGACGTTGCAGGGACAATTTCACCCGTGCCCGGCGGCGTGGGGCCAATGACGATTGCGATGTTGCTGGGTAATACGCTGGTCGCCGCCAAGCGCCAGTAGTGCGAGCCTGAAGTGCTCGCAGGTTTGAAGCTGTGCGGGCACTCCAGGCCCGCACCCACTGATGTACCGGGACAAACATGACCAACCCTACTAAGCTAACACCCGCCACCCGCTTCGAGTACGCCGCTTGGGTCATCTTCGCGCTTGGGCTGGTGGCAATTCTCAAGTGGCATCTGCTGCCGGCCTTGCTGGCAGGGCTTCTGGTCCACGAGCTGGCGATCATCGTGGCGGCACGTTTTGGCGTGCAGCATGCCAAAAACCCCAGGTCTCGCATGAAATCGGTGGCAGCGATTGGCGGCGTGCTGATTGTGGTGCTCACGCTGGCTGGTTGGGCTTTGATCGCCTTTATGCGCAGCGAAGCGGGCAGCCTGTCGGCGCTGCTGGCCAAGATGGCTGAAATCATCGACTCGCTACGCGACAAGTTGCCGCCCGCGCTGGCCGACATCTTGCCGCTGGGCGATGCCGATGATCTCAAGGAGATCATCGTCGATTGGCTGCGCGATCACGCGAAAGATCTGCAAAGTTTTGGGACCGACGCTGGCAAAACCTTGGCCCACGTGCTGGTCGGCATGATTTTGGGCGCAATGGTGTGCGTGAGCGAGTCAGCCTCGGGCGCACCGATGGGCCCACTTGCCGCCGCGCTTACCGAGCGGGTGCGCCGCATCGCCGAAGCATTTCGCCGCATCGTTTTCGCCCAGGTCAAAATTTCGGCGCTCAACGCCTTTCTCACCGGCATTTACCTTTTAGTGATACTGCCCTTGGCAGGCGTGAATCTGCCGCTCGCCAAAACGATGATCGTGGTGACTTTTATCGCGGGCCTCTTTCCGGTAATCGGCAATTTGATCTCCAACACGGTAATCGTGGTTGTGAGCCTGTCAGTCGGCTTGGGTGCAGCCGTCGGTTCGTTGATTTTCTTGGTGGTGATCCACAAGCTCGAGTACTTCGTCAATGCACGCATCGTCGGTAGCCAAATCAACGCCAAAGCGTGGGAGTTGCTAGGCGCAATGCTGGTGATGGAATCGGCTTTCGGCCTGCCCGGCGTGGTGGCCGCACCGATTTTTTATGCCTACCTGAAAGCGGAGTTGACTGACCGCAAGCTGATTTGAGCCGATGAAGCTCAATGTGGACATTGCTGTATTAAAAAGCCCAAGTTTGGGTATGCTGAGCAGGTAAAACTGTGACAAAAGTCACGCCAAACCGTATGCATGCCTCGTCAGTTTCCAGTCAGGAAGGAATAATGCACGATTCATTTGCTCAATTGCCCGCATGTCCGTCTACCTGATCGCCGACATCAACGTCATCAACCGCGAACGCTATGAGGCGTATCGGCGTTTGTTGCGCAATGCGATTCGCCTGCATAAGGGGCAGTATCTGGTGCGTGGCGGCAGCCTGCGGGTGGTTGAAGGTTCGTGGCAGCCACCACGCTTGGTGATGATCGAATTTCCGTCCCGCGCGCTGGCAGAGCAATTTCTTGCGTCGCCTGAATATGCCCAGGCTCGCGACACTGCCGCCAACGCCACGATGATCGACATGATCTTGGTCGAAGGCATCGACAAAGCCAAAGCCTTCGACGACGAAGCCGGAGCGACGTGGTCGAACCTGCGGATTTGATTTACAAAATCCCGATTTCAGTGCTGGTAGTCATTCATACGCCAGCGCTCGATGTGCTGGTGATGGAGCGCAAGAACGCGCCCGGTTTCTGGCAGAGCGTAACCGGCAGCGTCGACTTTGAAACCGAAGCCTTGCGCACCACCGCGCAGCGTGAGGTGTTGGAAGAAACTGCGATTGATGCCACCGCCCCAGGCCACGTGCTCACCGACTGGCAGCTCACCAACCGTTACGAGATTTACCAGCGCTGGCAATCACGCTACGGCCCTGGCGTAACGCACAACACCGAACACGTTTTCGGCCTATTGGTTCCGATGCCGGTAGCACCGGTGCTCACTGAACACCTGGCCCATCAATGGCTGCCATGGCGCGATGCCGCTGAAAAGTGCTTTAGCTGGAGCAACGCCGAGGCGATTCGCCGCTTGGATGCAGGGATTCAGGCTTAAAGTAGCGGACTTGACGCAAATAGTTTCAGCCGGGCCGGCCTCAATCTGGAGTGGATGCTCGCAGCCCTTCAAAAAATTCCAAAACCCTCGTATAATTGTGGGCTTTCCCCGATTCTTTACCCAAATTCCTTTCCATGCCACAAGTCCGCCTTAAAGAAAACGAGCCTTTTGAAGTTGCCCTGCGCCGCTTCAAACGCACCATCGAAAAAACCGGCCTCCTGACCGAGCTTCGCGCACGCGAGTTCTATGAGAAGCCAACCGCCGAGCGCAAGCGCAAGCATGCCGCAGCGGTCAAGCGTCAATACAAGCGCGTGCGCAGCCAGAAGCTGCCGCCGAAGATGTACTAAGCACCACTGACCTTGCCAAGAAGAATCGGGAACAGCAAGTCAGCTAAGTTGCAGTACACCAAAAGGCCGCGTGAGTTACGCGGCCTTTTGCATTGTTAGCCAGTCGCTTCTCAAAATTACCAAAAATACAGAAAAACCCTACTTGTCCACCGCGGAGCCTACGCCATGAGCCTCAAAGACCAAATCACCGAAGACATGAAAACCGCCATGCGCGCGAAAGATGCGGCGCGCCTGGGCGCAATCCGCCTGCTGCTAGCCGCAGTCAAGCAACGCGAAGTAGACGAGCGCATTACCCTCACCGATGCCGACGTCACCGCCATCATCGAAAAAGAGCTCAAAAAGCGCCGTGACTCGATCACCGCCTATTCGGCTGCCAATCGCACCGACTTGGCCGACAAAGAACAAGCCGAAGTAGCCGTGCTGTCGGTCTACCTGCCCAAGCAGGCGGGTGAAGACGAGATCGCTGCCGTGATCGCCCAAGTGATCGCCGAATCAGGTGCCAAAGGCCCCACCGAAATGGGCAAGGTAATGGGCCCAGTGAAAGCGGCGTTGGCAGGCAAAGCCGATATGAGCAAGGTTTCGCAAATGGTGAAGGCAGCCTTAGCGGCCTAATCCGGCTAACAGCGCGCAACGCGGCGAGCCCACTACCCAAACTCCTCGCCTAACCTCTAACGCCGTAGCTGTGATCCCCGAGTCTTTCATCCAAGATTTGCTCAACCGCGTCGACGTGGTCGACGTGGTGGGCAAATACGTGCAACTGAAAAAGGCTGGCGCCAATCTGCAAGGTTTGTGCCCTTTCCACAACGAAAAGTCGCCGTCATTTTCAGTCTCGCCGACCAAGCAGTTCTATCACTGCTTCGGCTGCGGCGCACATGGTTCGGCAGTGGGTTTCATGATGGAATTTGCGGGCATGGGCTATGTCGATGCCATCAAAGACTTGGCCAGCGGCGTGGGCATGCAGGTGCCAGACGAGGCGCGCGATTTCAACGCACCGCCCAAACAAAGTTACGACACGCTCCACGAGTGGATGGCGCGCACTGCCAAGTACTATCAAGACGCGCTAATGGCCAACCAGCGCGCGAAGGATTACGTGAATCAGCGCGGCCTCACGCGCGGCGTGGGTGCCACGTTTCAAATCGGCTATGCACCCGACGGTTGGGATGCGCTCAAAGAGGTGTTTGGCGAAGAATACGAATCCGCCGCACCAGTCGATTTGGGGCTGGTGATCGAAAAGGAAGCTACCGAGCAGGTAGTCGCCAAACGCTACGACCGCTTCCGGGATCGCATCATGTTTCCGATCCGCAATACCAAGGGCCAAATCATCGGCTTTGGCGGGCGCATTCTCGATAAGGGCGAGCCGAAATACCTCAACTCGCCCGAAACCGTGCTGTTCGAAAAGGGCCGCGAGCTGTATGGCTTGTTTGAGGCGCGCAAGGCGATTCGCGCGGCCCAACGCGTGTTGGTGGTCGAGGGCTACATGGATGTGGTGGCACTCGCGCAGCACGGCGTGGAACACGCGGTGGCAACCCTGGGCACGGCCTGCACGCCGATGCATGTGCAAAAGTTGCTGAAGCAAGCCGATCGGATTATTTTCAGTTTTGACGGCGACGCCGCTGGCAAGCGGGCCGCGTGGCGCGCACTTGAAAATGCGCTGCCGCTGGTGGCCGACGGCAAGACCTTCCAGTTCCTCTTTCTGCCCGAAGAGCACGACCCCGACACCTACGTGCGTGAATTCGGCAAAGAAGGCTTCGAGAACGCCGAGCGCAACGCCATGCCGCTCTCGCGCTTTTTGGTGCAGCATTTGTCGGCCGACCTCGATTTGGACACCGCCGAGGGCCGCGCGCGCCTGCTCAACGACGCCAAGCCGCACATGATTGCGCTGGCGGCACCCGTGATGCGCGCGCAGTTGATCCGCTTGCTCTCGGACAAAGTTGAAATGTCCCCCGCTGAAGTGGCGGGGGCCTGCGGCATCAAGTTTGACGAAGTCGCTGAGCGCCAAGGTGCCACGAAAGAATGGAAGCCCAAGGGCGAGTGGAAAAAGGGCAAATTCCAGCCGCCTGCCCCGGCCTACTCGCGCGCGCCGCGCCGCGCCCCGATGGATCACGATTTCCGCTTGATTTGCTGCCTATTTGACCAGCCTCACTTATCGCGCGACACCGCTCTTGACGGTTTGCGCAATCGGGTTACCTTCACACCAGCGCTAGCGGACCTGCTCACATACTGCGACGAGATGGAGTCGATGCCAACTCCGGCAGTGCTCACCCGCTTTGCAGAGAACTCACCGAATCAGGGCACCTACGCACGTGCACAGCACTGGAGTAGCGAAGAAAACCTTGAGGCGGCAGCCGTGCAAACTGAGTTCCTGGCCAGGGTGCGCGCGATCCAGAGCCAGCTGAACGACTCTGAACTAAGCAAATTAGTTGCCGAAGGCATCCACACGCCAGAGCAGCGCGAGCAGTACCGCGTGCTTAGCGCCGAGCGGGCGCGCTTGAAGGAAAGCGAGCGCACTCCTTGGTCAGGCAATCGTTAAGCATGCGACGCTCCCGCAAACCCCAACTGCCGCCACGCCTCAAACACCACCACCGCAACGCTGTTGGAAAGATTGAGCGACCGATTGTTCGGCCGCATCGGGATGCGAAGACGATTTTCGGCGGGTAGGGAGTCGAGAATTTCCGGCGGCAGGCCGCGGGTTTCTGGCCCGAAAATGAATACGTCTTCATCGGCAAACTGTACCGATTCATAGCGCGTCGAGTTCTTGGTTGACAGCGTGAAGAAGCGCCGCGGGCTTAGCTCTTCGAGCATCGCTTGCCAGGTTTTGTGAACTGTGAGCGAGGCGTATTCGTGGTAGTCCAGCCCGGCACGTTTTAGTTCGCGGTCTTCCAAGCGAAAGCCCAGCGGCTCAATCAAGTGTAGCCGCGACCCGGTGTTGGCGCACAGGCGGATCACATTGCCCGTGTTAGGCGGAATTTCAGGTTGGTAGAGAACTACGTGCAACATAGGATGTCTTGAAGAGTGTTTCTGGTAGCGGTTCTTCGGATAGCACTTCGCAAGAGGCTTACTGGATCAGCGGCTTCAAGCAATGGTTGAAAGACTTTTGATCGCGCCGATCACTCAGCCACGATCCCCAACTCTCGTGTCAGCTTGGCCCAGCGGGTGTGCTCGGCGCTGAAGAATTCGCCCATCTGCTCAGGCGTGCCGGCCCCTTCAGTGATCGGGCCGATCGCCAAAAGGCGCGCCGCAATTTCTGGCGCGCTCAACAAAGCATCCAAGTCACGGTTAAAGCGGCGCACCACGGCCGCTGGTGTACCGCTTGGAGCGACGATGCCAATCCAGCCGGCATAGTCAAACCCGGGCAGACTCTCGGCCAGGGCGGGCACGCCTTCCCAAGCGGCAACGCGCTTGGCGGTGGTGACCGCCAGCGGGCGCAGGCGGCCTGCCTTGACCAGCGCGGCGACTGAAGGCACGTCGCTCACCAACACCTCGGTCTGTCCGCCAATGGTGTCAGTAACCCCGGCTGCTACCGAGACGTAGGAGATCGAGTTGATCTGGATGCCGGATTGCGCGCTGAACAACCTGGTCATCATGCCGCCGAAGGTCTTGGGCCCTTCGTTAGCCACCGTGAGCCGCCCCGGGTTGGCCTTGGCGTGCGCCACCAAGTCTTGCAGTGACTTCAATGGCGAAGCAGCATTGACCGACAGGGTAAACGGCACCTTGCCGATCATGCCGACTGGCGTGAAGTCTTTCTGCGGGTCGTAAGGCAGGGTTTTGAAGAGATAGGCGTTAACCACCAGCGCGGCGGCGGTGGCAAAGTAGAAGTGGTAGCCGTCGGCCGGGAATTTGGCGGCAGCTTGAGCGCCGATCACGTTTTGCCCGCCGGGGCGGTTTTCCACCACGATAGGCTGCTGCCAGTGCCGCGCCAACTGCTCACTGATGAGCCGCGCCATCGAATCGACTCCCGAACCGGGTGGCTGCGAGAGCAACCAGCGAATCGGTTTGTCAGGCCAGGCAGGCGAGGTTTGGGCAAAGCCCACCGATAGGCGCGATGCCAGCGCGGCAGCCAGGGTGCTCAGAGCAAAGTAACGTCGATTCATGGTGCGGTCTCCAAGGTGGGAAACATCGGATAAAAAGCGAAGCGGCGTGTCAGGTGCTCGCAGGTGTTCACGTGGCCAGCGCCGTTGTCAGCTCGGCCAAGAGTGGCGCAATTTCACTGCCGTGTTCTGCGATGCCATAGACGTAATTGTCAGGCCGCAGCAACGCCGCTACACAAGCGTGGCGCACAAACCAACGACTGACAACACCCTCGGTCTCAACCCAAGGCCTGCCGATCGCCACGATTTTTAAGTCTGGCAGGTCGGCGGTGGTCGTGATCGCCATGACTCCTTCGACCGAATCCGCAGCCAACCCAGCGAATGCCCGCCAGCGGGGTCACGCGCCGCGCCAATATTGCGCACCGGTGTTGCGCCTGCCGTGGCTGCCGCATCGGCGACGGCCTGGAGCGCCGCTTCGCTGCGCGCCCGCAGCGTAATCGAATCCAACTGCGGCGCGCCGGGCGCTTCGCGCAGGGCGAGCAGATGATGGTCGCTGCCGCTGCCGCGCAGGTAGAGCGTGCCGCCCTCACGCGCGGTCACCGTAAGCCGCCAAGTGTCGGTGTAGAAGCACTCGGCCAAGCCCAAGTCAGGCACGCTCAGACAAACGCTGCGCAGGCCTGCAATCCAGGGAGATTTCATCTTGATCGAATCGAAATGATGCGATTACTGCAGCCAAAGCTTAGCCGCAGCGCTCGGTGAGTGCCCGAAGAAGCCCGTCCAGTAAGGCTCTTCAAGCAGATGCTGGCTCAGGATGACGCCGCCCAACCAAATAGGTGACATCGTGCGCGCCGTAAATTTCCACGTGCTCAATATCGCGGTTGAGCGAATACTGGTCGCCCGGCCCGTAGGTTACGGCCTTGCCACCCGATTCGAGCGAAAAGCTGCCGTCAAGAACCATGGCGAGTACGTCAAACGGATGGGTGTGCGGCTTGGAGGTGAAATTGGCGCGCGCGGTCTTGGTTTCGATGTCGAGGTAGCCTTGTTGTTGCAGCACTGCGGTGAACGCTTCGGTTTGCATGATGATTTCTCGGAAGTGATGATTACAGAATTGTAGGACTGCAGCACACTGGCTTGGCTGTATGCGCCCGATTGCGCTACACTCACTTACATCGGGGCAACAATTCAACCATTCGCGGGCTCCCGATGGCGATTCAGTGTGGCCCGATTCGGTCTCCTGAGCCGCCAAGACACCGGTCCAAGCTCCGCCAACCTGTTGAAATCACGCAGTTCGCTGCGCTATTCAAACGCTTGGAGCCTTTCATGGACACTGGTCACAACCCTTCCGATTCTGGCATTTCCTCTATTTCCGTCAGTGCCTTGCGCGCGCTGCACGGCTCAGCCTTCGCGCCGATAGTGCTCGATGTGCGCAAAACGCCCGCCTGGCAAGCCGATACCCACACGCTGGCGGGTGCGCTGCGCTGCGCACCTGAGGATGTCGCTAAGTTTGCGGCAAGCCTCCCACGTGATCGCGCCATTGTGGCGATCTGCGTACACGGCCACGAGGTGAGCCAAAATGCCACAAAAGCCTTGACTGGCGCGAGTCTTCAGGCATCTTTTCTGGAAGGCGGGATCACCGCCTGGCTTGCCGTAGGCGGCGCGACGATGCAACGGCGCGAAGCTGCTGCCCCGAGCCAATGGATCACCCGTGAGCGCCCGAAAATCGACCGTATTGCGTGCCCGTGGTTGATTCGGCGCTTTATCGACCCGCTGGCAGTGTTTCACTACGTGCCCAGCAATCAGGTGATCGTCGAAGGAGCCAAACTCGGGGCCACGCCTTACGATGTGCCCGACGTGCAGTACTCGCACCGGGGCGAAGAATGTTCGTTTGATGCCTTCATCGCCGACCATGCCTTGCACGATGCGGCCTTGCAAACCGTGGCGCAGGTCGTGCGCGGGGCAGATTGCGATGCCTTGCACTTGGCACCGCAGTCGGCGGGCCTGATGGCGATATCGCTCGGTCTTTCCGCTTTGTACGCCGACGATCACGTCATGCTCGAACACGGCATGGTGATCTACGACGCGCTCTATGCCTGGGCGAAGTCGGCGCGCGGTGAAGCGCACAACGCGAAATTGTTTGCGGCGAGCGCGGCATGAGCGGCCCCTCCACGATTCAACAAACCCTTGAAAAGCCGCGCCCAGTAACGCTCTCTGAAGCTTTCTGGTATTGGCTCAAGCTGGGCTTTATCAGCTTCGGCGGCCCAGCCGGGCAAATCGCGATCATGCATCGCGATCTGGTCGAACAAAAACGCTGGATTTCGGAGAAGCGCTTTTTGCACGCGCTCAACTACTGCATGGTGCTGCCGGGCCCGGAGGCACAGCAACTGGCCACCTACATCGGCTGGCTGATGCATCGCACTTGGGGCGGCTTGATCGCGGGCGGCTTGTTTGTGCTGCCGGCCACAGTGATCTTGATGCTGCTCACCTGGATTTACCTCGTCTGGGGCCAAGTCCCCGCCGTAGCAGGCGTGCTCTATGGCATCAAGCCTGCAGTCACCGCGATTGTGCTGTTCGCCGCTTACCGCATCGGCACGCGCACGCTGAAACACCCAGCCTTGTATGGCATTGCAGCGCTCTCGTTTGTGGCGATTGCCTTACTTGACGTGCCCTTCCCGGCGATCATTCTGGGCGCCGCCTTGCTCGGCATGTTAGGCGGGAAATTTGCCCCGCAGATTTTTAATGGCGGCGGGCACGGCGCGGCAAAAACAAGCTATGGCCCAGCGCTGATTGACGACGATACGCCACCGCCCGCGCACGCCGCTTTTTCGTGGGGCCGCTTCGTGGCCTACCTGGGAGCTGGGGTGCTGATCGGCGGTGTCACGGCCTGGGGGATTGCGGCTCTGTTTCCGGCCAAGTCGGCAGCGGTGCTCAACGACATGAGCTGGTTTTTTACCAAGTCTGCGCTGCTCACTTTTGGCGGTGCGTATGCCGTGCTGCCCTATGTGGCCAAAGCGGCGGTCGAGCACTTTGGCTGGCTCACCGCCGCACAAATGATCGACGGCCTGGCCCTGGGCGAAACCACCCCCGGCCCGCTGATTTTGATTGTCACCTTTGTCGGCTTCGTCGGCGCTTGGACCAAGGGTATTTTCGGCGGCGAGGCGCTGCTCTTGGCAGGAATCACGGGCGGTTTGGTCGCCACTTTTTTTACCTTTCTGCCATCGTTTATTTTTATTTTTGCCGGTGCTCCCTACATCGAATCGACCCGCGACAATTTGAAGCTTGCCGCACCGCTCACGGCGATCAGCGCTGCGGTGGTCGGCGTAATCGTCAATCTCGCGCTCTTTTTCGCCACCCACGTATTTTTTCCCAAAGGAGTAGGCCAACCTCCAGATTGGGTGTCGGTGGCAATCGGCGTAGCGGCCTTTGTGGCGCTCTTCAAATTCAATCTGGGCATGATTAAGCTGATCGGCGCGTGTGCCGCTTTGGGCCTTGCACTGCGCTTGGGTGGAGTTGTGTAGCGATGCTGCGGCTGACTTGGCGATGGGCCGGAAAGCCGCTTCTGTGGCTCTTCTTCGGCCTGTTCGTCAGCCTGTTCGTCGGCGCTCTGCTCTATTGTCTAAGCGCCCTGTGCCTCGGTCTTTTGCCCGTCAATCGTGATTTTTCCGCGCCCAAACTTGGTGAACCAACGATCGAATTTTTTCTGCGCAACAACGGCATTCACACCGACTTCGTGCTGCCGCTGGACGACCCGCTGGCGCGGCAAATAGTCGACTGGCGCCGCCAACATCCGGGCAGCCATTTCGGCATCCCGCTCAAACCACCCAAGACCCCGATCCCGCTGGTGCTGGACGAAAAACTTGACCCTTCGACCAACCCAAAAGCCACCCACATCGCGATTGGTTGGGGTGACCAGGGCTTCTATCTTGAAACGCCCGAGTGGGCTGATTTGACCACCAGCGTAGCTCTGCGCGCCCTCACCGGCATCGGCAAATCGGCGCTGCATGTGGAATACGAGCGCACGCCCAACCCAGCCTTGCCGTCAGTGCGCCGCATCACGGTTTCCCCAGCCACCTACGCCAAGCTGGTGCAAAGCATTCAGGCCGAATTTGCCCGCGACAGCCAAGGCGGCCTGCGCTTGATCGCGCGACGTGGCTACACGGTACACGACGCGTTTTACGAGGCACGCTCGTCGTTTTCGCTCGTCACCACCTGCAACGAGTGGGTACGCGCGCAGTTGAGCAATGCCGGGATTCGTACTGCGGCATGGGCCCCGTTTCATTTTGCGATCTACCGTCATTTGCAACCTTGAGCGGACGCGGTATTCTTCAGTTTTTCCGACGAGACCCTCCTGCCATGCGACCTTTTGCCGTGAAGTCGATTCTTGCCGCTCTGCTGTGTTCAATGGGGGCGCTCGCCACCAGCGCTGCCGCCCAAACCTGGCCCACCAAGCCGGTCAAAATCATCGCGCCCTTCCCTCCAGGCGGCACGGTCGATCAAATCTCGCGCCTGCTGGGTGCCGAGATGTCGAAAAACACCGGGCAGCAATTCATTGTCGAAAATCGCGCTGGTGCATCCGGCTCCATCGGCACGGCGGCGGCGGCCAAATCGGCACCCGACGGTTACACCTTTGTGATGGTGTTTGACACCCACGCGGTCAACCCGGCATTGATTGAAGGCATGCCCTTCGACACACAAAAAGACTTAGCCCCGGTGATGTTGATTGGCACCTCGCCAATGGCCATCGTCGCCCACCTCACCAACCCGCACAAGAGCTTTGCGGAGATGCTGACGGCTGCCAAAACCAAGCCTGGCAGCGTGGCCTTTGGCAGCATTGGCTCGGGCAGCTTGGGCCATTTGGCCTTCGCGCAACTGGGCAACCGAGCCGGAACGGAGTTCAACCACATTCCCTACAAAGGCGGCGGCCCACTGCTGACCGACGCGCTGGGCGGGCAGGTGCCCCTCTCAATTGCTACGCCGCTCTTGGTCAAGCCGCATGTGGATGCGAAAAAACTGATTCCGCTTGCCGTAACGGGCCCTGCGCGCATCGCAAGCCTGCCTGGCATCCCTACGGTAGCTGAGCTGGGTTTTCCAGGATTTTCGGCTTCTGCATGGTGGGCTGTGTTGGCCCCGGCTGGCACCCCACCCGCGTTGATCGCGCGCATGCATGAAGAACTGACCAAGGCGATTCGCAATCCGCAAATCACCGAAAAACTGGCCGCGCAAGGAATGGAAATTGTGGTTAGTTCGCCCGATCAATTGGCAGTGTTTGTCAAATCCGAAATGGACAAGTGGGCCAAGGTAGTGAAAGACAACAAGATCAAACCAGACTGATTTTCGGCACGCTCAGCATCACCCAGGGCCCAATAGCAGAGCGGCTCTTCAAGGCAATACCCTGAAGAGCCGCTCGGGCAAACCTTCTTCTGGCAGACGCTTACTTTGACTGACCCGCCTGACGCGCTTTGCGGCGCTCGTCAGCGTAAGCGCGAATTTCTTCGCGTGACAGCTTGCCGTCTTTGTTGGTGTCGATTTTGTCGAAATCGCGCACCAGTGGTGACGCGGCAGCAACTTCATCTTTTGAGAGGAAGCCGTCGCCGTTTTTGTCGGCCTTCTTGAAGCGCTCGTCGCTGTGTTTTTGACCGTCTTTGCCATGTTGGCCACGCTGTTCGCGGTGCGCCATCGCCTTGTCGAGCTCTTCGCGAGAAATCTTGCCGTCTTTATTCGCATCGATTTCCGCAAAGCGGCGACCGACCATTGGCATGCCTTTTTCGGCTTCTTCTTTCGACAAAAAACCGTCACTGTCGGTATCCGCTTTTTTGAAGCGTTCGTCGAGCATTTTGCGGATCTGCGCTGGGTCTGGGCGACCGCCATGGCGACCACCGCTAGTGCCCGCTTCACCCGACGATTTGACCACTGGCTCCGAAGTGGTGGTTTGCGCGAAACCGGTAGTGCTGGCCAGTGCGCCAGCGATGAGCAAGGTGACCAAACTGATGCGGTGATTCATGATGACTTTCCTTTGAATAGACGTTGGTTGCAATGCTGCCTGACAAGTGTATGGGCTGCACTGGGATTAACCAAGTGCGCGCAACAAAGGATTACCGCATTTACGTTTGGCAACAATCAAGCTCAACTGACCTCATATTCACGGGAGCAGCTCCTCCACCATGCCGGTGTCGAGCGCCTTCATCACCAGCCGATACGCATCCAGCTCAAACACTCGCTTGGCAGCGCGCGCCAACTCGGCAGCTGCATCGCGCGTGCGCACGGTTCCCAAGTAGCACCACTGGTCGAACACGTGCCAGTCTTCGCGCAGCAAGTCGCTGCTGGTTTCGATCAAGGCAATCGCGCCGAAGCGCGGCCAGGGCAGCACGCCCTGCCCGGCGCGAGCTGCCTCCAGCACCGTGAGCACGCGTGCCAAATGCTGCTCGGCACTTTCTTGCTGCACACACCAGCCATGACAGCGTTTGATCTGAAATGAAAAGCACGGGCCTGCGCCTTTTTCCAGCCCAAGCGCTTTGGCACACAGGTGCTCATCTTTCACCAATTGCGCGAGAAAAGAACGCGCACTGCGGCGCGCATTAAAAAATCCCACATTCTCGGAGAATCGCGCCAGGTCTAGCTCTTCGAGCAATACATAGCGTGGTTTGCCACTGACTGCATCAAACTGCAAGGCCACCGCTTCGGCTTTTTTGCGCAGCTTGGCGTTGTGGGTGGGCATGCGCTCTTTGATGCGCTGCGCTTCAATCAGCAGCGCCCCCATCTCGCCGGCTGTTTCCTCAACCTCGATGCGGCGCACTTCTTCAGACAGACGGGTATCGGTTTCGGTGAGATAGTCGCCCGTGAAATGCGCTGCCACGCGCTCGCGCACATTGACACTTTTGCCGATGTACAGGGGTTGCTCGTTCAAACCGTAAAACGAATACACACCCACGCTGCGCGGCAGGCCTTGCAGCACATCCAGAGGCAAGTGCTTGGGCAAGCTGGGGCGTTTGAGCACGCGCTGCACGGTGTGCGCAAACTCACGTAACTCGACTTCGGTCTGCCAGCGCTGCATCAATTGCACAATCGCGTCGGTGTCGCCCATCGCGCGATGGCGGTTGGGAATCTGCAACTGGTGGCGCTCGATCAAGGTATCGAGATTGTGGCGATGATGCTGCGGGAATAACTGGCGCGAAAGCTTGGCGGTACACAGAGTTTTGGCGCTGAAAGTAATGTCGAGCCGGGCAAATTCGCCCTTCAAAAAACCGTAGTCAAAGCGCGCGTTGTGCGCCACCAAAATTTCACCATCGAGCCGGGCTTGCACCACTGCCGCACCTCGGCAAAACGCGGTGCATCGGCCACCATTTCGTTGGTGATGCCGGTGAGCCATTGAATGTCTGGCGGAATTGCGCAACCTGGATTAACCAGCGAGGACCAACGCGCCATCTCCGTGCCCGCCTCGATTACGATTAAGGCGATTTCGGTCACGCGGTCAGCTCGCGGGCTGCCGCCGGTTGTTTCCAAATCGAGAAAAACCAAGCGCGGTGGCAGTTCGGCGGGTTTTGCGGGGATGGCTGGCATGATCTCCCTAGTTTAGAGTGCCTCCACTTACGCTTGCGCCTAAACTGACGACAATGATCTCTCTCACTGCGGCGCGCGAACGCGCCATGCTCGTCACCTTCGCCGGGCTACAGTTCTCCCATATCCTCGACTTCATGATTCTGGCCCCGCTGGGGCCGCAATTCATGCGACTGTGGAGCATCGGGGCTACTGAGTTCAGCTGGTTGGTCTCGATCTATTCCATCAGCGCTGCGGCGGCAGGCATCGTGGCGACGTTTTTCATTGATCGGTTTGACCGACGGCGCAGTCTGTTGGCGTTGTTCGCCGGTTTCACCATTGCCACCGCGCTGTGTGCATTTGCCACCAGCTTTTACAGCCTGGTGCTGATCCGCGCGATTGCGGGCATCTTCGGCGGCATCATTTCGCCGGTGGTGATGGCGATTGTGAGCGATGTGATTCCAGAAGAGCGGCGCGGCCGTGGCATGGGCGTGGTGATGGGTGCCTTTCCGATTGTGGCAGTGGCGGGCGTACCGATTGGCTTGGCGCTGGCCAATGCGTTCGACTGGCGCGCACCGTTCATTTTCTTAGGGATAGTGGGCACACTGCTGTGGATCGCCTGCTGGTACGTGGTACCACCGATTGTGGCCCACGTGAAATCAGCCGAAAGCCGCGAAACCATCGGCGATTTTCTCGATTTGTTCCGGGTGCGCAATCACCGCTTGGCGCTCTTGTGCATGGCGATTTTTACCTTCTCGGGCTTCTCGCTGTTCGCATTTATCAGCGTTTATCAGGTGCGCAATATCGGTATTACCGAAGCCGATTTGGCAACGGTCTATTTCGCCGGCGGGGTCGCCACGATCTTCACCTCACGACTCTTTGGCAAGATGACTGACCGCTATGGCAAGCGGCGCATGTTTGTGATTCTTTGCCTGATTGCTTGTGTGCCGATGTTGATCTTCACTCACATGGGGCGCGCGCCACTGTGGGGAGCCTGCGCCATCGCCGTGTTCTTTATGGTGTTCGTCTCGGGCCGTTTTATTCCGTTGATGGCTTTTATTTCGATGTGCATCAACCCCAAAGTGCGCGGTGCCTTCATGTCGCTGCAAAGCGCGGTGCAAAGCTTGGCTTCCGGGCTTGCGGTGCTGCTCGCAGGCGCGGTGATTGGCACCGCAGCAAACGGCGCGATGACCAACTTCAATGTGGTTGGCATCTATGCCGTAGCGGCCGCCTTAATTTGCGTTTGGCTGGCGTTTTTGCTGCAGCCCCTGACCGCAGATCAGCCAGCGAGTAATGCTGCCAATGCGGCGGCAACGCCAGCTTCAACCGTGCGATAGCGTAATTGCACGCCAAGCTCACGCTTCATGCGCGCATTGGTCAAGCGGCGTGACTCGCTCATGAAACTGAGCAAGGGCGGCGCAATTTTTTGCGGTGCTTCGGCGCGCGTAATACGTGGCGGGCGGGACAGGCCGAAGGCATCGGCGACCAAATCAAAGTAGTCCCCCATCTTCAACTCAGTGTCGTCGGTGATGTGATAGACCCGCCCGGGTCGCCCACTCCATTGCGCACACCAGGCGGCGTGCGCAAGGTCGTCGGCGTGAATGTGGTTGGTGTACACGTCATCCGCTTCGCAGAGCGCGGGCGTGCCGCGTTGCAGGCGTTCAAGCGGCAGACGATTTGCTGCATAGATGCCCGGCACGCGCAAGATCGATGCCCGAATTGAAACCTGAAGAACCGCTCTGGACTTGCCTCTTCGGGCAACCGCCTGGCGCAGCAGCGCTTCTGCCGCAACTCGGCGATGGGCGCGTGGATTCTGCGGATTGACGGTGCGGGTTTCATCAAAGCGTGCGCCCGCGCAGTCGCCATACACGCCGGTGGTGCTGATGTAGGTGATTTGCAGCCCACGCGGCACAGCTGCGGCAGCGCGACTGGCGGGGCGGGCTAGAATCGCGAGCAAATTGCGGGTGCGTGAGTCTCCCAAGTCAGCATGGCCCGTATTGGGTGGCGGCGCAAAGTGAAAAATGCGCGTCGCCAAGCCGGATAGCCGCTGCAGCGAGGCGCGGTCGTCCAAATTGCCGATGATGGGCAGCACGCCCAGCAAACGCAACTCAGCCGCGCTGGCAGCCGACGAGGTCAGCGCAATCACCGTAAAGCGTGCCACCAATCTGGGGATCAGCCGTTTTGCCACGTCGCCCGCACCAACCATCAGCACCCGCTCTTTTTTCATCCAACGAATTCTAGCCATGACGCTTGCAGCAACCACCAAACGCATCACGATTCAACCTTCCGGCCACGCTTACGACGCGAACCCCGACGAAACCATTCTTCAATCGGCCACCCTGGCCGGATTCGGCCTGCCTTACGGCTGCCGCAATGGCGCGTGCGGCTCGTGCAAGGGCAAGATTGTCGAAGGCCAGGTGGACTATGGCCGCCATTCGCCCGGCACCCTGACCGACGAGGAGAAAGCACGTGGCATGGCGCTTTTTTGCGTTGCCAAGCCGCTTTCGGACGTGACGATTGAGGTGCGTGAGGTCGGCGCGGTGAAAGACTTGCAGGTGAAAATATTGCCGTGCCGCATCAACACGGTGACGCAACCGGCGGACGACGTGAAAGTGCTCTCGCTCAAATTGCCGCAAAACGAGCGTTTGCAATTTTTGGCGGGTCAATACATCGAATTTTTACTCAAGGAAGGCCGCCGCCGCAGCTACTCGATGGCCAATGCGCCGCATGACGACGAGTTCGTGCAGGTGCACATTCGCCACATGCCGGGCGGGCACTTCACCGATCAAGTGTTTAGCAAATTGAAAGAGCGCGACATTCTGCGTTTTGAAGGGCCGCTCGGCAGCTTTTTTCTGCGCGAAGAGAGCGACAAGCCGATTGTGATGGTGGCCAGCGGCACCGGCTTCGCGCCGATCAAAGCGATCATCGAGCACATGGCGCACAAGGGCATCACGCGCCCCACCACGCTGTATTGGGGTGGCAGGCGGCCGCAGGACATCTACATGATGGACTTGTGCCAGCAATGGGCTGCCAGCATGGCGCATTTCACTTTCGTGCCAGTGGTATCAGACGCGCTGCCTGAAGACGGCTGGAATGGCCGCACGGGCTTTGTGCATCGCGCGGTGATGGCAGATTTCGCCGACCTCTCGGCGCACCAGGTGTATGTCTGCGGCGCGCCGATTGTGGTCGATTCAGCGCGTAAAGACTTGGTGGCGCTGTGTAAGTTGCCTGAAGAGGAGTTTTTCGCCGATAGCTTCACCACCGAGGCGGACTTGGCGAAAGCGGGTTGACCGGGTAATCATGGTCGCCGCCGCCAAAAAGCCTGGAACGCGCGGCAAGCATTACAGTGTTTATGTGATTGAGCTGGACCGCGCGGTGTTGCTCGAGCCGCGCTTCGTCAAATCCAACCCCGGCTACCGCGAGGGCAAGCCGTGCGTGTATGTCGGCATGACCGGCTTGTCACCCGATGTGCGGTTTGACAAACATAAAGCGGGCATTCAATCAAACCGCTTCGCGCAGCAGTACGGTCTGCGCTTGATGACTGACATCTACGAAGCCTACAACCCGATGCGCTACGACGAGGCGCGCGATATGGAAGTGGAACTCGGCATCGACCTGCGCGAAGGTGGTTGGGGCGTTTGGCAGGCTTGAAGGCATCAAGAGCCAGGCTAAAGAATCACCGGCTCCGCCTCCAGCCCGATGCCAAATTTGTGCAGTACATCAGCTTGGATTTCGTGCGCCAAGGCGAGCACCTCGACCCCGGTCGCTTCGCCGCGATTGACCAGTACCAAGGCTTGCTGGTCGTGTACCCCGGCCCCGCCTTTGCCCTGGCCTTTCCAGCCGCATTGGTCGATCAGCCAGGCTGCTGCAAGCTTGGCTTGCGCATCGCCATGAAGGTAATTCGGCATCCCGGGATATGCTTGAAGAAGCTTATCCAGAGCGACTCTTGAGACGATCGGATTCTTGAAAAAACTACCTGCATTGCCAATCACGGCAGGGTCGGGCAGCTTGCGGCGGCGAATCGCGACGACCGCATCGCTGACTTGCTGTGGGGTCGGTTGGTTGATCCCCATGGCGGACAATTCCAGCGCCACGTCGCGGTAACTCGTGTTCACCGCAGCATCGCGCGAGAGCCGCAACGTGATACTCAGAATGACGTAGCGACCACGCCCGGCGCGCTTGAAGAGGCTATCGCGGTAGCCGAATTCGCAAGTGGCGCGATCCAGTGTTACCAACTCGCGGGTAAGCAGGTCGAGCGCTTCAAGCGACTCAAACACGGACTCCAGTTCCACGCCGTAGGCACCAATATTTTGGAGCGGCGCGGCCCCCGCGGTACCGGGGATCAACGAGAGGTTCTCCAAGCCATTCCAGCCATGAGCCAGGCAGTGCAGCACCAAGCCGTGCCAGTTTTCACCCGCTGCTGCGCGCACCCAAACGTGGCTCCTCTCTTCACGAACCAGGGCAATGCCGGAAGACGACATGCGCAGCACCAAGCCTGCGAAATCGCGCGTGAACAACACGTTGCTGCCGCCACCCAGCACCAGCAATGGCGCACCGGCCACGCGCGAGTCGTCGAGCGCTGCGCGCAGTTGCACCGGGTCGCGCACATCGGCAAACCAGCGGGCACTAGCCTCGAGATTGAAGCTGTTCAAAGCCTTGAGAGAAACGTTTTCCTGCAACATGGGACTGGAGTTTACGTGGGACTTGTCGATACAATCGGCCCATAGAACCGGTATCGAGAAGTTAAAACTTCTACCTGCCTACTCAATCATCGCCTCTGAAATCGCGCACGCTGCCCCCACCATGCCCTCATTCGACATCGTTTCCGAAGCCAATCTCGTTGAAGTGAAAAATGCCGTCGAGCAGACCAATAAAGAGGTCTCGAACCGCTTTGACTTCAAAGGATCGGATGCGCGGGTCGAACAGAAGGAGCGCGAGCTGACCGTATTTGCCGACGATGATTTCAAGCTCTCGCAGGTGCGCGAAGTGTTGACCAACAAGATGGCCAAGCGCAATGTGGATGTGCGCTTTCTCGACGTGGGCGACCCGCAAAAAATTGGTGGCGACAAAATGAAACAAGTCGTCAAAGTGCGCCACGGCCTGGAAACGGAACTGGCGAAAAAGATTGTGCGCCTGATCAAAGATGCGAAGATGAAAGTACAGGCCTCGATTCAGGGCGAGGAAGTGCGGGTTTCGGGCACCAAGCGCGACGACTTGCAGGCAGCGATCGCGCTCATCAAGGCCAAAATTGATGAAGTGCCACTACAGTTCCAAAATTTTCGTGATTGAAGTGATTGAAACGTCAACGGTTCCGGGGGGAAATCATGGCAGATGAGCAATGTGTGTCAGCACTGGAAGGCCAATATCCGCGGATTGTGCAGAATGTCGTCGCGGTCTGGAAAGATGCCGAGGGCGCAAAGTATTTTGACAAATTGGTACTCGATACCCGCGCTGGCGAAAACGACGCGCGCCAAGGTTTCCCGCCTGAAGTGCTTGAAGAGCTGCTGTTTCTTTCGAGCGTCCACATGACGATTTTCCCGGTCGAACCCGATCTCGGCCGGGGCTTTCGCTGGAAGTAGCGTGCACCGCTTAACTTTAGCTGACCGGCTACTTGCCGCGCTGCTTGGCGGCCTCCCCAGCGTATTGCTGGCAACTGCCGCGCACGCGGCCGAAGTTCAGGTGGTTGGCGTGTTTCCTGGCAAGGCCGTGGTGTCAGTGAACGGGGCGGCCCCTGCCACGATTTCGATTGGCCAGGTCAAAGACGGGGTCAAACTATTGGGGGTCGCAGACAACGCCGCCACCATCGAGGTGGAAGGCAGGCGTCGCACGCTGGCGCTGGGCCAAGGCTATCGCAGCAAGGGCGATGGCAGCGCACCCGAAAGCAGTGGCGACCGGGTCGTGCTCACGGCCGATTCTGGCGGGCATTTCAAATCGCAGGTGCTCATCAATGGCAAGCCGGTTACTGCGGTGGTTGACACTGGCGCGACGCTGGTGGCGATGGATGTTGCCACCGCCAAACGCTTGGGAATCGATTTCACCAAGGGTCTGCCGGGTATTGCGCGCACGGCCAACGGCGCAGTGCCGATGTGGCTGGTCAAACTTGATACGGTGAAACTGGGCGACCTCTTGCTGTACCAAGTTGACGGGGCGATCACTGAAGGCGCAGGCATCGGTTTTGTGCTGCTCGGCAACAGCTTTCTCTCGCGCACAAGCATGAAGCAAGATGCAGGAATGCTCACACTCATCAAGAAGTAAGCTCAGCGGAGCTTTAGCCAGGCGGCAATTCAACCTGGAGAATCTGCGCGATGGATTCGAGCAAAATCTGCTTTTTGATCGGCTTGGCCAAGTAGCCATTCGCACCCAAGCTCAAGCCCTTCATCACAAACTCGTGGGTAGCGTGGGCGGTGAGCATGATGACGGGCACCGCCTTCAGGCGCGGGTGTTGACGCACCCGCGCCAGCACATCAAAGCCTGACAATCCGGGCAGCTCGACATCCATCAAAATGCAGTCGGGGGCCGGAATTTGGTTCAGTGCGCCAACGATCTCTTCGCGGTTGGCGGCGCGGCTTTGCTGAAACCCTGCACTGAGCAGCAGTTTTTGGACAAACATGGCTTGCGTGTCGTCATCTTCTACGATCAACACGCGACAGTCGCCCGCCTTGCGCGCGACCGGCGTGGCTTCTTTCTCCCACGAGGCGGAAGCCTTGAGCGCCATGAAAGAGCCGGTCTTTTGCAGCACATCCATGCCGGTGGTGGTCTGCATCTTGAGCTGAGCCTGCTGCTCTTTGCTCAGCTTGGGCCCAGAAGGCGGGGCCTTGTCAAACATGGCGGTGAAATCGAGCCCCTCGGCACCAGCATCGGCTTCGGTTTCGATCAGGCCTTGGCGCTCAAGGTGGGCCAGCCAATCGCTCATGTCTTCTGGCGACAGGCCGCGCATTTGCGGCACCAGCGCGCTGCCGCTCTTCTTGCCGTCAATCAGCTTGAGCAGTTGCAGAAAAGCAGGCGAGAGGCCACTATTGGGCGAAGTGGCTTTGGCGTTGCCATTGGCAGTGCGATGAAAAACAGTACTGAGATAGTCCATGGAAGCGGAAAAAAAACGACAAAAATTAAGCGCAGTATGCTGAGAGCGGATTGGCTGATGCTGTGACTGGTGCTGGCAATCTTCCGCCAACGACCACTACTTCTTGTCAGCCGGTTTGGCCTTCTCGACCAGCTTGTCTGCCGGTTTTTCGCCGGCCGGGGCTTTGGTTTCCACTTGGGTTGGAGCGACAGCGGCGGGGGCAGCAGCGGGGGTAGCAGCGGCCTTGCGGTCCAGCAGCCGGCCAAAGTTGTCGAGCGAGAGCAGATGGGTGTAAATCTTGCCCATGATGCCTTTTTTTATCAGATTGCGGTGCTGCGCGGCGTTCAGAAATTCGAGCTTGCGCTCGTCAACCCGGAACATGCCGGTCATGTGCATCGCGCCACCTTGGTTCAAAGTCGCTTGCATCGTGAAGGGTTCGAGCAAGCCGTAGTCGGAGAGGATGGACGACATTTCTTTGGTGCGCTCCAGATCAGCCTCGTACTCTTGCAGCAATTGCTCGATCACCTTCCAGCGCTCGCTGCCCAGACCTTTGTCGTCGAACAACAGCTCGCCGCTGGTCTTGCCTTCTTCGCTGACAAAGCCTTTTTCGATACAGATCAGGCGCTCTTGCTGCTCCACGTTGTCCAGCGTCACACGGGCCATGCAAAACGGGTAGCGGCGCAAATAAGCCGGTACATAGGTTTGTGGCAGCCAGCCGTCGTTGACGAGAAAGAGGTTTTCGTTGGCTTCGAGCCCAAGCACTGCGACTGGCGCGAAGCTTTGGCCGTTGTCGCCGCTGGAAAACACCAGCGGAAAATCGCGGTAAGCGACGTTGAATTCGGTGTAGCTGACCGGAATCGCGTTCAACTTTTTGGAGAAGGCCGGCAGTACCTCGGGCATGGGCAAGGTGACGCGCTGAGTCTTGAGAAAAGGGGCAATTTCGCTATAGCCAAAGGGTGGGCTGATTTGCATGATGGTCGACTCAAAAGGTGGCGAAACGAGATGGTGCGCGGAAAAATGCGCCTTCAGCTGCAGATATTACCGGTTGCCTGCATCCTTAAGTAACCGCCAGGCGAGTTTTTGTGCCCGCAAGTCGAAAATCACACGTAAAAATGCCTGAAGAGGCCCGTCTGACGGACTTCTTCAGGCATTGCTTATGGAGATTTTTTAGACCTTCGAGCCCAACCAACCCAACCAACCCAACCAGCTACGCCGACTTCGCCAAGAGCGTGAAGTGCTCTACCTGTGGAGGTGCTGCAAAAAACGGCCCGACAATCGCCCGCCATTGCGGGAATAGCGGCCCATTGCGGAAATCGACGGTGTGATTTTCCAGCGTGTCCCAGAAAATCATCAACACATAACGTTCCGGCGACTCAATGCCTTGGTTCACCTTGTAACCGCGAAAGCCGGTGGCTTTCGAGGCGACTGTGGCAATACCGTGCTGGATGGCGGCTTCAAATTCGGCGTTTTTCCCAACGGGAATGCGAATGTCGGCAATTTCGAGAATCATGGATTTTCCTGTCGTTTTTTCGTTGGATACCGCTCAAAACGGCGGGTCGTCGCTCATTGTGCCGGGCTTGACAGCAGATTTTTTGACGACTGCTTTTCTGACTGCAGGCTTTTTCGCAGCGGCTTTTTTAGCAGGAGCTTTCTTGGCAGCGGCTTTTTTTGCCACGGCTTTCTTGGCGGGTGCGGCAACCACTTCATCCGCGTCGGCCGCTTTACCAGCTTTTTTGGCCGCAGCGCCCGGCTTCACTTTGCGCTCTTCAAACTCAAAGCTCACTTTGCCGTCTTTGCCCTTGACCAAAAAGGCCTTGAACGGGCGGTTTTTCTTGGAGATGAATTTTTGCAAGAGATCGGTTTTGCCAGTCGCCAACAGTTTCATCATCTGCTCGCGCTCAATCGCTTGTTGCAGGATGATTTTCCCCGACCGGAAATCGCAAGTGCGCGCCTTGCCCACCGCTTTTTCGCAGGTGTAGGCCGCACCGCCGTCGTAGACGTGCGAGCCACACTTCGGGCAGGCACCCAGCGGTTCTTGGTCCGAGAAATCGGGCGCTTCGGCATCGTCGCCATCCAAGCCCTGCCCGAAGTCAAACTCGCCACGAAACTCGGCATTCATCTTGATCGAGGCGGCAAACGGGCGACCCATTTTTGAGCGAAATCCGGTCAAGGGGCCAATGGTTTTATTGCGAATCAGCAGAGCCATTTCTTCTGGCGCCCACTCGCGCCCGGCCAGTACTTTCCACATATTGAAGTCGCACGAAAGGCACTGGAACTTGCGGTAGTTCTCTTGCACCAAGCCGCCGCATTTGGGGCAAGGGGCGTCAACAGTCGCGAAGGCTTCGTCAGGAATCGAGCCACCCTTCACGCGCGCCACCAAGTCGTTGGTCGAGTCCACAATGTGCGCCATGAATTCACTGCGCGTCATCTGCCCTGCCTCGACTTGCTTGAGCTTGAACTCCCATTCGCCGGTCAGTTCAGCCGACGAAAGCTCGGTCACCCCAAAATGCTTGAGCGCAAACATGAGCGAAAACGCTTTGGGAGTGGCTTGCAATTCACGCCCCAGGCGATGCACATATTCTTCGCGGATCAAGCCTTCGATAATCGCGGCACGAGTGGCTGGCGTGCCCAAGCCTTTTTGGCCCATCGCTTCACGCAGCTCTTCGTCTTCGACCGATTTGCCGGCCGATTCCATCGCAGAAAGCAAGGTCGCTTCAGAGTAGCGGGCGGGCGGCTTGGTTTGGTTGTACTGCGCCTCGACCTCGCGGGTAGCGACTTTTTCTTGGGCTTCCACGGCCACCAGCGTCGCATCCTCGCCCTGCGCTTCACGCCCATACACTTCAAGCCAGCCAGGTGCGATCAACACCTTGCCTTCGGTTTTGAATTGATGCGCCGCGACAGTCGTAATGCGCGTGGTTTGCGAAAACTCGGCGGACGGATAGAAGATCGCTAAAAAGCGCCGCACCACCATGTCGTAAAGCTTGGCTTCTGGTTCGCTTAACGACTTTGGCGCCTGCAGCGTTGGGATAATCGCGAAGTGGTCGGAAATCTTGCTGTTATCGAAGATCCGCTTGCTTGGTTTAACCCAGCCGTTTTTGGTGATCTTGCGCGAAAACCCTGCGTAAGCGTTGCTCTCAGACAGCATTTCCATCGTCTGTTTGACGGTGCTCACATAGTCTTCAGGCAGCGCGCGCGCGTCGGTTCGCGGGTAGGTCAATACCTTGTGTTTTTCGTACAGCGCCTGTGCCAAGGCCAGCGTGCCGCGCGCTGAAAAACCGAAGCGGCTGTTCGCCTCGCGCTGCAGGCTGGTGAGGTCATACAGCAGCGGCGAGGCTTGCGTGGCGGGCTTGGTTTCTTCAGCCACGCTGGCGGTTTTGCCGGTGCATTCAGCGACGATTTTTTCCGCCTTGGATTTGTCCCACAAGCGCTCGGCGCGCTGGTGTTCGCCTTCTTCGCCAGGGGCTTTTTTGAAGCCGGGCTCGAACCACCGGCCCGCGTAATCGCCGGCTTTTGCGCCGAAGCTGGCATGCACTTCCCAATAGTCTTTGGGCTTGAATTGCTTGATCTTTTCTTCGCGCTCAGCGATCAATGCCAGCGTGGGCGTTTGCACGCGCCCGACGGTGGTCAGATAAAAGCCGCCTTCTTTACTATTGAAGGCGGTCATCGCGCGCGTGCCGTTGATGCCGATCAGCCAATCGGCTTCAGAGCGGCTTTTCGCGGCATCCGCCAACGGCAGCATTTCCTTGTCGCTACGCAAACTCGAAAACCCGTCGCGGATCGCGCCTTGCGTCATCGATTGCAACCACAAACGCTTGACCGGCTGCTTGGCTTTAGCGTGCTCAACAATCAAACGGAAGATCAACTCCCCTTCCCGGCCCGCGTCGCAGGCGTTGATCACGCCGGTCACGTCGGGGCGCTTCAACAAACGCTTGAGCACTTTGAGGCGCGGCTCGGTTTTGGCGATCGGGCGCAGATCGAAATGGGGCGGGATCACCGGCAAGTTAGTGAATGACCACTTACCGCGCTTGACCTCGTATTCCTCAGGGGCGGCGATTTCTAACAGATGACCGACAGCGGACGACAAGACAAAATCGTCAGACTCAAAATACTCGTCATGTTTTTTGAAACCGCCCAAAGCGCGGGCGATATCAGCGGCAACCGAGGGCTTCTCGGCGATGATTAGTTGCTTGCTCATTCGACTTTTCTGCACCAACATGGTGCGAAATGGAGTGGGGAATCGCAGGTTTTGGGTTCCCGAACGTTCAAGGTTGCGGATATTACGGAGGTTGCGGCCTGCAAGGCAAGCATATTTTTTGGGCACATCCCTCAAATGGGCGATTCGCATCTGATCGCTTGCCGCTGCCGTAGCTTGCATGCTAACCAGCTTTTTCGCCTCCAACCGCCTTCTGCGCAGGTGGTCTTTTTTGAACGGAATCGCACGATGAATACTCATTTGGAAAATCGACCGCGCCGCGTACTCCTGCTCGAAAATGACGCGCCGCAACGCGAACTGTGGCGCGCGGCGCTAAGCGAGGGGCAGTTCGCAGTGCGGGCACCCACTCGCGTGCGCGACCCACAGTTTGCGCTGGGCTTGCTCAAAGCGGCGGGCGAAACGCCGACGCTGGTGATTGCCAGCATGGCCTATTTTTCCGCATTGAACCGCAATCCCTATCAATTCACCAAATTGCTCGCCAGCTTTTTCCCGGAAGTGGCCGTGGTAATCACTCACGTGCCGGGCAGCGAAGTGACCGAGCCGATGCGCGCGGTGGCGCGGCGCTACGGTGCGCTTGATTTGATGCCGGCCCTGAGGGCGGAGAGCGCCGCCGGGACCATTGATGCGCTCTGGTTTTCTGTCTGTGCACAGGTGCGCGGTGTGCCCGCGACCAGCGCGCCTGCCTTGGGGCTGGCGCAAAAAGTCGCCCTGCAGTTGCGGGCCAGCTTGGCGCGTGAGCAAGCGGTGGCGGCCGACGGCACATTCGATGCGGCCGCCGCGCTGAAAAGTGCGGCCAAATTCAGTTCGAGCGCTGACGAATTCATCGCTTGGATGAACCAGTTGGTAGCCGACGGCAGCTTGCTATCCGTGCGTGGAGAAACCGCGTTTGCCACCGCCAGCGGTGCCTGGCGCTTTTACGTCGAAATACCCGCCCAGCTTGGTTCTTCAAGCGGCTCGCTGGCCACGACACGGGCCGCGCACTCGATTGACGGTATCGACCTGCGCAGCCTGGTCGCCGAAATGGGCAGCGGGGCCGCGCCACTCGACGTGAAAGACCGCAGCTTTCGCTTCAAACAATACCCCGAGTGCTTTGTAGGTAGCGAGGCGGTGGAGTGGCTGATGCAACACAAACAGCTTTCACGGCCCCTCGCCACGCGCTTGGGCGAGCGCCTGTTTGAGAGCGGTTTGCTGCGCCACGTGGTCGATGACCAGCCTTTCAAAGACGGCAACTTCTTCTACCGCTTCGTGATTGCGGTCGATGCACGCACCGATAGCAGGGCGCAGGATTTGGGCAGCTTCAATCCGGCAGAAGTCGCGACAGCGATGCAGGGCCCAGGCGGCGTAGGTGTCGAAGACCGGCGCTTTCGCCTCAAATCCTACCCGGCCTGCTTTGTGGGCAAAGATGCCACCGACTGGCTGATGCGACGTTACCGGCTCTCGCGCCCGCTGGCGGTGAAATTGGGCGAACGGTTGGTGGCAGCAGGGTTGGTGCGCCACGTGCTGGATGAACACGACTTCAAAGATGCAGATTTCTTCTATCGCTTTGCTTGAAGACGCTTGATAGGTGGACTTCTTCAGGCTATAGTCCCGAAGAAGATTACTGGTCGCGCCTCTTCAATACCTGGTACTGAAGACCGTTTGTTATTCCATTTCTAAATCATTACGAGATTAGGCGCGCCGACGACGACAGTGCGCGAAGCACGGCTAGGAAGGGGCAACGACTCAATCGTAATGATTTAGAAATGGAATTAGCGAGGTGCTGCGAACACCTGCGTCCAAAAGCGCTGCTGTCCGGCATCGGCAAAACCTGCGCCGACAGACGTGAAATTGGCCGACATCAAATTGCGGCAATGGCCCGGGCTGGCGAGCCAGGCTTTGACGGCCTCTTCGGCGCTCGCTTGCCAACTGGCAGAGTAGACGTTTTCGCCGACGGCGCGCCACTCGTAGCCTGATCGAGCAACCCGCTCTGCAACACTGCTGCCGTCGGCACCGCGATGGGTCATTGTCTTGCGGGCCGCCTGGTCGGTTGAGTGGCGGGCGGCAGATTGCGCCAGTGTGGCGTTCCAGGTGAGCGGCGCCACCGGTGGCATGGCTGCTTCGCCGCAGTTGCGCGCCGTCGCGCGCGCGGCGTTGACGGCGTTGAGCATCTGCGTGGCTGAAGCGTCGGGCAGATCGCCAGATTGCGCGGCTGCAAGGCAAATCTGCCCGGTCAGCAGCAAGCTGATAAGTACCTTGCGCGCGACCTGTCGCTCAAACACGTGAAGGGCCATTTTTGATAATCCACAGGTGAAGAATTGGGTCGAGAATGTTGTACATATTGCGCGTCGAGGCGATGCCTGCCCGCTCAATCAAGCCACGCTTGGAGAGCGCTAATTGCCCGTGTGACGTTTATTGACCGCTCCTGCCTTCTCCTTGAGCAATCAATTCGTCCTATAACTCTGCTTTCATTGCCATATGTTTCTCCATGAGAATCGCCGCTTCGCGGCATCATAAGGCCCTTGCACAAAATTCAGGACCCGCTCTAAAGGCGAATGATGGTGTGGGTTGAACGCACCTGACCAAACTCTTCCGAACTCTCTTCCGAACTCTCTTCAGTACCCCGCCACTAACCCATCACGACGACTATCGCTGGCAGCCAGATAGCCGACACCTTCTTCATCGGCCAACCAAGCAAATTGTCCAGAGCCGAAGTCCATATACGGGTCATCCACCGCTTCCAGCGAATGCCCACGCGCCTTGAGCTCGTTGATGAGCGCCGGGCCAAACTGCGCTTCAGCCGAGACCGACAAGCCACCGTTGACGCGCCAGCGCGGCGCGTCACATGCGGCTTGCGGGTTTTGCTGCCAAGCCAGCATGCGCAGCGCGGTTTGCAGATGGCCTTGCGGCTGCATGCCACCGCCCATCACGCCAAAACTCATTTGCGGCTTGCCACCTTTGGTAAGAAAAGCGGGGATGATCGTGTGGAAGGGCCGCTTGTTGGGGGCTACGCAGTTGGCGTGCGCCGGGTCGAGCACAAAGCCCGCACCACGGTTTTGCAGCGAAATGCCCGTGCCAGGCACAACCACACCGGAGCCAAAGCCCATGTAGTTTGATTGAATGAAGCTCACCATCATGCCGTTTTGATCAGCGGCGGTTAAGTAAATCGTGCCGCCGGTGGGCGGTTTTCCGGCAGAAAAACTGGTCGCGCGCTTCATGTCGATCAGCTTGGCACGCTCTTTGAGATAGCCCGCATCAAGCATTTGCTCAGGCGTGAGACGCATGGAATTAGGGTCGCTCACGTAGGCATGCACGTCGGCGAAAGCGAGCTTCATGGCTTCGATCTGCAAGTGCTGGCTGTCAGCAGAATCGAGCGGCATTTGGGCGATGTCGAAGTGATTCAGAATCCCCAGTGCAATCAACGCTGCGATACCTTGGCCTGAAGGCGGAATCTCGTGCAACTCGTGCCCGGCAAAGCCTTGCGAAATCGTGCCGACCCAGTCCGCCCGGTGCGCCGCAAAATCGGCCACGGTATGGCAGCCACCGTGCGCTTGTGAGTGCGAAGCCATTTTCTCAGCTAACTCGCCTTGGTAGAAAGTCTGGCCCTTGGTTTGCGCGATCAGGCGCAGGGATTTGCCTGCGTCTGGCAGCTTCCATAGTTCGCCGGGCTGCGGGGCGCGGCCCCGGGGGCAAAAGGTTTCCATGAAGCCTGGCTGCTCTTTGAGAACCGGGATTTGCGGAGTCCATTTGTAGGAAGTCACCGGAGCCACCATGTGCCCACCTTCGGCGTAGCGAATCGCATCTTCAAACAAATCACCAAAGGGGAGCTTGCCGAATTTCTCTGAGAGCGCCACCCAGGCCGAGACCGCGCCGGGAATCGTCACCGAGTTCCAGCCACGCTCAGGCTTGTTGCCCAGCTTGGCGAAGTATTCGGCAGTCCAACCTGCTGGTGAGCGGCCCGAGGCATTAAGGCCGTGCAGTTCTTTGCCGTCCCACAAAATGGCGAAAGCATCGGAACCCAAGCCGTTGGAAATCGGCTCGCAAATCGTGATGGTGATGGCAGCGGCGAGCGCAGCATCGACCGCATTGCCGCCTTTTTGCAGCATGCGCAAACCGGCCTGCGAAGCCAGCGGGTGCGAAGTTGCCACCACATTGCGGGCGAAGACCGGCATGCGTTTGGTTGCATAGGGGAAATTCCAGTTGAAGTGGTTCATGGCAGCCTTTGGGCAAATGAAAGTGGCGAATGACTGAATATCCGGATGGCAGCGCGCCAACATTCTCCCTGAGAGGCTCGTAAAATCGGTTGATCTACAGCATCGGAAAGTCCACCATGCCCTCGCACTCGTTCGTCGATCAACTCATCATTCAGGCCGACCAAGCGCTTCGCACCATGCTGGCCCCAGCGGCTAGTGCCGCAGCCAGCCCGGCGCGTGGCCTTCCCGAACCTGATCTGAGCGCCGCCGAACGCGCTCACGCAGCGGCGCTAATGCGGGTCAATCACGCCGGTGAAGTCGCAGCCCAAGCGCTCTATCAAGGCCAAGCGCTCACCGCCAAGAGTGAGCCGGTGCGCGCCCAAATGCAGGCCGCCGCCGCTGAAGAAGGCGCGCATCTGGCGTGGAGCGAAGCGCGCATTCGCGAGCTGGGCGGGCGCACCAGCCTGGCCAATCCGCTTTGGTATGCAGGCGCATTTGCGATGGGCGCGCTGGCGGGGCGCTTAGGCGACCGGTGGAATTTGGGCTTTGTGATGGAAACCGAGCGCCAGGTCGAGCAGCACCTGGACTTGCACTTGCAGCAACTCCCCGCCGCTGACTCCAAATCGCGCGCGATTGTCGAAAAAATGAAATCGGACGAAGCCCGCCATGGCCGCGAGGCTGAACGCTTGGGCGGGGTGCAACTGCCGCTGCCGATTCGCCTGGCGATGGGCGCGACATCTAAGGTGATGACGCGAGGCGCTTACTACGTCTAACGCTTCAGAGGGTATGCTTGAAGAGTGTTACTGGATAAGCGTCTTCAGGGCATAACTCCGAAGACGCTTGATACGCTTTAGTCCTCAAGCAACTCAAAATCGTGGGTAATCGCTGCGGTTGATGCCAGCATCGCGGTAGCCGAGCAGTATTTTTCGTGACTGCGCTTGATCGCGTGCTCCACCAAGTGCGGTTTGAGTGCGCGCCCTTTCACCTTGAAATGCAGGTGGATTTTGGTGAAGACTTTCGGGTCTTTCTCGGCGCGCTCGGCTGCGACATCCACCGTGCAATCGCGAATGTCCTGCCCGCTGTTTTTCAAAATCAGCACCACGTCGTAGGCGGTGCAGGCACCAGTGCCCAAGAGCACCATTTCCATCGGGCGCGGGCCTAAATTTCTGCCGCCGCCCTCGGGCGCGCCATCCATCACGACCGCATGGCCGCTGCCCGTTTCAGCCACAAAGGTCATGCCGCCCACTGCGGCCCATTTGATTGTTGTGTTCATCGTGCCGCCAGCCATCGCAAAGACTCCAGTTTTTTTTGAGTGTCCGTTAGGTTAGTCTAGTGTGGTGTTGCACGCTGTTTGCGACTTATAAAAATGATGGATTTTTCGTCGAATCGAGGCGCAAAGCACAGTCATAGTTCCACTATGACGAGCATTTGCAACGACGAGTCGGCGGAAAAGACGCATTTTTAAGTCGC
>JANLTH010000121.1:0-11044 GCA_031362865.1 Burkholderiales bacterium | reverse complement strand
CCAGTGGGTGTAGGGCAGCCGACCCTGCGGATTGATGGGTTGACGGTGGGGGGTACGGCGGGGTAGTTGTGTCGCGGGTAATAGCAGAAGAATCGCTCTGGCAGCGGTTCTTAAAGGTACTTAGCTCCCTCAGTGTTCGTGCTGACGAACACCGGCAGGGGCAGGGCAGACAATACCCAACTGGCAGACTGCCGTCAGTGGGCAATTTGATCGTATCCCATGTGATACTATTAGCGCATGCTCGAAGTTCGTCAAACGCCTCGCTACGCAGAATGGTTTGCTGGGCTTCGAGATTTGCATGCCAAGTCTCGCATCGACATTCGCATACGCCGCCTTTCTCTGGGAAACCCGGGCGATGTCAAGCCCGTTGGTGAAGGTGTCTCGGAACTGCGTGTCAACGTGGGCCCCGGCTATCGTGTGTACTTTGTTCAGCGAGGCAATCAATTCATCGTTTTACTCGCAGGCGGGGACAAGTCGTCCCAAGACCGCGACATCAAGCAAGCCAAAGCGCTAGCGCGCGAACTTTAGGAGTGCATCATGGGGAAGACCGTCACAATTCCGTGGGATCCGGCAGAACACCTCAATACAGAGGAAGAGATGGCCGCCTACCTTGAGGCAGCGCTGGAAGAGAGTGATCCTGCGCTCATTGCGGCAGCCTTGGGCGACATCGCTCGCGCCAAGGGCATGACCCAGGTCGCCCGCGAGGCTGGCCTTGGGCGCGAGAGCCTCTACAAAGCACTTTCCCCGAGTGGCAACCCCGAGTTCGCCACCATCATGAAAGTGGTGTCCGTTTTAGGCCTGCAACTCCACGCGACACCCGCGCTGGCTAAAAGTGTGGTCTGAGGTCTCGCGGCGTATGACCCATGACAGTATGGTGGCCCACCATGCACGCCGACTTTCGAAGAGCCGCACCAGACAAGCTTCTTCCAAGTGCAGGCCTGAAGAACCGCATCCGGCAATCGTCTTCAGGGCATCATTTCAGTAGGCCGGACCGCAAACCCATCGTACATTGCGGGCACGCTTTGATTCACAATCCCCGATTACAATTTTGGGGTCGGAGACAACGTTTTAAAAGACTCGTTAGCAGGCCACTGGTCAACCCTGACCCCTATTTTTTCTATTTTTTTCAGGGCAGATCAGGCAAGCGCTGCGCAGCCGTGTGATGCCACGCTTGATGCGGAGACCGGTCAGCACGGCGCGGGAACCGGGCAAACGGCAGGAGCTGTAAGTGAATCTGGTCTGCGCCCACTGGAATGCTCGCTATTTGAGGGTTGCAAGGATTCGGTCGGACGCGCAAAATTTGAACCTGCTATCCTCGGTTAACGCGCTATCGCCTACTATTGCTTATGTCCGCTTCGCTAGGAGCATGTTTTTGCCAGTATCCGAGCAATAGTCAATCACTTGGGGAACACAAATGTCAGTCCAGACGATCACATTTCGTAAATCGTACAACTCCACCGATCAGTTGCCCGCCCCCGGAAGTGGCAACCGGCTCGACAGCTTCACCGTGATTCCTGAGGGTCCGAGTGCCATCATCAGCAGCGTATCGCTGAACGTAATCAGCTCATTTTTGATAGATCGCCCTGTGCTTAATTTTGCGCCGGTAGGTACGATCGTTTCCGGCGCGAGCAATGTTTCAGCGCAGTATTCTGCCTTTATGCCAGGTTCAGCGATTGAGTACGAGATCATTGTGACCTTGGCGGTTCCCACAAGCGCAAACGGCGCGGATGAAATTTTGACGCAAGGCTTGGGCATCCATACCGGCCGAATCGCGATTTTTGAACATCGGGATTTCGGCGGCGACTATTTGGTGTTGGACTCGACTCAGTCGCAGCTCTCCGTGCACAGGAGTGGGAGTGATAACTGGAATGACCGCATCTCGTCGTTCGCCGTACTCCGAGGTAACTGGCAGTTATTCCGTCATGAAAATTTCCAGGAACGCTATGTCAACAACCGAACCCAGCAGACATTTTTTGCCCCAGGCATCTACAGTTGGGTGGAAGACTATGGGATCGACAATGACCAAATTTCCTCACTCATCTGCAGGTCGTGAGGATAGTAATGGCTGAAGATGCTTACCCAGAAAGGCTTTCGAAGCACCTTGCAGAATAATGGGCGTCGGAGACTGTTGGGACCAGACCACCTACACTTCTCGTAGATTTGCTCTTTGACCACTTGCAGCCCCCCATCATCGATGCGGCGTCGCGCTCGCCTTTCCCTTCCCGGCATCCCGTGGCACATCATCCAGCGTGGCAACAATCGCACGGTCTGCTTTAACAGCGAACACGATTACGAAAATTTGGGGTCAGCGACAATATAGAAGCTCGCGAGCTTAAGCTGCCAAAAATTGCGGGTTCGCCAATTGCCGATTGGGTGAGTGGCAAGCTTGGCGTGATTCGAGCCGGGCTTTGAGAATACCCTGAAGAGCCGCTCTGGACGCTCTTCTTCAGGTATCTTTCCGCGACGACAGACACTGCACCAGAACCCTTCGACCCGAAAGCCCTGCTGCGCGAGTTGCCTTCGCTGCCGGGGGCGTATCGCCACATCGCGGCTGACGGCGCAGTGCTGTACGTCGGCAAGGCGCGCGACCTCAAAAAGCATGGCATCGACTTCGCGGACCTGGGTGACCTATTCGACTTGCCCATGGTCACAATCGAAGACACGCGCGAGACCTACGGCGAAACGAGACTCGTTTCTCTGGGTGTTCATGCAAACGAGGTCGTCGTGCTGGTTTGGACAGAGCGCCACCAGGGAGCACATCTCACTTCTTGCAGAAAGGCAACTCGCCATGAAAAACGTGAATACCTTAAAGCCCTTTGACGACGTTCCCTACGACGCATCCAGCGCCACCGCTGTTGCCGCCGCGTGGAAAGGCGGCGTACTGACGCGCGGAGGTGGTGTCGAAGCCGTCAAGGTGGCATTGGCGCGGGCGCGCACACCGCGTGGCCCGCAGAAAGCGCCCAAGAAGGAGCTCATCAACATACGCCTTTCACCCGACGTTTTGGCGGCCTTCAAGGCACAGGGGAGCGGCTGGCAAACGAGAATCGACAGCGCACTGCGCGACTGGCTGGGCAAACAGCGTACGGTTTGAGAGGACAAGGGCCAACGCTGACCCGTATTTTCCGGTGAGCACAGGCGTTTCGCGCCGCGCAGCGGGGCGCACTTCAGATTCGTGGCGGGGGAGCGGCTGCCAGCGTTGAAACGGCGACACCGCATGCTTGAAGAGGTGCTTTGGGATTGGCTCTTCACGGGTAGTGTCTGGAGAAGCTTGTCAGAAGCCGTTTTTGATGGTGTGACGGGCCATCGACCACTTACCGCCCGCGCAGTTGCTCAATGGTCAGGCCGGTCAGCGTGGCGACGCGCTCGATGCTCAAGCCGTCGGCTAGCAGGGCGGCGGCGATGGCGTGCTTGGCAGCAAGTTCACCTTCTGCTTTGCCTTCTGCTTTGCCCGCCTCCCGGCCTTTCTCCCAGCCTTTGATTACGCCTTCCTCGTGCGAATCGACCATCAAGGTGCGGTGCGAGCGAATCTGATCCAGATCGGCGTGGTAGCGCGCAAGCTCCGCGTCGGTGAAGGCCCCGACCTCGACCAGATCGAGGGCTTGGCTGATGTTGCTTTCGGCTTGGAGGCTGTCATCGACCACTTGCGCGGTCTCGCCACCAATTTCGCTTAAGAACCGCAGCCACAGGGCGCGCATGCGCCGTTCGTCGGTGTTGCTGGCTTTGAATTTGGGCAGCTCGATGAAGACCAGTTCAAAGCCTTCTACCTTGCGCGGGGTGCGGCCCAGGTCGATGGTTTGCAGCGGGGTCTTGGCTTTGAGGATGGCGGCATTGTGGCTGCCCGCATCGAGGGTGGCAGCGTTGGTCTGACCGGCTTCGCGCGTATCCAGCAGGGCGAAGTGGTGGTAGTACTCGTCGGTGTCTTTGCGATAGATGTCATTGAGGATGGCGAGCGCGTAGACCGGTTGCAGGCTGCGGTAGGGTTCGCCCGATTTGAGTTGCTTGACATAGGCTTGCGCACCAGCGAACACGAGGCGCTGCTCAAAGCTGGGACTCCACATGATTTGCATTTCGACAATGAAGGTGCGGCTTTGGGTGTCGCGGCACTTGACATCAACGATGGAGTTCTTAAACAGGCCGGGGACTTCGGGGGCTTGCTCGGGCGTGAGGTATTCGAGGTCGTCGATCAGGCCGTCTGCGGGCAGGGGCAGCAGCGCGTTCAGGAAGCTCTTGAGCAGGTCTTTGTGCTCGGCGAAGACGCGCTTGAAGGCCAGGTCAGCCTTGGGGTCAACGAAGCGGCGGGTGCGCGGTCGGGGGATCGGAGCGGGAACAGGAACGGGGGTGACCATGGCGGGAGCGGTAGTCGGTTGGCAGCGAGGTGGTCAGTTTACGCCGGATAGGGAGATCGGCTGCGCAGGTGGTGTGGGGCTTGGCGCTGCTTGCAAACGAGTGGAGGGGAATAGAAAATCAATTCTGCCTCGGCTTCTTTGATTGACCTTTCGCGCTGCGCAGCGGGGCGCACTTCCGATTCGCGGCGGGGAACGGCGGCCAGCGTTTGAACTGCAGCGCGACGTGGCTGAAGACGTGCTTCGGGATTCGTTCTTCATAACATACCAGCTGAAGAGGCGCTTTGGGATTGACTCTTCAATGGTAGTGCCTGGAAAGGCTTGTCAGGGGCCGCTTTTGATGGTGTTGGTAATTTTATTTAACCCTGACCCCTTTGATTGCGAGCGTTATGGGGCGGGCTTCTTCGGAAGGTGGGCATGGAAAATATTCGTCGATGGCCCCTAATTTCGCTAATTTCGAACCGTTTTTGTCCCGGGAATGCGACACGGTGCACCCAAGCTCCGGCAAACGAAGGGAGCAGCGCAACGGGCGACGGTGACGAGGGGGATATGAAAAACGCAAACGAAGCCAAAGCGGTTTCGCTACTATGGCCGCCGTTATCGGTTTAGGCCTTCTGGCGCTGCACGGCAGTAATGGCGATCAGGAGCTGGCCACCCCAGTAGGTCAGCAGAATCGGGTATGACACACTTGGCAATGGGCTGGCAAACTTGTTCACCCCGATGAGGGTGTCCGAGAAAGCAAAAAGTAGTGCACCCGCCAGGCCACCCCAGCGATCAAATCCGCTCAGGGTGTCGTCCGCAGCAATCGCCGCCGCACGCCAGATCATGGCGCCGATGATGCCGACGTAAAACACCACCGGCACGGTGAGCGGCCCGGCACCTGGGCCAGGTCCTGCCAGCATCAGGTTCAGGCTCACTGCCACATACGCCAGAATCGGCAGCAGCAGCACTGGTGCCAGGGTGCGTTGCCAGGACCAGAAGGTGGCCACATACAGCCCGTGTCCAATGGCAAATGCAATCATGCCAAACAAAAAGCCCCCCGGTTGGTTGAGCAGATAGTCACCCGCGGAGCCGGCTAGCAGACCCAGGGCAACCCTACGGTCACCGCGTGGCCAGATCCAGCATGCCAGCGCCAGCACGGGAATCGCTTTGGTGAGATTGCGCACAGTCTCCATATCAGTGGCAATGCTGACCAGATTCATGGCCACGGCGAGTGCGCCAACCAGAGCGAGAAAGGCTTGCATCATAGGGTGGGGGCCCATATGCTATTGGCCCAAAGCCTTGGCTTTGGTAACGCGATCCCGACAAGCGTCAAAAGAGCTTTCATAAAAGGTCGCCGTTGGATATTGGTTTGAGCAAAGATCAAAGGAAGATCAAAGGGGCCAGGGTAAAGTTTTTCATGAAATTAAATCAACGCTGGCCCCGTTGATTCTCTAATTTCTCCTATGGTATCTCATCACTATTGATGAGCTTCACCCATGCGCGCACAGAATGGTGGCGTAGGATGGGGCTTGAGTTACTCCGAATGGAAAGCTTCCAGCATGCCTCAATTCCAAGAGTCCGAAGTCCATCTGCTCCTTAAAACTTGTCCGGACGGCAAAACCTCCGCGCTGTCTACGGACATTGCGCTGGTCAAATCTTTGACCGAGGTATTGAATGCCACACTCAATATTGCTGAGGACGCGCCGAAAACCGGGTCAGCGTTGAGCGTGGCACTCGCAACGAAAGGGTTAGCAGTGTCAGGCCTTGTTGGTCAATCCACAGGATCGAAGACTCTGAAAACTGTGAACTTCGTGGGCACCCAAGCGCTCAAGACGATTGGGCTCACAAAGCTCGCAGGCATGACACCGACGAAGGCATCCGTTTATTTGACGCTGGCAATGAGCGAAAAAATTGTTTCCGCCGCCGGACTGGCGGGATTCGACAAATGCAAGATGGCCATTGCCTCGCTGTCTGCAACCACCGGCACCGGGGCCATGTTATGCTTTTCATCTAGTGCGTTTACAATGGGTTTCGGCTGTGTCGTGGGTGTGATTGCCGTTGCCGCTGACGCGTTCGATGTGTATGGTCAGTGTTATGGAAAGTAGTAGTGCCGAGTGGGGAAAACGGGTCAGCGAAGAATTGTCCAATGGCGCAAACAATTTGGCGAGCATTGATTTTTCGCAAAAATAGGGCGGAGGCCTTAAGCTGCTGCGCGCTTGGTGCCAGGAACATTGTCCCCTTCCCGCAACCGTCCGGTTACAAACTTGTGCAACACACTCGCAATCAGGGTTTGGTAGGGCATGCCCTCCTGAAGCGCGCGCGCCTGAATGTCTAGCAAATCAGACGAGGAGAGGCGGATATTGACGCGGCGATCTTTGAGCGCTGTCGCACGCGCTGCGCCGCGTAGCTTCGCCAACTCGGCTTTCGTGGCGACCGACTTGAGCGCACCTGATTCATAGGCGGTCAGCAAATCGTTTTCGTATTGCAGGTCAGTGGGCATCGGGTTCGGCCTTTCGCAAGAAGTCGCGGGTCGCCTTGCGGCTCGGAATGACAGTCTTCAAGAAGTAATGATCGCTTTCCTCAACAAACGGCACCAAGTACACATACTCGCCCCAAGAAACAACCATGACCCGCTGGTGGGGGTAGCGTGCGGGATTTGGATGGCTAACCAAGTCCAACAGCCCGCCAGACTCCACCGCAACCACCACTTGCTCGAAGGTAATGCCGCGAGCTGCCAAGAGCGCAGCGTTCTTGCCATCGCTCCATCGGAATGGCTTCATGTTGCTCCGCCTCTCGGCATGTGTGCCTATTGTACACCTGCAATGCAGTAAAGCCTTCTCGCATTGCTGAAGAGCCGCCCCAGTATTGCCTCTTCAGTCATCCTTTCGTGCCGCCCACAACGCACCCATCAAGCCGGACTCTCCTGATAATCCGCCACCAACGAAACCAACACCCGCGTCCCCACCTTCATGCCGTCCTCATCCACATAAAAATGCGGTGAGTGGTTAGTCGGGGCTTCGCTGGCCTTTTTGTCGGGCGGGGTGCAGCCGATGAAGTAGAACGCCCCTGGCAGCTTTTGCTGGAAGTAGGAAAAGTCTTCGCCGCCACCCACTTTGGGGATGTGCAGCACATTGCCTTCGCCGGCCGCGCGGGTCAGGGTTGGAAGGCTCCACAGGGTTAGCTTGACGTCGTTCACTGTCACCGGATAGCCGCGCCGCACGACCGCGTCCGCTGTAGCTTGGCAGGCGCAGGCGATCAGTTCGGCTTTGCGCACGATCTCTTTGGAGATTTCGTCGCGATGGGTTTCGTCGAAGGTGCGCAGCGTGCCGGTCATCTCGACTTCATCGGGGATGATGTTTTCGCGCAGGCCCCCGTGAATCGTGCCGATCGTCAGCACTGCCGCGTTTTCCATGATGTCGGTTTGGCGCGAGATGATGTTTTGCAGGCCGAGCACCACGTGCGCTGATGCGACGATGGGGTCTACCGAATGCCAGGGCAGCGAGGCATGGCCCTGCTTGCCTTTGATCTTGATGCGAAAGTTATCGGTCGATGCCATCATCGCGCCGGGGCGGTAGCCGATCTGGCCCGAGTTGAGGGCCGAGACGACGTGAATCCCAAAAATCGCATCGGGCTTCGGGTCGTTCAACACGCCCTCGTCGATCATCAACTTTGCCCCGCCTTCTTCGCCCTCGGGCAGGCCTTCTTCGGCCGGCTGAAAAATGAATTTGACCGTGCCGCAAATTTCTGCGCGCATGCTGGCCAGCACTTCGGCGGCCCCCATCAGCATGGCGACGTGGGTGTCGTGGCCGCAGGCATGCATCACGCCGGTGTCTTGCCCGTTCCAGGTGGTGCGCACTTTGGAGGCAAACGGTACGTCAACTTTTTCAGTCACGGGCAGGCCGTCCATGTCGGCGCGCAGCGCCACGCAGGGGCCAGGTTTGCCGCCTTTGAGTACGCCCACCACGCCGGTAATCGCCACGTTGGAAATCACTTGGTCCAGCCCGAGCGACTTCAGGTGCGCAGCCACCACTTGCGAGGTGCGCACTTCGCGATTGCCCAACTCGGGATTGGCATGCAGATCACGCCGCCAAGCGACGACTTTGGGGTGGATGGCGGCGGTGGCCTCCATCAGGCGGGCTGAGAGGCTGGCGGCTGCGGTAATGGCTTTGTCTGGGGCGTTCATAAAAGGTCTCCTTAGAAAAATTATTGTACGCCGCGCGCCCAGTGCTAAATTGCGCTGATGACGACGACAAATTCTTCCCGCTGGCTCTGGTTGGCCGTGGCTGCAGCGAGCGTGTTTGCGCTGGGCTTCGGGATTCGCCAATCGCAAACCTTGTTCATCAGCAATATCAATACCACCACTGGTTTAGGGTTGGCGGCAGTCAGTTTCGCTTACGCCTGCGCGCAGCTGTGGTGGGGTATGGTGCAGCCCTTTGCGGGAGCAGCGGCAGATAAATTCGGCGCGGGGCGCGTGCTCGCGGCGGGCGCGGTGTTGATCTGCATCGGCACGGTGCTCACGCCATTTGCGCAAAGCACGTGGCAGCTGGTGTTCTGCATCGCCATTTTGTGCGCGGGCGGCGCGGGCATGGCGGGGCCCTCGGTGTTGATGGGGGTGACCACCCGCGCCGTGCCTGCCGAAAAGCGCGGGCTGGCCACTGCGCTGGTGAATGCAGGTGGCTCGTTTGGGCAGTTCATTTTCGCGCCGGCCGCGCAAGCGATTGCCGCAGGCTTTGGCTGGGTGTCGGCGATGGTGTCGATGGGCTTTATGGCGCTGGCGATCTTGCCGCTGGCTTGGGTGTTGCGCGGCAAGCCGGTGGTCGCCGCCGCGACCGCTGCGGCACCCCAGCGGCCCTTGGGTGAAACCGTGCGCGCAGCGCTGCGCGACCGCAATTTTTTACTGCTCGCGGCGGGCTTTTTTGTCTGCGGCTTTCACGTTGCTTTTCTCAGTGTGCATTTACCCGGCGTGATCGCTTCCTGTAATTTGCCGGCCAACGTCTCGGCGTGGTCCCTGGCTTTGATTGGCCTATTCAATATTTTTGGCAGCTTTGGCGCAGGCTGGGCGATGGGGCGCTGGCGCATGAAGCATGTGCTCTCGGTAATTTATGCCGCGCGCGCGGTGGCGATTCTGATTTTTCTCGCCGCCCCCAAAACCGAGACCACGTTTTTGCTGTTTGCGGTGGTGATGGGCCTCACCTTTTTGGCCACGGTGCCACCCACTGCCGGGCTGGTGGGCAAGCTGCATGGGGTGCAGTATCTGGGTACGCTGTTTGGAATTGTGATGCTGACCCACCAATTGGGCGGCTTTACCGGCGCTTATTTGGGCGGTGTGCTGTTTGAGAAAACCGGCAGCTACAACTGGATGTGGTACATCGACATCGTGCTTGCCATCGGGGCCGCACTGATCCATTTGCCGATTCGTGAAGCCAAGCCCATGGCAATCGCCAAGCCAGCCTAAGGGAAAAGACCATGAGAGTACTGCTGCATTGGATCTTGCTGCTGACTTGCAGCAGTGCGGGCGCGCAAACCGCCGGAACCATCGATCTGGTGGAGGGCAGCGCCAGCGTCATCAACGCCACCGGCGCACGCCGTGCCGCAGCGCCTGGCGGCACGTTGGTGGCCGGTGAAACACTCGAAACTGGCGCGGGGGCAGAGCTGCACGCCACCTTGATCGACGGCGCGTATCTCGCCTTGCGCCCAAACACTTCGCTCAAGATCGCTACCTACCAAGGCAACGGCGACGCGAACGACGGTTCGGTGATGGAGTTGGCGCGTGGTGCGCTGCGCACCGTGACCGGCTGGATTGGCCGCGCCAAGCCACAAAACTATCGCATCACCACACCCACCGCTACGGTAGGCATTCGCGGCACCGACCATGAGGTAGCGCACATCGAATCGGGTGCAGACGCGGGCACGCACAACCGCGTTTACGAGGGGCGGACCACGCTCAATTCGGGTGGCCGCGCAATCAATGTGGAGCGAGGCCGGACGGCGCTGGCCGCCACGCGCGATGTTGCACCGCGCCTTCATGCGCGCACCCCGGCATTTCTGGCGGACAACCGCTTTCGTTCCGACAGCCGGGTGCTCACCCATCGCGCTGCTGTGCGCACGAAAATGGAAGCCAGCCTAAAGCAGCGCGGCCTGCTCAAGAGCGGTGAAACGGTAGATCGGCATCTTGCAAGGCGGCGTGCCGAACGGATCGAGCGTGTGCAGCAGCGGGTTGAGCCGCGCCTAGCGCAGCGCGATACCGCACGGCAAGAGGCTCAGCAGGCCGCCCAGCGAGCGGCCCAGCAGCGGCGGGCCGAGCAGGCGCAGCGTGTGCAGCAGCAGCGCAACGAAGCCCGCGATCGCCAGGCGCAACAGCGCGCGCAGCAAAGCACCAAGCAAGCAGAGCAGCGCCAGCGCATGGAAGAAAAGCGCAAGCAGCAAGCCGCTAAGCACGCTGCCAAGCAGTCGGACCACGCGCGACAACGCGACTCCCGCAAGGCCGAGCAAGAAGCCCGCAAACAGCAACGCGACGCGCAAAAACAACCAAGGCGCGAGGCGCGCTAAAACCGTTTTCGAATGATGGCAACACTACGCTAGTGTGGTGTTGCACGCTGTTTGCGACTTATAAAAATGATGGATTTTTCGTCGAATCGAGGCGCAAAGCACAGTCATAGTTCCACTATGACGAGCATTTGCAACGACGAGTCGGCGGAAAAGACGCATTTTTAAGTCGC
>JANLTH010000119.1:0-12159 GCA_031362865.1 Burkholderiales bacterium | reverse complement strand
GCCCCGAAGGGAAGGAGATTGAACACGTTTACATGCTGCGTCGCGCCGTATTCCTGCGTAAACAACTTCAGAAGCGCACCGGACGCCCCGATGATCTAGTGGACAATGACCTCCTAGAAGCACTCTTAAAAATCCCGCGCTTCAAACATGGGATCAGATCCCTAGAAGCGATTCTAGACATGAGCCGGTTCACCGCCGGAAAGAAATTTCATCCCTCCCACCTCCCCCCACGGGACCAACTGGAGATGCACGTGGATGCCCGAGAATTTTTAGAACTAGCCAAGATCCCTACCGCGCGTTCGATCTGAGTGTGAAAATCATCCCTCATGAAACCCTTTGAAGAGATCGTATCGTTGATTGCCAAAGCCGCCGGGGCTGGCCCCAGCAACACGTCGAGCGCCACCTTCGAGAGCCGCATCACCGACTTGCGCCTGCGCATGGAAGTGAGCCGCCACCTGCACGAGATGCCCAAGCCCACACTCGCCGTGATTCCCGGCCCAGCAGCAGGCGCGGGCTTGTCGATGGCGCTGGCCTGCGATCTGCGGATCGCGGCGGACGATGCCAAGCTGACCACCGCATTTTCCAAAGTTGGCCTTTCTGGTGATTTTGGCGGCAGCTATTTCTTGAACCACTTGGTCGGTGCGGCCAAGGCGCGCGAGCTCTACTTCACCGCCCGCGTGGTGCTGGCAGCGGAAGCCTTGCAGTTGGGCATGGTGAACCGGGTCGTGCCGGCGGAAAAGCTGGCCGAAGCCGCCCAAGCATTCGCCCAGGAATTGCTGGCCCTGCCCACCACGGCGATTGGCTACATGAAGAAAAATCTCAATGTCGGCCTGCACGGCTCATTGAGCGATGTGCTCGACGCCGAAGCCACCCACATGATTCGCACCTTTGAAACCGATGACCATAAAGGCGCGGCGCAGGCTTTTGTGGAGAAAAAAGCGCCGGTGTTTAAAGGAAGGTAGGCAGGGGCGGGGGGCTGACTCCTTGCCTTAACCGTCCTTGCTGCTTGCGCTGTCGGACCATCGTTGGCGCGCGATACTGCTCCGTCTCTCACGTTCTCGCATGCCCCAAAGCGACTTCTCGGCATCCGACATGCTGGCCCAGTTGGCAGGACGATTGGCCTCTTCGGCGGATAGCGGTGGGGGCGCGAACGACTCTTCAGGCGACATGGTGCCCGCGCCACGAGTCCGCACAACCCGCGTCTCGCTCAGCGAATCGTGCCAACCCAGTGGGCGAGAGCCAAATAGAGACAGCGGCTCCATTGGAATCAGTCGCGCCAGCGAACGCTTGACGATTTGTTCAAAGCTCGGCGGGTTGCCGCTACGGTCAACGACTCGGGTGCCAAAAATCCACTTGCCCGGGGTGCGGCGGAAGAGGCTTTCAAACACAAGGTAGAACACGAAAGTCAGCCCATAGCTAAAAGCGAAGTAGCGCCACCCGCTTGTCAGCACCGACAGCTCGAATTTGGCGGCTACCAAGGCGCTGAACACGGCGAGCGTGATCGCGTAGCTAACGATGTAGTCGGCGACGTAGGTGCCGAATCGAATCGACAGCGAGGCAATTTGCATACCCGAGGCGGGCTCGGCGATGCTCAACGCAGCCAGCGGCGGGGCATAAGGATTTGGCGAATTTTCATTCATGTAAGCTCCCAAAGCGTAACCGATACCGAATCCCCCCAAACGTCAACGCCTGCTGGTACTCCCCGGTATGCACGGTTCGCCCCGGCTCCACGCACATACCCCAACGCCACACACGCACCCGCGTTCGGGCTCCAGCCTGCCGAGGTCAACGCGCCTACGGCAACATCGTCAATCAGCAGCGTTTCACCGCCCCATGCATAGACTGCCGGATCATCAAACACAAGCTTGACCAGCTTCTTTTTAAGCGGCTGCCCGGCTAGTTTTTGGAGCGCGCCTTTGCCGATGAAGTCGTTCGGTTTGTCCACCCGCACCGCGAACAGCATCCCTGCCTCGTAAGGCGTTTCATCCGGGCCGATTTCAACACCCCAAGCGCGCCGACCTGCCTCAATGCGCAGCGCATCGAGGGAGTAGTAGCCTGCGTCACGCAGGCCGAATTCTTGTCCCGCGGCTTGCAATGCTTGATAGACATGCCGCGTCATTTCGACCGGCACATACAGCTCGAAGCCCGGCCCGCCGACATAGCTCATGCGCGCGGCCCGCACCCGCACCAGCCCTAAGTCAATCTCGCGGGTCCACGAAAATTTCAGGCTCTCGGGTGATAAGTCGTCGGGGGACACCTTGGCCAGCAGTGCGCGCGCGTTTGGCCCCATTACCGAGAGTACGCTGTACATCGGCGAGACATCGGCGAGCATGGCGTGTTGCGACGGTTCGATATGGTGATTGATCCAATCTTGATCGCGCGTGGTTTGCGCTGAACCGGTGATGATGAGAAAACGCTCGCTGCTCAAGCGCACCACAGTCAAGTCACTCTCAAAGCCACCGCGCTGGTTGAGCATGGCGGTGTAAACAATGCGATTGACCGGCACATCCATCTCATTGGCACACAGGCGCTGCAGCACTGCCAGCGCATCATGCCCTTGCAAGAGAAATTTGGAAAACGAGCTTTGGTCGTAGATCGCGACCGCTTCGCGGGTCGCGCGTTGCTCTTCCTGCATCCATTTCAACCACCCGGGTTGCCCCAAGACGTAAGCGGGGCGCGCTTCTTCAGCCGATGGTTTGAAGTAGTTTGCGCGCTCCCAGCCGTTTCGGCTGCCGAATTCCGCGCCTTTAGCGGCAAGCGCGTCGTAGAGCGGTGAAGTGCGCAAGGGGCGGTTGGTTTCCAATTCTTGGCGCGGCCAGCGCATCGCGTAATGCAGGCCCAAGGTCTCGCCGGTGCGTTCGGCGAGTGCTTTGCGATTGGCCATGAAAGGCGAAAAACGGCGGATGTCCACGTCCCACAAATCGGTCGAAGCTTCGCCACCGATGATCCACTCGGCAATCAAGCGCCCGGCCCCACCGGAGTTGGCAATGCCGGCCGAGTTAAAGCCCGCCGCGACGAAATAGTTGCGCAGCTCCGGTGCTTCGCCCAAGATGAAATTGCCGTCTGGCGTGAAGCTTTCCGGGCCGTTCAGGAGCATCTTGATTTCAGCCGTTTCCAGGCAGGGCGTGCGATGAATCGCGTTCTTCATCAAAATCTCGAATTGATCCCAGTCTTCATCGAGTAGTTGAAATTGGAAGTCCGCCGGAATCGGATCAAGCTTCCACGGCTTGGCTTGTGGCTCAAAGCCGCCCATCACCAAGCCACCGACTTCTTCTTTGTAGTAGATGAAACCGTCGGGGTCGCGCATCACCGGCAGCATCGGATGCACGCCCTCGATCTTGCCGGTGACCACGTAGAAATGCTCGGCGGAATAGAGCGGCACATTCACGCCCGCTTTCACACCAAACTGCCGCGACCACTGACCAGCGCAGTTGACCAAGGTTTCACAGGCGATCTCGTGCAGCGTACCGTCGCCGCCCAATTCGCGCACCCGCACGCCACACACTGCGCCAGCGCGGGTGAGCACCTCGACCACTTCGATGCCTTCTTTGAGCACTGCGCCGCGATTGCGCGCGCCCTTGGCTAACGACATGCACAAGTCGGCTGGATTGGCCTTGCCATCACCCGGAATCCAGATCGCGCCTTGCAGGTCGTCGGTACGCATCACCGGGTAGCGCTCGCCGGCCTCTTTAGGCGAAATCAAATGGACTTCCACGCCAAAACTATTGGCGAGGGCCACTTGCTTCTTCAGCGTCATCATGCGCTCAGGCGTGCGCGCTACGTTGACGCTGCCGCACTGCTTCCAGCCGGTGGCCAAGCCGGTTTCGGCTTCGAGCGAGGCGTACAGCTCGATGCCGTACTTGCTCATGCGTGTCATGTTGCGATTCGGGCGCATTTGCCCGACCAGCCCGGCCGCGTGCCAGGTAGTGCCGCTGGTGAGCTTGCCTTGCTCGAGCAACAGCACATCGGTGCGGCCTAGTTTGGTCAAGTGGTAAGCCGTGGAGCAACCGGCGATACCGCCGCCGACAATGATGGTTTGGACTGACGATGGTAAAGAGAGAGACATAGAGATTTCCAACACGTGAAAAGCTAGAGAAGACGCAGGCTCACAATGCCCGCGACGATCAACAGCGTGCCCGCAAACCGCTGCACACCAAAACTCTCTTTGAGCCAGATTACGCCGATCAAGGCGGCAAACAGCACCGACGTTTCGCGCAAGGCTGCGACCATCGCTACGGGCGCTTGCGCCATCGCCCAAATGGCAATGCCATACGAACCCAACGAGGCCAGGGCTCCCAAGCTAGCCACGGGGGTACGCCTGCGCACATAGGCGAAGGATTCGCCCAAGCGGGCGCGGCGCTGCCAGGCCACCATCAGCGCATAAGGAATGCCGTCGAAGAGAAACAGAGTTGCGACATAAGCCAAAGGGTCGCCTGCAAGGCGCACACCAATACCGTCCACAATCGTGTAGACGGCGATGATGCAGGCGTTGGCAAACGCGAAGCGAATTGCCGTGCCTTGGGTGGCTGAAGCACTGTTGCGCCAGCCGACGGCGATCACCCCGACTGAGATGGCGACAATCCCCAGCCACGCCGCGAACGAGAGCACTTCTCCCAAGAAAAAGCCACTGCCCAGGGCCACCAACAATGGTGCCGTGCCCCGCATGATCGGGTAGGTGAGACCCAGATCACCATGCTTGTACGCGCCGACCAGAGCCACGTAGTAGCCAATGTGAATCACCAGCGACGCACACAAATAGGGCCAGGCGGCGCTCTTGGGAAAGCCCACCACCAGCACCATCGGTACTGCGATGAGACAACCGAGCACATGGACTAGCGCAGTATCGAGTTCTTTGTCGGGTCCGGATTTGATGAGTGCGTTCCAGGCCGCGTGCAGCGAGGCTCCGCCTAAAACAATCAGCACCAGCGTGAGCGAAAGGCCGGGCTGAACCACGGTCACCGAATGCTAAAGACGACTCAAGGCGCAGCGGGCGGCGCGCTCAAGAAAATGCGCCAAGGGCGCAGTCACGCAGTCCGGGGCTTTGGCAAGGTCGTCCCACAAGCGCAACTGCACCGCCTCAGCTGCACCGTTGCGGGCAATAAATTGCGCCGCTGTGCTCACATTAAAAACACCGCCTTGCAACACCAAGCTGCGCTTGGAGTCTTCGGAAAGCCTGGCGTGGTAGTCGGGTTGTACAGAGCACAGGTAGCGCTTCGCATCCACGTGCAGCCTGATGGCTTCAAGCACACGCTCGCTGAAGACACCGCGCAGGAAGGGAATCGCAAAGTACTGGTGGGTGTCGTCCACGCCATGCAGCGTGGGCGTGGCACCTTGATCGTTGAGCATATGGCCCAAGTCGTGGAGCAGCGCAGCAGTGACCAATTCGTCATCAGCCCCGGCTGCCTCGGCCATGCTTGCCGTTTGCAAGGCGTGCTGCAATTGGGTGACCGGTTCGCCGGTGTATTGGCGATCACCTACGCGCGCAAACAAGCCGCGAATATCGTCAATGGACAGGGGCATGACCAGCCACCGGTAACTCGACTTGACGCAGGCGGTTTGGCGCGAGCGCGCCGGCATCTTCAAGAATCGGGTAGGCGATCGAGCAGATGTGGGAATTGATGCGCTTCAATTCGCTGATCAGGTCGATGTGCAATGAACTGGTGGCGATGCTGTCGGGCGTGTTCTCTTGCAGCCTCGCCAAATGGGTGGCGGCGTACTCGCGTTCGAGATCGCGAAAGCGCGTTTTCTCTTCGATCAGGCGCTGCGCGTCGCGCACGTGGCCGTCGAGAAATACGCTCATGCCTAAGCGCAGGTTGGCAAGCAGGCGCTCGTGCAGATGGCAAATTTCTGCCATTCCGGCCTCAGAAAAGCTGCGGTTCTTGCGGATTTTCTTGTCTTCCACATCTTGCAACACGCGCTCGATGATGTCGCCAATCTGCTCCATGTTGATGGTGAAAGAAACGATGTCGGTCCAGCGCCTGCCTTCGCGTTCAGAGAGCGCTTCGCGCGAGATTTGCGTCAAGTAGAACTTGATTTGCGAATAAAGCGCATCAACCACGTCGTCTTTGGCGCGCAACTCTTCGGCCAGCTTGAGGTTGTTTTCTTTGATCACCGGCAAGATGCCGCGCAGCATAGTTTCCACCACGTCGGCCTGGTGCAAGGCTTCACGCGCCGCACACGAAATTGCGAGCGATGGCGTGGCCAGTGCCACTGGGTCGAGGTGTTGCGGGCGCTGCTCGGCTGTAGCGATTGGCAGATCGGGCAAGAGGCGCGTGACTTGGCTTGCCATGAAGCCAGTCGCTCCCAAAAATACCAAGGCCAGCAAGACATTGAAGCCCAAGTGAAAGCCCACCACCACTTGCGGCACGCTCACGTGCAGCATGGTGGAGAGGCTTTGCACTTGCTCCAGCCACGGCAAGATCAGCGCTACTCCCAACAGCTTGAAAAGAAAATTGCCCAGCGGCACGCGCCGCACAGCAGGCGCTGACTTCATGGTGGACAGCAGCGCAAGCGCGCCACTGCCCAGATTGGCCCCCAACACCAGGCCAAAGGCCACTGGCAGCGGCAGCAACCCGGCACCGGTGAGCGACGCGGTGAGCAACACAATCGCCAAGCTGGAATAGGAGAGCACGGTAAGCAACGCGCCCACCAGAATGTCGAGCAAGATGTCTTTGGGCAGGGCCGCGAGCAGGTTGAGCATGGCGGGCGATTGCGTCATCGGCTTGGTGGCGGTAACGATCAATTGCAAGGCCAGCGTAATCAGCCCCAAGCCAATGGCCACACGGCCCAAACGCCCGGTCGTGGTGGTCTCTTTCGAGATGAACAGCACCACGCCGGAGAAGATCAGCAAGGGCGATAGCCAAGAAAGGTCGAACGAGAACACCACCGTCATCAAGCTGGTGCCTACATCCGCCCCCAGCATGACGGCGAGTGCTGCTGCGGTGCTGATCGCGCCCTGCGCGACGAAAGACGACGTGATGAGGCAGGTGGCGGTCGACGACTGCACCAAGCCGGTAACGCCAAGACCTGCCAGCGCGGCAGCGAAACGATTTTCTACACTGGTGGACAACACGCGCCGCAAGTCTTCGCCAAACACCCGCAGGACGCCGGTGCGCACGATATGCGTGCCCCATACCAAAAGGGCGATGGCCGCGAGTAGATTGAGGACGTGCTGCATCAGAGGTCTTTAGGAATGCCCTGAAGAGTCAATACCAGAGCTCTTCTTCACGGCATTTATCACGCCATCGGCAATGAATATGTCTTCACATTGGTGAAGCTCTTCATCGCTTCTTGCACACCTTCTTTGTAGCCGAGCCCTGAATCTTTGATGCCACCAAACGGGGTCAATTCGAGCCGGTAGCCGGGCACTTCACGAATATTCACCGTGCCCACGTGCAGCTCGCGTACAAATCGCGTAATCGTGTCAAGGCGATTGGTGCACACTGCCGACGAAAGGCCGTACGCCGTACCGTTGGAAATCGCAATCGCCTCATCAATCGAGCTGAAGCGGATGATCGGCGACACTGGCCCAAAGGTTTCTTCTTTCGCCACCATCATCTCCGGGCGCACCCGATCCAGCACGGTGGGCGAATACAGCGCGCCCTCCCGTTTGTTGCCAACCAGCAAGCGCGCACCCTGAGCCACGGCTTCATTGACGCGCGACTCGAACAATTTAGCGGCAGCTTCGTCGATCACCGTGCCCATCTCAACCTTGCTAGATGAAGGGTCGCCGTAGCTCCATGCACGGGTTTTTTCCACCACCAGCTCAGTGAATTTGTCTGCCACCTTTTCATGCACCAGCATGCGCTTGACTGCGGTGCAGCGTTGCCCAGAATTTTTGTATGAGCCATTCACCGCAAGGGTGGCAGCTTCTTCGATGTCGGCATCATCCATCACGATAATCGGGTCGTTGCCGCCAAGTTCCAGCACCATGCGCCGATAGCCCGCTTTGGAGGCAATGTACTTGCCGATTGCCACCCCGCCAGTGAACGTCACCAAATCGGCGTGCGGGTTGGTGATGAGCTCATCGGCGATTTCGGCAGGGTCGCCGCTGACCACTTGCAGCATTTCAGGCGGCAGCCCCGCCTCATAGAGCGCGTCGGCAAAAAAGTAGGCTGAGAGTGGCACTTTTTCAGACGGCTTTAACACCATTCGGTTGTTGGTCGCAATCGACGGCACGACCTTGTGCGCCACCTGATTCATCGGGTGGTTGAACGGCGTAATCGCTGAAATCACCCCGAGCAGCGGGTCACGCTGGGTGTACACGCGCCGCTGTTTGCCGTGCGGGGTTAGATCGCACGAAAAAATCTGCCCATCATCTTTGAGCGCTTCGGTCGCGCCAAACAGCAGCACGTCAGCCACTCGCCCCGCTTCGTAGAGCGAGTCTTTCATGCAGATGCCGCATTCGGCGGTAATGAGTTCGGCCACCTGCTGCTTTTTGGCATCCAAAATCGCGGCGGCTTTGCGCAGAATGTTGGCGCGTTCGTAGCGGGTGAGCTTGGGTTGATAGGCCGCCGCAATCGCGAAGGCCTGTCGAATCTCTTCCACTGTGGCTTTGGGAACAGTGCCCACCAAGGCGCGTGAAAATGGATTGCGCACTTCAATCACCCGCGCGCCGACTCGATCTGCGCCCACACGCGCGCCGCCAATGCGCAAGGCTTCGACCCGAACTTCCCCAGTGCTGTGATGCGCCTCACTCATGATGCAGATTCCTTGAAAATTAAATCCGGTTCAAAACTAAATCGAAGACATCAAAATTGCGCCAGCGCCGATTCGTCTCCAGGCCAGCGATCGGGCGGTTGATAATCACCGGCACGCGCTGCTCAGAGACCCCACCATGCGAGCGCAGCGGCACCTCCAGCCCCGACAAATCGTGCTTTGCCTTGGCCGTGCCCAGCACCACAAAGCGCTCGGACACAATCACCAAATCGCCAATTCGATCTGGCGGCAATTCGTAGACTTGCGCAGCCTCGGCGCGTGTGAGTACCCGCTCGATACCGCGCACGGCACTCAAGCGGCTGCACATGGCGGCTTGATCGATGCCATTGGGCAAATAGACCGTGGCAAACGACCCCAAAGCGCCATGATGAACCACGTAAGGGTCGGTAATCGGCAAAATCACCCGCGCCCCGGCAAACCAGCCATCGAGCAGGTCTTGCAGGTAGACCACGTCGGGCGTGGCATCCAGGCCGGTCTTCGCGTTCATGCCGTGGTCGGCAGTGATGCCAATCACACAACCGAGCGCGTCAAGTTTGGCCAGGTAGCCGTCCATCATCGCGTAAAACGCATCCGCACCGGGTGTGCCAGGCGCGTGCTTGTGCTGAATGTAATCGGTAGTGGAGAGGTACATCACATCCGGGCGTTGACCTACTGGCCGCTCCATCAGCTTGACCCCGGCTGCAAACACGAACTCTGACAATTCTGCGCTGTACACCGAAGGTACGGGCATGCCGACCAGCTCGACCACACCGGTGATACCGTTCTCCTCCAAAGTCACCTGATCGGCCTTTTCAGACGAGAAGCAGATGCCTTGCATTTTGTGGCCCAAAAGCTTGCGCAACTTGTCTTTCGCAGTAATCACGGCCAGCCGCTGGCCAGCGTCCGCGAGCGTGGCCAGCAGAGTGGGCGCACGCAGCCACTTCGGGTCGTTCATCATCACTTCCGTGCCGCTCTCTACGTCGTAGAGATAGTTGCCGCAGATGCCGTGGACGGAGGGTGGAACACCGGTCACGATAGAAAGATTGTTCGGGTTGGTGAATGAAGGCACGACACAGTCGGCCAACAGCGCCGTGCCTTGGGCCGAATCTTGGTTGACCATTCGTTTCATCCACGGCATGGCCCCGTGCGCGACGGCTTGCGCGATGTAGTCAGGCTCACAACCGTCGATACACACGACGACGGTGGGCGCTTTAGGCAGGTGGTAGGTGCGGTGGTTGACTGTGAGCATGCTTTTTTCGGGGATCGGGAAGCGGGGACTGGGGACTGGGGATCGAGGCTTATGCGGCTCGCAGGCCGATGCTTGAAGAGGCGCGCCGGAGGCGGCTCTCCGGCATCATGCCGCGAAGCGTGTTATCTGGCGCGGCTTTTGAGGTAGCGGCACGTGACTGACGGCGCAGGTCGTTTTCAATCGTGCGCTCTTTGCTTTCCATCGCGTGCGCGTACATCGCACGGCCGGCTTTTTCAGCGTCGCCAGCGGCGATGGATTTGACAATTTCACGGTGCTCGTTGGCTGAGATCGGGAGCAGCCAACCATCGGCCAGATTAAGGCGGCGAAACAGCGAGAGCTCTTTGATGAGCTTGCGGTAAATCGCGGTCAGTTTGCGGTTACCCGCCATCTCGACCAAGCGGTCATGGAATTTGAGATTGAGCAGATGGTAGTTGTCGGCATCTTTCGCCTTGACGGCGCGCTCCATCGCATCGACCAAGGCATTGATCTCTTTTTGCTGCACAGTCGTGATGTGCTCGGCCAAACGTCGCCCAACCAGTTCATCCATCACCGCGCGCAGGTCGAAAATTTCCACCGCTTCGTCAATCGGGATATTGCGCACAAAAACACCGCGATTTTTTTCTGTGCGCACCAAGCCGGCTTCATCAAGCATGCGAAAGGCTTCACGCACTGGCCCGCGTGAGACCCCCAGTTTGCCCGCGAGCGCCATCTCGGTCAGCTTTTCGCCAGGGGCCAGCTCGCCGGAAAGAATCATGCGTTCCAACTCGGCCTGCACCAGGTTGGTGAGCGAATTGCTCTGCAAAAGTGCAATTGTGGGTGGGGGGCCAAGCGCTGCCATCTATATATTTAACTCCAAACTTTGTGGATTGTCTACAATCTGCAAAAAACAGTTGACGAAGACACGGACGCGCTCCTAGACTGAAGTGTGTCATCAAAGCTTCATTCGCCGTTTGCACAATTCGAGATTTGTTCAAATTAAAGGAGTCCCGTGATGAAACCGCAGAAACCACAGGTTTTGAAGTTTGCAATGAGGCACGCCCAACTGGCCCTTGCCGCTGCCGCTATCTGCCTTTCCGGTAGTGCATTCGCGCAAAAAACGCAGCTCACCGTTTACACCGCGCTTGAAACAGATCAGCTGAAAGCCTATCAAGAAGGCTTCAACAAAACCAATCCGGATATTGAAATTAAGTGGATTCGTGATTCGACCGGTGTGATTACCGCCAAGCTCTTAGCCGAAAAAGGCAACCCGCAGGCTGATGCCGTGATGGGCGTGGCGGCTTCCAGCTTGGCGCTGCTGAACCGAAATGGCATGCTCGAGCCTTATGCGCCGCTAAATTTGGACGCAATCATGTCGCAATACCGCGACAAGAAAAATCCACCCGCCTGGTTCGGCATGGACGTGTGGGGTGCCACAGTCTGCTTCAATACGGTGGAAGCGAAAAAGCGCAATATTCCCGCGCCTGAAACCTGGAAAGACTTGGCCAAACCTGCCTACAAAGGCCAGGTGGTGATGCCGAATCCGGCATCTTCTGGCACTGGGTTTTTCGACGTCACCGCTTGGCTCACGCTCTTTGGTGATGACAACGGTAAGGGCGGCGGCTGGAAGTACATGGACGCGCTGCACGAGAATATTGCGCAGTACACCCACTCGGGCTCCAAGCCTTGCAACATGGCGGCTGCAGGGGAATATGTGGTCGGTATTTCGTTTGAATATCGGGCCAGCACCAACAAGGCCAAGGGCGCGCCAATCGACCTGATTTTCCCGAAAGAGGGCTTGGGCTGGGACTTGGAATCGTTCGCGATCCACAAAGGTACGAAGAAGCTCGCTGCCGTGAAGAAGCTTGCTGATTGGGCTTCTTCAAAGGATGCAATGCTGCTCTACGGCAAGAATTTTGCGATTACCGCACAGCCTGGGGTCGCACCACCGCTGCCGAATGTGCCCAAAGACTACGAAGCACGCCTGGTGAAGATGGACTTCGAGTGGGCCGCTGCCAACCGCGAGCGTATTTTGGCGGAGTGGAACAAGCGCTACAACGCGAAGTCGGAACCCCGCAAGTAGTCAAGCTTTCGCACTAGTGTAGTGTTGCACGCTGTTTGCGACTTATAAAAATGATGGATTTTTCGTCGAATCGAGGCGCAAAGCACAGTCATAGTTCCACTATGACGAGCATTTGCAACGACGAGTCGGCGGAAAAGACGCATTTTTAAGTCGC